>DASWOB010000085.1:0-96526 GCA_036398925.1 Thermoanaerobaculia bacterium
CTCGCCTTTCAGGAACGATTCTCGAAACTGGCCACGCCGTTCAAGTGGAAGTTCACGCGCGACGACTTGCGCCGCTATCTCGACAAGCTCAACCTCCTGCCGCAAGCAGCGTGACCGAATTTAGCGAATGAAGTACTAAGCGAGGCGCAGTTCCTCATGTGCGAGCAGCTCGGTGAGAGCGGAGAAGGAAACCGGGCGCCCTTCGCGCAGGTCGACGTACTCGGCTGCTTCCGCGAAGCTGCGAGCAGTGCCCACGCCTCCAGCAGACGGTCGCGCGCACCCGCGATCTCTTCGAACGTCACGGCATTCGTCAACGCCTCGATCGCATTCCGCTCCGCGCTGAGGATCTGCTCCGGGATGCCCGATGGCACCGGGAGCAGGCGCACGCCGAGGGTAACGGCGAAGGCGCGCCCTTTCCACTTCTCCACCCATGGGAACGCTTCGGCCGGATCGGTCTGGTCGAACGGCGACAGCTCGAACGCGAGCTCGTACACCTTCGCCCATTGTCCGTGCAGCGCGATACGCGCGTTCTGCGCAGCCTCCGCGCCCGGCTCGACGTACCGCATCTGCAGATCGGCGACGTGACGATCGGCCTCACGAAGCAGCTCGAACGCTCGCGCCCGATGCGTTCCAGCGTTTGCCGCATCGAGAATCGAAAACGCGCTCGTTGGCGGCCGCAAGGTAAGCCGCATTGGCGATCTGCGACGCGCTGACGGTTTCCTTCCACTGACGGAGCGCCTCGTCGAAGTGGAGTTGCGCAAGCTCCACGGCCTCGCGATTCCTGGTACATGCAATGGTATGCAGGATCAGTCCGGCCTGCGTGTGGAAGTTCCGGAGGTGCACGCGCGACCCGAGCCGTTCGGCGAACGCGCCGAACGTCACCAGCGATTCGAGCGCGTCGCCGAGCCGTCCGCCTGCCTGGAAGGCCACCGCGCGCGTCTGATGGAGAACCATCAGAACACGCTGCGCCTAGAGTGTCTGCATGGTGTTCAGGCGCTCCTCGGCCGTCTGCAGCTCTTGCAGGGCTTCTTGCACCACCTCGGGCGGCGCCTCGCCGGTTCGTCTCCACTCCTCCTCGACCCGCCAGCTCACCGCCTCGATGCGCTTCGACGTCGCTGCCAGCCAGTCGCCTCGCGCGTCGTCGGCCGCGATGCTCTGCTGGAGCGTCGTGACGACCTCGTTCCAGTTGCCTGCGTCGGCGTTGGCGATCGACAGATGGTGCAGAGCGGATGACAGGTCGCCCGGGTCACCGGTCTGCAACTCGTCGACGATCGCGTGCGCCGTCCTCTGGGCGCGGGCGCTTTGTTTCACGCCCGAGAGGAAGCCGACCGACAACAGCTCGCCGAGGAATGGCCGTACCTGATGCTGCAGGTGCGTTGTCCGCACTTTTTCATACTCGACGGCGGCAGCCATGAGTTCGCCCTGCTGTTGCAGCGCCGCCGCGAGAATCGCTCGCGCGCCTGTCTCGCTCGGCGGAAAGGGGATGGCGCGTGCAGCGTCTACCGTGCCGCGGCGGCTATGCCGTGCATCGGTTGCAGGGCCTCGCCGGGCTCCGCGCCCGAAACGACTCGAGCAACGTGCATTCGCAAGGCCGCCGCGCGGTCGAGACGCGTGCCAGGCAGCGCAACACGAAACCGCTCCCGCGCCAGATACGCGACGTCGCTCATCCATCCTTGCTCGAAACGGATCTCCATGAGCAGCGATGCCGCTGCCGGCGCGCTGTCGCTGGCGAGGAGTTCTCACGGCAGCTTCGGCAAGCTGCAGATGACCTGTGCGCATGGACTCGGTGGCGAGATGCAGCATTATCGATGGCTCCTGGCGCGATGTCCTCCCGTTCCACGCTCCAAGCACGTTTCAGCGACGCGTTTCCTGCGAAATCGGCCCACGGCTGCAGCCGGGCACTATGGCATGGCGCGCATTGCGTCGACTACTGCGGCGTCATCTCCCCCTGTTCGCACCATGCCGGGTCGCTCAACCCGAAACCGCCAGGCGCTCGGCCGGCGTCGCGTCACTCTCCTGCACCGGAGGGATGACGGTGGCCAGCGTGTCGATCAACAGGTCGATCGGATACGGCTTCAGGAGGTACGCGACGTGTGGCTCGCCGAGATACGGGGCCACTTTCGCTTCCTCCGCATGGCCTGTCGAGAAGACCACCGGAATGCGAGTGGCCCGGCCGGCGCGCTCGTACACTTTGGTGCCTTCCATGTCGGGCAGGCCGATGTCGACGATGGCTGCGTCGATGTTCCCCGAGGTGAGCGCCGCGACCGCGGCCTCGCCCCTCCCCACGTGTTGCACGCTCGCGCCCGCGTCGCGCAACGCGAGCAGCAGCGCGGCCGCGACATGGCTGTCGTCCTCGACGAGCAGCACGCGCGTGGAGGCGGGCAGGCGCCGGATCGCTTTTTGCCCGGCCGCGACGCCGGTCGCCGCCGGTTGCGTCGTCGTGCGCGGCAGGAAGAGGTGAAACGTCGTGCCCTTCCCCGGCTCGGTCTCGACAACATCTCGCCGCCGTGACGCTTGATGATCTGCCGGCTGATCGGCAGTCCGAGTCCGGTGCCGGAGCGCTTGGTCGTGAACAGCGGCTCGAAGATGTGAGCGACGTTCTCGCCCGCGATACCGCTGCCGGTGTCGCGAACGGAGATGTGCATGTAACCACCGGCCTCCCGCGGCAGGGCGAAACTCTGCACGGCGGCCGTGTCGCTGGCGCGGACGAAGACGAACAGCGAGCCGCCCGGCGCCATCGCATCGCGTGCGTTCACGGTCCGGTTGAGGACCACCTGGTTCAATTGCGTGGCGTCGCCGAGCATGGCCACTCCCGGCTCCACGTCGACGTACAGCGAGTGCGAGGCCGTGAGCACCGTGCGCATCTCCGGCTCGATTTTCGACAGCCACTGCGTCGCGTCGAGCGGAGAGGCGGCCGGAGGGGCGGGAGGATTTCGTCCGTGATGCGCTTGCCGCGCCGCACGGCCTCGGTGATGTGCTGCGATGCAGGCCTGAGCTCGCGCGGGGCGGTCCTGCCGATGATCTCCGCAAGGGGCCGATGCCCATCATCACGTTGTTGAACTCGTGGGCGACGCTGGCGGCGAGCTTGCCGAGGCTGCTCAGGCGGCGCTCCTGTTCGAGCTAGGTTTCGAGCTGGCGGCGGCGCGAGATGTCCCAGAAGCAGACCACTCCGCCGAGCAGCTCGTCGTGCCGCACGAGCGGCGCGACCGAAAACTCGACCGGCAGCACGCGGCCGTTGCGGCTGACGAACGTCCCCTCGGTCAGGTGGACCGACTGGCGCGACGAGACCAGCTCCAGGAGGCGCGGCATCGCTTTCCCTTCATCGGCGCCGGCCGGATCGAGCGGCGCGAGGGAAGTACGGACGTACGCCGCCCAGCATGTCCACGGCGGCGCGGTTGATCATCGAGCAGTTCCCGTTCGCGTCGAACCGGTAGATCCCCTCGGCGACCGAGTCGAGGATGAGCGACAGCTCGTCGGCCAGCCGCGCGCGGGCCTGCTCGATGCGAAGCCGCTCGGTGACGTCGCGGCCGAAGCCGAAGATCTCGTCCACCCGGCCATCGGTGGTCGCGACCACCCACGACCCTTCGATGTCGCGCGTGCCGCCGTCAGCCGTGAAGACCCGTGTACTCGCGGCGCCGCGCCCGTCGCGCAGCGCGTCGGCGAAATGGGTCACCGACCGCTCGCGGTCGTCCTCTGGAATCAGGTCGATGAAGTCACGGCCGATCCATTCACGGATCGGCCACCCCGTGATCCGCTCGAAGGCCTGATTCAGCGTGAGAATCCGGCCCGTCGGCGTGATCGTGACCATCACCTCCGCCGCGCCCTCGAAGACGTTGCGGTACCGCTCGCGCGAGGCGGCGAGCTCGCGGTGCGTCTTGCGCCGCTCCAGCCCCTCGGCGACGAGATCGGCGAGCGCCTGCAGGCACGGCACGGCGTCCGCGTTGAAGTCGCGGCGCGTGTGCGTGGCGACCTTGATCACGCCGAGAATCCCGCTGTGTCCGCGCACCGGGACGCTGATCTCCGAGCGCAGACCGTATTTCTCGAAGTACGGCCGCGCGTTGAAGCGCGTCTCCGTCGCTAAGTCGGCGATCACCACCGGCCCCGCCGTCTCGATCGTGTAGGCCGCCTGGGTCCCGTTCAGCGGGACGCGCGCGCCCGGTCCGCCGAGCCACGTCGCGGCGTCGACGACGACCGCGAACTCGCCGCTGCGGTCGATCTCGAGATACGCGGCGTATTCCGTTTCGAGCGCGTGGGCGATGACGTTGCACGCACGGATCGGCTGGTCCACCGGCTCGCGCCGGAAGCGGCCGGCGATCTCGGCCAGCGCACTCTGCTGCCGTGCCGTCACCTGCAGCACGGTCTCGTTTTTCTGGCGCTGCACCGCCTCGGCGACGACGTGCGTGCAGGCCGACAGGAACGCCTCGTCCTCCGCGCCGAACTGCCCCGCCGTCCGCGAGTAGACGCCGACGGTCCCGAACAGTCCATCCGCCCCTCCGCCGATCGGAACGATCAGCAAACTCCGGATACCGGCGTCCTGCAGCATCGCCGGAACGACGAACGGCTGCTCGCCGGTCAGCGACGCCACGTTGACCGTCACGCCGATCGCGAGCGCATGACCGACGGGCGACCTGCTGCCGGCGTCCATCTCCGGAACGACCGTGTCCGGCAGCCTCCGGCGGACGCGAGGAGGCGCGCCTCGCCCGACGGCGCTACCCCAAACATGTCGGCCGCGTCGGCGTCCGTCAACGACAGCAGCCGCCCAGTGAGTTCCTCGAGCAGCATCTCTCGCGAACAGCCGGCCAAGACCATGTGGCCGAACAGCGCGATGGCCTGCTGCTGCAGCGCGCGGCGGCGCAGCTCTTCCTGCGTGCGGCGGCGTTCCGTGATGTCGGAGATGACGGTGAGGAAGTACTCGACCTCGCCGTCCGGATCGCGCACCGGCGTAGAGGCGACGTACGTCCAGACGACCGACCCGTCTTTGCGGATGTAGCGTTTCTCGGTGCGGAACGCAGGGCCGCCGGGACGGAGCATGGCGTCGCGCGAGGCGAGGCTGATGGCGACGTCGTCCGGATGCGTGAGCTCGGCGAACGTCTTGCGGCGGAGCTCCTCGGCCGAGTAGCCGAGGATGTCGCACAGCGCCTCGTGGACCATCAGCCAGCGTCCGGAGAGGCTGGTGTGGCAGATCCCGACCGGCGCGAGCGCGATCGTTTCAGCGAGCCGCTCCCTCGTGCGCTCGAGGTCGTGCGTGAGGCTGGCGTTCTCCCGCGACAGACGCGCCCCGGCCAGCTCGCGGCCCACGGTCAGGCTGAGGCGGGCGAGCTTCCCTTTCATCACGTAGTCGCTCGCTCCGCTGCGGATCAGATCGACCGCCAGCTCCTCCCCGATCGTGCCGGAGACGATGAAGAACGGAAGCCGTGAGTAGCGCGCACGCACCATCTCCAGCGCATCGGAGCCGGTGAATTGCGGCATGCGGTAGTCGGAGATGACGACGTCGAACATCGACGCGTCGAGCGCGTCACGCATGCCTTCGCGCGTACTCACGCGCGTGGTGTCGCAGCGGTAGCCGCACCGCGTCAGCTCCGCCATGAGCAGCTCGGCGTCGTCGTCGGAGTCCTCGATGAGCAGGAGGCGGAGATCAGTCATGGGGAGTACGGCCTTTCCGTGGGAGGGCGTTCATTGAGGAGGAGCCAGTACATGCCGATGTGGCGGGCCGCTTCGACGAACGCGTCGAACTCGACCGGCTTCCGGACGTAGCTGTTCACCCCGAGCTTGTAACTTTCGATGAGGTCGTGCTCTTCGCGCGAGGAAGTGAGCACGACGACCGGCAGCAGCCGCGTGCGGTCGCCGCCGCGGATCGCGCGCAGGACCTGCAGGCCGTCGACCCGCGGCAGCTTGAGGTCGAGCAGGACCACTCCGATCCGTGGCACGTTGGCGCCCGACGCGGAACCGTGGAGGACTTCCAGCGCCTCCACTCGAGCAGCTCCTCCGAGCCGGACTTCATCGACAGCTCGGAGCGGAGCGCATCGATGTCGCGAAGATAGAGATCGGCGGCGACCCGCGTCGACGGTCCGGCGGCGGTGACGTTCGGGTTTCCGTCGCGATCGTCGCCGATCCAGGAGCCGAAGCGGATCGGTGCGGCGTCAGTCGGGAGCGCGCGGCGGTGTGCGTGCGCAGCGTGGCGTCGCGCGCGCGGAGGGATCGCGGCAGCGCGTTCCACCGCGTCTGCTCGAAGACGAACAGGCCGCCTTTCACCTCGTCGAGCGGCGTCGGCCGCGTGTGACGCACTTCATCGGTCTCCCACGCCGAGGTGATCTCGCGGCGCAGCTCGGCGACAGTCTCGCGCTCCTCACGGAATGGTCAGGTCGCCATCGCGGCGCGCGAGCAGCTCGCCGATGCGCGTGTATTTCTGGAGGAGCGTGCGGCGGACGACTTCCGTCGGATGCGCGTACGTCGTCGCGGAGGGGCTGATCGGGGGAGGCGGACATCGGGCGAGTGTAGCGTTGCGGCGAGGGCGATGGTCGGTCGAGCTGCGTCTCATCTGCTTCACGAGGAGCCGCACCGCATCCTTAGTACAGCTTCCCGGAAGTGGGTGTCCAGTAGAATAGAGCGATCCGGTGAGGGAGGTGTGGGATGGGGTGGGAGACACCGATTCGGATTGAGTTGGACGCGAGCGAGCGCGAAGAGCTGGAGACGATCGCCCGCTCGCATGCCGTGGCTCATGGGCTCGTAGTTCGGGCAAGGATCATTCTCGGAGTGGCCGCAGGACAGTCACTCTCGGAAGTTGGGCGAGACGTTCGGCGAGGTCGTCGAATCGTTCGGAAGTGGGCTCAACGATTCTGCCGAAAACGAGTGGCGGGGCTTTTCGATGAGCCGCGCGGCGGGCGTCCGCCGACTTTTTCCCCCGGCGGTAGCCGCGCACTTGGTCAAGCTGGCGTGCGACCTTCCTGACGATCAGCAACGATCGCTATCGCTGTGGACATGCGCGGAGCTGGCGCGAACACTTCAGCGCGACGAGATCGTGGAGACGATCTCTCCGCAATCTGTCCAGCGGATTCTGGGGTCCTATCGCCTCAAGCCATGGAGAAGTCGCTACTGGTTGAATGCGGCAAAACCACGAGATGAAGAGTTTCGCCGACGGACCGAAGAGATCTGTGATTTCTACACGCGTGAGCTGGAACCAAACGAGCGTGTCCTGTGCGTTGACGAGAAGACCTCATTGCTACCACGGACCCGCAAGTTCGCCACCCGGCCCGCGCGGCCGGATACTCCCGTGAGAGTGGAACACGAATACCGACGGAGCGGGGCTCTCCAGTTGTTCGGAGCCTGCGACATTCAGAGCGGAAGCGTCATCGGAGTCTGCCGACCACGGAAGCGCCAGGAAGACACTCATCCACATCGTGTACGACAACCCGCGCATGCACTCAGGTAAGAAGGCTCTGGCGTGGCTCGAATCGCACCCGCGGTTCCGCTTTCAGTTCACGCCCGTCCACTGCTCCTGGATGAATCAGATCGAACAGTGGTTCTCGATTCTGCAACGAAAGCGACTCGCAGCTCCGAACTTCCGAGATCTCGCAGATCTTGAAACCAAACATCACTCGTTCATTGCTGAATGGAACGAACACGCGCATCCTTTCCGCTGGTCCAGATCATCATTCGCGAAGGTTCTTGCCGCCGCGGAAGACGCTCTCTCACGTGCCGACTGATACTGGACACTCACTTCCGGGAAGCTGTACTTAGTGAAACCTCATCACTGGTACCAATCCTGCGGTGTCCCTGGCTGGCAGGAGGGTGTGTGCCAGGGAAAGACATCATTGTGATCGGGGCTTCGGCTGGTGGGATCGATCCGATCCGGACGATTCTGGCGGGGCTGCAGGCAGACTTTGCGGGGGCGGTTTTCGTGGTGGTGCATGCCGCGGCGGATTCGCCGGGGGTGCTGCCGACGATCTTCAGCGCGGCCGGGCCACTGACCGCAGTGATGGCGCAGAACGGGGAACGGATCCAGCCGGGACGGGTCTACGTGGCCGCGCCCGATCATCATTTGATCATCGAGCCGGGACGGATGCGCCTGACCCGCGGCCCGAAGGAGAACCGCTTCCGGCCGGCAGTCGATCCGCTGTTCCGGTCGGCCGCGCAGACGTATGGGCCGCGCGTGGTCGGGATCGTTCTGAGCGGCCGTCTCGACGATGGGACGTCGGGCCTGTGGGCAGTCAAGCAGCTCGGTGGGACGGCCATCGTGCAGGACCCGGCCGAGGCGTGGCTGCCTTCGATGCCGGAGAGCGCGAAACGTAACGTGCGGGTCGATCACGTCGTGTCCGCCGCTCAAATCGCGCCGTTGCTGGTGCGCCTCGCAGCAACGCGGGCCGATGCGCCGGAAGGAGAGCTCGCCGTGCCGGAAGACGTGAAGATCGAAGTGGACATCGCCAAGGAAGACCACGCGCTCGAGGCGGGAGTGTGCAAGCTGGGGGAGGCGTCGAATTACGCCTGCCCCGAATGTCATGGCGTGCTGCTGCAGATCAAGGACGCGATCCCGCTCCGCTTCCGCTGCCACACTGGCCACGCATACAGCGTGGAGAGCCTCCTCGCCGAAATGGATGAAGCGATCGAGGACTCGCTCTGGAACGCCATCCGGGCGCTGGAAGAGCGGGTCATGCTGCTGCGCCAGGCAGCGGACCACGTGGCCCAGCATCACGAGGGGAACGGCAGCGACGCATTGCGCGAAGGGGCGAACGCGGCGCAGGAGCGGGCGAACCTCGTGCGGCAGGCCGTGCTCAGCGAGCCGGCGGCGGAGAAAGCAGAAGGCAGAGGGCAGAAGGCAGAAGTGAGTGCCGGGGGATCAACAGGCTGAGCGGAGCAGCTCTGCTTTGTACCCTCTGATTTCCGCCGTCGCGTTGTCTTATACTGAACAGAGGGCCGGTAAACGACGATGATCTCCAATCAACAGGTTCTACTGGTCGAAGATGATCAGGCGTACAGCCATGAAGTATCGACGGCACTGCGCGATCACGGGCTGGTCGTGGCGGCGGTCGCGAACGCCGATGACGGCCTCGCGCTGCTCGAGAAAAACGAATACGGCGTGGTGGTGCTCGACCTCGTCCTCCATGAGAGTCACGGTTTCCCGCTGCTCGAGCGGCTCCGGAAGGAGAAGCGCAACGAGACGGTGATCATCGTGACGAGCTTCGCCCGCGATTACGTCCTCGAGCTGACGAAGTACTTCCATCAGGTGCGGGTGATCATCAACAAGCCATGCTCCGCACAGCAACTGCTGGCGAACGTGACGGCGACGCTGGCGTCGTAGTCAGCGCAGAAGTCAGCGCAATCTCCCACCGGCGGGCGGCGGCGGTCTTGAACCGATGCAACCTTCCGGGAGGAAATCTGCGCCGCCCCGGTGTGTTAGCCTCGCCCGGAATGGATGACCAGGAGAGTGTGCATCCGGCAATCCGCGGTCTCCGGACTGTTTGCCGCTGTAACAACATCAAATACAAGACCATCGAGCGGGCCATCCGCGAGGGGGCGCATACCCTGACGCAGGTGGCGAACCGGACCACGGCGACGATGGGGGAGTGCGGGGGGACGTGCACGCCCGAGGTGCAGGCGATGCTCGACGAGCATGCGCCAAAGTACGCTCAGGCGGCCGCCACACCGGCCGCGGCAGCGGACCCGAATGCCTGGTGGGTGAGGAAAAAGTCATGACGACGATCGAGCTCTGGCAGAAACCAACCTGAACGAGCTGCCGCAAGGCGGTGAGCGACCTGGAAGGTCGCGGGTTTACGTTGAAGAAGCATAATCTGGCGAAGGAGCGGCCGCCGCGCGAGCTACTCAGCAAGCTGATCGATGAGCATGGGCTCGAGACGGTGATGAATACGCGCAGCCCCGCCTTCAAGGCGCGCGGGCTGGACACCGGCAAGCTGACCAGGGCGGCGGCGCTCGACCTGATGGAAGAAGAACCGAACCTGATCAAGCGGCCGCTGGCGATCGGGAAGAAAAAGGTCGTCTTCGGCTACAAGCCGGACGAGTACGAGACGCTGGGATGATGACGCCGGGGGCGATGGCCATCGCCACAATGACGGTGATGCTCTGGATACTCTGGAGCGACAGCATCCGTAAATACAAGCCGTCGGCGATCGTCTATACGGTCCGGATCGGGCTCTTCCTCGTCGTGAGCGGGGTGCAGATCCTGAACATGATCCGTTATCCGAATATCTACGATCCGGGGTCGCGGGTGCTGACAATCGTGGCCGTTCTGATCGGAATCGGAGGGGCGGCGTACTTTGCGCGCAAGCTCATTCGCCGAAGTGGCACTTCTCAGTAACGGAACATATGCGAGTCAGTAATGACGGAAGTGTGGACAGCGCGACTCTGATGCACTATCATGCATGTGGGTTCGGTGAGGGTTGGCAGCTCTCCGAAGCGGATCTGACGAAAAAATTAGTCGCGGGGCCTGCGAATCTCTCTCTCGATCTCCCACGGCTGACCACCACTGGCTGCCATTGGCCGTGCCAGCGGCGCACCTGGCCGGACCCAGTTGAGCGGGTCGCAGAAATGCGGCCCGCTCTATTTTTTGTGCGTTCGGCGGGAAAGGTTCCTCGGGTTCCCGGGGAACGGCCGTGGCACTTCTGAGGGCTCTGCAGGAATTGGTTACCCGGACAGCTCGGCCCAGAGCTCGTCGAAACTGACTCCGACGGGGGGGCGCAGGGCGGGGCCGGCCAGAAGGTCGCGCAGCTTGCGCGAGAACGGCGCGTCAAAGCGGTACGCCGAGCCTCCTTGTGCGAGATAGAGCGCAGAGGCGTGCTGGGCGAGCGAGCGGGTCACGAAGAGCTTGGTGTCGCGGACCAGGTTTCGATAGGCGCCGGTGGTCGGGTCGGGCTCGGTGGCGACGCAGTGACGGAGCATCGAGCGCGAGGCCTGCAGCGTGAGATGGAGATCGACCGCGCCCGTAGCCTGCAGGATACCGCCCCCCTGGCGCGTGACGTCGTCGAGCAGCGATTCGGCGATGCCGATGAAGATGGCGGTGAAGGAGAGGGTCGACCAATGACGGTTGTTGACGCCGTCGATGAGCCCCTCGTAGGCGAGCGGCCGCAGGGCGGGGGCGCCGTCGAAACGAAGCGAGACGCTCGCGCTCGAGCGCATCCCGATGGCATCCCACTGCGAGGCGACGGCGACGCCGCTGCCGTCGTTCTCGACCAGCCAGTATTCGACTTTCCCCGAGCCGGCGCGGGCGGCTGCCATGAAGTAATCCGCGCGGGTGCCCATCGAGCAGAAGGACTTCACGCCATAGAGACGTCCCTCGCGCACTTCCGCGCGCGAGTTCTTGACGTTGCCGGCCGCGCCGGGCTCGGAGTTCGCTACGCCGAACACTTTGCCGTTAGCCGCCGCGGAGAATGCCCAGGCGCGCTGCTCGGCGTATGCCTCGCGCTGCTCCGCTGCGACGTGTGCTGAATCGATGAGGTAGTGCGCGAGCACGTTGACGTGTTGCGCGAGCATGAGTGCCGTGGAGGGCGATCCCTGCGCGAGGATGCGCAACGCCTCGACCGCTCCTCCCAGCGTCTCGCCGAGGCCGGCGAAGTCGCTGGGGACGTTCAGACGGAGGAATCCGGCGTCGATGAGCAGCTCGAGATTCTGCGCGGCGAACAGGCCGGCACGGTCGTGCTCACGCTCGGCGGCGGCGAGCTGCGGGACGAGCGCTGCCGCGGCTTCGGCGGCGTTCTGCGTTGCGTTCCTGTGCAAGGATGTCCTCCAGTGTGGTCTCTTCGAGGATCTCGGCGACGGCATCGCGCACACGACGGAAAAGATCGTGAAAGGCGGCCGAGGCTTCGACGGGGCTCGGTTGATAAAAGTTGACCGAGACGCTGCGGGTGGGGGCGAGGGCGCCGTCCATGGTCCGGACGACCTCCGCGATGGTGATCTGGTCGGCCGGTCGTGCCAGGCGATACCCGCCGTCGGCGCCACGCTTCGACACGATGAACCCGGCGCCGGCCAGCTTGCGCAGGATCTGTTCGAGAAAGGCGGTCGGGATCGCGAACCGATCCTCGATCTCCTGCCGCTTGCAGAGCTCCGGATCGCGCTCGCCGATGACCTGCATCGCGAGACAGCCGTACTCGGAGGCTGCGGTCATTCGCATGATGCACAAGATTGTCAGTGTTGTCGATCGAGTTTGTCAACAATGAAAGGTTCTGAGCTGCTCAGCTTTTCAGCTGTTCAGGCGGAGGGCTGTTGAGATATTGAGCTGTTGAGCGAGGAAGTGTTGAATGATCACTTCCTTCGGCTCAATCGTTCGATAGCCCAGCACGACCCGATGCATACGACCCTGATCATCCCTGCTCTCGACGAGGAGCTCTCCCTCGGGCCGGTGCTCGACGGGATCGACCGCTCGCTGGTGACGCGGATCATCGTCGGTGACAACGGCTCGCGCGATCGCACGGCCGAGGTGGCGCGGTCGCGCGGTGCGGCCGTGGTGCGGGTCGAGGAGCGGGGGTACGGGGCCGCGTGCGCGGGGGCGCTGGGGCTGCTAACGGATGATTGCGACATTGTTCTGTTTATGGATGCCGACGGCTCGGACGATCCGGCTGAGATGCGCTCGCTCGTGGCGCCGATCGCGAACGGCCGCGCAGATCTCGTGATCGGGTCGCGCGTCAACGTCGATCGCGGGGCGCTTACGCCGCAGCAGCGCTTCGGCAACCGGCTGGCGACCTTCCTCATCGCCCGCATCCATGGCCATCGCTACACCGACCTGGGGCCGTACCGCGCCATCCGACGGTCGCTGCTCGACGACATGGCCATGCGCGATCGCCGCTATGGCTGGACCGTGGAGATGCAGATCCGCGCGCTGCAGCTCGGCGCGCGGGTGGTGGAGGTGCCGGTGCGATACCGTAAGCGGGTGGGGAAGTCGAAGATCAGCGGTACGGTGACCGGGGTGCTCAAGGCGGGTTTCTGGATTCTCTGGACGATCGGGCGATGCCGCTTCTCGCGTATGCGCTGACCGCGCTTGCCACGCTCGCGCTGGTGCACCGGCGCGTTCTGCCGCTGTCGCGGCTCGCGGCCATCTTGCTCTTCTTCCTGCCGTTCGCCTTCGTCGGTGCAGCGTTGCTGACCGGCGGCGTGTACGGGCCGGTCGATCATCCGTGGCAGACCGTGCCGCTCAGCTGGATGCGTGACGCGTACGGCGTCGGCGAGACCCACAACGGCGCGCTCTCCGACATCTACATGCAGATGATCCCGTGGCGCAAAGCGGTGCATTGGTCGCTGGCGCATGGGGAGTGGCCGCTCTGGAGTCCGTTCACTTTTTCGGGGGAGGTGCTGGCGGCCGCGTCGCAGTCGGCGCCCTACCACCCACTGACCCTGCTGGCGTGTCTGCTGCCGCCCGCGCTCAGCTTCACCTTCACCGCCGCGATGACCCATCTCATCGCCGCGGTCGGCGCCTTTCTCTTCGCGCGCGAGCTGGCCTGCCGTGAAGGGGCGGCGCTCGTTGCGGGAGTCGGATTTGCGTTCGCGGCGAACATGGCTTTTTTCGCGCTCTGGCCTCTCGGTCTCGCCTGGGCCTGGCTGCCGTGGTGTCTCCTCGGCGCACGCCGCGGCTCACTGCCGCTGCTGACGAGCGCGTTCACGTTGCTGCTCCTCACTGGCCACCCGGAGACGGCGTTGCACGTCGTCACGGTCAGCGCAGTCTACTGGCTGGTGATCGTGCGCCGCCGGACGCTGGCCGTCGTCGGCGCCGGCCTCCTGGCTCTCGCCCTCAGTGCCATTCATCTGCTGCCGATGCTCGAAGCGCTGCCGCAGACGATGGAGGATGCGTACCGGGAATCGGAGGCCTTCCTGTCGCTCGATCGTTCCGCGCCGCCACGTGACGTAGTTGCGCGCATCGCCACCGACGCGTTCCCGTACCTGTTCTTCCGCCGGATCGAGGGGACACGGCTGATCCCGTACGACAGCGCCGCCGTCGGGAGCATCGTTCTCGCGCTGGCGGTTTTCGGGGTTTTGCGGATTCGCTCGCGTGAGTCGTGTTTCTTCGCCGGGCTGGCGGTGTTCGGTCTGCTCGCCCGCGGCGGGTTCGAGCCGATCGTGCGGCCGTTGCAGAAACTGCCGCTGTTCAGCGTCGCGCTGAATGAACGTTTCTCCTTTGCGGCCGCGTTCGCGCTGGCATTGCTGGCGGCGTTGGCGGTGGAACGTTGCCATCGTGAGAATGACACGGTGAGTGCCGCGAGGAGCGGGCGTCCCGCCCGGCGTCCCGCCCGCTCCCCGGTACTCCTGTTGGCCGTGCTGGCCGCCATCGTGGCGGGAAATCTGTACTTGTTGCAGGCGAGCTTCGTCGATCATGCGCCGCTGCAGTGGGGGCAATACAAGATCGCGGCGGAGATCGCCGGGCTGGCGCTGGCAGCGGCGGTCGTGGCGAGGCGGCCGAAACACTTTGCGATCGTCCTGGTGGCGCTGGTCGTGGCGCAGCGGGTGGTCGAAGAAGGGGGCATCATCAAGACCTTCGACGCGAAGATCGCCTATCCGCCGATCCCCATTCTCGAGCCGCTGAAGGAGGTGCGCGAGCCGTTCCGTATCACCGGTCATGGGAACGCGTTCATCCCCGGTACGAGCACGCTGTACGAGCTCGAGGACGTGCGCGGGTATCAGGCCATGACCTTCCTCCGCTATCGCGCGACGTATCCGCTCTGGTCGATCCACCAGCCGGTCTGGTACAACCGGGTCGACGACCTGACCCGGCCGTTCCTCTCCTTTCTCAACGTCCGCTACGCGATCACCTGGGATCGCGGCGTGCCTCCGCCCGGATGGCGCGAGGTCGCGCGGCAGAAGGGGGCGGTCGTGCTCGAGAATCTGAATGTCCTGCCGCGCGCATTCGTCCCTCGCACGGTGCGGCTCGGATCGCGGAACGCGCTCGAAGAGATGCAGCAGGAGAGCGACTTTGCGCAGCGCGCGTGGATCGAGGCGGGCGGTCCGGCGGACGCGGTCAACGGACCGGGGCGCGTGACGATTCGAGAGCACGTCCGCGAGTACGATCTCGACGCGACCATGGAGCGGGCCGGCTGGGTCGTGACCTCCATCCCCGCCTGGAAAGGGTGGCGCGCGTACGTCGACGGCAAGCGCGTCGAGACTCAGATCGCGAATCACGCCTTTGTCGCGGTGCACGTGGAGGAGGGGAGGCATCGCGTGCGCCTCTCGTACTGGCCGCGCTCGTTCGTGATCGGCAGGGGGATCAGTGCGGCGACGCTGGCGGGGTTGCTGCTCAGCTACTCAGCTGTTCAGCTGTTCAGGAAGCGGCGTCTGGCCTCGCCGCCTGCACAGCTGAATCGCTGAGTTGCTGAGCAGCTGAACTACTGAAGCTCGCCCAACCGCTTTTCGAGCATGGCGATCCGCCGCTCGCTCCGCTGTCCGGCAGGGAGGGCCTTTGCGTACTCGATGGCCTGCTGCAGCGTTTCGCGCGCGGCTTTCTTGTCGTCCATCGCCACGAACAGCTCGGCGCGCGCGTTCATCACGATCAGCTTGCGCGGGCCGTAGACGCGGGCCATGGCCCGGTCAGAGGCGGCCAGCGCTTTGTCGTACTGCTTCAGAACTTTGTAGATCCCGGCCAGCCGGGCCGGCGGATTGTAGTCGTCGGGGAAATCGCGCTCCGACTGTTCGAGCATCGGGATGGCTTTCTCCGGCGTGCCGACTTCGAGATAGGCGCTGACGCGGTGCGAATCGAAGACGGTGCGCTGCTCCGGCGTCTTCGCCCGCGCGGCCGCATCTTCGAGGAAGGCGGCCCACTCCGCCTTCAGCTTCTTTCCGCCCTCTTCGTCCTTGACCGCGTCGCGCGCTTCGATCAGCGCGAGGTACATGCCGGAGCGGTCGTCGTCCGACATCAGGATCCGCGCATCTTTGAAGACCTCCCGCGCTGCTTTTTCCAGTTCGCCGACGAGCGACAGCCGCTTCGCATGGGTCTCTTCGAGCGACGCCGCGCACGAGAGGCCGATGGCCGAGACGTTCGCGGCCGAGGGCGTGCCTTTCACGCGCGGGTAGATCTCGAGGGCGCGGGTGGCGCAGCGCTCGTGGTCGCCGTTCATGGTTAGCGAGAAGAGCAGCGACTCGGTGGCGCGGCCATAGCCGCTCCATTTCAGAGGCGCGTTGGCCATCGCTTCCTCGAACGCCTTCGCCGCCTCGGCGTTCTTCCCTTCCGCGGCGAGGCGATCGGCTTTGGCGAGCAGGCTGTCGGCGGCCGACTGCCCCTTCACGCGATAGGTCTTCTCCGCGTCGTCGAGCAGCTTCCGGATCTGGGCCACGTTCGCGCCGCCGACGTAACGCGATGTCACCGTGTCGCGTTTGGCGTCGAGGACCAGGATGGTCGGCAGCGCCGGGATCGGATAGCGCTCCAGGAACTTTGCGTTGGCCGAGTTTTCGGTGTTCAGGCTGAGCCAGACGAACCGTCCGGCGTACCGCGCGAGCGACTTATCGGTGTAAACGTAAGCCTGCATCGAGCGGCAGGTGTGTCACCACGGGGCCCACGCCTCGACGAAGATCGGAATGTTCTTCGCCTTCGACAGCGCCACCGCCTTGGGAAAGTCGTCCTTCACGAACGGGAGGGTCTCGGCGGCGGTCGCGCTGAGCGCGAGCAGCGCGAGAAGGAGAGTGGGGAAGCTGCGCCGGATCATGGCGTTGATTGTACGCGCCGCTACCGCCAGGCGTAGATATCAACGTTGGCCCGCGCGCGCAGCTGCCCGGTCCACTTTTCGATCTCTTCCTGCAGCCGGGAGGCGCGCACGGCGGTCCGTACCTCTTCGCGTACGGAGGCCAGCGGTGGCACGGCCAGGCCGCGGGCGCGGCGCTGCGCGCTCCAGGGGCCGCTGTAGTAGGCGGCGATGTCGTCGTTGGTGACGAAGACCAGCGGCGCGAAGCGCTCCTGGATGTACGCCTCGACCTGCAACTGCCGCTTGGCCAGCGCGCGGACCTCGTCCGGCGTCAACTCCGCCCGGGCGAGGGCGGCCTCGAACTCGGCGGGGGATCCGAAGCGCCCCTGCATCTCGGCCACGCGCGCTTCGATGATGTCGCGGCCGATGTCCTGGGCGCCGAAGCGCTCCACGTCGCGGAAGCGGAGCGCCTGCGCGATCAGCCCCTCCAGCACGCTGCGGCGATGCTCGTCCTCGGTATCGGCAGTGCGGGGGAAGAAGCGGATCTCCACCATCTGCCCGACCTCGCTGACAGTGAGCACCTGGTTGTCGATCACCGCCGCAATCCGGTCGACCGTCACGGCCGCGGCCGGCATCGCGAGGAAGATAATGAGCAGGAAGAGCTTACGCATACTGACCGTTCATCTTGACACCAGTGACTGCAATTCCTAGATTAGCACTCGAATTGCGAGAGTGCTAAGGCAATGCCGATCCTCGACCTGCATGGAGATGACCTCGACGCCCGCGCCCGCGAGGTGCTGCGCGAGATCGTCCTGCAGCATATTGCGAGCGGCGAGCCCATCGGCTCTCGCACTCTCTCGAAGAACAGCCGTTTCCAGCTCTCGCCGGCGTCCCTTCGGAACGTCATGGCCGATCTCGAGGACCTCGGCTATCTCGCCCAGCCGCATACCTCGGCGGGGCGCGTTCCGACCGATCGCGGCTACCGCTTCTTCATCAACTATCTGATGACCTCGCGCACGCTCACGCAGCGCGAGCGGGAAGTGATCGACGATCAGGTCGAGCACGCCCACGAGATCGACGACATCCTGCAGGTCGCGTCGCGCGCCCTCTCCAAGCTCAGCGACCAGGTCGGCGTGGTCTTCATGCCGACGCTGCTCCAGTTCACGATCCGTTCGATGGATTTCGTGCTGATCGGCGAGCGGAAGATCCAGTGCGTCATGGTCGGCACGAACGGCGTGGTGGTGAACAAGGTCATCGAGACGCGCATCGTCTTCTCGCGCGACGACCTCGACAAGATCGGCCGCTACATCTCGGCCGAGTTCTCCGGCTCGACGCTCGATCAGATCCGCCGGCGGCTGATCCGCATGACCGAGCAGGAACGGGCTCTGCACGACGAGATGCTGCAGAAGACGATCTCGCTCGGGATCGAGGCGGTCAACGACGTGGTGCCGTTCGAGCACGATCTCTACGTCGAAGGGGCGGCCTCGATTCTCAACAAGCCCGAATACGCCGATGCGGCTTCGCTGCGGAAGACGTTCCTGGCATTACAGGAAAAAGAAAAACTGATCGACATTCTGGAAACGTGCCTCAGCGAAGAAGGGCTGCAGATCGTGATCGGCGCGGAGAGCGACTTCACCCGCATGCACGACTTCAGCATCGTGGCGCGCCGCTACGGCACGCATACGGGACCGCTGGGCATGGTGGGGATCATCGGACCGATGCGGATGGAGTACGCTCGCATGGCGCCGCTGGTCGATTACCTCAGCCGCGCGTTGAGCCGGAAGATCGAAGAGGAAGAGAAACAGTGATGGATGACAACACTCCGAAGAGCGGCACCGAGGATGACGGTACGTACGTGATCGAAGACACCGGCGCCACGGTCGAAGACATCGAGCGCGAGATGGAAGAGACCGCGCAGGAAGCGGTCGCCGCGACCGATGCTCCCTCCGCCGGGACCGCGAGCAGCGACGAGGTACGTGAGGCGCGCGATCGCTATCTGCGTACGCTGGCCGACTTCGAGAATTACCGCAAGCGCGCCGATCGCGAGAAGGCGGAGTTCTTCAAGTACGCCCTGGCCGCGACGCTGAAGGACCTGCTTCCGGTACTCGACAACTTCGACCGCGGGCTCGATCACGCCGATCAGGGCGACGAGTTCCACAAGGGGATGCTGCTCATCTACAAGCAGCTCTATGACGTGCTGCAGAAGCATGGCCTCAAGGCGATCGATGAGTCGGGCGTGCACTTCGACCCGAACATTCACGAGGGCGTGGTGCGCGAGGACGATCCGTCCGTGCCGTCGCACACGGTCGTGGCCATCCTGCAAAAGGGCTATTTCCTCCACGACCGCCTGCTCCGTCCCGCGCTGGTGAAAGTGGCGGTTGGCGGCCCGGAAAACGTAGAGTAGCTGCACCCAACGAATGGCAAAAATCCTCGGAATCGATCTGGGCACGACCAACTCGTGCGTGGCCGTCGTCGACGTGACGACGCCGCAGGTGATCTCGAACCGCGAAGGGAGCCGCACCACTCCTTCGGTGGTCGGCTTCACCGAGGACGGCGAGCGTCTGGTCGGACAGATCGCGAAGCGGCAGTCGATCACGAACCCGTTCAACACGGTCTTCGCGATCAAGCGCCTGATCGGCCGTAAGTACGACTCCGAGGAAGTGGCGCAGGCGAAGAAGATCCTGCCGTACCAGATCGTCCCCGCCGGGAATGGCGACCTGAAGGTGAAGATCCGCGACCGCGAGTACTCGCCGGAAGAGGTCTCCGCTTTCGTGCTGATGGAGATCAAGGCGTTCGCGGAGGACTTCCTCGGCGAGCCGGTCACCGAGGCGATCATTACCGTTCCGGCCTACTTCAACGACTCGCAGCGCCAGGCCACGCGCGACGCCGGCAAGATCGCGGGGCTGGACGTGCTCCGCATCATCAATGAGCCGACCGCGGCGGCGCTGGCGTACGGCCTCGAGAACCGGCAGAACCAGAAGATCGCGGTCTACGACCTCGGCGGCGGCACGTTCGACATCTCGATCCTGAGCCTCGAAGACGGTCTTTTCGAGGTGCTCTCGACCTCGGGCGATACGTACCTGGGCGGCGAGGACTTTGACAAGCGGGTCATGGACTGGCTGATCGAGACCTTCCAGCGCGACAGCGGCATCGACCTGCGGGACGACCGGATGGCGCTGCAGCGCCTGAAAGAAGCGGCCGAGCGGGCCAAATGCGAGCTTTCGCTGGAGCAGGAGACGCGCGTCACGCTGCCGTTCATCTCCGCCGACGCGAACGGCCCCAAGCATCTCAACGCCGTGCTGACGCGGCGCGAGTTTGAGCGGATCGTCGAGGACCTGATCCAGCGCACCATCGACCCGGTCAACGACGCGCTCAAGCAGGCCGGCCTCACGCCGAAACAGATCGACGAGGTGGTGCTGGTCGGCGGCCAGACGCGCATGCCGAAGGTGATCGAGGCGGTCAAGCAGGTCTTCGGCAAGGACCCGAACCGCAACATCAACCCGGACGAGGTGGTCGCCGTCGGCGCCGCGATCCAGGGCGGCATCCTGCGCGGCGACATCAAGGACATGGTGCTGCTGGACGTGACGCCGCTGTCGCTCGGCGTCGAGACGCACGGCGGCGTCTTCACGAAGCTGATCGACCGCAACTCCACCATTCCCACCAAGAACTCCCTGATCTTCACCACCGTTGCCGACAACCAGAGCAAGGTCACGGTGCACGTGCTGCAGGGCGAGCGTGAGTTCGCACGCGACAACAAATCGCTCGGCAAGTTCGACATGGTGGGCATTCCGCCGGCCCCGCGCGGCGTGCCGCAGATCGAGGTCACGTTCTCGATCGACTCGAACGGCATCGTCAACGTCACGGCCCGCGACCAGGCCACCGGCGCGTCTCAGGGCGTGCAGATCAACCCGGCCGGCGGGCTTTCGAAGGATGAAATCGACCGGATCATCCACGACGCCACCGAGCACCAGCGCATCGACTCGCTGCGCCGCGAAGTGCGCATGCTGCAGAACAAGCTCGAGGGAATGATCTACACCAACGACAAGGTCTTCAAGGAGTTCGGAAAGCTCCTCAACGAGGCGGACCGCGAACGCGTGCAGAAGATCCTGTCGCGGGCAAAGGAATTGTCGAGCGCGGAAGACAAGCAGCAGCTCAACGACGCCATCTATGAGCTGCAGAACGCATCGCGCATCCTTACCAGCGTGATGCTGTACAACCCGCTCAAGACGATGTCCACCGAATCATAAACATGGCCACTACTGAGAAGCGTGATTACTACGACGTGCTCGGCGTCCAGCGCACCGCGACGGTCGACGAGATCAAGAAGGCATACCGCAAGCTGGCGGTGAAGTACCACCCCGACAAGAACCCGGGCGATGCCGAGGCCGAGGAGCGCTTCAAGGAGGCGGCCGAGGCGTATGGCGTGCTCTCCGATGAAGAGAAGCGCGCCCGGTACGACCGCTACGGACATCAGGGGATGTCGGGGATGGGCGGCTTCGATCCGAACCAGTTCGCCGACTTCGGCGACATCCTCGGCGATCTGTTCGGCTTTGGCGACTTCTTCGGCCAGCGCGGCGGCGGCCGGCGGGGCAATCGTCCCGCGCGTGGCGCCGACCTGCGCTACGACCTCCAGATCGACTTCATGGACGCGGCCTTCGGCAAAGAGGTCTCGCTCAACATCCCACGCGTCATCACCTGCACCACGTGTAGCGGCAACGGCGCGCGTCCCGGCACCGAGCCGGTCACCTGCACCGGCTGCGGCGGACGGGGACAGATTCGCTACTCGCAGGGCTTCTTCGCCGTGGCGCGCACCTGCCCGCAGTGCGGCGGCGCGGGCAAGGTGATCAAAGACCCGTGTACGACCTGCGGCGGCTCCGGCCGCACGCGAGAAGAGAAGAAGATCTCGGTGAAGATCCCGGCCGGCGTCGACGACGGTTCGCGCCTGCGCGTGGCGGGAGAAGGAGAAGGCGGCTTCAACGCCGGCCCCCCCGGCGATCTCTACGTCTTCCTCACCGTACGCGAGCACCCGAAGTTCCAGCGCCGCGACTACGACATTCACGCCGAGCAGAGCATCAGCTTCACGCAGGCCGCGCTGGGCGCCGAGCTGACCACCGAGACCATCGACGGCGAAGAGCCGTTCAAGATCCCCGCCGGCACGCAGCCCAATCAGGTCTTCCGCCTGCGCAGCAAAGGCGTGCCGTTCCTCGATGGCAGCGGACGCGGCGATCACTACGTCCACGTTTCCGTGCGCATCCCCACCACGCTCGACGATGAGCAGCGACAGCTGCTCGAGCGGCTCGCGGTGATCGAAGGGGAGAACCCGCCTGGGGAGAAGGGTGTGTTCGACAAGGTGAAGGAGTTCTTTTCGACGTAGGTGCCGAAATCACGAGGGATCAGGCGATGAGCGGCGGGCGCTAGGTCTGGCGCAAGCCTGCCCTTTCGCCGCATTCCACGGCGATATGATGCGCGGCTATGGCAGATCGCAGTTTTTCCCATTGGCGTCCCCACCCGTGGCACGGGCTCGATGTTGGTCCCGAGGCTCCGCGCGTCGTGAACGTATTCATCGAGATCACCCCGTTCGACCTGATCAAGTACGAGGTCGACAAGGCCACCGGTTACCTGAAAGTCGACCGGCCGCAGCGGACCTCGTCGCAGCCACCGGCGTTGTACGGATTCATTCCGCGAACCTACTGCGCCGAGGCGGTGACGAAGCTCTCCCCGGTAGCGTCGAGAGGCGATGGCGATCCGCTCGACATCTGCGTGCTGTCGGAGCGGCCGATCACCAAGTCGGAGATCCTGCTGGCCGCGCGGGTGATCGGCGGGCTGCAGCTCATCGACCGTGGTGAGGCGGACGACAAGATCATCGCCGTGTTGCAGGGCGACTACGTGTGGGGGGAGGCGCAGGACATCAGCGACCTGCCGCCGGTGCTGGTCGAGCGGCTGGAGCACTACTTCTCGACCTACAAGCTCGTCCCGGGCGAGCCGCAGCGCATCCGCGTCTCCGGCACGTACGGCTACGAACATGCCGCGGCCGTCGTGCAGGCGGCGATGGAAGACTATCAGACGCATTTCGCCGGGGCATGAACGACCAGATTCTCGACATCTCGTTCGACGCGCGAGATGGCGCGCTGGAGGAGCTCGTGCAGTCGCGGCTCTTCCTCACCGCGTCGACCGGCAGCTCGTCGATCGAGCGCAACGGCACGACTACGCTCTCCGCGTACTTTGATTCGGCGGAGGAACGGGATGCGGCGGTGGAGGTCCTGCGCGATCTGGGCGGCGTGGAACTGCACGCGACGGAGCGCGAGCGGGTGGACTGGCTCGATCTCTACCAGCAGTCGCTCGAGCCGATCGTCATCGGCGAGAAGTTCGTCGTCGCGCCCGATGCCCGACTGCTCGACCGGTTCGCCGGCAAGCTCAGGATCATCGTCCCCCAGGAGCAGGCCTTCGGGACCGGCTCGCACGAGACCACCTGGCTTTGCGTGGCCATTCTCGAAGCGCTGGAGATCGACGGCAGACGCGGGCTCGACGTCGGCGCGGGGAGCGGCATTCTGGCTATCGCGATGCAGAAGCTCGGCGCAGCGAAAGTGATCGCGTTCGACAACGATCCCGACGCGTACGGGGCGCTGCGCGACAACCGGATTCGCAATGAAGTGCCGGACCAGGCGATGCCGCTCTTCATAGGCAGCGTGGAGGCTCTACGCGGCGGGACGTTCGACGTGGTGACGATGAACATCATTCCCGAGGTGATCCTGCCGTTGCTGCCGGACGTCGTGGCGCGGCTGGCGGAAAACGCGCGGCTGATCCTCAGCGGCATTCTCCTCGTGAAGCGCAACGAGGTCGTGACCGCGGCTGCGGCGCACGGCCTCGTGTTGATCGATGAGCGTTCGAAAGGGGAGTGGTGGGCGGGCGTCTTTATCGCGACTGCATCGGAACGTAATCACGTCGTGCCGCGCCGGTGAAGATCTGCCGGGGGCGGGCGATCTTCTGATCCGGATCGACGAGCATCTCCTGCCACTGCGACAGCCAGCCGGACACGCGCGGGATCGCGAAGAGCACGGTGAACATCTCGGTGGGGAAGCGGAGCGCCTGATAGATGAGCCCCGAGTAGAAGTCGACGTTCGGGTAGAGCTTGCGTTTGACGAAGTAGTCGTCTTCCAGCGCGATTCGCTCGAGCTCGAGGGCGATGTCGAGGAGCGGGTTCTTGCCGGTCTCTTCGAAGACTTCGTAGGCGGCCTGCTTGATGATCTTCGCGCGCGGATCGTAGTTCTTGTAGACGCGATGGCCGAAGCCCATCAGGCGTCCGCCTTCACCGCTCTTGACCCGCTTGATGAAGTCGGGGACGTTGTTGACCGAGCCGATCTCGGTCAGCATCTGCAGCACGGCCTCGTTGGCGCCGCCGTGCAGCGGCCCGTAGAGCGCGGCAGCCGCGGCGGCGACGGCCGAGTACGGATCGACCTGCGAGCTGCCGACGGCGCGCATGGCGTTGGTCGAGCAGTTCTGCTCGTGGTCGGCGTGCAGGATGAACAGCACTTCCAGGGCGCGCTCGAGGACGGGGCTGGGCGTGTACTTCGCCTCCGTCATCTTGAACATCATGTTGAGGAAGTTGCCGGTGTAGGAGAGGTCGTTGTCGGGATACGCGTACGGCATCCCGATCGTATGACGGTAGTTGAACGCCGCGATGGTGATGATCTTGGCGATGATGCGCACGATCTGTTTGTGCCGCGTCTCCGCATCGAAGATCTCCTTCGACTCCGGATAGAACGTTCCCAGTGCGCCGAAGTTGGCGATGAGGCGTCCCATCGGATGGGCGTTGTAGCGGAACGAGTCGATCAGCGCGCGGAAGTTCTCGTTGAGGATGGTGTGATGCGTGATCTCGCGGGTCCAGTTCGCGAGCTGTTCGTTCGTCGGCAGCTCGCCGTTGATGAGCAGGTACGCCGTCTCGAGATAGGTGCTCTTTTCCGCGAGCTGCTCGATCGGATAGCCGCGGTACTCGAGGATGCCCTGGTCGCCGTCGATGTAGGTAATGGCGCTGCGGCACGACGCGGTGTTCATGAAGGCGGGGTCGTACGTCATGAGGCCGAAGTCGTCGTCGCCGCTTTTGATCTGCCGGAGGTCGATGGCCCTGATGGTCCCCTCTTTGATGGGGACTTCGTACGTCTTTCCGGTGCGATTGTCCGTAATCGTCAGGGTTTCGCTGGGGGTTTTGCTTGCCAAGAAACTACCTCCGGTGGGGCTCTCGAATTCGGGCGCGTAATCTATCAGAGATCGCCGGTACGCGCTGTGATGATTGCGACCGCGGCAATGGCCGCCGTTTCGGCTCGTAGACGGCGTGCGCCGAGGCGCTGGAAGAGGCAGTGCGCATCACGGGCCAGCGCGAGCTCCTCGTCCGTCCAGCCCCCTTCCGGACCGATGAAGAGCGTCGCGTCTTCGACCGTGCCGAGTGCATCAGCGGGGGCGTCGGCGTCGAAGAAGATCTTCTTTCCTTCGCGCTTCAGTGCGTCCTCGAAATCGAGCGGCGCTTCGATGCGCGGTATGACCGAGCGGCCGCTCTGCTTGACCGCCTCGAAGACGATCTTCTGCCAGCGGTCCATCTTGCCGGAGTAGCGCTCGGGACGCAGCTCGACGCGTTCGGTGACCAGCGGCAGAAACGAGTGCACGCCGAGCTCGGTCGCCTTCTGCAGCACCAGCTCGAATTTCTCGAGCTGGATGATGGCCATGGCCAGGTGCAGCGGATGGGCAGTCTCGCGTGAGGGGAGCTCGCGCTCGACGCGGATGACGGCCTGATCGCGCTCGATCGACTCGACGACACCGGCCGCGAGCTTGCCCGAGCGGTCGAAGAGCTCGACCGGCTCGCCGGTGCGGGCCCGGACCACCCGGATGGCGTGATGGAACTCGTCGTCTTTCACGGTGACGTGTTCGGTGATCGTGTCTACGTAGATTCGGTGGCGCATGGCGGAAAACGATGAAGGATGAAGGATGAACGATGAACAGGCGACGAACGTTCATTGTTCATCGTTGTTCTCTACCATACCTCCACAATCCGCCGTCAGACCTCCGTCACCACCGTGGCAGGCTCCTGGCGAAGCCGCTCTCGAATGAGCGGCAGCACGGCCAGACCGGGTAGCGCCAGCGCCGCGGTGATCAAAAAGTATGGTGCGAAGCCCATGCGCGTAGTGAAGTAGCCGCTGAAGGCGCCGGCCAGGGTGCGGGACAACGCGAAGACGGCGCTGAGCGCGGCGTACTCCGTGGCGGCGTTCCGTTTGTCGCAGACGTACATCAGGAACGAGAGAAACGCGGCCACGCCGAGGCCGTTGCAGAAGGTCTCGACGACGGTTGCTCCATAAAGGGAGGCTCGCGTGCCGCCGATCACGGCGACGGCGGCGTAGGCGACGTTCGACAGCATCTGGACGATGCCGAGCCAGAGCAGGCCGCGGAACATGCCGAAGCGGGAGACGAACGCACCGCCGGCGATGGCGCCTCCGATCGTGCAGAGCATCCCCAAGGTCGTAGTGACGTTGGCCACCTCCGTGACCGTGAACCCTTGCTCGATCCAGTACGGGCGGATCATCGGATTGAGGGCATTGTCGCCGACGCGATAGAGCATCACGACGAGCAGCAGCAGCAGCGAGCCGGGACGATCGAGCCACTCCACCAGTGCGCGGAATGGATTCTCGTGCTTCGCCGCGACCTCTTCGCTCTCGCGCGGCACGGCGACGGCGATGATGGCGGTGATGGCCAGCGGCACGAGAGCTACGAGGACGAAGGCCATCGGCCAGCCGGCGTTGTCGGCGATGAGAGCGATGCCCCCCGAGGCGGCGATGATGGCCACACGGAACGCGGTCACACGGGCCGAGTTCACCAGACCGAACAGCTCGCGCGGCGTGATGCGGATCGTCAACGCATCGATGGCGATGTCCTGCGTGGCCGAGGCGACGGCGAGGAGCGATGCCGCGACGAAGAAAAGGGCGCTGCCGGGAGTGACTACCGAGAAAGACGCAAAGAGCGCGGCGATGGCCACGAGCGCGCCGTAGATCCAGGTGCGATAGGTGCCGACCAGGTCGACGAGCGGCGCCCAGAGGAACTTGAACGTCCATGCAAGGCCGGCGAACGACAGCAGGCCGATTTCCGTCAGCGACACGCGCGCGGCCGAGGCGTAGACGTTCAGCGTCTCGGTGACGAAGCCGTAGGGGAGCCCCTGGGAAAAATAGAGAATCGCGGCGATCGACGGAATGACGATTTGCGGACGCGGCAAGCGCGCGGATTCTACCGCGTCGTGCTCACCGCCACCGGAAAGCGTAACCTGCCGACCGGCGTGTCGTAGAACGCATCACCGCGCAGCTCGTAGCGGGCGCGGTTGCCCTGAATCACGTGCACCATCTCGCTCCAGAGGGAACGGAGGTTGTCGTACCCGATGCGCGTGCGGAGCTGGATGTCGCCGCGGCCGTTGGCGGGGATGCGTACTCCCTGCTGGCTGCGGACGCTCTCGAGGATGCGCGATTCGTTGATGAAAAGATTGAAGTTGATCTCGTCGAGATCGAGCCCGACCCGGTTCGGATTGTCCACTTCGAGCGCGAAGTCGACATCGATGGAGGACGCGGAGAGCGGGATGGCCACGGCTACCCGCGGGCGGACATCGCGGATCGAGTACCGCGGATTTTCGATGTTCAGCGCCGATTGCACGGCGGCGCATCCCGAGGAAAGAACGAGCATCAGGCCGGCCAGGAGGGAAAGGCCGGTGAGCAGGGTGCCATACGCCAGGCTCCGTTTCATGGTGCCCACGCCTCAGTGCAAAGGAGATTCCCACGGCCGGGCTTCGGCTAGAATCCCCTCCGCACTGGTGTGTCCGTTGCAGTAGAGGCAGGGTGCGCCCCCGGGAAACTCGTAGTTCCAGGAGAGCAGATTGAGGACGACAGCCGTTGTCGCGGCATTCAACGAAGAGATGACGATTGCTGCCGTCATTCAGGCACTGACGCGCAGCCCCCTCATCGACGAGGTGATCATCGTCAGCGACGGTTCGAGCGACCGTACGGTTGAGATTGCCCGGCAATTCGACGTGAAGACCATCGCTCTCCGCGAGAACCACGGCAAGGGTTTCGCCATGGCGGTCGGCGTTGCCAACGCCTCCAACGACATTCTCTTTTTCTGCGACGGCGACATGTACAACGTCACCGACCAGCACATCGAGGCGCTGGTGATGCCGGTGGTGCGCGGCGAGTGCGACATGAACATCGGCGTCCGCAACCGCGGGCCGATGCTGAACTTCCTCCACCTGAAAGCGAAATGCGGCCCGATCCTCTCCGGCATCCGGGTCATGCGCCGTGCCGTCTTCGAGACCGTCCCGGTGCAGTATCAATCGCAGTTCAAGATCGAGGCGGCCCTCAACTGCTTCTGCGCCAGCGCCGGCTACCGGCAGATGGAAACGGTGATCTACGACCTCGGCCACGTCATCAAAGAGTCGAAGCGCGGCCTGCTCGACGGACTTTCCGCCCGCTGGCACATGTCCCGTGAGGTTTTCCTGCTGCTGTTCGACCTCTACGTCTTCGAGACCTGGCGCTGGACGCCGCCCGGCGAGCTGCCGGTGGCCGAGTACGAGGTCTTCGACTAGGAGCTGTTCAGCGATTCAGCCGTTCAGCTGTTCAGGCGGCGAGCGCGCAGGTCAGTGCCAGAACAGCTGAGCAACTGCGCTCCCCTGTCTCTCCTCAGTTCCGCCCCTTGTGGTCGCTCCCGTACTGCTGGAACGTCCGCAGGAAGACCTCCCGGAATGCGCCGGACGGCGAATCGAAGAAAGCGGTGGCGCGGATCGTCACCGGCGCCGTCGCATCGCCCGCCATGCGGTTGCCTTCCGCGTATGCCTTCGCCCAGAAGGCGAGGTCGAGGAACTGATCCGGCCCCACTTCGCGCGTGAAGTAGTAGCTTTCGCGGCGCAGCGTGTACGGGCCGCCGCCGCCGACGGGGGAGAGCTCGATGCGGCGGAGGGTGATCGCTTCCGAGGAGCGGTTGGCGATGCGCATGGCGTACTGCACTTCGATGTCGCCGGTCGGATAATTGAGGTCCGCCGGTCCGACCAACTGCACGAGTCCGATCTCCGGGCGGATGACCTTGACCTTCTGGCCGGAGGAGCAGGCGAGAACAGCGGCGCAGGCAGCGAGGAGGGCCAGTCGTTTCATGCAGGCCATTCTACGCCGTGGCTCCGCCATTGCTTGAGACTGTGACGAACATGCATCAGCACGACACGATCGACCGCATCTCTCCCTCCCTCGAGCCCGATCAGCCGGTGGTCATGCTCCAGAACTGGCTGCACCTCGGTTTTTTTCACTGGGAAGTGCCTGCCGCGGAGCTGCAGCGCCTCATCCCGCCGCAACTGACCGTCGACACGTTCGAGGGGAAGGCGTACATCGGCATCGTGCCGTTCACGATCACCGGCGTGCGGCCGGTGCTGCTGCCGCCGCTGCCGGGCGTGTCGAGCTTCGACGAGGTGAACGTGCGGACGTACGTCCATCACAAGGGCACCAATCCGGGCGTGTTCTTCTTCAGCCTCGACTGCAACAGCACGCTCGCGGTGAACGCCGCACGCGCCGCGTATCACCTGCCGTACTTTGATGCGCGGATCGAGTTCACGGCGCGCGAGGAGCGCGGCCTGTCACGGATCGATTACGTCGTGCATCGCGAAGACGAGCGCGGTCCGCTGCCGGCGCACGCGCATCTGCAATACGGCCCGCTGGAAGGTCCGTCGGGTCCCTCGTCGCCGGGGACGCTCGAGCACTTCCTCATCGAGCGCTACATCCTGTACGCGGAGCACGAGCATCATCTCCATCGCGCACGTGTCCACCATCAGCCGTATCACGTCCATCGCGCCGAGCTCGCGAGGCTGGAGGAGACACTGATCTGGTCGGCCGGGATCAAGCGGGGCGAGGAAGCGCCGCTGCGCCATTACGCGCGCGAAGTGAACGTCAAGATCTACCCGCTCGAACGCGTGCCGTGAGTGGCGCTCCGCGCCGGTGTCTCTTTTTGAACACCGCCTCCGCGTACCTCGCAGGTGCGCCTGGGTTTAATTCGTTCTTTGCTACCATGCGAGCACGTCGTTCCGCGCGTTGCCATGCCCTCTTCACGCAGTCGTCACGAAGCCCCGGTCGACATGCTCTCACCCGAATCCGAGCGACGACTGCGCCGGCAGAACAGCGTCCTGGTGGACCTCGCACGCCGTCCGTCCATTCACGGGGGTGACCTGGAGGCGGCGCTGCGCGAGATCACGGAGACCGCCGCCGCAATCATCGAGGTTGCGCGTCTCGGCATCTGGTTCTACACGACCGATCGGCAGACCATCCGCTGCGTGGAGCTCTTCGAGCGCGAGGCGCAACGCCACGCCGACGGCGGCGAGCTGACGGCGCTCCGCTATCCGGCTTACTTCCGCGCCCTCGAAACGGAACGAGCCGTCGTCGCGCACGATGCGCGTACCGATCCGCGTACCAGTGCCTTCAACGAGACCTACCTCGAGCCGCACGGCGTGACGTCGATGCTCGATGCGCCGTTCCGCCGTCTGGGGCATCTCACCGGCGTGGTCTGCTTCGAGCACACCGGCCCGCCGCGCCGCTGGACGGTCGAAGAGGAGAACTTCGCGAGCTCGATCGCCGACCTGGTGGTCATGGCCATCGACGCCGCCGATCGCCGCGGCGCGCAGGAGGCGCTGCGCCATCGCGCCGATTTCGAGAAGCTCATTGCCAGCATCTCCACGATGTTCATCAACCTCGGGCCGGAGCAGGTCGACGCCGGTATCCACGAGGCGCTCGAAAGGATCGGTCAATTCGTCGGGGCCGATCGGACGCACGTGATGCTGATGGCCGAAGACGGTTTGTCGGGCTCGATGACGCACGAATGGTCGGCACCCGGCGAGCCGCTCCGCCGCGATCATTACCAGAACCTTCCGAGTGCCGCCTTCCCGTGGTGGATCGATCGCCTGCAGCGGCTGCAGAACATCTACATTCCTTCGCTCGACGACCTGCCGCCCGAAGCGCTCAACGAGCGGCGTCTCTTCGAGCGCGAAGGGATCAAGTCGGTCATCGCCATTCCGATGGTGCTGAACCGCACGATGATGGGCACGGTCGGCTGCAGCACGACGGAGCGCGAGCACGCCTGGTCGGAGGAGACGATCACGCTGCTGCGCATCACCGGCGAGATCTTCGTCAGCGCGCTCGAACGGCAGCGCGTATATCACGCGCTGCGGAACAGCGAGCAACGCCATCGCCTTCTGTTCGAACGGAACCTGGCCGGGGTCTATCGCAACCGACTCGACGGAAAGATGCTCGAGTGCAACGACGCGCTCGCGCAGATGCTCGGTTTCGAGAGCCGCGAGGAGTTCCTGCAGCATGACGCCAGCGACCTTTACTTCGATCCGTCGGAGCGCGAGCGCTTCATCGCCGCGGTGGAAGCGGCTGGCGCGATTCAGGGGATCGAAGTCTGTCTGCGCCGCCGCGACGGCACATCGGTATGGGTGCTCGAGAGCGTGCACATCCTCGAAGACGGCGAGGGCGGGCGCGTGCTCGAAGGCACCGTCGTCGACATCACCGCGCGCAAGCTCGCGGAGACAAAGCTGCGGGAGAGCGAGGAGCGCTACCGCCTGATGGCGGAGAACTCGACGGACATGATCGCCCGTACCACCGAGGACGGCATGTTCGTCTATGCCTCCGACGCGGTGCGCACGCTCCTCGGGTACGAGCCATCGGAAGTGCTCGGCCGCTCGGTTTTCGATTTCATTCATCCGGAGGACCATCACATCATCCGGCGTGGCATGGTCGCGCTGCAGCACCAGCGACTGCCGGCGACGTTCAGTTACCGCGCGATCCGCCGTGACGGGTCACTGGTCTGGTTCGAGACCACCAGCCGCGCGCTGACGAACGCCGGCGAAATCATCGCGGTCTCGCGCGACATCAGCGAGCGTCGTCAGGCCGAGGAGCAGATCGAGTACCAGGCCTACCACGACGCGCTGACGGGGTTGCCGAATCGCTCGCTCTTCCGCGACCGATTGACCGTCGCGCTGGCGCACGCGAAGCGGCAGCAGGGGCCGGTCGCGGTGATGTTCCTCGACCTCGACCGCTTCAAGTACATCAACGATACGTTCGGACACTCACTCGGCGACGAGCTGCTGCGCAGCGTCGCGGAACGGTTGCGCTCCTCGCTGCGGGAAGAAGACACCATCGCGCGGATGGGCGGCGACGAGTTCACCATTCTGCTGGCCGATCTGGCCGCGGCCGACGATGCGGCCACGGTTGCGCAGAAGCTGCTGGAAGCGGTCGCCGCGCCGCTGCAGATCGAGGGGCATGAGCTCTACATCACGACCAGCATCGGCATCGCCGTTTATCCGAGCGACGGCGACTCCGCGGAGGCGCTGCTCAAGAACGCCGACGGCGCGATGTACCGCGCGAAGGAAGCAGGCCGCAACTCGTATCAACTCTGCACGCCGGCCATGAACAGCCGCGCGGCGGAACGGCTGTCGCTCGAGAACGCGCTGCGCCGCGCGCTCGACCGCGAAGAACTGGTGCTGCACTACCAGCCGCAGATCCGCCTCGAAAGCGGCGAAGTGACCGGGATGGAAGCGCTGATCCGCTGGAAGCGGCCCGGCTATGGCCTCGTCTCACCCGCCACGTTCATCCCGATCGCCGAGGAGACACGCCTCATCGTGCCGATCGGCGAGTGGGTGCTGCGCGAGGCTTGCCGCCAGGCGCGTGCATGGCAGCAGACGCGGTATCCCTCGCTGCGCATCTCCGTCAATCTCTCGCCGCGCCAGTTCCAGCAGAGCGACCTGCGCGCCAGCGTCGCGCGAGCGCTCGACGATACCGGCCTGGCCGCGAAGGATCTCGAGCTCGAGATCACCGAAACCACGGCCATGATCAACACCGACCGCTCCATCGCCATCCTGGGCGAGCTGCGCGAGCTCGGCGTCCGCATCGCCCTGGACGATTTCGGCACCGGCCACTCCAGCCTCAACTACCTCCGCCGCTTCCCCATCGACCGGGTCAAGATCGACCAGGAGTTCGTCCACGAGATCGCCACCAGCCGCTCGTCGCGAGCGATCATCAGCGCGGTCGTGGCGATGGCGCGCGGCCTCGATCTGCAGGTGACGGCGGAAGGGGTGGAGACGGAAGAGCAGGTGGCGTTCCTGCGGAGCGAAGGGTGCGAGGAAGTGCAGGGATTTTTGTTCGGAAGGCCGGAGCCGGCGGAGTAGGGATGGGGGGAGCGGTGTTAGCATTACAGGACACAGGAGACACTGATGCCGACCAAGACCAAACCTGTTCGTGCGCCGCAGCAGAAGAAGCAGGAGCGCGTGGTCCTTTTCCCGACGGAACCGAGCACCATCGGCCGCGAAAAGATCGAGGCAGCGGTCCGTTCCGTCTACGAAGCGCGACTGGCGAGAGAAAAGGCGGCGGCCGGTAAAAGTTGATGGCGGGCGGCGAGTACGACCGCAGCGTCTTCATCAACTGCCCTTTCGACGCGGCGTACGCGCCGATCTTCGAGGCCATCGTCTTCGCGATCCACGACGCGGGCTTCCTCCCTAAATGTGCGCGCGAGCGGCTCGACTCCAGCCAGGTTCGGATTGCGAAGATCACGCAGCTCATCGGCGCGTGCCGCTTCTCCATTCATGATCTCTCTCGGACGCAGCTCGATGCCGCTACGGATCTGCCGCGGTTCAACATGCCCCTGGAGCTCGGGATCGACCTTGGCTGCAAGGCATTCAGCCGGAAGCGAGCGGACAAGTCGTTCCTGATTTTCGACTCCGAGTCGTACCGCTTTCAGAAGTACATCTCCGATCTCAGCGGTCAGGACATCCACCACCATGACAACGATCCGCGGATGGCTGTCGGTTGTGTCCGCGACTGGCTGCGGACGGAATCGGGACGCGAGTTCATTCCAGGCGGCATCGACATCTACCAGCGGTATGAGGATTACCGAACCGAGCTTCCGGCGATTTGCAAAGCGCTGCGTCTCGACCTCCAGAAACTGACGTTCGTCGACTTTTCCTTCACGATCGCCTACTGGCTGAACCTTCCGTCACTCCGATAGCCCTAATTCCGCCACACCCCCACCGTCACAATTGCTGCGCTGCGTCACGCTCCTTGCGCATCTTCCTGCGTACACTGCACGCCGCCATGAAAAGAACCTCGGTCCTGTTTGCTCTCCTGCTGTGCGCCGTCGTTGCGAATGCCGCCGAAACACTCACCGTCGTCAGTGCCGGGCCGGTGGGGGAGGTGGCATCGATGGGCGAGGCAGCGGAGGTGCGGGCTGTCTTTTCGGAGCCGATGGTGGTGCTGGGGAAGATCCCGCAGCCGGTCACGGCACCGTGGTTCCGCATCGCGCCGGCGGTGAAGGGGACGTTCCGCTGGTCGGGCACCACCACGTTGATCTTCACTCCCGACGCGAAGTCGCCGTTGCCGTACGGGACGCAGTTCACGGTCACGATCGACAAGTCGGCCAGGTCGGTAGCCGGGAACACCCTCGACCGGCCGTACATGTGGACGTTCACCACGCCGACCATTCGCGTCCAGTCGGTCGACCACTATCAGAAGGCGAACGGCGCGGTGGTGATCGCGCTGCGGTTCAACCAGCCCGTCACCTCCGACGCGATCACGCCGCATCTGCGCATCGTGACGCAGGGACATCAGCTCGACGAGCCGACCATTCCGGAGAATGGGATCGCGCGTCTGCAGAAGCTTGAGCCGCAGGCGCTGGCCGCGTTCGAGGCGAAGAAAGCAAAAGCGCGCGCCGCGGCCGCATCCGACGGGCAGCCGGTGCTGTCGTTCGTGGCCACCGATTGGGACAAGGAACGTTTCGTACCCGGCAAAGACCTGGTGGTGCTCGAGACGAAGCCGGGGCTGCCGCCCGATACGTGGCTGCGGCTCGAACTTCCGCAGGGACTGACCCGCGAAACGCGGCGCGGCGCCCGTGAAGGCCGTGAAGCCGGCGCGCAGACGTACACCGTGCAGCTCGCGCCGACCCTCTTCGTGCAGGAGATCACCTGCATCGACCCTTGCGATCCGGAGCGCTACAACGGCATCAACTTCCGCACCAACGCCGGTATCCGGTACGAGCAGATGCGCAAGGCCATCACCGTCACCGACATCACTGATCCGAAGGCGGAGAAGGTGGTCAAGCCGAAGAGCCCCTCCGGCGATTTCGAGTACCCGCCGCAGGGCTACTCGCTCGATGAGCTGGGCTACTCGCTTGCGCCAGCCCGCAAGTACGCGGTGCGCATCGATCCGACGCTCAAAACCGAGGATGGCCAGACCCTCGGCTACACCTGGATGGCCACCATCAACAACTGGCACAAGTCGGCCTTCGTCAGCTTCGGCGACGGCTATGGGGTATGGGAATCCGACGGCGGCTCGATCCTGCCGTTCCACGCGCGCAACTACAAGAGCGTGCAGCAGTGGCTCGCGCCGATGACCATCGAGCAGGTCCTGCCGACGATGCAGCAGATGCGCAACCAGGGCTTCACCATGACCCCGCCGAACGCGAAGCCAACGAAGCGGACGCTCGCGCTCAAGCCCGATCAGATCCGCTACTACGGCCTCGATCTCACCTCCGCGATCGGCACCGACAACCGCGGCCTGGTCTGGGCGGCGGTGCAGCCGGGGGAGGCGATCCCGCAGTCGCTCAAGTACAACGGCTACACCCGTTCCACCCTCGTGCAGGCCACGAACCTCGGCCTCAGCGTCAAGGACAGCCCGCAGAACACGGTCGTCCTCGTGACGCGCCTCGACGACGCGAAGCCGGTCGCCGGCGCGACGGTGACGATCCGCAACCGCGAGAACAAGGTCTTCTGGAGCGGCACCACCGACGCGAACGGCATCGCCGTCGCGCCGAACACCGACCTCCGTCGCACGAAAGAAACAAAGCCGAACAACGCCGAGTACGAGGACGACTGGCGCGCCCTCCACGAGCTGCACTTCCTCGTCACGGCAGAGAAAGACGGCGACATCGCCTACGTCGGCAGCGACTGGAACGAAGGAATCATGCCGTGGGACTTTGACGTCCGCTTTGACGTCAATGAGGCGAACCCGCTGCTGCGTGGCACGATCTTCAGCGATCGCGGCGTCTACAAGCTGGGCGAGGAGATCCACTTCAAGGCGGTCGTGCGCACCGACACGCCGAAGGGGATCAAGCTCCTCGACGCCGGCACGAAGCTGACCGTCACCCTGCGTGACAGCCAGAATCGCGAGCTGGACTCCCGCACGATCAACCTCAACGCGTGGTCGAGCGCCGACTGGACGTTCAAGCTGCCGAACAACGCGCCGCTCGGCGAGTACTACATCACCGCGACCGGACCGGGCCGCGGCTCGATCGGGAGCAACTTCCTCGTCGCGGCGTATCGTCGTCCCGAGTTCCGCGTCGACACGACGCTCACCTCCAACAGCTCCCTCGCCGGCACGAAACTCAGCGGCACGATCAGCGGCCGCTATCTCTACGGCGGCGCGATGAACGACCGCACCGTCGCGTGGACCTACACCAAGCAGCGCCAGACGTATGGCGTACCGACCGCGATCGAGAACCGCTATCCGTCCGACCGCTGGTCGTTCCTCGGATGGGATTACGATGAAACCAACGAAGGTACTGTCACCATCGAGCAGAAGGAACAGACTCTTGGCTCGAATGGCGATCTGAAGCTCTCGCTGGCTACCGAGAAGACCGCTGGGTGGCCGTACGAGTATCGCCTCGAAGGCGTGGTCACTGACGTCACGCGCCAGCAGATCGCCGGCCGCGCGTCGTTCCGTGTCGATCCGGCGCCCTGGTACATCGGCGTGAAGACGCCGCCGTATTTCGCGGAGGCGCCGGCCGGCTTCGATACGGAGATCGTCGCGGCGGGGCTCGACGGGCTCGCCGTTCCCGGCGTGAACGTGAAGGTCGAGCTGAAGCGCATCCAGTGGACCAGCGTCCGGCAGGCGGAGGGCGACGGTTTCTATGGGTGGGAGAGTGAGCGGAAAGAGCTCGACGCCGGTTCATGGGAGATCACGACCAGGGGTGAGCCGGTGCCGCTGCACATTCCACTCACCGAAGGCGGCGAGTACGTGCTGCGGGCCACCGCGAAGGACAAGGAAGGCCGCTCGACGACGACACGGGTCTGGTTCTACGGCCTCGGGCCGGGCTACACGGCGTGGGCGCGCGCAGATCACAACCGCATCACGCTCGTGCCGGAGAAGAAAGCCTACAAGCCGGGCGATACCGCGCGAATCATGATCCAGTCGCCATGGGAGACGGCCACGGCGTTGCTCACGACCGAGCGCGAAGGGGTGCGCACGTGGAAGCAGTTCAACCTCACCTCATCACAGCAAACCATCAGCGTCCCTATCACCGAGGAGGAGATCCCGAACGTCTACGTCTCGGTGCTGCTCGTCAAAGGACGGACGAAGAAAGATCCGGGCAAGGACGGCAGCGATCCGGGTAAGCCGGCTTTCCGCCTCGGCTATGTCGAGCTGAAGGTCGAGGACGCGTCGAAGCGGCTCGCGGTCGACGTGAAGGCGGATCGCGACGAGTTCCGTCCCGCCGCCAAGGCAAAGATCGAGGTCAACGTGCGCGATGCGAAGAGCAAAGCGTCAGTGTCCGAGGTGACGCTTTGGGCCGTCGATTACGGCGTGCTCTCGCTGACCGGCTACCAGACGCCGGATGTCCTGGACGATATCTATCTCGCGAAGGCGCTGCAGGTCGCGAACGAAGACTCGCGGCAGAAGATCATCAGCCGCCGCGTGCTCACGCCGAAAGGCGCCAACGACGGCGGTGGCGGTGGACGCGACGCCGGACCGGGCGCGATGCGGAAGGACTTCCGAGTGCTGGCGTTCTGGCTCGGATCGCTCGTCACCGACAACAACGGCCGCGCGCGCACCGAGGTGACGCTGCCGGAGTCGCTCACCACGTATCGCATCATGGCCGTCGCGGCGGACAAGCAGTCGCGCTTCGGCTGGGCGGAAAACGAGATCAAGGTCAACAAGCCGCTGATGGTTACCGCGTCGTGGCCGCGCTTCCTGGCGGTCGGCGACAAGGCGCATTTCGGCGGCGTCGTTCACAACCAGGGGAAAGAGTCCGGCAAGGCGACGGTCTCGATCACCAGCCTCGATCCGCAGGTCATCGAGATCGCGGGCGAGCAGACCGTCGACGTGAAGGCAGGCGGCTCGGTCGAAGTGCGGTGGGATGCGGTCGCGAAGTCAGTCGGCAACGCGCGGCTGCAACTGCGCGTGAAGATGGGACGGGAGACCGACGCGCTCGAAGATGTGATCCCGGTGCGGATCTTCGTCACGCCCGAAACAGTCGCCGCCTACGGTGAAGCGAAGACACGCGCGCAGGAGACCATCGAGCTGCCGGCCGGCGTCGTGCCGGGCTACGGCGGTCTGCATCTCGAGATGGCGTCGACCGCGATGGTCGGTCTCGGCGAAGGGGCGCGCTACCTCGTGGAGTATCCGTACGGCTGCGCGGAGCAGCGCTCGTCGCGTGCTCTTGCGTTGATGCTCGCGTCGGATCTCGGCGATGCGTTCGATCTGCCGGGCATCGATCCGAAGCACGGCAAGAGCGTGACGCAGGCGCAGCTCGACGAGCTGCAGCGCTTCCAGTGCGGCGATGGCGGCTTCGCTTTCTGGCCGGGCGATTGCCGCTCCGTCTCGCCGTACCTCACCAGTTACGTGCTGCACGTGTATCAGCGTGCGCGGAAGCTCGGATACAAAGTCGATCAGGCGATGCTCGACCTGGCCTTCGGGTACCTCGACCGCGGCCTCGGCATGGAGCGTCCGCCGAACGACGGGTGGATGGCGGTTTACACGTCCTCGCAGGCGTTCGCGATCAAAGTGCTGGCCGAGGGTGGACGCAACGTCGACTCGCACCTCAATCGCGTCTATGAGTTCCGCGACCGGATGCCGGTCTTCGCGATCGCTCATCTGCTCGACGCCGTCGTGGCGAAGGGGGAGACGAGCGCGCGTCGCACGGAGCTGCTCCGCCGCATCCGCAACTCCATCAAGCCGGAGGGGGGCACCGCCTTCGTCGGCGAGCTTTCCGATCCACACCTGCTGTGGCTCTGGAGCTCCAACGAGCGCTCCACCGCGATTGCTCTCGGATCGCTCGTGCGCAACGGGCAGGATGAAGAGCTGGTCAAGCGGATGGTTCGCTGGCTGATGCAGGTGCGCAAGGACGGGCGCTGGGGCAACACGCAGGAGAACGCGTGGGCCATGTCGGCGCTGGTCGATTACTACCGTAAGTACGAAAGCGAAGTGCCGGACTACGCGGCGGTGGTGACGCTCGGTGCGGAAGAGCTGGCGCGCGAGCCGTTCCGCGGGCGTTCGACCGTGGCGAAGACGCGCGACTTCACGATGCAGCAGGTGCTGGCGAAGGGAAGCGCGGGACAGCAGATTCCGCTCGTCTTCACGCGCGAAGGGGCGGCGGGCACGCTGTTCTACATGCTCCGTCTGCGTTATGCGTCGGCCGGCGTGCTGCAGGCGATGGAGAACGGCTTCCGCGTCGAGCGGTCGTACGCGATCCAGGGCGCGGAGAAGTCGCAGACGAAGTTCAAGGCGGGCGATCTGATCGAGATCACGCTGCGCATCCGCAATACGAAGGAGCGCCGCTACGTCGCGATCACCGACCCGCTGCCGGCCGGCACGGAAGCAGTCGAAGCATGGTTCGCGACGACCGCCGCGGCGCTGCGCGCGTACGAGAACACACCGACTGAAGAGGGCGGCGGGTGGTGGTCGTGGTGGCAGCGCGGCGGGTTCGATCATGTCGAGCGGCACGACGATCGCGTCGACGTCTTCGCTACGCGCCTCGGCGAGGGCGATCACGTCTTCCGTTATCTGGTGCGTGCCACCACCGCCGGGACGTTCATCACCGCGCCGGCGCATGCCGAGGAGATGTACGAGCCGGAAGTGTTCGGCAGGACGGCTACGACCGTGGTGGAGGTTCAGAAGTGAAAAAGCGCGCCGCGTTGATTTGCGGTGTGGTGCTGCTGGCGATCGGGCTGTGGCTGCGGCTCGGCCCGATCGACGAGTCGCTGCTCGACCCGCAACGCTTTGCCTCGGCCACCGTCGTCGATCGCAACGGCGAGCCGCTGTACGAGCCGCTCGGTGCGGCCGGAACACGCGCGGAGTGGCTGACCGCAAAGGACGTTCCGGCACGGATGGCCGCGGCGACGATCGCGGCCGAGGATCGCCGCTTCGCGCACCATCCCGGCATCGATCCGATCGCCACCGCCCGGGCGATGCTGCACAACGTGCGGGCCATGCGCGTGGTCGAAGGCGGCTCGACCATCACGCAGCAGGTCGCGAAGATGCTGCTGCAGTCGCGCGGGCGATCGCTGAAAGAGAAGGCGAAGGAAGCGGTGCTCGCGCTGCGGCTCGAGCATCGGATGTCGAAACGCGAGATTCTCGCGCTGTACCTGAACCTCGCGCCGTACGGCAACCGCGTCACCGGCGCGGCGCGTGCGAGCCGCGCGTATTTCGGATGTCCGCCGCAGAACCTCACCGACGCGCAGTCGGCGTTCCTCGCGTCGCTGCCGCAGCGGCCGAGCGCGTTCAATCCGCTGCGCGATCCCGAACGGGCAAAGTCGCGGCAGCGGATGGTGCTGGCGGCGATGTCGCTCTCGTCCGAGGCGTTGACGAGCGCCCGGAACGAGAAGCTGCGGTTCCGCGACGATGCGCAGCCGTTGCTGGCGCGCCATTTCGTCGAGCGCGTGCTGGCCCAGAGCGATGCGCGGCAGATCAGGACCACGCTCGACGCGCAGCTCCAGCGCGACGTCCTCGGCATCATCGCCGCCCGTCGCGACGACCTGCTGCGTCACGGCGCGACCGCGGTTGCCGTGGCGGTGCTCGACAACCACACCGGCGAGTGGCTGGCGTGGGAAGGCTCGGGCGATTACTTCGGGACGACCTTCGGCGGGGCAATCGACGGCGTGTCGACGCCGCGCCAGCCGGGATCGACGCTCAAGCCGTTCACGTACGCGCTGGCGTTCGAAAGGGGGGAGTCGCCGGCGACGGTGCTCGCCGACCTGCCGTCGCACTTTCGAACCGCGGAAGAGGGCGTGATCTACACGCCGCGCAATTACGACGACCGATATCGCGGGCCCCTTCGTGCACGCGAGGCGCTGGCGAATTCGCAGAACGTTCCCGCGGTCGCGCTGCTCAATGAGGTCGGTGCGCCTTCGTTACTGCGGCTGCTCCGCAACTCCGGCTTCGACGGGCTGACGCACACCGCCGATTACTACGGGTTGGGTCTGACGCTCGGCGACGCGGAAGTCACGCTCGAACAACTCGTCACCGCGTACGCCATGCTGGCCCGCGGCGGGAAGAGCGTGACGCCGCGCGCGATCCTCAGCGATGCCAGGCAGCCGGCGAGCAGGCAACTGCTGTCGCCACGCACCGCGTTCTGGCTCACCGACATCCTCGCCGATGCCGACGCGCGCGAGTACACCTTCGGCTCCGGCGGCAGTCTCGAATTCCCGTTCGAAGTGGCGGTGAAGACCGGCACGTCGCAGGCCTATCGCGACAACTGGACGATCGGTTACACGCGGGATGTCACCGTCGGGGTCTGGGTCGGCAACTTCGACCGGCAACCGCTGCGCGGCTCGAGCGGTGTCACCGGTGCGGCTCCGATCTTCAACAGCGTCATGCTGGCGGCGGTCAAGCGCGTGCGGGGCGAGCTGCCGATCGGCGACACGACACCGCTCCTCGACGCCCCAGCCAACGTCGAGTCGGTGGCGATCTGTGCGCTCTCGGGCCTGCGTCCGTCGCCGTACTGCCCCGCGGTCACGCGCGAGTGGCTCCCGAAAGATGCCGCGGCGCAATTCTGCTCGTGGCATCACGACGGAACGATCGACTGGCCGGCCGAGTATCGTGATTGGGCGGCGAAGAACGTCCGCGCCGAGGTGAAGGCGACGGTGCAGAAATCGACCAGGTTCGCCATCGCCAATCCGGCGGACGGCGCGACGTTTCTCATTGACCCGACCCTCCGCCGGGAGTACCAGACGCTGCGGTTGCGTGCCGTGGCGAGCTCGCGCGTGTCGTGGAAGGTCAACGCGCAACCGCTCCCCTCCAGCGAGTGGCCGCTGGCACCGGGGACGCACATCATCACCGCGACGGACGCGCAGGGACGTAGCGAAAGCGTCCGCATCTACGTTAAATAGATAGCGGTAGGTAGCGAACAGAGCATGACCAGACCAATCATCGGCATCGACTCCGACATCCACATCGTTCCCGGCCAGCGCGAGCGGGTGTTCATGTACATGAACTACATCGAAGCGTTGCGAGGTGCCGGCGCGATCCCGGTGATCATCCCGCCGCAGCCGGAGAACGCGGACCGGATCGTCCAGATGCTCGACGGGCTTCTCCTGGCCGGCGGCTTCGACTGCGACCCTTCTGTTTATGGCGAGGAGCGCCATCCGACCTGCGAGCTGATGGACCATCGCCGCCAGGCAAACGGCCTCAGCCTCGCCAAGGCTGCGCGCGGCTGCGGGATCCCCACCCTCGGCGTCTGTCTCGGCATGCAGGTCATGAACGTCGCCGGCGGCGGCACGCTCGTGCAGGACATCGATTCGCACTTCGACACCGACATCCGGCACGCCAGCGAGCCGGAAAACCGAGGCCGGCACGACATTCACGTCGAGCAGGGGACTCATCTTGCAAAGCTCGTTGGCGAGCGCGAGCTGAACGTGAACTCCTCCCATCATCAGGCCGTCGGCCGGGTCGGGGAGGGGCTGCGGGTCACCGCGCACGCTCCCGACGGCATCGTGGAGGGGCTCGAAGATCCGAAGCATCCGTTCTACATCGGCGTGCAGTGGCATCCGGAGGACATGACGGGGGAGCAATCCGCCGGCTCGATCTTCGGTGCTTTCGTCGACGCGGCGCGCCGATACGCGGAGGAGAAGAAACAACAGGCGACCGCTTTGTCACCTGCCGGCGCCGGCAGCTCGGAATAGCACTTCCGAGGGGGCCGTTTCGACGCGCGGACGGAGGCCCGCTCTTGAAACGACTCGCTTTGATCACCGCGTTCGCGCTACTTCTTGCGCCTCAGACATTTGCCGGAGGCTGGCATAAGTCGGTCGCGACCGCGCAGAAGCTCGCCAAAGAGAAGAACCAGCTCATTTTCGTCGATATGTTCGCCGACTGGTGCGGCTGGTGCCACCGCTTTGAAAAGGAAGTCTTCCCGTCGATGGTCTTCCAGAACGCCACCGACGACATGGTCCTGCTGCGCCTCGACACCGAGGATCAGAAAGAAGGGACCGAGATGGCCAAGAAGTTCCAGGTCACCTCGCTGCCGACCTTCCTCGTCCTCACCCCCGAGATGACCGTGGCCGGCATCATCCGCGGCTACGCGCCGCCGAACGACTTCGTGAAGATGCTCAAAGAGACGCGCGGCAAGTACGACGACTTCGTCAAGCGCAGCAGCAATGAGGCCGCCATCGCCAAGGACCCGCAGAAGCGGCTCGAGCTGGCGAAGGAGTTCATGACCCGTGGCTCGTACGACAAGAGCGAGCCGCGCTTTAAGAAGCTGATGACCGAGAAGGGCATCCCCGTCGCGATCCGCGACTCGGCGTACTACGAGCTGGCGGTGTCGTACGTGCTGCAGAACAAGCTCGCCGAGGGCGCGAAGACCGTGCGTGAGCTGACCACGAAGAGCAAGACCGGTGAGCCGGTCGAGCGCGCCCGCGTCCTCCTCGGGCAGATCCTCATGCAGCAGGGCAACCTGCAGGGCGCCGCGAACGAGCTGCGCAGCTTCAAGGCCGCGTTCCCGAACTCGCCGCTGGTGCGCACCGTCGACATGGTGCTGCCGGACATCGAGCGTCGCCTGGCGATGGCCGGAAAGTAAGGCCCGAGACTGATGCGCGCGATTGCCGTCGCACTTTTTTCGTTCCTGCTCCCGCTCAGCCCGCTCGTCGCGCAGATCGGCTTCCCCGGCGCTGACGACACGCCGAAGGTGACGATCGAAGGGGCGGTGAACGGCCGGACCGGCGATGACGTCCAGGGGACGATCACCGCGAAGATCGCCGAGGGGTGGCACGTCAACTCGCACACGCCGTCGGAGGAGTTCGCGATCCCGACCGTGCTCGAGCTCGACCCCACCACGGCGGAGAACGTCAAGCCGACCTATCCCGCGCACGCGATGAAGGCCTTCGAGTTCACTGGCGGCAAGCAGCTCGCGGTGTACGACGGCACGATCCGGATCCCCTTCACCGCGAAACTGAAAACGGGTGTCACGAAGATTCGCGCGACGCTCAACTATCAGGCGTGCAGCGATCGCATCTGCCTGCCGCCGAATCGCGCGACCGCTGAATTCGACGTCACGCCGGTCGCTGGTGCGGCGCCTGTTGCCGCGACTCCGGTGGCCACGGCTCCGGGTGCGACCACGAAAGCCGATCTGCCGGTCGAATCGCAGGGCGGCGTCGCGAGCGAGGATCGTCTGGCGAAGGTCTTCGCCTCGAGCGGCCTGCCGCTCACCCTCGGCATCCTTTTCCTCGGCGGGCTCGCGCTGAATCTCACTCCGTGCGTCTTCCCGCTGATCCCGATCACGCTCGGCTTCTTCGCCATGCAGAGCGACGGCCGCCGTTCGCGCCGTTTCGGTCTGTCGGCGATGTACGTCGTCGGCATCGTCATCACCTACACCGCGCTCGGCATCCTCGCGTCGCTGGGCGGGAAGATGTTCGGCGCCTTCCTGCAACTGCCGGCGGTGCTGATCGGCTTCGCCCTGCTGATGCTCATTCTTTCCGCGTCGATGTTCGGCGCGTACGAGATCCAGCCTCCGAAATTCATCGCCAACCGCTCCCAGGGGCGCGCGGGGATGTTCGGTGCGTTGTCGATGGGCCTCCTCATCGGCATCGTGGCCGCGCCGTGTGTCGGCCCGGTGGTGATCTCGCTGGTGACGCTCGTCGCGCAGATCGGCGATCCGCTCATCGGCGCGGCGATGTTCGCGACCCTGGCCTTCGGTCTCGGTTTCCCGTATCTGGTCGCCCTCAACGCGCTGCCGCGGCCGGGCGAGTGGATGGTGACGGTCAAGAAGGGGATGGGCTTCGTGCTCATCGCCATGGCCTTCTACTTCCTCCGCCCGCTCGTCGACGAGAACGTCTTCAAGTACGGCGTGGCGGCCAGCCTGCTCATCGGCGCGGCGTTCGTGCTGATCTCGAAAGCGAAGGGCGCGAAGATGATGCGCATCGCGGTCGGCGTGGTGCTGCTCGTGGCCGGCGTCTTCTTCGCGATGCCGCACCCCGAGGGCGTGCACGTGCAGTGGCAGGCCTACGAGGCGAATGCACTGAGCGCTGCCACCACCGCGAAGCAGAAGCCGATCGTGGTCGACTTTACGGCCGACTGGTGCATCCCCTGTAAGGAGATGGACGCGCGGACGTTCTCGAATGCCGGTGTCGCGGCGGAGCTGGGGCGTTTCACGCTCGTCCGCGCCGACGTCACCAAAGACACGCCGTCCGGGCGCGAGCTGATGAAGCGCTACGGCGTGGTCGGCCCGCCGACCATCCTGTTTCTCGACGCAGCGGGGAACGAGATTCGCAACCTGCGCCTGACCGGCTTCGAAGAGCCGGAGAAGTTTCTCGATCGATTGAAGAAGGTGCAGTAGTGCTCACAGGCAAACAGCGTCAGTTCCTCAAAGGTCTCGCCCACCCGCTCTCGCCGATCGTCCGGATCGGCAAAGGGGGCGTGAGCGAGTCGGTCGTGGCCGAGACGAAGAAGTCGCTCGACTCGCACGAGCTGATCAAGGTCCGGCTCGACATCGACGACAGCAAAGAGCGCAAGGCCATGGCGGATCAGCTCGCGACCGCGACCGACGCGCACATCGCCGGCACGGTAGGCAAGATCGCCATCCTCTACCGCGAGCGCGACGAAGAGCCGACCATCAAACTGCCGAGGTAGCGCGAACTACGGCAGAGCGAGCTACTTCCGGCCGCCGCCACCCATTGCCGATGCCGCCACGACAGGCGACGGCGAGCCGGGTGCAGGAGGCGCGGCAGGCGGTACGGCCTTCTTCGGATCGGGCAGCTGCAGCACGAACGAAGCTTCGACCCGCTTGCCGGTCTTCATGTTCGTGCCCCAGACGATGGCGCGGTGATGGCGCGACTGGAAGGAGCTGATCGCGTTGCGAAGGGCGAGGCTCACCGAGCCGTCGCGCGCGTCGTACGAGTACGGCAGCGCGTTACCGAGCGACAGCAGAGCGATGCCGACCGACTTCGGGTCGAGGTCCTTGAAGGCCGGGATCTTGGCAGAGATGACGGTCACGCCGGGATCGACCGGTTGCGCGGGAGTGGGGGTGATCTCGGCCAGCTGCATCGGCGTTGCGCCGAGGTACTGGCGCAGCGTGGCGAACGACATTCTCTTGTCGATGACCACCCGGCGCATCTTCAGCGGGTTCGAGCCCTTCTTGACCTTACCGAAGTCGCAGGTCAGGGCGGCGTCGTAGCCCGCCTTGCCGGCCTGCTCGGCCACGACGTCGTCGTAGTCGCCGTACGGGTAGGCGAGGTACCGCACCTTCTTGCCGGTTTCCTTCTCCAGGATGCGCTTCGACTCGGCGAGCTCGCGGCGCAGCCATTCGCTGTACGCCTCGGGGGTCTTCCGGTGACGGCGCTTGGTCAAGTACGGATGGGAGAGCGAGTGGCTCTGGATGTCGACGCCAGCGTCGCTCATCTCTTTGATCTGCTTCCAGGTCAGCGCGTTCGCCGTTTTGCCGATGATGTTCGGATAAATGAACACGGTGAACGGAAAGTTGCGTTTCTGCAGCTCCGGATACGCCTCGGTGTAGGTACTGCGCCAGCCGTCGTCGATCGTGATCACGACCGCGTTCTTCGGGATCGACGCCCGCTTGCCGGTCACGTATTCCTGCAGGTGGCGCAGCGGGATGACGTTGTAGCCGGTCATCTCCAGATAGCGGAGATGCTGCCGGAACGTCTCGCGGCTGATCTCCATCCGCGGGTCGGCGGGCGCTTCGACGATGTGGTAACAGAGCACAATGGCCGAGGGGAGGGAATCGTCATTGGCAACGCTCTTCCGTTTCGGCCCGGCGAAGGCCGAGACGGTGATGAGGATGACGAGGATCGTGGAGAAAAGCGCGCGCCGCGCGGTCATGGTGCTCCCGTTGTTCAATGAGATGAATGCGATTTTGGCCCACTGCAAATTGTGTGCTGAAGCGACCGCCGTTGATTGTAAGCCCTCGGCGGCGGGAATCGTTCGTCTTCGTTGACCGTTCCGCGCCCCTGAACTACAGTCCGCACCTTCGAACGGAGGCATCACTCTCCATGGATCGCCAGCATCGACATGATTTGAAGCATGACAAGTTCGTCGACGAGATCGGCGCGCTTTCGGTCCGGGCACGCGACAACCAGCGCCTGCTCCTCACCATCGCCGCCGGAATCGTCCTCGCGGCGCTCCTCGCCTACGGCATTTACTTCTACCGCAGCAACCGCGAAGACCAGGCGCAGCAGGCGCTCGCGACCGCCATCGAGACGATCGAGTCGCCGCTCGTCGGTGCGCAGCAGCAGGGGCAGCCGCCCGATCCGAACGCCAGGTTCAAGACCGAGGCAGAGCGGAGTGCCGCCGCGGAGAAGCAGTTCAAGGACGTGCGGGCGAAGTTCTCCGGAACCGATGCCTCGGATGTTGCCGGTCTCTACCTCGCGCGCATCGCCGCCGGGAAGGGCGATTCCGCCACCGCGCGCAAGATGCTCGAAGAGTTCGTCGACGATCAGGGCGACAACCTCCTCAGCGAGTCCGCCCGCTACAGCCTCTATCAGATGCGCATCGACGCCGGTGAGGTGCAGCAGGTCACGACCGAGCTGAACGCCGAGCTTGCCAAGGCCGAGCCCGTTCTGCCGGCCGATTCGCTCCTCTCGCTGCTCGCTCACGCTTACGACGTGCAGGGCAACGGCGAAAAGTCGCGCGAGACCTACCGCCGCATCGTCACCGAGCACCCCGAGTCGCCGTACGTGCTCGAGGCGCAGCGCCGCGTCGGCGCTTGAAACAGGGTAAGAATCGAGGAGCGTGCGCACACTCACGCTCCTCATCTTTCTCTCCTGGGTGGCCGCCTTCGGGCGGCTCCTTCTCAACCTCCTCCTCGTCCCGCGCCTGCGCTCCCGCGCGCCGCGGCGCGCGCCGCTCGTCTCGCTGATCGTTCCGGCGCGCGATGAAGAGCGGACCATCGAGCGCGCCGTCCGCGCCTTTCTCGCGCAGACCTACCAGCAGCTCGAGGTGATCGTGGTCAACGACCGCTCGACCGACGCCACCGGCGCGATCCTGGCCGGCATCGACGATCCACGCCTGGTGGTGATCACGGGTGAGGAGCCGTCGCCCGGCTGGCTCGGCAAGCCGTGGGCGCTCGCGCAGGGGAGCCGTCATGCCCGCGGGGAGCTCCTGCTCTTCGTCGATGCCGACGTCGTCTACGCGCCCGAAGCGGTCGAGGCGGCGGTCGCCCAGCTCGAGGAGAGCGGCGTGGCGATGCTCTCGCTCTTTCCCCGCTTCGAGATGCACGGCTTCTGGGAGCACGTGGCGATGCCGAACCTCTCGTTCTTCGCCTTCGTCTTCCTCCCTCTCTGGCTGGGCAATCGCACTCGCCTGCCGATCCTCGGCGCGGGAGGCGGTCCGGGCAATCTGGTGCGGCGCGAGGTTTACGATCAGGTCGGCGGTCACGAAGCACTGCGCGACGCCGTGATCGACGACGTGGCGCTGGCGCGGCTGGTCCGGCGCGGCGGACATCGCTCCACGTTCGTCCGCGGCGACGACTTCGTCTCGGTGCGGATGTATCACGGCCTGCGCGAGGTGATCGAAGGGTTCACCAAGAACGCCTTCTCCGCGTTCAATCGCAGCTATCTGCTGGCGTTCGTCCTCGCCCTCGGGACCGGGCTGTTCCACCTCTTCCCGTACGTCTGGATGCTCACCGGCGACCTGGCCAGCATCGCCACGGTGGCGCTGATCAGCCTGATCCGGCTCGTGCTTTACGTGGCGCTCGGCTATCGCATCGACAACGCCCTCTTCGGTCATCCGCTGATGATGCTGGTGTGGGGGTGGATCACCCTTCGTTCGGTCTGGTACACCGGCATTCGCCGGCAGGTGCGCTGGCGGGGGCGGACGTACGACGCGAAGGCGACGAAGTTCGGCGCGGATTGAGCCTTGCATTCTCCCCCCGCGGAGGAGATGTAGATGACAGACAAGCCGTTTCTCACCGACGTCACGGAACTGCGCCGCCGCGCCCGGCAACACATCGAAAGCGGCGCCGTCACCGACGGCTATCGCGGCAACCGCGAGACGGTGATCAAGCTTCTGAACGAGGCGCTGGCGACCGAGATCGTCTGCGTGCTGCGCTACAAGCGGCACTACTTCATGGCCCAGGGAATCCACGCGGAGCCGATCGCGCAGGAGTTCCTGCAGCATGCCAACGAGGAGCAGGGACACGCCGACGAGATCGCGAACCGGATCGTCCAGCTCGGCGGCGCCCCGAACTTCAACCCGGAGGGGATCCTGGGCCGTTCGCATTCGGAGTACGTCGAGGGGCAGACCCTGCTCGACATGATCAAGGAAGACCTGATCGCCGAGCGGGTGGCCATCGATTCGTACACCGAGATGATCCGCTACATCGCCGACGACGACATCACCACCCGGCGGATGCTGGAGGGGATCCTGGCGGTCGAGGAAGAGCACGCCGACGACCTGGCCAGCTTCCTCGCCGACATCGAGAAAGACTGGCGCCAGCGCGACAGAACCAGCGGTTAGGGGAAGCCGCCGGTCATCTATACGAAATATGTTAGATTTCCGGCGGTTTTAGCTCCGATACCTATGTCCAAACCTGCCGAACGGCACGCTCAGATACTCGATCAGATCATCAACCCATTCGATCTGAGCCACGACTTCGGGCGCAAGCGTGCGTACGAAGCCGCGATCGACTACGCGCGCCAGAACCTGCTCGAAGATCCGCACTGCAACGAGTTCCTCGCTGCCGCCGCGAAACGCCTTGGCTTTGCCGAGATCACCCGCGAGAACCTCCAGAGCCGCGTCCAGCTCCCGAAGGAAGCGTGGCTCGACGTCTGGATCTCCGACGAGGACGACGAAGTCGCCCTGACCGGCACCCGCGAGGGGCTGCAGTACCTGATCGACCTCCTCACGCAGCTCCGCGACGCCAGCGATCCCGAACAGCACATCCATCTCGACCGCGGCGTGCTGCCGGTGACCGAGAACTCCGCGAACCTGGTCCTCTTCAAGGAAGACGAAACGTGGTTCACCGGTGTCGGCGCCGAGGGAGCGCAGGAGTTCCCCCAGCGCGACCTCGACCCGAAGTCGATCTACGCCATCCAGTTCATCCACTACCCGCCGGACGACCTCCCCATCAGCGCGCACAAGCTCTACCGCGTGCTGAGCGTGGGGGAGGACGACGGCACGTCGTCGAGCGTGAAGGAGTTCGGCGAAGGCACCGAGAGCCGCTACTTCCGCTTCACCTTTCTCGCCGACAACGACGAGCGCTTCACCTACACCTTCCACCTCGACGACCCGGCCGTGAACTACTTCACCCACCGGGAGATCCTGTCGCTGGCCATGCGGGCGGTGTAAGCCGCCCGAGGTACACTCGGGGCATGGCGAACGCACGGTCGAAGATTTCGGACGACGGCAAGCTGCCGGTTCCGGCGGAGATCCTCGAGAAGATCGGCGGGCCGGGGGCCGTGATCGAGTTCATTCAGGACGGCGATCAGGTCATCCTCCGGCGCGGGAAAGCCATGACCTTCGAGGAATTCCGAAAGCGCATCTTCCCGGATGGACCTCCGGAGCCACGTACCGTGGAAGAGATGGACGACGGAATCCGGCGACATCTGCGTAAGAAGCATGCGCGCCGCTGACACGAACGTCCTCGTGCGGCTGCTCACCGGCGACGACCCGAAGCAGGTCTCCGTGGCCGAGGCCTTTCTCCGAGGCGGCGTGTGGGTGTCTCATCTCGTGGCCGCCGAGACGATGTGGGTGCTGGAAGACTCCTACGACTACGACTCCCATGACATTGCAGACGCGGTCGAGTTGCTGCTGACGAATGAATCCATCGCGCTCGAAGACCACGCGGTGGTCAAGGCCGCTCTCGCCCAATACCGCCTCACGCCCCGTCTCGGCTTCTCCGACTGCCTGATCCTCGAGATCGCCAAAAAAGCCGGGCACGTGCCGCTCGGCACCTTCGACCGCCACCTGAGCAGGCGCGAAGGCACCGAGCGCTTGTAGCGCCGCTCGCGCGCGATACACTCCGCCCATGATTCGCCAGATCACCATTCTCGGCACCGGCACGATGGGCCGCGGCATCGCTTATCTCGCGGCGGTGGCCGGATACGACGCGGTTCTTTACGACGTCGACGCGGGGGCGCTCGAGGCGGGGGGGAAGGCGGTCGAGGAGATCCTCCGCAAAGGCGTGGAGAAGGGGAAGATCGCCGAGGCCGACGCGCGGGCGGCCGTCGGGCGGCTGCAGATGATCGGCGACATCGAGCCGGCCACGAACGCGGCCGACCTGATCGTCGAGGCGGCACCGGAGAACTTCGACCTGAAGAAGGATCTCTTCTCCAACGTCGATCTCTACTGCGGCGAACAGACCATCCTCGCCTCGAACACGTCGTCGATCTCGATCTCCCAGCTCGCTTCCAGCGTGGAGCGGCGCGATCGCTTCGTCGGGATGCACTTCTTCAATCCGCCCCATCTCATGAAACTCATCGAGATCGTCCGCGGCGAACGCACGTCCGACGAAACAGTCCAGCAAGTTCGCGAGGTGGCGGAGAAGATGGGCAAGACCGCCATTGTCGTCCGCGACAGCCCCGGCTTCGCTACCTCCCGCCTCGGCGTGGCCATCGGCCTCGAGGCGATCCGGATGTTCGAGGAGGGCGTCGCCTCGGCAGAGGACATCGATCGGGCCATGGAGCTCGGCTACAACCATCCGATGGGCCCTCTGCGCCTCACCGATCTGGTGGGCCTCGACGTGCGGCTCGGCATCGCCGAGTACCTCGCGCAGACGCTCGGCCCCCGCTTCGAGCCGCCGCAGATCCTGCGCGACATGGTGGCCGCCGGAAAGCTCGGCAAAAAGTCGGGCGAAGGCTTCTACCGCTGGTAAGTCGCACATCAAGGCGAAGCCGGCCATCCGCGGCATCAGAGAAGGGAAGGATGAAGTCCTCGAACGAGCAGTCGCCTGGGCGAACGAAGCCGCCGGAGAATCGAGAGTCCGAGGCGTACGGCGCGTTTGCGTACGCGTACGATCGAGGGTTGGGGCAGCGGTTCTTCCGCTCCGCCCGGCGAGTGCTCGACGACGTCCTCGAGCGCTATCCGACGCCGAAGCGGACCCACCTCGACCTCGCCTGCGGCACCGGCCTGGCGATGCAGTACTTTCGGAAGAGCGGGTGGAAGTCGACCGGCGTCGATGCCTCCTTCGCGATGCTTTCACTCGCCCGCAAGCGAGCCCCGCGCGTCGTGACGAGCGACATGCGCGCGCTGCCGTTCCGCGGCCGCTTCGCGCGCATCACCTGCCTCTACGACAGCCTCAATCACATGCTCGACCGCGACGATCTCGTGGCCGCGTTCCGCGCCGTACGCGCAGTGATGGACCACGACTCGCTGTTCCTCTTCGACGTCAATCATCCCGACATCTATCCCGCGGTCTGGGGGATGGCCGAGCCGTACGTCTCGGCCGGCGACGACTATCGCCTGGAGATCGCCACGAGCTACAAGGCGCGCGAGAAGATGGCGCGCGCCCTGGTGACCGGCTGGGCGCAGATCGGCGGCGCGAAGGTGGACATCCGCGAGACGCACCGGCAGCGCTCCTACAGCGAAAAAGAGATCACCGCCGCGCTGGCCGAGGGAGGGCTGCGGGCCGTCGAAGTGCTCGACTTCGACCCTTACGACGAAGCGGGCGAGGTCGATGCGGGCGGCGTAAAGCTGTTCTTCATCGCCGCGCCGGTTTGATTCGGTCCCTCGAGTTCCTCGGAGCAAAGTCGCCGAGGAACCCGAGGAACCGCCTTAACTACTTGCCGCCCAGCAGCGCCTTCTTGAAATCGCCGCCCGGGCCCGGCTTCGGGCCGATCCAGGTGGCGAGGATGGCGTCGTTGACCGCTTTGCCGGCCAGGGTGCCCTTGACCTTGCCGTTCACCGTCACCTGGGTGCCGGTGCCGGGGACGTAGGTCATGACCAGCTCCTGCCCTTCCTTCATGTCTTCCATCCAGCTCGAGAGCTGTTTGAAGGCGGTCTTCACTTCGGCCGTGGCCTTCGGGGTGTTGGCCGTCAGTCCTTCTTCCCACGCCTCGGCGATCTTGCCCTTGTCGACGTCGTAGACGAAGTGCATGACCATGCGCCGTGGCGTGTCGGCGGCGAGGATCGCCGCGGCGTTGTTCTGTTTGGCGGGGAGGTAGAGCGCGGCGGTGTAGACCTTCACCACGAACTTCTTGCGAAGCGCGGCGCCGTTGAGGACGAGATTCTGGCCATTGACGCTGGCGGTGTCGGCGATGTTGACACCGGCAACGGTCACCGCCCCGGCGGACAACGCGGCGAGCGACAGAGAGGCAGCAAGTACGAGTCGGGTCATCGTGGACCGCATGTTGGACATCCTCCGTTCAATGTGTGGACGTAGTGAAAGAGCGGCAAGATTGTAAGACCGATGCAGGCTCTAACAGCCGAGGGCGCGAGGTAAGTCCAGCCGCCGCATGAATCGTCGTTTCGATCGCCGGATGACCGGCGCGGGTTACAAACGAGGTCAACCGTCTCACTCATGTGGATTTTTGTCTCACCGCTGATGGCGGCACTCATCGCGCCGATGACGGCACTCATCGCCGCCGATGACGGCACTCATCGCGGCGATGACGGCACTCATCGCTGCTGATGACGGCACTCATCACGCCGATGACGGCACTCATCGCCGCTGATGACGGCACTCATCACGCTGATGAGTGGCTTCATCACCGATGGTTGAATGTGTCTCATCCACGAGGTGCGCGGACAGGTGTGACGGCGGGTTGGTCATCATTTGAACGGTTCGCGGACACATTCGGGAGGCACGGCGGACGCTCGCGAGAGAGTAAAGGACGTAGCGACCGGCGGCTGAGACCATTCACGGACGCGGCGCGGCCTCTGCCGTCGATTCGGCGATCTGGTGAATGATGAAGAAGATCCGCGTCTGCTGTTGCGTTCGCTCACAGGGAAGACCGCGCCGTTGCGCAACGTTTCGCTTTGTTCCGATGACCGATTACCTGCAGCGCTCGTTCAACATCGGCGATGTCCACATCGCCACGCCGCTCGCCCTCGCGCCGATGGCCGAGGTGACGGATACGTATTACCGCTCCCTCATCAAAGAGCTGGGGGGCGTCGGCCTGGTCGTCTCCGAGTTCATCTCGGCCGAGGGGCTGACGCGGAAGAACGACCGCAGCCACGCCATGCTCGCGTTCAACGAGAACGAGCGGCCGGTGGCCATCCAGATCTACGGCGGCGATCCCGACCGGATGGATGACGCCGCGGCCATCGTCGAGGCGCAGGGGGTCGACATCGTCGACGTGAACATGGGCTGCCCGGTCAAAAAAGTGGTCAACAGCGGCGCCGGCTCCGCGTTGCTCAAGGACTTCGATCGTGCTGCCAGCGTGGTCGAGAAGATCAAGGCCGCGGTGAAGATCCCGGTCACGGTCAAGGTGCGCAAGGGGTGGGAGAGCGACGACGTCCTCCCGCTGCTCAAGCGCTTCGAAGAGATCGGCGTCGACGCGATTGCCATCCACGGCCGGACGCGCAAGGAGTCGTACAGCGGCGCCAGCGACTGGCGCTACATCGCCAGCGTGAAGAAAGAGCTCAAGATCCCGGTGTGGGGCAACGGCGACGTCAAGACGGCCGCCGACGCCATCCGCATGTTCGAAGAGACCGGCGTCGACGGCGTGATGATCGGCCGCGCGGCGCTGCACAATCCCTTCATCTTCCGCGACATTCACGCGTACGTGCGTGGCGAGCAACTCGTCGCCGACGAGATGGACCGCCGCATCGACGCCATGCAGCGCTACCTCGCCAAGATCGAGCTCGCGCCGCAGATCGACAAGTGGAAGCTCCACAAGGCGCGTACGGTGATCGGCTGGTTCTCGAAAGGCATCCCGCACGGGAAGGACATCCGCACCGGGCTGCAGGACATCACCGCGGTGGCGGACGTGCAGCGGCTGCTCGACGCCTGCCGGGAAAGAGTGGCGGCGTAGAGCGACTCAGCTGTTCAGCTACTCAGCTGTTCAGGCAGCGAGCGCCATGGATCGCGCTGAATTCCTGAACAGCTGAACAGCTGAGTCGCTGAGCAGCTGAACCTCGTCATGCCGTTTCCCGCGCACATCGCCCGCGTCCTCGACGCGTACGGCATCGCGGCCGACACGAAGGTCGCCCTGTACGACCTCTATCTGTCGCTCGGCGAAGAAGTGCTGCAGGTCTTCGCCGACCTCGCGGAGAGCGCCGCGTCGACCGACGTGCTGCGCCCCGAGGATACGGCCACCATCCGGGCGCGGGTCGTGGAGCGCTATCTGCGGCGCAATCACCCGCTCTGGATGGCCGGCAAGCCGACCGCCAGCCTCTGGCATCCGCGCGAAGCGGAAGGGCGCGCCTCCGGTGCAGCCATCCCCCTCGGGACCTTGCTGCCGCTCAGTGCCGTGAAAGCGGCAGGCGAAGGGCAACTGCCCGACGGCCTTCTCATGCTCGGCCGCAACGCGCATTACGGCGGCCGCGGCGAGACCATCTCCTTCGACGTCGTGGCCCGCGACCTCGGCGACGCCATCGCCATCGCCCACGCCGAGGGACAGCAACACACCTTGCCCGGCAGTGTGGGGGAGACCAGCGGCACCTTCGACAGCGTCCGCAACGTCGCGCTCCTGTGGGAAGTGCAGCCGAACGTCTACAAACCAACCGGCGAGCGCAATCGCCCCATCAACAAGCTCTATCGCAAACATCGCAACTGGCACCTCGCCACCCTCGCCGCCGCACTGGAGTGGCTGGGGCAGCAGCGCGATTGTGCGATCTACGTCCTGCGCGGCGAGGCCCTGTCGATCGCCCATGAAGTCAATCCGGCAAAGCCGGTCTCCGACACCATCGTCCAACTGTACGAACGCACCCTCCGCCAGGTGGCTGAGGCAAGCGGGCGCGAACTGCGCGAAACCGATGATGGCGACGGACTGACCCTGCTCGACTCCTGCGTCATGAACCACGCCCTCCGCAAGCACGTGCTGCAGCATGGAGTGCAGGCAGTGATCTGGCGCATCGCGTAAGACCGTGCAGGGTCCCGCCGTTCTGGCGGATCACGGGTGGGGAAAGAGCAGGATCAACGGGCCGGGTCACCGGTGGGCCGACACCGGGGCTCACACCTTCGACCTTTTCGCGCGCCGTCGGAAACTCCTCGGAATTGAAGGTGTCGCTCCAGCGGGTAGAGCTTGATCATGGGAAGAGAAGAACGAAGCTGTGACCCCACTGGTCCCAAACCTCGTCGTAACGAAGAGAGGCGGCAAGGCGCTCGGTGATCCGGAGCTTCTGATCGAGCCGCCCCACGAGCACGACACCGATATCTGAGCTGATCGCCGAACCTACGAGGAGTATGCAATTCTCAGGCGTTCGATCGTGCGGGAGAGGCTTGCTGAAGCAGCGCCTGCACGTGCGGCACTCCAGCGAGCCGCAACGAACGACCCGACGCGAGGGTTGTACAGTGGACCGACAGCGGCGGTGGAGCCCGCCGCCGGCACCAGGTCGGTACGCACGTCTGCGGATCGAGACCTTCGCGCCAGATTCACCAGAAACTGTTTGGGATCTGGAATCGCATCTGTATCGGCGGGGATTCGATGTTCAGGTACGCCGATGAACTCCGCGACCTGCTCGCGGTCAGCAAGAACCCACGATTCCACTTCAATCACTGCCACACGAAATAACAGATTTGTGGCTGGCGATGCGCCGAGCCAATTCGCGATGAGATGCGGCGGGCATGTTGTTGGTGAGTCGAGGTCAGTCAGCAGAAACACCGGTAACGTCGCGGCGGCACGGTTCAGCTCACGCGCCTTCGACCGCAGATACGCGTTGCCGCGATTCCCCAGTACCGTTGTGATTGGAAGATCGGGGCGAACCTCGGCGAACAATTTCCGGGTGATCGCCTCGCTCAGCGGATCCTCGACGGCAACGATCATTCTCACCCAACCGATGTCAGGCGAGACGCTTCTGTCGGTCGCGTCCGCGGCAGCACCGCTTCGCCAACAGTGAAGCCTGCTTCGAGCAGCGCACGAATTTCATCCACGTCGCTTGCCACGACGACCGCCGTCCCCTCGCTGGCCGGAGTCAGCAGAAGCACCTCTCTCGCATCAATGCCTTCTTCCGTCAACAGGGCTTCGCTGTGCGTGCTCACGAGAATCTGCCGGCGTCTTGCCTTCTGGAATCTGTAGATCAGCGGTGCGAGTTGGGCAACTATTCCGGCGTTCAGCGATAATTCCGGTTCCTCGAGAAGGAGAAGCGAATCGCCTTCCAGGAGAGACCACAGTAGCCCGATCAATCGCAACGTTCCGTCCGAGAATTGATCCTCCTGCTGCCATCCAGCGTTCATGCGCCAGTGTGAGTAGAGCGCGCGCAAGTGCGGCCTGCCAGTTGCTTCATCGCGCGTAAACTGTAACTGTTGAAGCTGTGGAACGGCGATCTTGACGGCGTCTTCAATCGTTTTGAACCGTGCGTTTCGCGTCTTCTCCGGAGTCTTCGCCACCCGTTCCAGGAAGCTTTGGCCAAATGGATCGTCTTCAATGATCCGACCCTGAATCTGGTCGGCGAAGCGAAGCAACTGGGGGACCAGATGGAGGTACGTGATGGATTGAAGAAATCGCGCCACATCACGAAATCCGGCATTCGCGCCGATCTGTTCCAGGTATGTCTGGGTAAGCCTCGCTGGATCGCTACTATCGTCGTCGTTGGGACGGTCGAGTATCTGCCGTTCGCGGTGCCAGACCCTTTCGTAGCTGACGAACGGAAGGCGTAGTGCGCGTGTTTGCTGCCTGATACCGACAGAGTACCGCCACTCCGGCTCGGCATCTGGTGATTCCGAAAGGTGTATCTCCAGCGAAATGACAGGATCGCGACGGGCCGAAAGGCTGCGGACTTTTGAAACGCCGCCACGATCCTTCAACGCCTTCTGCAGTCCGCCGCCCTCAGGTTTCGCGATGTCGCGGAGGAAGCGGAAGACATCCAGCAGATTAGACTTCCCGGCTGCGTTCGGACCAACGACAAATTGACGTTCACGAAAACTGACGTCGAGCGTTCGGAAGTTACGCCAATTCTTTGCTATCAATCGACTTATGATCACGACCACCTCGAAGCGGAGCACGAGCGCGACGATCATACTCGCGGACCTTCGGATCAGGAAATCCTGCGTGGCCCGAACGGATCTGCCGTTCGCTTCCGACCCTCCTCGACTCCTGCGTCATTGACGCGAGGACACGTGCCGCAGCACGGTGTGCAGACAGTTATCTGCCCATATCGCGTAAAATGATCCGCGAAAGGTCCATACCCCCTCCATGAAACGACTCCTCCTCGCTGCGGCGCTGCTCTGCGCATCTGCCGGCTCTCTCTCTGCCGCTGGTTATTCGAAAGCGTTCGATTTCCGTCCGGCCACGCCGGAAGAACTGGCCATGAAGGGGGTGCCGTTCGCGCCGGGTGCGCCGGCGGTGGTGCTCGACTGGGCGCGGGCCGACGACGATACGATCGGCCTCACCTCCGAATACTTCCGCATCAAGGTCTTCTCGGAAGAGGGGAAGAAATACGGCGACGTGGAGGCCTCGTACTATCCGGGCTACCCGTTCAGTGGCCGGATCAGTGAGATCGAGGCGCGCACCATTCAGCCCGACGGGAAGATCGTGCCGTTCAGCGGCAAGGTCTACGACAAGGTGCTGTACAAGTCGAGCAAGTACGCGATGCGCGCGAAGGCGTTCAGTATCCAGGACGTGCAGCCGGGCAGCATCATCGAGTACCGCTACACGCGCCGCTGGAGCTCGAACGTCCTGCTCAATACCAACTGGGCCATCCAGCACGACCTGCCGGTGGTGCGCGCGAGGTTCTCCATCCGCACGTATTCGCCGAAGCTGCAGTCGGAGTTCGGCAGCCTCTTTACGTATTCGGGACTGCCGGCCGGGAAGCTGCCGCAGAAGAACGGCGATCAGTGGATCCTCGAGCTCGAGAACATCCCCCCCTTCCAGCGCGAGGCGTTCATGCCGCCGGAGGATCAGCTCAAGCCGCGCGTCAACTACTACTACACGACCAGCAACCTCCGTCCGGAGAACTTCTGGCCGGCGCAGTCGAACGTCTTCGCGAAGTCGATCACCTCGTTCATCGGCAAGGGGGGCGACAGTCAGGCCCGGCAGTGGACCGCCGGCGCGACCGAGCCGCTCGACAAGCTGAAGAAGATCTACGCGCGCATCCAGGCGATGCGCAACCTGTCGTTCGAGGTGGAGAAGAGCGAGTCGGAGCTGGCCAGGCAGGCCATCAAGGAAGCGAAGAACGCCAACGACGTGCTGGCCAGCAACGCCGGCTATCGCGATGAGCTCAACCGCGCCTTCGTGGCCGTGGCCCGCTCGGCCGGCTTCGACGCGAACGCGGTGCGCGTCGCGCCGCGCGACGAAGGCTTCTTCTCCGACAAGATCCCCGACGGCAGCCAGATGAACGGTGAGATCGCGGTGGTCACCCTCGACGGCAAGCCGCTCTTCCTCGATCCCGGCACACCGGGCGCGCCGTTCGGCACCGTGTCGTGGGAAAAGTCGAACGTGCCGGCCATCGTCGTCACGCGCGACGGCAAGCCGCAGTGGTCGACGGTCCCGGGGGCGATGCCGGCCGATGCGCTCACGCGCCGCAAGGCGGATCTGAAAATGAACGGCGAGACGCTGGAAGGGACGGTCATGGTGACGTTCACCGGCCAGGAAGCGCTGGTCCGCCGTCTGCGCAACATCGGCGAGGACGAAGCGGCCCGCAGGAAGGCGCTGGAAAACGAGGCGCGGAACTGGTTCGCCGCCGGCACCACCGCCACGCTCAAGAGCGTGACCGGCGACGAGAGCACCGGCGACGCGCTGGTGGCGACCTTCGCGGTCTCGATGCCGAACGCCATCTCGCGCGCCGGCAACCGCGTGCTCGTGCCGATCTCGCTCTTCGCCGCGAACGCGAAGAATCCGCTCGCCCCCGCCACCCGCACCCATCCGATCTATCACGAGCACCCCTATGCCGAGGAGGACGAGGTCCACATCACCCTCGGCCCGGGGATGTCGATCCTGACCGTCCCGCCGCCGTCGAAGCTCAACGCGGGGGCGCTGAAGTACATGAACGAGACGAAGGCCACCAAGACCGACGTCACGTTCACGCGCACGATGACCGTCGACATGATGCTGGTCGACCAGAAGTACTACAACGCGCTGCGCAACTTCTACAGCGCCATGGTGGCGGCCGACCAGAAGCCGGTCGTGCTGTCGGCAGGAGAATGATGATGCGCCGTGCCCTGGTTTTGCTTGCGCTGTTCGCTTTCAGCTCCGCCGCCTACGCCGCGCGTAAACCGGAACTGCCGCAGTGGATTCGCGCGTCGATCCCGCTGGAGCTGCCGGCGGTGACGAAGGACGCAAAGGCGGTGGTGCTGCTCGACCACAACCTGATGCACGTCCGGCCGAGCGGCGAGATCGAGACGACCTATCGCCGGGTGGTGAAGATCCTCACCTCCGCCGGGCGCGAGGAGAACGGCTACGCGGCCGTCTCGTTCAGCAACCAGAACATGCTGAAGTCGTTCAAGGCGTGGAGCATCGACGCGAAAGGCAACGAGTACGAGGTGAAGGAGCGTGATGCGGTCGAAACCTCATCGTTCGACTTCGAGCTCTACTCCGACGTACGGATGAAGGTGATGCGCTACCCGGCTGCCGACGTCGGCAGCGTGGTCGCGTACGAGTACACCCGCCTCGACAGGCCGTTCATCCTCGAGTCGGGGTGGATGTTCCAGGAGGAGATCCCGGTCCTCCGTTCCCGCCTCGAGCTGACCCTCCCGGCCGGATGGACGTACACCGCCCGCTGGCGCAATCACGCCGAGGTTGCACCGATCCAGACTGCCCCGCTGATCTGGGAAGTGACGAACCTTCCGGGCGTTGCGGCCGAGCCGCGCATGCCGGCGAAGTACACGCTGGCCGGTCAGGCCGGCCTGCACTTTCTGCCGCCCGGCACGGCGGAGCGGAAGTGGAGCGACATCGCCAGGTGGTTCGCCGATCTCGCCTCCTCCCGCACGATTCCGACGCCGCAACTGCAGGCGAAGGTCAAGGAGCTGACCGCGAGCGGCGATGCGCTCCGCAAGCTGGCCCGCTTCGCCCAGCGCGACGTCCGCTATGTGGCGGTGGAGATCGGCATCGGCGGCTACCAGCCGCACGCCGCCGGCGAGGTCTTCACGAACCGCTACGGCGACTGCAAAGACAAGGCGGCGCTGCTCCGCACGATGCTGAAGGAAGTGGGCGTCGACGCGCTCTTCGTGATCGTCCACACCACCCGCGGCGCGGTCGATCCGACCTACGCCTCGATCGGTTCGTTCAACCACGTCATCTCCGCGATCCCGCTGACGGCCGAGCAGGCCAAGGGGCTGCCGGCGGTCGTCGATCACCCGAAGCTCGGCAAGCTGCTGCTCTTCGATCCGACCAGCACCACCACGCCGTTCGGTCTCCTGCCGTCGTACCTGCAGGGGAGCAAGGGCCTTCTCGTCACGAACGACGGCGGTGAGCTGATCGACATGCCAGCCCACGCCGCCGACACGAACCAGCTCCGCCGCACCGCGAAGCTGCAGCTCGACGACAAGGGGACGCTCAGCGGCTCGATCGAGGAAGTGCGCACCGGCACGCTCGCGGCCGAGATGCGCTACTCGCTGCAGTCGATGAGCTCGAGCGAGCGGGTCCGCAGCATCGAGTCGGGTCTCGCCAGTCACCTCGCCAGCTACAGCGTCAGCGACGTCGCCTTCGAGCACATCGACGAGCCGGAGCACGACCTGGTCGTCCGCTACCGCCTCAACGCGCCGAACTACGCCCGCCGCGTCGCCGATATGCTGCTGGTGCGCCCCCGCGTCCTCGGACAGAAAGCGGAGAGGATCGTCGACCTCGCCACCCGCAAGTACGGCTACGTGACCGAAGGGCCGTCGGTCCACACGGACGACATCGAGATCGCCTTCGCCCCCGCCATCCAGCTCGACGAGCTCCCGGCCAACGTCGACCTCAAGACCGCGCTCGTGCAGTACACCGCCGCCAGCAAATTCGAGAACCAGACCCTCCGCTACCAGCGCCGTTACGCGCTGAACGCATTCTCGGTGTCGAAGGAGTCGCTGCCGGAGCTGACCAAGTCGTTCGCGAAGATCATGGCGGACGAGAGGGCGAGCGCGGTGTTCAAGTAGGGGCGACGGACCGGGGATAGCTGTTGATCTGTTGAGCTATTGAGCTGTTGAGAAGGAAGGGTTTGATTCTGAATCCTTTCAATACACTTCTCGCTCAACAGCTCAACAGCTCAACAGCTCAACAGCTACCCCCGGCCGTCTCGCCTTCCCGCTATGATGCCGCGCGCATGCTGAGACGCGCCCAGATCGTCGTTCTCCTTTTCCTCGCCGTCGCACTCTCCGCCCAGCCTTTCGAGCTGACCGTCGACAACATCATGCGTGGCCAGGGCCTGGCCGGGTGGACGCCGCGGGCGGTCCGCTGGTCGCCGGATGGTCAACAGGTTTACTTTCAGTGGAAGCAGCACTCCGATCCGATCGAGGAGGAGTACGACACGTATGTCGTCAATCGCGACGGCAGCGGGTTGCGGAAGCTGGCGGATGAGGAAGAGCATCATGCGCCGCCGGCGAACGGGCGCTGGACGCGCGACCGGCAGCGGGCGCTCTTCACGCTGCGCGGCGACGTCTGGCTGTATGACGGCGCGGCGAAGAAGAGCCGGCCGCTGACGCGGACGAACGATACCGAGACGAATCCGCGCTGGCTGCACGACGAGCGGCGGGTGTCGTTCGTGCGGGCGAACAACCTCTACGTGCTGTCGCTCGAAGACGGCACGCTGGTGCAGCGGACGAACATCGTCGGGCCGGACGAGCGGGGCCAGCACGTCACGCTGTTCGACGAAGAGAAGAAGCTGAGCGCCTCGCAGCAGTGGGTCGCGGACGAGGCGAAGAAGATGAGCGACGTGGTCGCGCGGCGGAGTGCCGAGCGGAAGGAAGAGCAGGGGGAGGCGAAGGCGGCCTTCGCCGTCGCGCCGCTCAAGCTCGAGGCGAAGCAGTCGGTGACCGACCTCCATCTCACCGCCGATGAAAAGTACGTGATCGCCTTCCTCAACACCGATCCCGCCCACAAGCGGACCATCGTCCCGAACTACGTCACCGAGAGCGGCTACACCGAAGACATCCCGGCCCGCGAGAAGGTCGGTGATGCGCTGGCGGCGTCACGGGTGGCCAGCATCTCCACGACCGACGGCAAGGTCACGTGGATGACGCACGGCCTGAAGGGGAAGCCGCAGACGACCAGCGATACGACGAAGTCGGTCACCACCGGACGGACCGAGGCGAGCGCGGAAAAGAGCGAGAAAGCGGCCACCACCAAAGGTGAGGCGAAGCAGGGGGAGACGAAGGAAGCGGCCGACCGTGAAGTGGAGATCGAAGAGCTGGTCTGGAGCGAGGACGGCACGAAGGCCATCCTCCCGATCCGCGCCGCCGACAACAAAGACGTCTACTACATGGCCCTCGATCCCGCCACGGCCGCGGTGCGCGTGCTGCACACCGAGCACGACGACGCGTGGGTGCGCTGGCGCTCGTCCGATCCGGTCGGCTTTCTCCCCGACAACGAGACGGTCTGGATCCTCAGCGAGAAGAGCGGCTGGATGCACCTCTACGTCGTACCGTTCAAAGGCGGCACGCTGAAGCCGCTCACGAGCGGCAGGTGGGAGGTGGACGAGGTCGAGATCAGCGCCGACCGCAGATCGTTCCTGCTGACGACGAGCGAGGTCTCGCTGCACGAGCGCCATCTCTATCGCATGCCGCTGGCCGGCGGAACGCGCGAGAACCTGACCCCCGGCGTCGGCCTGCACGATGCGGAGGCGTCGCCGGATGGGCAGCTGGTGGCCGACGTGCACGGTTTGGCGAACCGTCCGCCGGAGCTGTTCGTCGGGCAGACGCGCGTGACCACCTCGCCCGCGCCCGATTTCGCCCGCTACGCCTGGATCGATCCGCCCATCGTGCACGTCCCGGCGCGTGACGGGGCGAAGGTCCCGGGGCGGATCTACAAGCCGGCCAACTGGAACGGCGGCCCGGCGGTGATCTTCGTGCACGGCGCCGGCTATCTGCAGAACGTGCACCGCGGCTGGTCGACCTACTTCCGCGAATACATGTTTCACCATCTGCTGATGGAGCGCGGCTACCTGGTGCTCGACCTCGACTTCCGCGCCTCCGCCGGTTACGGGCGCGACTGGCGCACCGCCATTTACCGGCACATGGGCGGTGTCGATCTCAACGATCATCTCGACGCGGCGAAATGGCTCGTCGCGCAGCACAACGTCGACGCGAAGCGGCTCGGCATTTACGGCGGCAGCTACGGCGGGTTCATTGCGCTGATGGCGATGTTCACCGCGCCCGACGTCTTCGCGGCAGGCGCGGCATTGCGGCCGGTGACCGACTGGGCGCACTACAACCATCCGTACACCTCGAACATCCTCAATACGCCACAGAGCGATCCGGAGGCGTACCGCAAATCGTCGCCGATCTATTTCGCCGAGGGATTGAAGGGGGCGCTCCTGATCTGCCACGGCATGATCGACGTGAACGTCCACTATCAGGACACCGTGCGGCTCGTGCAGCGTCTGATCGAGCTGCGCAAGGAAAACTGGGAGGCGGCGATGTATCCGCTCGAGGATCATACGTTCGTCGAGCCGACCAGTTGGGCCGACGAGTACAAGCGCATCCTGAAACTATTCGAGACGGAATTAAAGTAAAGCGGACGTACAATGGGGGGCAATCCCATGAAACGATTGCCCGCCCTCCTTCTCCTCGTCCTCGCTCTGCCTGGATTCGCTGCCGACGATTTCAAGCCGCCCTCACAGGCGGAGCTGCAGATGAAAGACGTGCCGTGGGCGCCCGGCGCGTCGGCGGTGGTCCTGGAATGGAACGTCCGCCACAATGACGAGGAATCGCGCGGGCACGAATATCACCGCATCAAGATCCTCACGGAAGAGGGGAAAAAGCACGGCGACGTGGTCATCCCCTTCATCCCCGGCAAGCGCGGCGTGACGGCCATCAAGGCGAGGACCATCCGTGCGGACGGCACCATCGTGCCGTTCGACGGAAAAATCTACGAGAAGGTCGTGGCGAAGGGCCGCGGGCTCAGGATCTTGCAGAAGACCTTCACGTTTCCGCAGGTCGAGCCAGGGGCGATTCTCGAGTACCGCTTCACCCGCACCTGGCCGGGCACAGAGCTCAATGCCGAGCGCTGGGTGCTGCAGAGAGACATTCCGGTGGCGAGGGCGACGTTCTGGATCAAGCCATATTCGCGCGTCGCCAGCGTCTGTGCGTTGATCGGCGTTCCGACCGAGCTGAAGCCGCGCCGCGACGGTGAGGTCTACGTGGCCGACGTGGAGAACGTGGCCGCCTTCATCGAGGAGCCGTTCGCGCCGCCCGATGAAGAGATCAAGGCGCGTATGGAGCTCTATTACACGGGCAAGGATCCGGGCCACTACTGGCACGACACCGGGAAAATCGCCTCCCGGATCATCGAAGATTTCATCGGCAACCGCGGCGGCATCCGCAAGGCCGCGACGGAGCTGATCGCCGGCGCGACGGACGACATTGACAAACTGCGCCGCCTCTACGCCCAAGTGCAGCAGCTCGAGAACACGACCTTCGCGCGAGAGAAGACCGAGCAGGAGGAGCGCCGCGAGAAACGCCGCGACCCGCGCCACATCGAGGACGTGCTGCGCGACGGCTACGGCTCGCGTGACGCGCTGAACCGCCTTTTCGCCGGCCTGGCGGCCGCGGCCGGTTTCGACGCCCATATCGTGCTGGTCTCGAGCCGCGACCGTCTCTTCTTCAACAAACGAATCCCTGACTTCTCCCAGATCCCGGAAGAAGTGGTGCTGGTGAGGTTGGGTGGCGTCGACCGCTACTTCGATCCCGGCACCCCCTTCGCGCCGTTCGGCCTGCTGGTGTGGGACAACACCGGCGTCGACGGCCTGCGCGTGGAGTGGAAGAGCGGCGGGCAATGGCTGGTGACGCAGGAGCAGGGAGCGACCACCGCCTCGACACGGCGCGTGGCGAAGCTGCGGCTCGAAGACGATCTGCTCAAGGGCAGCGTGCGCGTCACCTATGGCGGCCAGGATGCGCTGCTCGAGCGCCTCGCGGCCTTGCGCGAGGACGAAGCGACGAGCCGCAAACGGATCGAGGACGGCGCGAAGAGCTGGTTCCCCGACGGGTCGACCGTCAAGCTGACGAAGATCGAGAGCGCGACCACCGCCGACGCGCCGCTCGAGCATCACTTCGACGTCGAGCTCGCGCACATCGGCACCACCACCGGCTCGCGCATCGTCGTGCCGCTCTCCGTCTTCACCTCGAAGACCAGGAACGTCTTCAGCGCCGAGACGCGCAAGTACGACATCTACTTCCCTTACTCACGCCAGGTGAACGACAGCGTGACGCTGGAGCTGCCGGAGGGCTACGCGATCGAGAACGTGCCGGCCGGGACGACCCTCGACGAGAAGGTCTTCCGCTTCGGCAGCACGTGGAAGAAAGAAGCGAAGGCGGTCACGTTCGAGCGGAGCATGACCCGCGGCGGCCTGCTCATCGCCGCGGTGCAGTACCCGAAAGTGCGCAACTTCTTCTCCCGCGTGGCCACCGCCGATCAGGAAGCGGTGGTGCTGCGCAAGGCCAACTGACGCGTCAGCGCTGCACGCGCTCGAAGCGGATGTTCTGCACGCGCCCCGCGTTCACGCTGTACGCGACGATCGCTCCTTTGTCGTCGCGGACGAAGCGGAGCGTGAGGCCGTCTCCTTCGAAGACGTCGCGCTCGCGCGGCCACAGCACCACGTCTTTCGTGTCGTAGCCGGCCCGCGCGACGAGCTTTCCTTCGTGCACGCGCAGGCGATGCGGCGCCGGGACTTCCTCGCTGCGATATTCACCGGCGTACGCGGCGAGGTCGGTTGCCGATAAAACCGGCGCGTCGGTGGTCCGCTGCATCGAGGCGAACGGCTTGCCGCGCATCTGCACCTCCAGCGTATCGCCCTGGAAGGTCATCGAGACCGGCGGGCCGACCATCTCGAACCTGCCGTTGCCGAGCGGGCGCAGCTCGTATGGCCGCGTGCCGCGCAGGTAGTAGAGCTTTCCGTCGCGCAGCTGTACGGTCGCGTAGCTGCCCTGCTTCCGGTCGACATATTGACCGGCGAGTTTCTCCAGCTCCGCGGCGCTCAGCGTGACCGCTTTCGCCTCGGACGGTTTCGGCGCTTCGGCTTTGGCCTCACTCTTTGCCCCGCTATTTGACGGCAGGGGCGCATCGAGATAGATCTCGGCCACGGAGCGGGCCATCGAGCTCGGATCGGCGCTGCCGAGGTTGGAGATGGCGATGACGGTCAGCCGCTGCTCGGGGAAGCGGATCATGTCGGTGCGATAGCCGGCCCAGCCGCCACCGTGACCGACCAGGCGGAAGCCGCGATGCGTGCCGTGGGAGAGGCCGGCGGCGTAATCGAGCTGCTCACCGTTGTTCAATTTGCCGCGCTGCTGCAGCGCATCGAGCAGCGCGGCGCCGCCCACCTTCGGCTGGTAGAAGTTCGTATCCCACTTCGCCAGGTCCTCGGTGGTCGTATAGACGGCGCCGTCGCCGACCACGTGGTAGCGGGACATGTCGATGCGGAAGCCGTTCTTCGCCGGCGAGTAGGCGATGGCGCGATGCTTCACGATCTCGTCCGGATCGTCGTGAAAGTGCGTGTTGGTCATTCCCAGCGGCTCGAAGATCTTCTTCGCCGCGTACTGGCGCAGCGACATCCCCGACGCGCGCTCGACGATCTGCCCGAGGAGGTAATAGCCGGAGTTGCTGTAGAGATGCTCCTCACCCGGCAGGAAGTTCAGCGCCTTCTGCGCCGTGATCCACGACAGCGTCTCCTCATCCGAATAGTCGTTGCTGAACGAGAGTCCACCGAGGGCCGCCAGGGTGAGGTAATCGCGAATGCCGCTGGTGTGGTTGAGGAGATGCCGGATGGTGAGCGGTTTGCCGTAGTCGCGCAGCTCCGGGATGTACTTGCGCACCTCGTGATCGATGGAGAGCTTCCCTTCCTGTTCGAGGAGGAGGATCGACGCGGCGGTGAACTGCTTCGAGGTCGAGCCGATGTCGAAGACCGATCGCGGGGTGATGCGCACGTCGCGCTCGAGATCGGCCGAGCCGTAGCCGCGCGCGAGCACGGTCTTGCCGTCGCGGATCACCGCCACGGAGTAGCCGGGCGTATCGGCGCGATTCCATTCGGCGAAGAGCGCGTCGACCTTCGCCGCGCGAGCGTCGTCCGCTGCCTGAGTGGCGTTCGGCGTCTGCGCGTGAATCGAGAACGTGGCCAGGAGGAGCAGCAGAGCGATGCGCATATGCCGAATATACGTCGGAGGCGGCATTCGGTTGACGGACGCGGGACAATGGATCGATGCGCTGCGATTCGTGCGACCGCGAGCTTCCGGACGACGGCATCATCTGCCCGTCGTGCAATGACGCCCAGCCGGAGCCGGCGGCCGGCTACAAGGAGCTGCGCCGTGAGGCGCGCTCGCTGCGCGGCTGGATCATCATCTCGCTCGTCTTCGGCATCTTTGCAGCGCCCTTCGCGATCTGGCGCGCGACGCGGTCGCTGGCGCGCTTCCGCGGCAAGGCGGAGGAAGAAGATCCGATCTCCTACCACCAGCTGCGGGTGATGCGCCGGCTGGCGGTTGCGCTGCTGGTCTTGTGGGTGGTCCTGCTGGCGGGGCAGTTCGGCTTTTCCTGGGGCTCCGGCGAGTCGACGGACGCGCTCGTGCAGGACGCGGTGCTGACGGACGTGCTCGCTCGATGCAGCTGTCCGGACCGGACCGTCGGCATCTCTGTGACCGGTGACACCGAGGAGTATCTCTCGCGCGGACGGAACGTGGCGGATCGCGCGGACGTCGTGGTGCGGCTCGGGACGCCGCACTTCTACAGCGAGGACAAAGCCGCGGTCGCCGCGCAGCTCAGTGCGCCCGCTCCGCTGCCGTCATTCGGCGCCAATTACGAGCTCAAACGCGAGGCCGACGGCCGATGGATCGTCTACCACCGCGCGGAGGCCTGGAAATCGTGAGCCTCCCGCCCCTGTTTCGATCCTTTCCATGACCGTTGTCAGTTCCGAATCCACCATTCGCCGCGTCGGGATGATCTCCCTCGGCTGTCCGAAGAACACCGTGGACGCCGAGATCATGCTCGGCCAGCTCCAGGCCGACGCCGGGCACGTCGTCATCACGAACGACCTCGAAGAGGCCGACGTGGTGATCGTCAACACGTGCGGTTTCATCGACGCGGCGAAGCAGGAATCGATCGACACGATCCTCGAGATCGCCGGCCGTAAAGGCAAAGGGGTCGACCGGCTGATCGTGACCGGCTGCATGGTGCAGAAGTACCGCACCGACCTGCAGGAGTCGATCCCGGAGATCGATGCGTTCGTCGGACTGGATGCGCTCGAGAAGATCACCGAGGCGGTCACCGGCCGCGTCGACGATGCCGCCCCGGTGCGGCGCAAGATGTCGCAGCGGCTGTACGAAGACTTCCCGCGCGTGCTCACCACCGGCACCGCGCACGCGTATCTGAAAGTGTCGGAGGGCTGCTCGAACCCGTGCACCTTCTGCGCGATCCCGCAGATGCGCGGCAAGTTCCGCTCGCGCACCATCGATGGTCTGATCCGCGAAGCGCAGGCGCTGCAGGCCGCGGGCGTCAAAGAGCTGAACCTCGTCGCACAGGACACCACCCGCTACGGCGAGGACATCGGCATCGCGAATGGACTCACGAAGCTCGTGGAGCGGCTCCTCGGCGAGACCGACTTTCAGTGGATCCGATTCCTCTATGCGTACCCCGGCTCACTCGACTGGTCTCTCTTCGAGCTGATGGCGCGCGAGCCGCGTTTCGTTTCGTACTGCGACATCCCGCTGCAGCACGTCTCGCAGAACGTCCTCACCCGCATGCGCCGTCCCGGCTCGCCGAAGGAGTATCGCGAGATGGTCTCGCGCATGCGTGAGATCGTGCCCGACATCGCCATCCGCACCACCTTCATCACCGGCCATCCGGGGGAGACGCCGAAAGAGTTCGGCGAGCTGCACGACTTCGTCGAGTGGGCGCAGTTCGACAACATGGGCGCCTTCGTCTTCGAGCCGCAGGACCACACGCTCTCCGCGCGCATGGAAGACCTCCCCAGCCGCAAGACCGCCGAGCGCCGCCGCGCGAAGCTGATGGAACTGCAGCAGAAGATCGCCCGCTCGCGCAACGAGACCAAAGTCGGCCAGACCTTCGACGCCCTGATCACCGGCGTCTTCGAAGAGACCGAGGATCTCGGCTTCCGCCTCTACGAAGGACGAATCGCCGGCCAGGCCGCGGAGATCGACGGCCGCCTGCTGATCAACGACGGCATCGAGCTGCTGCCGGAGCAGCTGCCGGCCTTCGCCCGCGTCGAGATCACGGACGCGCATCCGTACGATCTGGTCGGCGGGGTGGTGGGGTAGGGCGGGTTCAGATGGCGCGGCGAAGCGGTGAACATAGCAAGGCTCGAGTGAGCATGCGGCGATTTCTCATTGTGATCGAGGATGCCGGCGCGAATTTCTCGGCGTACTCTCCTGATCTTCCCGGCTGCGTAGCCACCGGCGCCACCCATGAAGAAACGGAACGCAACATGTACGCGGCGATTCAGATGCATGTCGAGGGATTGATTGAAGACGGCCTACCCGTCCCACAATCAACGTCCGTGGCGGAATACATGCTCGTAGCATCGTAATCAAGCAAGTCGCTGGCGCCGCTCACGGAGCCGATCTCTGGTTCGATCCTCCCGCTGCCGCTGACGAGGAAATCCAAGACGCCGGAGAGGGTGGGAAACCGATGCGCGGTTCACGCCGGAGGCGTGTCGTACATTAGCCGGTGGCAAGTGCCGAAGGCGCGCCGCCACCGGACAAGATCCGCCCTCCCCCACGACCCCGGCAGGGGTCGCGTCGTCGCTTCGTGCTGAACACAACGCGCTCGTAAAGCCTGAGGTGGGTCGATACATCGTCGCCCGGCACCCCTCCGGGGTGCGACTCCTCGGTCGCAACGCAACCGGTGGCGGCTCGCCTGCTGCGCTTGCCACCGGCTAATCTGCGACACGCCTCCGGCGTGTACGGAGGTCGTCTGGAGCAATCCAGACGGCGCCCGCCGTGTCGCTGCAGGCTCGAGACGCAATCGATGACGCGGGTATCGACCGCGTCATCGGGCCCTCTTCAGTTCACCCGCAGCGCGTCGCGCTTCCGCTGGTGCTTCACGCAGTCATCGCCCGGCGCGGAGCCGAGCAGCGCGCGCTCCCATGAGCCGTAGAGCGGGTTGGGGAGCATGAACCAGCGCTCGCCCCACCAGTTCCTGGTGCGCTCCATGATGGCGTCGCGATCGGCGACGGTCGCTTCACGTGCGTTGGCGAAGTCATTCAGGTCGTCGCCGAGCACCACCAGCACGCGGTAGCGCTGCGCGACGTAGGCGCGGCGTCCGCTCTTGTCCGACGTCCACTCCGGTTTGTCGCCGCGCATGAGCAGTGTGTCTTCGCGGTCGCTGAGCGGGAAGCCGAGCTTCTGGAGGTTGCGCAGCGTGCCGGGGCCTTCCGGATCGTTGTCGCGGTTGGTGATGTAGAACGGGGTCACACCTTTGCTTTTCGCGTAGGCGAGGAACTCGGGCGCCCCCGGAACGGCGATCGCGGCCGATTCGGCGACCCACTGGTCCCACAGCTTGTCGTCGTAGGTCTTGCCCGCTTTGATGGCGCGCGCTTCGAAGACGCCGTTGTCGATGGAGGTCTCGTCGAGGTCGAGGATCACCGCCGGCGGGAGGCTCGCGAACGAGCCGCTCTGCTCCGCCGCCGCGCTCCACGCCGGATCGGCCAGCGCGCGATCGAGTGCCCGTCGCGCCGCCGCGTACGTCCCCCAGGCGACGGCGCGATATTCGGCCGACGACTGCAGCCAGAGCGTCCCGCTGAGGATCGAATCGCCGCACTGCTGCTGCTGTGTCGCGGCCGGCGGCTGTTGCGTGGCCACCGGTGTGGCGGTCGGAGTGGTGGAGGTGCAGGCGAACGTGGTGAGCGTGGCGACGATGACGGCGAAGCGCTTCATACGATTCCTCCGGAAACAGAAAGGCCGCCCGTTACCGGGCGGCCCTTTTTACAACAGGTGAGTCGGGATTAGAACGTGACGCGGACGCCGAGGCGTGCCTGCCAGCGCGAGCGGTCGGTAGCGACCGTGTACTGGCTGCCCGGGGTGAGCGCGCCCGCGAAACGCTCGCGGTAGATCGGCTTGCCGGTGGCAGCGTCGACACCGCGGTAGGTGACGGGCGAGAAGTTCTGGTTCGGAACGTAACGGACGTTGCCGTACTCGTTGTCGACCATGGCCAGGATGTTCGCCACGTCGGCGGTGAGCATCGTGCCGACGCCGCGGAAGGCGGGCAGGCCGAGCTCGTAGTGGAGGTCGAGCTGACGGGTCCACGGCTCCGACGCTTCATAACGATCCATCGCGCGGCCGGCGGTGGCGTCGAGACCGGCGTACTCGAGGTAGTTCGCGAGCAGCGAGTAGTCGACGACCTGGCCGGCCGCGTTCTGCACGATGATCTCGCTGCCGCTGCCCGGGATGTACAGCAGGTCGTTCGAGCTCTGGCCGTCGCCGTTGACGTCGGTTCCGAAGAGCAGCGAGTACGGACGGCCCGACTGCGCGTTGTAGTAGAGACCGACGCCGTGCGAGAGGAACCCGGTGTCGAAGTTCAGCGTGCCGTTGAAGTTGATGCGGTTGGTGGTCTCGTAGGCCGAGCGGGAGAGCTCCGGCGTGTAGATGTCACCGGAGGTGTGGTGGAAGCGCCAGTTGGAGCTGGCCGTCGACGAGCCGCCGTCGAACCCGGACTGCGCGTCCTGGTAGGCGTACGAGGCGCCGATGGTGAAGAAGCGGCCGAAGTTCTTGTTCAGCTGAATCGAGCCCATCACCTGCTCGCCGAGGTCGGTGTTGGTGAGGAGCAGCGCGTTGCTGAGGGCGGTGCTGGAGCGGCGATAGACCGGACGGCCGTCGATCGGGCTCGGCGTGGCGGTCTGGACGTAGTTGACGTTCTGGTAGTAGACGTCCTGGATGGTGCGGGAGTAGAGGCCTTCGACCGTCGCACGGATGTCGAACGGAAGGACGCGGTCATAGGCGAGCGTGGCGCGCCACAGACGCGGAGCCTCGAAGTCGGGATCGGTGATCGCGGTCTCGAACGCGCCGCCGCCGGCCGGGAAGCTGGTCGGCTGGTTGAGCGGGTCGGCCACGAAGGTCGGCGTGCAGGACGGCCGCGAGCACTCGAGCGAGATCTGGCCGATGCCGGTGCCGCCGTAAGCGTTGGAGACCCAGACGTACGGGGTGCGGCCGGCGAAGACGCCGATACCGCCGCGGAGCTGCTGGCCTTCGGTGAGCTGCCAGTTGAAGCCGAGGCGCGGCGAGATGGTCGGATCCTCATTCGGCGTGGCCGACGTGCGGTAGCCGACGGCCTGCTCGACGACCGGGTTGTAGTTCGGCGCGTCGGGGTACTGGGTCATGTCGGCGCGGAGGCCGAACGTGAGGGTGAAGTTCTGGTTGAGGCGCCACTGGTCGCTGGCGTACAGGCCGTACTGGTTGACCTGGAACTGCGACGGGTTGATGCCGCCTTCCGCGTACGTGTAGAAGTAACGCGTCGGGGTGAGGTTGATGAAGTCGGTGAGCGTCGGGAAGTAGTAGTGACCGAACGCGCTCGGCATGAAGACGTTGTTGAACTCGAAGATCTCGTTGTGCGTGCCGACCGTGACGGTGTGCGCGCCGCGGATGAACGTGAAGTCGTCCGTGATCTCGAGGATGTCCTGGTCGAGCGAGTTGGCGGCCGAGAACTGCTCGGCGCCGGCGATGATGTCCGCGCTGCGCGGACCGGTGCCGCCGATCTCGATGCCAGGGAAGGCGCCGGGGGAGGCGCGGCGGTCACGAATGGTCGTGTAGTTGATGCGAGCCTCGTTGTAGGAGCTCGCACCGAACGTGCTGTTCAGCTGGGCGACCGTCGAGTTGTTCTCGTCGGCGAAGAAGTAGGTGGCGTTCGGGAAACGGAAGCGGTCCGCGAAACGGTCGGCGATGACGTCGTTCGCCGCGTTGACGTAGTTGTGGCGGACGGTGAACTGGTTCGAGCTGTTGACGTTCCAGTCGAGACGGCCGAAGAGATTCTTGCTGAACTTGGTGCGCGGCAGCGAGCCGAGCGAGCCCGGATCGTACTGGAAGCGTTCGATCAGCAGGTTGCGGACCGTCTCCACGTCGCCCGGACGGATGTAATCCGCCGAGGTGTAGTCGTCGTCTTCACTGCGTTCGCTGCGCTCGCCGTTCACGAAGAAGAACAGCCGGTCGCGGATGATGCGTCCGCCGAAACGGCCGCCGTACTGCTCGGATTCGAACTCGTCGATCTCGCGGCCGGACGGGCCCTCACCGACGAACTCCGGATCGCGGCGCGAGTAGAAGACCGAGCCGGAAAAGTCGTTCGTGCCGGAGCGGGTGATGGCGTTGACACCACCACCGGTGAAGCCGCCCTGACGGACGTCGTACGGCGAGACCGCGACCTGGATCTCCTGGATCGCGTCGAGCGAGATCGCCAGCGCGTCAGCCTGACCGCCCGGCGTACCGGTGTCGGCGAGACCGAACAGGTCGTTGTTGACGGCGCCGTCGATGGAGATCGAGTTGTAGCGGTTGTTGCGGCCGGCCACGGTCATGCGGGTGGCCGAGAGGTCCTGCGCGTCGACGTTGACGTACGGGTTCGTGCGCGCGAAGTCCTGCAGCGTACGGTTGACCGTCGGCAGCGTCTCGATCTCCTCGGTGGAGACCGTCGAGGTGGCGCCGGTGCGGTTCGGGTTGATCACGTCATCGGTCGCGGCCGTGACGGTGATGGCCTCCGACACGGCGGCCAGCTGCAGCGTCAGCGGAACCTCGGCGGAAGCGCCGAGCGGAACCGAGACCTGCTCCGAGACCGCGGTGCGGAATCCTTCCAGCGTCGCGGTGACGCGGTACGGACCGCCGACGCGAACGTTCGGAATCGTAAATCGGCCGTTGCCTCCGGTCACATCGGAGTAACGGGTGCCGGTCGGCACGTGGACGGCCTCGATGGTGACACCCGGAAGGGCGCTGCCATCGGCGGCTGCGACGGTACCGGCGATCGAGCCGGTCGTCACCTGCGCGAACGTCGCCGGCGCGACTGCCAGCAAGGCCACGCAAAGGACGTATAACAAACGGCGGGAAGCGGACATAGATCCTCCTGACGGATTTGAAGCTGATTGGACGAAGCGCCTCACCGCTGAAGGTGAGGCGCCGGAACCCTGATTCTGTCTGTCAATCTTACGCGACGGGATGGTGAACGGGTAAAGAACCTGCCAAAAAACTCGCGTCAGAAACTCTTGAGGAACGCGTCGTTGGACGGGAACTTCTGGAGACGCTCGATCAGCATCTTCATCGCCGTCATCGGATCGGTTCCCGCGAGGGCCCGCCGGAGCGTGTGGATTTTCGGCAGAACGGTCGGAGGCATCAGCTTCTCCTCCTTGCGCGTGCCGGTCTGGCCGATGTTCATGGCCGGGAAGATGCGCCGCTCGAACAGACCGCGGTCGAGCACGATCTCGGTGTTGCCGGTGCCCTTGAACTCCTGGAAAATGACCTCGTCCATCCGGGAGCCGGTGTCGACCAGCGCCGTGGCGATGATGGTGAGCGATCCCCAGTCCTCGGCATTGCGCGCCGCGCCGAAGAAGCGCCGCGGCTTCTCCATCGTCCGCGCGTCGATGCCGCCCGACAGGATCTTGCCCGAGCCGCGCTGCTCGTTGTTGTAAGCGCGCGACATGCGGGTGATCGAGTCGCAGAGGATGACCACGTCCTTCTTGATCTCCACGAGGCGACGGGCGCGCTCGAGGATGATCTCGGAGAGGTGAATGTGGTTCTCGGCCGTCTCGTCGGAGCTGGAGGCGATGATCTCCCCCTTCTCGACGGAACGGCGGAAGTCGGTGACTTCCTCGGGGCGCTCGTCGATCAGCAGGACGATCAGCTCCACTTCCGGATGGTTCCGGTTGAGGCCGTGGGCGATGTCCTTGAGGAGCGTCGTCTTGCCGGCTTTCGGCGGCGCGACGATGAGGCAGCGCTGCCCTTTGCCGATCGGGGAGAGGAGATCGAGGACGCGCGTGGTCAGGCGCTCCGGCTCGGTCTCGAGCTTGAACATCTCGTTCGGATCGATCGAGATCAGCTCGGAGAACGGCCGCCGCCCTTCGCGGTACTCCTCGATGGTCATCCCCTCGACCTGCTCGATCCCGATCAACTCGAGCTGACCGTTGCCGAGGCGGCGCGACGAGCCGGCGAGGTGCAGGCCGGCCTGAAGGAAGAGCCGCTCGATGAGAGAGCGAGGCACGATCGGATCGCCCGGCTGAGGGTAATAGTTGTTCGCCGAGTCGACGAGGATGCCGGTGCCGTTCGGTTTGATGAACAGCACGCCCTGTGAGGGGGTGAGCTCGCCCGGCGGGATGTCGAGCGGCAGCGCCGGTGACTCGCTGCGCCCCTCCGGCGCTCCGCCGCCATTGCGGCCGGAACGTCCACGGCGTCGACGCCGTCTTCCGGCGCCTCCACCGCCGCCATCGTACTGGCGGGTAGAAGCTTCGTTTCCTGGTGACGGGCCGTTGCCGTTCACAGGCGGCTGGCCGCCCTGTTCGGCACCGCCCGGGCGGCGCTTACGTCGCCGCCGCTTACGCGGAGTGCGGTTGTCTGGTGTCATGCGTACCCAAAAATCAACGGCGATGATAGGAACTGATTCACCTGCGGTATCCGGGGACCGACGACGTCGTGGCGGAGATTCGTTTTTATCGAACTCTCAAACGCCCGGCGGGATTGCATTGAAGCAAGATCGTCGACGCTAGGTGCGGGCGTAGTATCGCGGAAGAGGAAGGGAAAGGCAAGCAAGGCTGCTCGTCCGTTCTTTACGCTACAATCCTCACCTCATCCAATCCAACAGTGGGCCCTCACGTACATGCCTGAAAACATTCTCGTTGTCGAGTACGAGCCACGTTACACCGACCGCGTGCGACAGGCCCTCACCGGGCAGCCGCTCGCGCCGCTCTTCGCCAAGGACGGCGAGGAAGCCTTGCGCGCGCTGGACGGCGAGCAGCCGAAGCTGATCGTCCTCTCGTCGGTCGTGCCGAAGATCAGCACCTCCGAGCTGATCCGCGCGATCCGCGGCCGCAAGCCGCTCGCCGAGACCCCGATCCTGCTGACCGTCTCCGGCTACAACGGCAAGAGTCCGAAAGCCGACGCGCAGCGGATGGGGGCCTCCGACATCCTGCCGAAGCCTTACTCCGAGGGAGAGTTCCTCGGCAAGGTGCAGCAGCTGCTCGGATTGCCCGTCAGCGCGGCGCCGTTCGACGCCGACTACACGGTGCGCACGACCACCCCCGCGGACGGATTGACCTCGACGGAGATCTTCGGCGACCTGGTCGACGAAGAACGTCCGAAGAAAGCCGCCGCTCCCGACCGCGCCACCGGCAACGTCGATCAGATGCTGGCCGATACGCTCGCCGGCGTGATGCCGCAGCGGAGAGCGCAAGCGGCGCAGACCACCACCGCGACGCCGAAGCCGAAAACGTCGCCCGGCGGCTCCGATCTCGACAAGCGGCTGCAGGACACGCTCTCGGGCCTCGAGAAATCGGCGCGCAAGTCGACCAGCCCCGGTAACGTGCCGGCACCGGCCGTTTCGACGCCCGCTCCGACGCCGGCTCCGGTGGCCGCGAAGCCGCCCGCCGCACCGGGGCCCCCGGCGCCGCGCTTCAACACCGAGAAGCTGCAGGCGGTCGAGCCCGACCGGGTGCCGGTCTCGCAGCCCGTCTTTCCCCCGACGCCCACGCCGGCACCTGCTTCGAAAGTAGAAGAGGACGAGCCGGCCGACGGGACGAAGTTCGGGCAGTACGTCCTGGTGGAGAAGATCGCCACCGGCGGCATGGCCGAAGTGTGGAAGGCGCGCATGCGCGGCGTGGAAGGCTTCCAGAAGATCGTCGCGATCAAGAAGATCCTTCCGCACCTCTCCGACAACCAGGACTTCATCAGCATGTTCATCGATGAAGCGAAGCTGGCCGCGCAGCTGAACCACAACAACATCATCCACATCTACGATCTCGGAAAAATCCAGAGCTCGTACTACATCGCGATGGAGTACATCGATGGGTACGACCTCAAGACCATCCTCCGCCGCGGCGCGGAGCGCGACAACCCGATCACCGTGGAGCTCGCGCTCTTCATCACCTCGAAGATCGCGTCCGCCCTCGATTACGCGCACCGCAAGCGCGACTTCGAGGAGAAGGAGATGGGGATCGTCCACCGCGACGTCTCGCCGCAGAACGTCCTCATCTCACAGGAAGGCGACATCAAGCTCTGCGACTTCGGCATCGCCAAGGCCGCCTCGAAGGCCTCGCACACGCAGGCCGGCGCGCTCAAGGGCAAGCTGCAGTACATGTCGCCCGAGCAGGCGTGGGGCCGCGCGATCGATCGGCGTTCCGACGTCTTCGCGCTGGCGACGGTGCTGTTCGAGCTGCTGACGAACCGCAAGCTCTTCACCGGCGACAACGAGATCTCGATCCTCGAGCAGGTGCGCGAGGCCCGCGTGCAGCCGCCGTCGCTCTACAACGACGAGGTCACGCCGGACATCGACAAGATCGTCCTCAAGGCGCTGCAGAAGGATCCGGCCAACCGTTACCAGAGCGCGGGCGAGATGGCCCGTGACCTCGACCAGATCCTCTACAGCTTCCGCCCGACCCCGACCAGCGCCGACCTCGCGATCTTCATGCACCGCCTCTCGACCGCGGAGCCGATCGCCATGCCGGAGCCGGAGCCGGAGCCGCCCGCGCCGGTCGTTGCCGCACCGAAACCGATCGCCGCGCCGGTTGCTCCGCTCGCCGCGGCAGCCGCTCCCGGCATCTCCGCCATCCCGATCGCCGCCGCTGCCGCGCCGTTTGCTGCCGCGTCGGCGGCCGACTACGGCGCGGTGCCGGAGCCGGTCAAGCGCAAGTCGCCGGTCGTGCCGATCGCCATCGTGGCCGTGCTCGTCGCCGCCGGCGTCGGCGCATGGCTGACGCTCGGCGGCAAGGGCGAGCCTTCGGCCCCCGCGGCTCAGACGACGTCTGCATCCGCGCTGACGCCTCCGGTCACCGCCACCGCCGCACCGGCCATCGTGCCGGGCAGTGACACCGCCACGCAGACGGGCGCGCTGACCTCCACCGCTCCGGTCGTCGATCCGTCGCTCGTCGATCAGGAAGTAGCCAGGCGTCTGGCCGCCGAGCGCGCCCGCCTCGAAGCCGCGGCCCGCGCGCAGCAGCAGGCCGCCACCGCGACGCAGGCCCCGGCTCGTCCGACTCCCGCTCCCGTCACGGCCACGGTCGCGCAGGTTCCGCCGCCGGTGCAGCAGCCGGAAACGCGTCCCGCTCCCGCACCGGTGCAGCGCGACCCGGAGCCGGCGCCGCAGCAGGCCGCCGAGACGCCGCGCCAGCCGGAGCCGGCGCCGGTGCAGCGCGCCCGTGAAGGCGATCTCGTGCCGGTCGGCACCGACGGACTGACCATGCCGCGCATGCTCCGCCGCGGAGCCGTTCCGTATCCGGCCGTGGCCCGCACGCAGAAAATTCAGGGGACGGTGGTCACGAGCGTGCTCGTCTCCGAGAGCGGCTCGGTCCTCGACGTGAAGATCATCCGCGGCATCAATCGCCCGGTCGGCCTCAACGAAGCGGCCGAGCAGATGATGCGCCGCTCTTCGTTCACACCCGCCTCGAAAGACGGCGTGCGGGTGAAGACGTGGGTCACGGTCCCGGTCGAGTTCAAGCTATGATTTCGATGAGAGAGTTACTGAAGGGATAAACGAAATGCCGGTGTTGACCGATCAGCAACGCAAGTTCTACGAGACCACTCTGCAGGTCACGAAAGAGGAGATCAGCGATCTCAAGGACCAGGTCGAGGAAGAGCTCTCGAAGGTGAAAGACCGCATCGCCGAGCTCCAGTCGGCGATCGCCGCCTCCAAGCAGATGTATTCCGCCGCCTGCACCCGCCTCGGCATCGCCAACGACCTCGAGGACGAGGACGGCAGCGACGCGTAGCGTTCGCCGCGGTGCCTTCCATAGCGGCCTTCGGGCCGCTTTTTGTTTGCCAACGAGCGATGAACGATGAGAGATGAACGATGAACACGCGGCAAACCCGTTCATCGCTCATCTCTCATCTCTCATCGCTCGTTCTCGCGCTCTTCGTCCTCTGCTGCGGAGGCGAACGTGCCGCGACGACCCCCGATGATCTCGGCCGCCCCGTCGCCGTCCCGCCGCGCGTCGCGCGCGTCATCACCCTCGCGCCGAACCTGACGGAGCTCGTCTACGCGATCGGCGCCGGCGGAAAAGTGGTCGGCACGGACGACTTTTCGAACTATCCGGCTGCTGCGTTGCGCGTGGCAAAGGTCGGCGGGATGCAGCCGAATATCGAAAAGATCGCGGCGCTGAAGCCCGATCTGGTGATTGCGTCGACGGAGGGGAATCATCCGAATCTCGCGCCGGCACTGGCGGCCATCGGCGTGCCGCTCTTCGTGGTGCGCACCGATCGTCTGTCGCAGATCACCACCGCGATGCTGCGCGTCGGCGAGCTGCTCGATGCGCCGGACGCGAAGCGCGCGGCCGATGAGCTGCAGCGCGCCATCGACGCGCAACGCCGCACGCGTGCAAACGCGCCGCGCATCCTCTTTGCGGTCTGGACCGATCCGCTCTACGTCGGCGGGCGGGAGACGTTCGTCGACGATCTGCTGGGACTGACCGGCGCACGCAACGCGGTGGAGGTGCCGGCGTGGCCGCAGTATTCGCTCGAGACGCTGGCCGCCACGCCGCCCGATCTCATCCTCTATCCACGCAAGTCAGTCAACCCGCGGCAGCTCGCGGCGCTGCTCGTGCGCGCGGGCGGTCTGCGCGTCCCGTCGCAGGGGGTGGACGAGGATGTCTTCACCCGCCCCGGTCCTCGCGTCGGTGAAGCGGCCGCGGGGCTGAACACGATTCTCGATAAAGTAGCGGGCGAGTGAAGAAGGCTGTCTTCATCCTGGCGTTGCTACTCGCGGCGATGCTCGCCCTGGCCGTCTCCATCGGCGCGACGAGCCTCTCCTGGTCCGCGCTCTTTGCCGGTGACGAGACAGCGCGGGCGATCTTCTTCCGCATCCGCCTGCCGCGCGTGCTGCTGGCCGCCGCGATCGGCGCGACGCTGGCCGTAGCCGGCGTGACGTTTCAGACGCTGCTGCGGAATCCGCTCGCCGATCCGTTCATCCTCGGCGTCTCCGGCGGGGCGGCGTGTGGCGCGGCGGTATCGACGGCTCTCGGCCTCGCCCGCATCCCCGGCCTCGTGCCGCTGGTCGCCTTCGCCGGAGCGATCGGCGCGACCGCGGCGGTCTTCCTCCTCGCACGGCGGCGCGAGCACACCGATCCGGCGCGGCTGCTGCTGTCGGGCCTCGTGCTCAACGCATTCTTCTCCGCGGTCATCCTGATCGCGTTTTCGCTTTCCAAATCGGCCGACCTCACCGCGGCCTTGCGCTGGATGATGGGGACGCTCTTCGGCGCGACCTGGACCAGCGTCGCGCTGGTGACCGCGCTGCTGGTCATTTCGATGGCGGTACTCGCGTACGTGGCCAACGATCTGCGTCTCCTCGCGTTCGGTGAAGAAGATGCGAAAGCGCGCGGCGTCGATGTGGAGCGGGTGAAGCTGCTCGGCTTCGCCGCGGCGTCGATCGTCACCGGTGCGGCCGTCGCGGTGAGCGGCATCATCGGCTTCGTCGGGCTGCTCGTGCCGCATCTGATCCGGATGATCTGGCGCCGCGACTTTCGCGTGCTGCTGCCGCTCTGCGCGCTGGGCGGTGCGACGCTCGTGGCGGGAGCGGATCTGCTGTCGCGCATCGTCGTCCCGAACGCCGAACTGCCGGTCGGCGCGTTCACGGCCATTCTCGGTGTGCCGTTCTTTCTGTCGCTGATGCGGAGAGGGCGCTGATGCTCGAGCTGCGCAACGTCTCGTACGACTACATCGGATCGCCCGCCGTGCGCGACGTCTCCCTGCGCATCGGCGAGCGCGAGCTGGTCGCGCTGACGGGGCCGAACGGCTCCGGCAAGTCGACGCTGCTGAAGATAGCCGCCCGTGTGGTCACGCCGCGCGCGGGGATCATCCACTTCGCGGGACATGCTCTCGGCGAGTGGCAGCCGAAGGAGTACGCGAAGCAGGTCGGCTATCTGCCGCAGGATCCGGATCCGGTCTTTCCGATGCGCGCCATCGACGTCGTGGTGACCGGGCGTGCACCGTACGTCGGCCGCTTCTCGTGGGAGAGCGATGCCGACTGGAACCATGCCCGCGAGGCGCTCGCGCTCTGCGACGCGGCCCATCTCGCCGACCGCTATCTCGACGAGATGAGCGGCGGCGAGCGCAAACGGGTCTTTCTCGCGCGCGTGCTGGCCGGCACGCCGAAGCTGATCCTCCTCGACGAGCCGCTGGCCGCGCTCGACGTCTCGCACGTACAGCAGTTCTCCGCCCTCCTGCGCGACATCGTCGACCGCACCGGCTGCACCGTCGTCTTCGCCGCGCACGATCTCAACTGGGCCGCGGCGTACAGCGACCGGATGCTGGTGATGCAGGACGGCGCGCTGGCGCTCGACGCCACACCCGCGGAGGTGATGACCAGCGAGGCGATGAAGCGCTACTTCGGCTTCGATGCGCGAACCATCGAGCACGAGGGACGCGCGTGGATGATTCCCTCACGCGAGCGGTAATCGCCGCACGCGCTTCCCCGTCACCGCGAACATCGCGTTTGTCACCGCCGGCACGAGCGGCGACACCGGCCCTTCGCCCATGCCCGAGGGACGTGCGCTTTCGGTCGGCAGGTGGTGGATCTCGATCTTCGGCATCTGCGCGATGGTGGGGATGGGGTAGTCGTGGTAGTTCGACTGTTCGACGCGGCCCTGCTTGATGGTGATCTGGCTCAGGAGCTGGCCGAGGGCCCAGACGATGCCTCCTTCGATCTGCTGCTCGACGCCGACCGGGTTGACGATCGGACCGCAGTCGACGGCGGCCACGATGCGGTCGACGCTCCACTCCGCCCCGTTCACCGTGACCTCGGCCACATACGCGATGTGGGTGTCGCCGTCGTAGATGTTGCAGGCCACGCCGCGGCCTCGGCTCGGGCCGAGCGGTTTGCCCCAGCCGGAGCGATCGCGCACGGTCTCGAGCACGCGGCGCAGGCGGGGGCGTTCGAAGGTGAGATCGCCGGCCGTGACCTTCTCCGCGCCGCCGAGGTGATCGAGACGGAACTGGAGCGGGTCCTTTTTCGCGGCGTGGGCCAGCTCGTCGAGGAACGACTCGCGCGCGAAGGTCGATGACGGCGAGAAGACCGCCCGCCAGGGGCCGTAGCGCACCGGCGAGTCGTGCCGGACGTACCGCGTCTCGATGGCCGGGATGTCGTACGGTACGTCGTAGACGCCCCACGAGATGCCGCGGTAGTAGTCGCCGAGCTTCGCGAGCTGCTCGGCGCTCGGCGTGAAGCCGGTCATGAAGGGGTTGCAGACCTTCTTGTGCAGCCAGCCGGCGACGCGGCCCTTGCTGTCGATGGCGCCGCGCATCCGCTCCGCGGTGCCGTGTTGCAGACGGCCGTCGCGAATGTCGTCCTCGCGCGTCCAGACCACCTGCACCGGCTCACCGAGTGCGCGCCCGAGCTCGGCCGCTTCCACCGCGTAGTCAGTGCGCAGACGTCGGCCGAAACCGCCGCCGATGAGAGCCGGGTGGACCGTCACTTTGGATACGTCGATGCCGAGGAGCTGGGCCACGTCGCGCTGGACGGAGTTCGGCGCCTGGGTGGCGATCCACATCTCGCACTGGCCGTCGTGTACGTGCACCGTTGCGCTCAAAGGCTCGATGGCGGCGTGCGCGTAAAACGGGTAGACGTACGTGGCGTCGAGCCTCTCCGCGACGTCGCTCATCGCCGCCGGATCGCCCACCGTGTGCGTGACCACCCCTTCGTTTTCCTTCGCCAGTTCCACTGCCGCATCGAGCCACTGGTTCGAATCGAAAGCCGCGTGCGGGCCGTAGTCCCACTCGACGGTGACGAGCTCGCGGGCCTGCATTGCTTTCCAGGTGCTGTTCGCGATGAGCGCCAGGCCGGTGGAGATCGGGATGGCGCGGACGTTCTTCGCTTTCGATGCGTCGTGTTTCACCAGCTTCCCGCCGACGGCGGGGCAGCGGAGGATCGTCGCGTAGCGCATCCCTTTCACGCGTTGATCGAGGCCGTATGTTGCGCGGCCGGTGATGACGTCGGGGTCGTCGAGACGCGCCAGCGGCTTGCCGAGGAGGCGGAACTCTCTCTTCAGCGGCACGTCCTTCGGCACCTCTCGCTTCGAGGCCGCCTCGGCCAGCTCGCCGTAGCCGGCGCGTTGCTGCGTGGCGTCATGAAAGACGAAGCCGTTCTCGGTGCGCAGCGATGCCGCGCCGACGCTCCACTGCTCGGCCGCGGCGCCGACCAGCATCGCCCGCGCCGTCGCGCCCGCGCTGCGCATCGGCAGGAAGGCGCCGTGGATCGAGCCGCTGCCGCCGGTGTTGAGGCGGGTGTAGTCGGGGCCGGGCTCGGCCTGTTCGATGCGGATGCGGCTCCAGTCGGCGTCGAGCTCCTCTGCTACGAGCATGGCCAGCGAGGTGCGCACGCCCTGTCCCATCTCCTGCTTCGTCACCAGGATCGTGACGGTGCCGTCGGGATCGATGCGCAGCCAGGCGTTCGGCTTCCACGGCTTCCTCGCCTCCTCGGCGGCAATGAGGTCGACGCCGATGACGAGCGCCGCGCCGCCGGCCACCGTGATGCGGAGGAAATCGCGACGGGTTGTCGGCATGCGATCAATGTACGCCCGCCGTCCGCGTGTGGTGCAACAGCGGGGTCACGGAGTGGTGAGCGGCTGCGCCGGTTTCGACAACGCCAGCGCGGCGCCAACACAGCCCATGGCGGCGATGGTGCTCCAGTAGAGCGGTTCGTTGCTCTGGTAGAGCAGCGTGCCGAGGGCGGGGCCGAGGAGCATGCCCGCGCTCCACGACATCACCCACAGACCCATGTAACGGCCGCGGTAACGCTCCGGCGCGATGCCGGCCACGAAAGCACCGGCCACCGGAGCGTAGATCATCTCGCCGATGGTCCAGATCACGACCGTGGCGGTCAGCGCGGGGATGCCGTACGCGAGCCCGGTCAGCGCGAAGCCGATCCCCGACAGGCCGTAGCCGATGGCGATCATCGGTTGCTGCGGCATGCGCTGGGTCCAGGCGATGATGCCGAGCTCGAAGATGACGATCATCGCGCCGTTGAGCGACATCAGCAGGCCATACGTCTGCGTTCCGAACCCCTGTGCCGCGATGTGCAGCGGCAGGGTGGAGTGGATCTGGAACTCGATCCAGGTCACGCAGAGCGTCGCCAGGAGGAAGCGGACGAAGAGCGGATCGCGCAACGCCACGCGGATGCCTTCTGTGGCTCGCTCGTCTTTCGTCTGTCCACGCAGGCCGTGCGGCAGCGCGAACAGCGCCACGATGCCGTAGGCGAACGACGTCACCGCGTCGCCGAGAAAAAGATAGAGGAAGGAGTTGTCGGCCAGGAACCCAGCCGTGGCAGGGCCGAACGCGAAGCCGAGGTTGATGGCCATGCGATAGATGCCGAACGCGGTCACGCGCTGCTCCGGCGCGACCAGGTCGCTGATGAGGGCCTGCGCGGCGGGGCGATAGAGCTCGCCGAAAACGCCGACCACGAACGTGCAGGCCAGGATCGCGAAATAGCCCTCCGCCTGCGACAGCGCCACCATCGAGGCGGCCGAGCCGAACATCGAGATGGCGATGGTGTAGCGCCGCCCGATCCGGTCGGCCAGGTCGCCGCCAACCATCGAGGCGATCAGGTGGCCGGCACCGTAGGCGCTGACGGCGATGCCCGCCTGCGCCGGCGTGTAGCCGAGGCGGGTCATGTAGATGACGAGGAACGGCATCACGAACGTGCCGAAACGATTGATGAACGTCCCGCCGAAGAGGATCCAGGCAGGGCGAGGGAGGAGGCGAAGATTCTCGCGGAACGTCGGCACGGCCGAAGGAGAGTGTAGCGCGGCGGCGCGAGCGCTCAGCGGCGCGCTTGCGCGGGCGTCACGCCGGTGGCCTTCCTGTACGCCCGCGTAAAGTGCGCCTGGTCGAAGAAGCCGCTTTCGAGCGCGATCTCCGCGAGCGGCATCCGGGTCGTGGCCAGCAGCTCCGTCGCACGCTCGATGCTGCAGCGCCGCGCGTATTCGGCGGGCGTGCAGCGGAGGTGCTGGGCGAAGAGCTGTTCGAGCTCCACCGGCGAGACGCCATGCGAGGCGGCGAGCGCGTCGACGTCGACCGTCCGCCTGCGCGACGCGGCAATGCGGTTCTGCACGTCGCCGAGCCAGGCCGGCGCGGTGCGCGGCATCGAGCGCAGAAACGCCGCGGCGAATTCGAGGACCAGCCCTTCGAGCGCGAGCCCGGAGGCGACCGCGCCGCCGGCGAGCTCGGTCCGGATCCGGCGGCCGAGGGTCAGCAGGTGCGGGGACGACGTGGAGATCGGCGCCAGATCGCGCAGCGCGCCGGCCAGGCGATGCCGCTCGTCCACCTCGATGACCAGGCCGCGCGTGTCGGCGTAGAAGGTGTTGTGGTGGCAGTAGCCGGCCGGCCGGAAGATGGCGCTGGCCGGGACGTGCACGCCGCCGAAGTCGTCGCCCGCTTCGAGCATTTCGCCCTGAAAAAGGACGCTGAGCTGTGCGCGGGTGTGACGGTGCGGCTGGAGCCGCGTCCCCGGCGCAAACTCGGCGTCGCTGACCGTCAGAGCACCGAGGTCGCGGAACGAGCGCGTTGCGCCGAGGTGAATCATGCCGCTCGATTGTACGGGCCGCGGCGCCGTTTCGGCGCGTACAAGACCTCGTCGGTTCTGTGACGCATCCTGTGCGGCATGTATTGGGATCTTGTACGGCTCTCTGAAGAATGTGAGGCGCAGCTGGTGGCCATCCGCTCCCGGCCGGTCGCGCCGGCGATCGCTCGGGGGGAGATCGCCCGTGAGCTCGAGGCGCGCTACCAGTTCGACGCGCCGGTGGCGCTGGCCGATGCGGCGGCGGACGTGGTCGCGCTGCTCGAACGCGCCGACCTGCTGTCCGCCCATCCGCGCTACTTCGGCCTGTTCAACCCCGGCGTCCGTTTCTCGTCGGTGGTGGCCGATCTGATTTCGGCGTCGATGAATCCGCAGCTCGGTGCGTGGTTCCACTCGCCGGCCGGGGTAGAGATCGAGGAGCACACGCTTCGCTATCTGCTGCGCGCCTTCGGCTTCGATCCGCGCAGCTCCGCGGCGCATTTCACGAGCGGCGGTTCCGAGGCCAACCTCACCGCGACGCTGGCGGCGCTCGCCTCCGCCTTCCCGGAGATCCGCGGCGGGGGAGTGCGGTCGCTCGACCGGCAACCGCTGCTCTACGTCTCGAGCGAGGCGCATCACTCGTTCTACAAGATCGCCCGCCACACCGGCCTCGGCGACTCGGCGGTGCGCACCATTCCGGCGGACGAGCGCTTCCGCATGCGCGTCGATGCGCTGCGCGAGGCGATCGCCATCGAGAAGCCGTTCATGGTCGTGGCCACGGCTGGAACGACTGCCGGCGGCGCCATCGATCCGCTCGACGAGATCGCCGACGTCTGCGCGGAGCACGGCATCTGGCTGCACGTCGACGCGGCGTGGGGTGGTGCGGCGATCCTCTCGCCGCGCTTGAAGCAGCACCTGCGAGGAATCGAGCGCGCCGACTCGATCACCTGCGACGCGCACAAGTGGCTGTCGGTGGCCATGGGCGCGGGGATGTTCTTCACGCGCCATCCGGAGGCGATCGCGCGCGCCTTCGAAGTGGACGCGTCGTACGTCCCGCGCGGCGACGAGCCCGACTGGTACCGCGCCTCGCTGCAGTTCTCGCGGCGCTTCATCGGGCTCAAGCTCTTCCTCGCGCTGGCCGAGCTGGGTGCGGACGGGATCGCGAAACAGCTCGAACACCAGGCGGCAATGGCCGATCGCCTGCGCGCCGGTTTGCGTGCGAACGGATGGGAGATCGTCAACGACTCGCCATTTCCGCTGGTCTGCTTTCGTCGCGACGGTGTCGACGCCGCGGAGCTGGTCCGCCGCATCGTCGCCGACGGCGGGCACTGGATCTCGTACGCGCTACTCGGAGGGGAGCACGGCGTGGCCCGTGCGTGCATTACCAATCACGAGACCAGCGAGAGTGATGTCGATTCGCTGCTGGCGGCTTTGAAGTAGCTGTTCAGCTGTTCAGCTGTTCAGCGATTCAGCTGTTGAGCTATTGAGCGAGAAGTGTATGACTCAACAAAACCTTTCACACTTCTCTCGCTCAATAGCTCAATAGCTCAACAGCTCAACAGCTCATAGCTCAATAGCTGAGTAGCTGAATAGCTGAATAGCTGAGTAGCTGAATAGCTGAATAGCTGAACAGCTGAATAGCTCAACCGCTCAACAGCCACAGCCCACACACAAATGAAGGACCCCCTGCGCCAGTGCCAGGGGGCCCTTCGCATGACAACTCAATGCATGTTGAACAGCCGGCGGAACTCCATCTCCGTCATGCCGCCGACGCTGCCGCTGTCCTGCTTTTCCCACTCGTCGCGCGAGACGATGGTGATCGGCTCGAGCTTGCGGGCGGTGAGGGTGCGGTTGAGGGCGTCGAGCTGCCTGGAGGCGAGCTCGAACTCGCTCTGCTTCTTCGCGAGCTCCTTCGCCACGACATCGATCTCGCCGATCTGCGAATCGGTCGGACGGCCGTCGTAGGTGTTGATGGCGCCGTAGAGCGCACCGATGCGCTCGCGGAGCTGCTCTTCACCCGACAGCCAGCCGCCGTCGCGCGTGGCGACGAGGGTCTTGTACTGCTCGTCGAGCGCGTTCGCGTAGTCGGTCAGCTTCTTCTTCTCCGCACCGCTCAGTTTCGCGGCGCGGGCGTTGGCCTGATCGCGCAGCGACTTCACGCGGTCGGTCAGGAAGGTGAAGTCGGCCAGCATGTCGTAGAGGCGCATGACGCTCTTCTGCTGCAGCGTCCGATCCTCGGCCGTGTAATCGGCGCGCGTGTCGGGCACGAGCTCCAGCTTCGAGGTGTACGTCTCTTTGCCTTTGATCAGCTTGACCGTGTACGAGCCGGCGGCCGCACGCGGTCCGAAGAACGAGCCGCCCGACATCACGATCGAGCTGCCACCTGGCATCTTCGGCGACTTCTTGCGCATCATCCAGTCGACCCGGTTGATGCCCTTCCGCTTGCCGGCGGGGAGCGTGGCCACGAGCTGGTTGTTCGCGTCGTAGATCTCCAGCTTCGAGTCGCCGACCACGTGACGCTTCTTGAGGTAGTAGGTGATCGAGGCGACATCGCCGACCGCACCGGAAACGAAGTCGTCATCGCCTTCCATCCGCTGCTCGCCGCCCGGAATGGCCAGCTGCTGCGGGCGGGAGGGGAGCATGACCACCTCCTGCGAGAGCTTCTCGGTGGTCAGTGCGCGCAGCGGCGTGAGGTCGTCGATGATGTAGATGCCGCGGCCGTGCGTGCCGATGATGGCGTCGCCGTCGCGCGGGTGGATCTTCACGTCGTTGACCGGCGCCGAAGCGGGGATGTTCTCCTTGAAGTTCGCCCAGTTCTTCCCGCCGTCGAGCGAGAGGTAGAGACCGAGCTCGGTGCCGACGAAGAGGAGGTTCGGGTTGACCAGGTCCTGCCGCACGACGTGGGCGAAGCCCTTGATGTCTGCCGTCGCGAGCGACTCCCACGTCTTACCAAGGTCGCGCGTGCGGTAGACGTACGTCTTCATGTCGCCGCGGCGGTGACCGTCGAAGGTGGCGAAGGCGGTGTTCTCGTCGAACGGCGAGGCTTCGACGCGCGAGACCCAGGTCCTGGCCGGCACGCCCTTCACGTTCGCAACGACGTTCGTCCACTTCTTGCCGCCGTCGGACGTGACCTGCAGGTTGCCGTCGTCGGTGCCGACCCAGACCACGTTCGTGTTCTTCGGCGATTCGGCGATGGTGATGATGGTGGTGTGGTTCTCGGCCGACGAGTTGTCGACCGTGAGGCCGCCCGAGGCGAGCTGGTTCTGCGCCTTCTGGTCGTTCGTGGTGAGATCGGGAGAGATGCGCTCCCACGAATCGCCGCGATCGCGCGAGCGCATCACGTACTGCGATCCGAGGTAGATCGTCCCGCTCTGCGTCGGGCTCGAGGCGATGGGGGTGTTCCAGTTGAAGCGGAGCTTCTCCTCGCCGCTCTTCGCGTACGGGTAGATCTCCTTGGTCTCGCCGGTCGAGCGGCGATAGCGAACGACGCGGCCGCCCTGCGACTCCGCGTAGATCGTCTCGCCGTCGGCGTCGGCCACGACCGCGAAGCCGTCGCCGCCGTTGATCGCCTTCCAGTGACGGTTGGCGACGCCGCCCGCGGCCTGCGAAGGCGCGGTCCAGGTGCCGTTGTCCTGCAGGCCGCCGTAGACGTTGTACGGGACGGCCATGTCGTAGGCCACGTGATAGAACTGCGAGACCGGCAGGACGTTGGCGAAGCGGAAGTGCTGCGCCTTGTCGAGTGAGTGGTAGACGCCGCCGTCGGTGCCGAGGAACATCTCGTTCGTGTTGCGCGGGTTGATCCAGAGCGCGTGATGATCGGAGTGGACGCTCGAGCCGCCCATGACCGAACCGTTGAACGACTTGCCGCCGTCGATGCTGTACGTGAGCATCAGGCCCGGCTTGTAGACCCGGTTGTGATCGGTCGGGTCGACGATGAGGTGGGCAAAGTAGAACGGCCGCACCTGGACGTTGAACGAGTCGTTCATCTCTTTCCAGTGCAGGCCGAGGTCGTCGGAGCGATAGAGCGCGGTCTTCTTCGCTTCGACCAGCGCGTAGACGGTGCTCGGACGCGACGGCGCGACCGCGACTGCAATGCGTCCGAGCTGCCCTTCCGGCAGGCCATCTTTCAGCTTCTGCCACGTCTCACCGCCATCGACGGAGCGATAGAGACCGGAGCCCGGACCGCCGGAGCGGAACGAGTCGGGCTGGCGGCGGTAGTCCCACATGCCGGCGTAGAGGATCTGCGTCTCGCCCGGGTCCATGGAGATGTCCGAGCAGCCGGTGTTCTGGTCGACGTAGAGGACCTTCTTCCACGTCTTGCCGCCGTCGGTGGTCTTGTAGACGCCGCGTTCTTCGTTGGCGTTCCAGGCGTGACCGGTGGCGCAGACGAAGGCGGTATCGGACTTTTTCGGATCGACGGCGATGCGCGCGATGCGCTCCGTTTCGGCGAGGCCGAGGTTCTGCCATGTCGAGCCGCCGTCGGTGGTCTTGTAGACGCCGTTTCCGATGGAGACGGAGTTGCGGACCCACGACTCGCCCGTGCCGACCCAGACGGTCTGCGGGTTCGATTTGTCGATGGTGATGGCGCCGATCGACTGAATGTGCTCGTCGAAGACCGGCTTCCAGGTGATGCCGTTATCGGTCGTCTTCCAGACGCCGCCGGAGGCCGCGCCTGCGTAGATGGTCGATGCCGCGTCGGGCGACGCGTGACCATCGATGGCGGCGATGCGGCCGCCCATGACCGCCGGACCGATCGAGCGTGCGCGCAGCCCTCCCAGCGAGGAGGAGTCGAACTTGACTTCCTCCTGCGCCAGGAGGGGCAGCGCGGCGAGAGCGAGTGCTGTGAGTGCGAGTGCTGTGAGGATGGAGAGCTTGCGCGTCATTCTTGGTTCCTCGGGTTCCTCGGGTTCCTCGGTTCCTCGGAGCTCCATCGGCTCGGCCACCCCGAGGAACTCCGAGGAACCGAGGAACCCGAGGAACCCGAAGGAACGAGAAACCCGGAACCCTCGAATGCTTACTGTTTGACTTCAGCCTTCGCGGCCTTCGGCATCGCAAAGTACTCACCGGCCAGGGTGGGGTTCAGCTCGATCTTGTCGATGGTGATGGTCTGGCCGGCCGGGGCGCCTTTCGGCTTCATCTCGATCGACGTCGGGAAGAGCATGCCGCCGAACTCCTGATAGTTGCCGAGGCTCGTTTCGGCCTCGATCTCCTGCCCCTGGATCTTCCGCTTCGCCTGCATCTTGATCTCGAGGAACGACTCGGCGTCGACGAAGACGATGGTCTCGTCACCAGCCTTGGTGGTCAGCTTCAGCTTGTAGGCGGGCGTGCCTTCGATCTCTTCCTTGCCGAGGAGCTCGACCTTGTTGCCCTTCTTCGCGTAGTCGACCATCGGGCCGTCGAAATCAGCCTGCTCTTTGAGGTCCTTGAGCATGTCGCCCGACATCTGCTCGGGGTCTTTCTTCCCCATGAACGGCATGACCATCCAGCCGGTCGAGCCGTCGTACGACTGAATGCCGGTCATCCCCTGGACGGTGAACTCCATCCGGACCTGCTCGGGGCGCGACTTGACCATCACGAACGGCGCTTCCATGCCGCCCATCTGCATCTTGCCGGACATACGGACGGACTTGAGGGCGCGGAGCTTCTCCCAGCCGCCTTTGGCGGCGGCGTTCTTGTCGAGGATCTCATCGACGGTCTGGGCGTGGAGGGCAACGGACACGAGAAGCGTGGCCGCGAATGTAATCAGGGTGCGTTTGCGCATGGTTTTCTCCTTCGAACCGAATGGTCGGGAGATTGTACGGGCTCGGTGGCCGAAGGTTTACAAAGTTATTGGCCGCTGAGGCGTCAAACACGACGCCGCTGAGACGTCCAACCACGCGCTCGTTGACGTCTTTACGTCTCTCCTTCAGAATCGGCGGAAACAACAACCCCGGGCTCACGTGCATCAAGAGGAGGACGTATGAAGACCCTCGTGACGAGCTCCCTGTTTCTTCTGGCGCTGACCATTCCGGTCCTGGCGCAGGATGTCCCTCCGCCTCCATCTCCGGCCCCTCCTCCCACCGACGAGCAGCAGGCCGGGACGCCGCCGAAGGTCGTCGAAGAGATGGTCGTCACCGCGCGGAAACGCGAAGAATCGGTGCAGGAAGTGCCGGTCTCCGTCGCTGCCCCCAGCGGCGAGGAGCTGCGCGACCTCGGCGCCGAGACGATCGAGGACATCGCCTCGAACGTGGCCGGCTTCACCGTGCAGAACCTCGGACCGGGCCAGAGCCAGGTGGCCATCCGCGGCGTCTCGGCCGGACAGATCGTCCGCGACCAGCCGGGCGTCAAAGAGCAGGTCGGTGTCTACCTCGACGAATCGGTGATCTCGCTCTCGCTCTTCACCCCCGACGTCGACCTCTTCGACCTCTCGCGCGTGGAAGTGCTGCGCGGCCCGCAGGGGACGCTGTTCGGCTCCGGCTCGCTCTCCGGCACGGTGCGCTACATCACCAACCAGCCGAGACTCGGTACCACCGAGACGATGGCGGAGCTGAGCCTCAGCGCCATCGGCGACGGCAGCACCGGCGGCAGCGCGAAAGTCGCCTCGAATATACCGCTCGGCGACACCGCGGCCATGCGCATCACCGCCTACTACACGCGCTACGGCGGCTTCATCGACGCCGTGCAGCCCGATCTTTCGGTGAACGATGACGTCAACGGCGGCGATCGTGTCGGCGCGCGGCTGGCGTTCCTCTTCCAGCCGAACGAGCGGCTCTCGGTCACGCCGCGTCTCATCTATCAGCAGATCGAGATGGACGGCTGGAACCGCATCGACACCTTCAACATCCTCGGCAACGAGTTCACCACCAGCCGTCCGTCGGTCCGCCTCGGCGAGCGGCAGCAGTTCACGCAGTTCGAGGAGCCGTTCACCGACGACTTTCTCCTCGGCGATCTGAACGTCGCGTACGACTTCGGCCCGCTGACGCTGACCTCCATCACCTCGTTCACCGACCGCGACGTGCTGGTCGTGCGCGACGCGACCGCGCTGACGGCCAGCATCACCGGCGGCTCGATCGGCCTGCCGCAGAACATCTACACGCTCGACGCACCGCTCGACGACGCCACGACCGCGCAAGCTTTCACGCAGGAAGTCCGTCTGTCGGGATCGGCGGCGCGGTTCGACTGGGTCACCGGCGCGTTCTACAGCACCTCCGACCGCGACTACGCCCAGAGCCTTCTGGTGAGCGGCTTCGAGCAGCTCTCCGGCATCCCGACCGCCGGCCGTTTCGGTGCGGCGCGCGACGTCCTCTACTACTCTGATCTCACCTATGCCTCCACCCAGCTGGCGCTCTTCGGCGAGGCGACGTACGGCGTCACCGATCGCCTCGACGTGACGGGCGGCCTCCGCTACTACGACTTCGAGGAAGACCGCACCCAGACCTTCGACGGCATCTTCGCCGACCCCGGCACGAACAGCGGCTCGACCAGTGCGGACGGCTTCGCGCCGCGAATCATGGCCAGCTTCAAGCTCAGCGAGGCGACACGGCTCAACGCCCAGGTCTCGAAGGGGTTCCGGCTCGGCGGCATCAACGACCCGCTCAACCGGCCGCTCTGCACGCCGGCCGATCTGGTGACGTTCGGCGGCCGCGATGCGTGGGAGGACGAGACGCTCTGGAACTACGAGATCGGTGCAAAGACCGCCTTCTTCGGCGGACGCGGCTCGCTCAACGCCTCGGCGTTCCGCGCCGACATCGAGAACCTGCAGGCCACGGTCACGGCCGGCTCCTGCTCGTCCCGTCTGGTCTTCAACGTCCCGAAGGCGCGCAGCACCGGCGTCGAGATGGAGCTCGAGTACGCCCCGACCGACCGGTTCGACTTCGCCGTCTCCGGCACGAAGACCAACTCCGAGCTGCGCTCGACGCTGACCTCCACCGACGCCGCCGGCAATACCACCGTCGTGGCCGGGATCGAAGCGGGCAACCGTCTGCCGACCGTACCGGAGTTCCAAATGGCCGTCGCGGCTTCGTACCGCATCCCGCCGATCAACGGGTGGGCCAGCTACGTCACCGGCGTTTTCCAGCACATCGGCTCGCGCTACACGCAGATCGGCGATCAGGCCGATGGCTTCGGCACGGTCAACCTCAATTCCTTCGCCCCGAACAACATCGGCGGACCGTTCACGCGGTCGACCTACACCTTCGACCCGGAGCTGCCGGCCTCGAACACCGTCAACCTGCGCGTCGGCGTCCTCCGCAACCAGTGGGACACCGCCCTCTTCGTGAACAACGTGACGGACGAGCGGGCTTTGCTGGCCCTCGATCAGGAGCGCGGCACGCGCGCGCGGGTGGGCTACCTGACGAACCAGCCGAGGACCATCGGCGTGTCGACCCGCTTCACCTTCTGATGACGATCGACCGCCGCACGTTTCTGGCGAGCGTCGCGGCGGTCCCGATCGCCCTCACCGGCCGCGCCTCGCGGCCGCGCGTCATCGTCGTGGGCGCCGGAGCCTTCGGCGGCTGGACCGCGCTGCAGCTCCTTCGCCGCGGTGCGGAGGTGCTGCTGCTCGACGCCTGGGGGGCGGGAAACGCGCGCTCGAGCTCGGGCGGCGAGACGCGCGTCATCCGCGCGGTCTACGGCGCCGACCGCATCTACTCGGCCATGGTGCGGCGCGCGTACGAGCATTGGGAGGCGCTCGACCCGGCGCTGTACACCGAAACGGGGGCGCTCTGGATGCATCGCGGCGCCGACGACTACGTGCGCAGCGCCGCGCCGATCCTCCGCGAGCTGTCGTTTCCGCTCGACGCGCTGCCGCTGGGCGAAGCGCGCCGCCGCTATCCGCAGATCGACTTCCGCGGCGTGCAATCGGTCTGGCTCGAACGGCGCGCCGGGGCGCTCGCCGCGCGCCGCGCCTGCATGGCCGTGCGCAACGCGGTGGAGAAGGCTGGCGGCACGTATCGCATCGCCCACGCGGAGCTCTCCGGCGATGCGCTCCGCCTCGGCGACGGCTCACGGCTCGAAGCCGACGCGTACGTCTTCGCCTGCGGCCCGTGGCTCGGCAAGCTCTTTCCCGAGACCGCCATTCAACCGACCCGGCAGGAGGTCCATTACTTCGGCATCCCGCGCGGCTCGCGCCGATTCGGACCGGAGGCGATGCCGGTCTGGATCGACTTCGGCGAGCGGATCGTCTACGGCCTCCCCGACCTCGACGGCCGCGGGTTCAAAGTCGCGGACGACACACGCGGCGAGCCGGTCGACCCGACGAACCTGAACCGCACGCCGAGCCCCGAAAGCATCGCCCGCGCCCGCAAGCTGCTGGCCGAGCGCTTCCCGGAGCTGGCCGACGCGCCGCTCCTCGAATCGCGCGTCTGCCAGTACGAGAACAGCCCCGACGGCCATCTCGTCCTCGATCGCCACCCGCAGGCGAAGAAGGTCTGGATCGCCGGCGGCGGCTCCGGCCACGGCTTCAAGCTCGCCCCGGCGGTGGGGGAGATGCTGGCCGATGCCATCATTACCGAGGCAAAGCTGCCGGAGATGTTCGGCATCGCGCGCCTGGCAAAGCTCGCCAAACCGACCACGCAGTTCGATCGGTGAGGCGCGGAGGGGCGACGGCACCGAGATGGCCGAGACTCAAAGCATGGGCAGAGCCACGCTTTGGGTGTGGTGTGGGCTTGGTTCAACCCGGAGACATAGTTGACACGCAGTTCTAGGAGTCTGCGCGCCAGAAAATTTCGACGCGCTACGATTCGATATGAGGCTCGATTTTTTCGATCGAGGGGTTTCCTTCGCGGACAGCTCCGATTGCCGCGTGAAGACGCTCGCAGGCAATTGCACGTGAGCGGAAACGCCTGAGTAGCGCCATTTT
>DASWOB010000086.1:0-40008 GCA_036398925.1 Thermoanaerobaculia bacterium
GCCTCCGCGACTCTCTGTCGCGAGATCCGAGGCTGTGTCGCGGAGGCTAGGCCAACCAACGGGTCCGGGCCCGCGGCCCGGCCGCCGGAGGCCTCCCGTCGTTCCCCTCATCCGTGGGCGCAGTGCGTGCGTTCTGCTTAGGAACCGCCCCCCGTGGCGTTCATCCTGCAGCGAGCGTTCGCAATGCCGATCCGCGTCTCGATTCTCGCAGTGGTCCTTGCCCTCACCCCGCTCATCCACGGGCAACCCTCCCCCGCTCCTCGCCTGACGTACGTCATCCTCGGCGACAGCACCGCGGCCGGCGTCGGCGGCAACTACGAGGCCGGCATCGCCCGCTCGACCACCCGCGAGCTGGCCCGCCGCTACGACGTGACCATGACCAACCTGGCCGTGTCGGGAGCGCGAATGAGTGACGTGCGCGGGAAGCAGCTCGCGGCCGCGGAAGCGCTGCGGCCCGACCTCGTGCTGCTCTCCGCCGGAGCGAACGACGTCACCCACCTCACCTCCGTCCGCTCCATGCGCGCCGACCTGCGGGAGGTCATCCGCCGCCTCACCGCCGCGAACCCGAAGGTACGGATCGTCCTCACCGGCTCCCCCGACATGGGCTCCCCCCCACGGATCCCCCGCCTCCTGCGCGGCATCGCCTCCTGCCGCACGCAACAGGTCAACCGGATGTTCGAAGCGGAGGCCGCGCGGCAACAGCTCACCTTTGCGCCGATCGCAAAAGAGACCGGGCCACTGTTCCGGAAGGATCGATCGCTGTTCGCCGCGGATCGCTTTCATCCGAACGACGCGGGGTACGCCACGTGGGTGCCGGTGCTGAATGCGGCCCTGGCGATGGCGATGCGGTAGGTCTTGCGCGGCATGATCTGGACTGCGGGCGGCAGCGCCGCCGCTCTGACATACGCCGCGAAGCGGCACGACGGGGGAGCGGCATCCTGCCGCGCGCCGAACAGCGTGGTGCAGGGACGGCCGCTCCCCGTTGGTCACATCGCGCGATCGGTCACCGGCTCGAGCAATCCCGGACGACCGTCAGCAGCTCTTCGATCTCGAAGGGCTTGGTGACGATCTGACAGAGATGGTGCAATCGCTCGCGGGCCGCGGAGCGGGGGAAGGCGGTCATCACCACCGTCTTTTCCATCATGGCCGGCCGGGCCTCGATGAGGTGGTTGATCACGCCGAAGCCGTCGACGCGCGGCATCATCAGGTCGAGCACGAGCGCGTCGAACGAGCCTTCGGCGAGCTGCTCGATTGCATACTGTCCGTCCGCCGCCTCGACCGTTTCGAAGCCGGCCCGGCGCAGCAGACGCACCACCAGTGCGCGTATCGCGTCGTCATCGTCCGCGATCAACACGCGCGCCCGCTTCCCCTCCGTCATCTCGTTTGCCCTTCTGCTGAATCTCTCTCTGAACGATGGTATGCACAGGGAGAGCCGACCGTAGGGGGCGAGCCTCCGATCCGGGACAGACAGGTGTCTATCCCGGACCGGCTGGATTGCGAGGGCGAACCTTAACGTCGAGCCACGAACACGCCGGCGACGGCCAGCATCACCGTCAGCATTGCCAGCGACCATGGATCGAGCGACGGAATGCCGGCTCCGGCCTGCAGGACCGTCAAGGTGTACGGCCGGGCGCCGACGCAGCCGCCGGCGTCCGTCGCCCGGACCGTGAAGTTGAAGATCCCCGTCTGTGTCGTCGTACCGCCGATGACGCCGGTGACCGGATTGATCGCGAAACCGATCGGCAGCGCACCCGCCGAAATGGTGTAGGCATACGGCGCCGTGCCGCCGGTGGCCGTCACGGGCTGCGAGTACTGCACCTGCGCAATGGCCGGCGGAAGCGTGGCCGGATTGAGGGTGATGGCCGGACATCCCGCGGCGGCGATGGTGATCGTGTAGAGGCGGCTGCCGGTGCAGCCATTGGCATCGGTGGCGGTGAGGGTGAAGTTGAACGTCCCCGGCGTGGTCGGCAGGCCGGTGATCGATCCGGTGGCGCCGTTGAGGAGGAGCCCTGGCGGCAACGCACCAGCGGAAAGCGAGAAGGTGTACGGGGCTGTGCCGCCGGTGGCGGTGACGAGCTGGTTGTACGCCGCGCCGACGGAGCCGTTCGGCAGGGTGGCGGGGTTCACGGTGACGATCGGGCAGACCGCCGCCGGCCCGCACGTATTGATGTTGTTCGTGTCGAGCGTGACCGCGCCGTTGCGAGCCAGGACGCGGCCGGAGGTGTTCGCGCCGGTCGTGACGGTGATGCTCGAGAGGGCCAGGATGTCGCCGGCGAACGAGGAGCCGGTGCCGATGGTGGCCGAGCTGCCGACCTGCCAATAGACGCGGTTGCAGGCGCTGCCGCCGTTGATGACCGTGACCGTCGAGCCGCTGGCGGTGGTGAGCGTGCTGCCGATCTTGAAGAGGAACAGCGCGTTCGGATTGCCCTGGGCATCGAGCGTCAGCGCGCCGGTCAGCTGCGCCGACGTGTCGAAACAATAGACGCCGGGGGTCAGGACCAACCCGCCGAGGTTCTGACCGGTCAGGTTGGCGGTGCAGGGCGTGGCGGCGATGTTGTTGTAGGCCGTAGTGAGGTCGTTCTGCGCCTGCACGGCCACGGCATCGTTGCTGTGGATCGTCCCGCCCACCACCACGCCGGGCGGAAAGCCGGTGACGGAGCTGCCGGGGCTGACGCCGACGTTACCGTTGACCGACGTCGCGCCGGTGTTGGTGACGGCCGAGCCGCCGAGAGCGCCGAAGCTCTGTGCGCTGCCGAGGGAAATCTGCGCGGCAGCGGGGAGGGAAACGAGCGACAGGAGCGCCGCGAAAAGGACCAGTGCAGAAAAGGCTCGTTGACGGACCATGGAGGATCTCCATTACTAACTGCATGCTACAGCGCGTGGAAAAGCGAGTTTTCAGATCATTGCACGTCCTGTCCGGCGTGGCAATTATTCCGGAACTCTCGCCGCCTGGCGATGCGTCAGAACTTCACTTCCTGGCTGGCCGCGCGCATATTGCACGGCTCGCAGCGCCACCCGTGCGCGGTGAGCTGGAACGGACCGTCGGCCTCGTCCCGAAAGAGCGTGCGCGTCTCGCGGCACCAGTCGCAGCGGACCACGTGAGGGTTGCCGAGCTGAGGATTCGCCCGCAGAAAGTGCGCGGCCGCTTCCTTCTCACCGCCGGCCAGGTCATCGCTGCGAAGAACTTTCCCGGCCGTCGTTCGAACTGTCTGTCTCATCGGTTTCCCTTTGGTTGATGGTTGTGGCGTCACGGCGGCAGTCGAGGTGCGGATACGGTCTGAGGATGGAGGCAGTGGCGACGCGCGGGAGGTACCTTTCGGCGGTTCACTCGGGGCGCGCCTGTCGCGACCGGCTGATCAGGCGTGTATTGAGGTAACCGGCGCGGCATGCCCCCAAATTTCCAGTTCGGCAACGGGCGCGGCGCTCATTACCTGTGTGGCGAGACACGTGCATCTCCCCTCGATATGGACGGTCGCATTCTTCGACAGTTGAGAGAAGCAAAAGGGCGCAGCCAGGCCGAAGTGGCGAAGAGTGTCGGTATCTCGCCGGCTCAGCTGGCGCGGCTCGAAACGAATCAGCGGGGGTTGTACGTCGAAGACTTCGTCAAGATCGCCGAAGCGCTCGGAGAGAAGCCGGGCAACCTGCTGCCGAACGACCTCGGCGACATCGGCCGTCTCAAGCCGCTGATCGATCGCCTCGCCACCGTCAGGCCGGAGTTGCTCGTCCAGGTGGCGAACATCATCGACCGGATCGTCGTACTGGCCGAGCACGCCGCTCCGGCGGCGGCCGGGGAAGGCCGCCGATGAAATCGCCGAAGCATGCCGCCCTCCGCCGCGTCGTGGCCGTCCTCATGAAAACGGATCGTGATGCAGAGTCGATCGACACCGGCGTCCGCGGACCGCGCCGTGACGGCGAGCCATCCGCGGTAGCGATGATCCGGGCGCTGCTCGATCGCTGCATGCCTCATCGGCAAATCCGGCGCGCCACGCGGAGCGAACGAATCGCCGACCGTCATACCGTCCTGCAATCGCGCTCCCTCGGTCCGCGGCTCCGCGTGCGAGGCAGCCGATGATCATCATCCCCACGGAACCGATCGGCAGCATCCCGCGCCCGCTCGAGCTCATCGACGCCGTCAGGCGCGTTGACGCGGAAGACCCGGCCCTCGACCCGCTCTACGATGCCGCCATCCGCGACACGATCGCGCGCTTCGAGGAGACCGGATCGCCGGTCATCTCCGACGGCGAACAGCGCAAGTACCACAACTTCTGGACCTACTCGGTCCACGGCCTGGCCAATACCGCGCCGGACGGCTTCCGCATCCCTTTCTCGGCCGGTCACACCCGGCGCATGCCGCGCCTCACCGCCGGCCCGTTCCGCTACAAACGGCTGGCCGACAGCTATCTCGACATCGCGCGGCAATACGCGCGGCTGCCGGTCAAACAGGCCATCATCTCCCCCTCCGCGCTCAGCCTCATGTATCCGGCCGACGGGATCGACGACTACCCGCGCGAGCAGTTCATCGATGACCTGCTCGGACAGCACGAAGAGGAGATCCGGCGCTGCTTCGCCCACGGCGCGTACAAGGTGCAGATCGACTTCACGGAAGGGCGTCTGGCGGTGAAGATCGATCCGACGGGCGAGCTCCTCAACAGCTTCATCGATCTCAACAACCTGGCCCTCTCGCGCTTCACGGCCGGGGAGCGGACGCGGATCGGAGTGCACACCTGTCCGGGCGGAGATCTCGACTCGACGCACAGCGCGGAAGTCGACTACGCCGACCTCCTCCCCAGTCTCTTCCAGCTCAAGGCGGGCAACTTCTACATCGCTCTGGCGGGCGAAAAAGACCGCACGCACGTCCTCCGGATCATCCGCAAGTACCTTCGCCCGGAGCACCGCATCTTCGTCGGCGTCGTCGCACCGATCGACCCACGTATCGAGACCGCGGAAGAAGTGTGCGAGCGCGTACTGGAAGCGGCCGAGTACATCCCGGTCGAGCAGCTCGGCACGACCGACGACTGCGGCTTCTCCCCCTTCAGTGACGATACCTCGACCACGCGCGACACCGCGTTCGCGAAGATCCGCGCACGGGTTGCCGGCACCGCCATGGCAGCGGAACGCCTTTCGGCGACACGGTTTGCCGCGAACGGGCTGGAGGGCTGAGCGATGGTCCCCGAGCCCGAGCAACATGAAGAAGAGCTGCTGCGGTCGGTGGCCATCCAGAACGCGCAGGCCATCCTGGCCGCACGGCAGCGTGCCGAACAGGAGCTGGTCGCGGCAAAGGAAGCACTCGAAGCGCGGACGGTGGAGCTGGAGCGCGCGAACGCCCTGATCCGCACCATCGCCGAAAACGCGGCCTCGTGCCTGCTGATGCTCGACGAGAACGGCGTCGCCACTTACATGAACCCCGCCGCCGTGCAGCAGACCGGCTACCTCCTCGACGAATTCTCGCGCGGCCCGTTTCACGAGGTCCTGCATGCGGGGGCGGACAAGGGCGGCCATCGCTCGGAGGAGTGTCCGATCCGCCTGGCGCGCGAACGGATGGAGCCGCTGCGCGATCATCACGATCTCTTTGTCCGCAGAGACGGCACCTCGTTCCCTGTCTCCTGCTCCGTCGCACCGTTCGAGCGGGAAGGGCGCGCCGCGGGGGCCGTGCTCGAGTTCCGCGACATCTCGGCCGAGCTGGCGGCGCAGAAAGCACTCCAGGACGCCAGCCGGCAGAAAGACGAGTTCCTCGCCACCCTCTCGCATGAATTGCGGACCCCGATGACGGCAGTCCTCGGCTGGGCGAAGATGCTGGAGCTCGGGCTGTCCGAAGAGGACAGCCGCCAGGCGATCGCCGCCATCGTCAACAGCGCCGAGGTGCAGGCGCAACTGATCGACGACGTGCTGGATGTCTCGCGCATCGTAGCGGGCAAGATGACGTACACCCCGATGCCGGTCGACGTCAGCGCGGTCGTCCACGCGGCGATGACCACCATCCATCCAGCCGCGGCGGCGCGAGGGATCGAAGTGATGGCCAGCATTCCTCCCCGCCTCCCGCCCATCCTCGGTGACGAGGGGCGGCTGCAGCAGATCGTCTGGAACCTGCTGGCGAACGCGGTCAAGTTCACCCCGCGCGGCGGCACCATCACCATCCGCCTCAGCGCCTCCGGCTCGAAGCTGCGCCTGATCGTGCACGACACCGGCAGAGGAATCCAACCGGAGTACCTCCCGCACATCTTCGAGCCGTTCACGCAGGAAGACTCCTCGATGACCCGTGCCCACGAGGGGATCGGCCTCGGCCTCTCGATCGTCCGCTCGCTCGTCGAGCTGCACGGCGGCCGCGTTCGGGTCGCGAGCGAAGGGGCGGGCCGCGGATCCACCTTCACCGTGGAACTGCCGGCGATGGACCACGCCCCGCTGGGGGCAGGCAGCACCCTGGCGGCGCAGCGCCTCAGCGTCCGGTCCGCCGAGCGCCGCCTCCCCGCCCTGCGCGGCGTCCGCGTTCTGGTGATCGACGACCAGGAGCTGACCCGCGATCTCGTCACCGCCGTTTTCCGCCGCGCCGAAGCAGAAGTCGGCGCCGCCAGCTCGGTCCGGGAGGGCGTGGCCGAGTTCAACACCCTCTCCCCCCACGTCGTGGTGTGCGACCTGGCCATGCCGCAGGAAGACGGCTACGCCTTCCTTCGCACCATCCGCGCCCTCCCCCCTCCCGCCAACGCCACCCCGATCGTCGCCCTCACCGCCTTCGGCCGCCCCGAAGACCGCCGCCACGCATTAGCGGCAGGGTTCAACGAGTACCTGAAAAAGCCGATCGATCCGTCCGAGCTGACGCAGACCGTGTTGCGGTTTACCGCGCCGACAGGGTGAGCCATCTGAACTGCAGTGGCAGCGCAGACCGCCCGCCGTCGCCATCGGCTGGGGCGTGTATTTCGTGAACACGATCGCTGAGCGCATCACCGTGGATCCGTCTCGACCTCTTCGGCCGCGTCTCCCGACGTGCCAGGCGTGTTGTTGAAGCACGCCTCGGCTCTCGGTTTCTCCCATGATGTTTCGTCCGGCTAACGTCCCTGCTGTGAGCTGCCGGGAGCATTCGATCGTCCCCGTGATCGCGGCGTGTTACAGCGCGGGGAGCGCGGCTTTTGCGACGGCGATCGCGATGGGCCCTGGGGTGCCGCCGTCTGGGGCGGGGAACGCATTCGTGAGGACCGCAAGGGCTACGTCCTGATTGGAAAAATAGATGAGAGCACTCTGGAAGCCGTCGATTGCGCCGGCGTGCGACACGGCCGGATGCCCCAGGATTTTCTCCGTCACCACGCCGAGCGCGTAACCGTTAGGCGCGATGGTGTTGTTGAGGCGTGCGGGGGTGATCATCGTCGCGTACGAGACAGGCAGCATGACGTGGCCAGTTGCGAGGAGGTGCGACCAGCGGGCGAGATCGGATGCGGTGGAGGTCACGCGCCGCTTCGCGTCGGGCATCGCGTGCGGCCCGGATTCCGGCCGAACGTCCGACCAGGAAGTCCGACAGCGTGATGTAGCCAATGCATCGACGGCCCGTCCTCATTGACTGACCTCCAGAGTTGGAAAGTCGACACACCATAGCCTCGCCAGATAGGCAACGGCTGCGGACCGGGCGCAACCGTTGCACTGACCCGTCCGCATGGGCAATTTACTTTGGCTGATCATCGTCATCCTCATCATCCTCTGGCTCGGCGGCTTCGCGATGAACCTCGGGGGTGGGTTGATCCACATCCTGATCGTGATCGCGATCATTCTGTTGATCTACCGGCTCGCTACCGGACGAAAAGTGTTGTAGCGGACCGTTGAGGTTGGTCGGGGCGCGGTGATCGACCTATAGTCCCGCCATGGCGGCGGGGCAGGTGGCTCGGGTCGTTCTCGCGCTGGCGATCGCCGGGGTCCTGGCCGCGATCGCGGCGCACCCGCGCGTCATGCGCTGGGAGCGCCGCTTCGGGCTGACGGTCCTGGCGACCTCCGGCTTCCCCTTCCTCCTCCTCGGTCTGCTGTTCCGCGAGCTCGGCGTCCTGACGCCGCAGCTCCTCTCCGATCTGCGCCCGCTCTTCGAGTTCGGGCTCGGCTGGGTGGGGCTGACGATCGGGACGAACCTCGACATCCGCCGGTTCGATCGCCTGCCGCCGTCCGCGGCGCCGGTGATCGCGCTGGCGACGTCGCTGCCGATCTTCTTCGCCACGGTCGGCTGCGGCCTGACGCTGGCGTGGCTCGGCGTCATCCCCGGCACGGGCCTGATTCGCGACGTGCTGGTCCTGGCAGCCTGCGCGGCGGTCAGCGCCCCCGCCAGCCGCGCCGTGCAGCTGGTGGTCGACATCACCCGCATCGACCAGCTGGCGGCGCTGGCGCTGCTCGGCTTCTACGCGATCATGTTCCGCCCCGATCGCACGGTCACGCTCTGGCACCTCCCGCGGAGCGGCTGGTTCCTGATGACTCTCGGCCTCGGCGCACTGCTCGGCATCGTTCTCTATTTCCTCGTGCGCAACGTGGAGAAACGGACCGAGGAGATGGCCCTGCTGATGGGAGGCGTGGCGCTGGCGTCAGGGATGGCCGGCTATCTCGCTCTGGCCGTGGCGGTGGTCTGCGCCCTTGCCGGCATGGTGCTGATCAACTCGCCGCTGACCGATGGCAGGCGGATCGTCAGTACGCTGCGCGAGGTCGAGCGGCCGCTCTATCTGGTCTTCCTCTTCATCGTCGGCGCGGCGTGGTTCCCGAACGAATGGCAGGGCTGGCTGCTCGGTCTGGTCTTCGCCATCACCCGCACGTACGGCAAGGTGCTGGCCGCGCGGCTGGCGGTGCGGGTCGACCCGTCGCTGCCGGGGTGGCGCCGCCTGGCGGTATCACTGCTGCCGGAATCGACCGTGGCGATCGTGGTGCTCTTCAGCGTGATCGGCATCGAGGGAGGCTCGTCCGAGGTGGTGCGCTGGGCGATCAACGCGGTGATCGTCGGCAGCATCGTGACGGAGGTCGTCGTGCAGTGGGCGCAACGCCGTGAACGGCAGGCGGCGAACGAGGACAGCGGGGTATTCGAGGCGGCACCATGAAGACCCGCGCCCTCCTGACCATCGCGGTCATCACCGCGCTGACCTACGCGACCCGTTCGTTCGTGCCGGCCGGCGCGACGATCACCGGCTCCGGGGCGGCGCTGGCGTTCGGATTTCTGCTGATCGCGGCGGTGCAGGCGGGGTATCTCTGCGATGCGCTGAAGATGCCGCGCCTGACCGGCTACATCGTGATCGGGCTGCTCTTCGGCCCGGAGATGCTCGGCCTGATCTCGGCGAAGATGCTGCCCGACCTGGCGCTGGTGAAGGGGACCGCGGTCGGGTTGATCGCCTTTCTGGCCGGCTGCGAGCTGAATCTCTCGCACCTTCGTCCGAAGCTGCGGGCTATCGGGACGCTCTCGCTGGCGACGCTGTTCGCCTCGGCGCTGCTGCTCTTTGCGCTCCTCTACGCGATCACCCACTTCGTGCCGATCACCGCCGATTTCTCGCCGCTCCAGCGGGCAGCCGTGGCGCTGGTCTGCGCGAACGTGCTGGCCGCCTTCTCCCCCGCCGTGGTGGTGGGGATCATCTCGGAGACGAAGGCGAAGGGGCCACTCAGCGAAATGGCGCTCTCGATCGTCGTCCTCGCCGATCTGGTCATCGTCGTCACGTACGCGCTGTCGAGCACCGCCGCGCACGCGGTCTTCCCGAGCGAGGGAACGTCGGCCGGCTTCGCCCTGCTCGTGCCGCACATTTTCGGCTCCATCCTCGCCGGCGCCATCGCCGGAGCACTGCTGGCGGCGTATGTGGTGCGCGTCTCGGCGGGGATCGGGCTGGTGACGTTCGCGATCCTCTTCATCGCCGCCGAGGCGGGCCACGTGCTGCACCTCAATCCGCTGCTGGTCGGCCTCGCGGCCGGGATGTTCCTCGAGAACGTAACGCCGATCGGCGGGGAGCGATTGACGCGCACCGCGGAGCCGGTGGCGATGCCGGTCTTCGCGATCTTCTTCGCGGTGGTCGGTGCCGAGGTGCAGTTGCGGGCGTTCCTGCACGTCGCGCCGTTTGCGCTGGCCGCGTGCGTGGTCCGCTTCCTCGGCATCTGGCTCGGCGCGCGGCTCAGCGCCCGCGCGGCAGGGATCGACGCCGCGTTCGCGCGGCGGCTGACGCTCGGCCTCCTGCCGCAGGCGGGCGTGGCCATCGCCCTCGCCTCGCTGATGCTGGTCGACTACGCGCCGTGGGGCCGGGTGATGGGAACGGTGGTCATCGGCACGATCGTCGTCAATCAGCTGATCGGGCCGGTGCTCTTCCGCAATGCGCTGGTCGCGGCGGGTGAGACGTCAGCCGCGGAAGGCCTTGACGATCCGCTCGACCCTCCGCGCGTCGACCGGCTCGTCGAGCCGCCCCCCGCGCTTGATCGACGTCCCGACGATCGCCCCGTCGGCATCGGCGAATGAGACCGCGTTGTCTTCCGTCAGACCGCTGCCGAGAAGGAGCGGCGCGTCGCCCAGGGCCTCGCGGAGCGTGATCAGCCGCCGCGGATCGGCGGCGGCGCCGGTCTCGATCCCGCTGACGATGAGCGCGTCGGCGAGGCCGCGCAGGCGGAGATCTTTCGCCGATTGGATCGGATCGACGTCGCCGAGCGGGGTGGCGTGCTTGACGAGGTGATCGGCGAACAGGTGAACGCCGGGGGTGAGCCGCGCTCGCTCGCGCATGGTGGCGTAGGCATCGCCCTCGATCAGCCCCTGATCGGTGAGCATCGCGCCGGTGTGGACGTTGACGCGGATGAACGCCGCTCCGGTCGCGGCCGCAATCGCGAGTGCCGAGCGGGCGTCGTTGCGCAGCACGTTCACGCCGAACGGCATCCGCACCTCCCGCACGACCTCCGTCACCACGCGGGTCATCGCGGCAATCGTCTCCGCCTCGACCCGTCCCCGGGTGAAGGGCCGATCGCCAAAGTTCTCGAAGATCAGACCGTCCGCTCCCCCTTCGCAGATCGCCCGTGCATCACGCAACGCGGCGTCGAGCACTTCTTCCATGGAAACGAAGAGCGGCGCGCCCGGCAGCGGGAGGAGGTGGATCATGCCGAAGACGGCGCGGCGGGAGAAGGTGGTGGCGAAGGTGTCGCGGGTGAGCATGGGGCGTAGGGTACGTCGAACGATGAATGATGAGCGATGAGCGATGAACGGTGCGCCGGAAGAAGTTCATCGCTCATCGCTCATCGTTCTCCACGCGCGACGGAACAACGACATCCAAACGCTCCGCCTATAATCGCCCCGCCATGTCGGACCTCCGTCTCTACAACACCCTCACGCGCGAACTGGAAGTCTTCATCCCGCTGGTGCCGGGTGAGGTGCGGATGTATTCGTGCGGTCCGACGGTCTACAACCACCCGCACATCGGAAACCTGCGCACGTTCCTCTGGAGCGATCTGCTGCGGCGCTACCTCGAGTACCGCGGCTTGAAGGTCACGCAGGTCATGAACATCACCGACGTCGAGGACAAGATCATCCGGAACGCGAACGCGGCCGGAAAGGACATCCGCACCTACGTCGAGCCGTACATCGAGGCCTTCCACAGCTCGCTCGATGCGCTGCGCGTCAAGCGCGCCGACCATTACCCGCGCGCGACCGAGTACATCCCGCAGATGGTCAGCCTGGTGGAGAAGCTGCGCGGGCGCGGTCACACGTACGACGCCGACGGCTCGACCTACTTTCGCGTCTCGACGCTGCCGGGCTACGGGAAGCTGGCGCGCGTGGAGATCGACCACTCCAGCGAGTATTCGCGCATCGAGTCGGACGAGTACGAGAAAGAGTCGGCCCGCGACTTCGTGCTCTGGAAGTCGAAGAAGGAAGGCGAGCCGTCGTGGGAGACCGCCATCGGCGAAGGGCGCCCGGGATGGCACCTCGAGTGCTCCGCGATGGCGATGGACCTCCTCGGCGAGTCGTTCGACATCCACACCGGCGCGGTCGACCTGATCTTCCCGCACCACGAGAACGAGATCGCCCAGAGTGAAGGGGCCACCGGCAAGCCGTTCGTCCGCTTCTGGGTTCATGGCGAGCACCTGAACGTCGATCAGCAGAAGATGTCGAAGTCGCTCGGCAACATCCACACGCTGAAAGACATCGAAGAGATGGGCTTCGACGCGGTGACGCTGCGTTACGCGCTGATCTCCGTGCCGCACCGGACCAAGCTGAACTTCACCACGCAGTCGCTGGAGGATGCGAAAGCGGCCCTGACGCGCATCGAGTCGTTCCTGCTGCGCCTGGCCGACGTCGCCAGGTCGGCGCCGAAGGACGCGGCCCACGCCGACGAGGAGGGGGACGCGCTGATCGGCAACTTCCTGGCGCAGTTCCAGGAGGCGATGGACGACGATCTCAACACCGCCGGCGCGCTGGCGGCGCTCTTCACGCTCATCCGCGACGCGAACAGCGCCATCGACGCCGGCCGCATCTCGGCCGGCGATGCCGAAGGGATTCGCGCCGCGGTGCTGAAAGCCGACGCGGTGCTCGACCTCCTGCCGAAGGGCGACCAGAACCTCGACGCGGAGATCGAAGCGATGATCGCCGCCCGCATCGCCGCCCGGAAAGCACGCAACTTTGCGGAGTCGGATCGCATCCGCGACGAGCTGGTCGCGCGCGGGATCCTGCTGGAAGACACGCCGGCCGGCACGCGCTGGAGACGGCGCTGAGCTGCGCTCAGCGGATTGAGGATTGAAGGATTGAGGATTGAGGAAATGAGACGATGAACGACCGCGCAGCGCAGCTTCCTCAATCCTCAATCCTCAATCCTCAATCCGCTCCAAAGGAGCGCTAGCGTGCTCGGATATATCGAAGGAACGCTCCGCCAGCTCGACGCGACCCGGGCGCTGGTCATCGCCGGCGGGGTCGGCTATCAGATCCACATCTCGCTGCAGACGTACTACCGCATCGAGGGAAAGCGCGATGTGGCGCTCGACCTCTATACCTATGTGCGGGAGGACACGCTCGCGCTCTACGGCTTTGCATCGGGCGACGAGAAGGTGGCGTTCGAGAAGCTGATCTCGATCTCCGGGATCGGGCCGACGCTGGCGCAGAAGATTCTCTCCGGGATCGATCCGGCCGACCTGGCGGATGCCATCGCGCGGAGCGACGCGCGCAAGCTGTCGTCGATTCCCGGCGTGGGGAAGAAGACCGCGGAGCGGATCTGCCTCGAGCTGCGCGACAAGCTGGTGATCGGCGCCGGCACGTCCGCCACACCGGTTGCCCCCTCGCGCGCTTCGGTCGACGACGACGTGCAGTCAGCGCTGGTCAACCTCGGCTACCGCCCCAAGGACGCCGACCTGGCCGTGGAGAAAGCGCGCAAGGAGCTCGACGGCGAGCCGGAGTTCTCGGCGCTGCTGAAGGGCGCGCTGCGGCAGTTGACGCGATAGATCCGTTCCTCGGTTCCTCGGTTCCTGGGGTACGCCCCGCCGACCGCGGCCTCTCCACTCCACGTGTCTTCCTGAGCGAAGCGAAGGATCCCCTGGCGACGACCGGGTCGGGCGGGGCCATTGAGGGGTGACGGAGCTGTTGAGCTATTGAGCGAGAGAGAAGTGTTTTGATCCTTCAAATCCATCTCTCGCTCAACAGCTCAACAGCTCGGTCACCCCTCAACAGCCAACAGGAACCGCGGAACTCCGAGGCCGCGAAGACCGGCCTCAAAAATCTGCAGCCGCGCTGATCCGTGTCCGCAAATTCAGGCCAGAAGTTTGCGATACACGCAAACCGACAGGAGGAATTTACGGTATGCGAATGCAGAGAGTTTTGCTCACTTTCATTGCAGTGCTGTCGCTGTTCACGTGGAGCTGCGCATCGGGCGGCGGCACCGGCGACACCATGACGTCCGATCAGGGCGGCATGACCTCCAGCAGCGGTACGCAGTCAGGCAACAACAACAGCGGCAACAACAGTGGTGATACGGCTACGAACAGCGCCACCAGCACAGGCCAGCAGACCACGACCCAGGCCACCGGCGCGACGACGATGCAGGGCCACATGCACAACACCAGCGGCACCAGCACCGGCACGTCGACGTCCGGCCTCGACCACCGCGAGCAGACCACCGGCACGCCGGTCGGCACCGCCAATCTGCAGGGCTCGGCCTCGAACACGACCAGCGTCAGCGGGACCAGCGGCACCGGCACCGGAACGATGACGGACAACACCGCGGCCATGAGCGGCACCGGCACGATGCAGGGTCATACGTCGGGTACGTCGCAGAGCGGCACCGGCACGATGAGCGGGTCGGCCAGCGGCTCGATGAACAACAACCAGAGCGGTACACAGAGCGGCACGAGCGCCTCGGGTACCAACAACAACTGGAACAACAACACCAGCGGCACGAACCAGAGCGGTTCGATGAATCAGAGCGGCTCGATGAACAACAACAACCAGAGCGGCTCGACCGCGGCGACGAACATGTCGGGCTCGACCCGCACCGGTTCGATCAACAACACCACTGCCAGCAACCTCAACAACACCAGCGGCAACACCGCCAACCAGACGAACACGAGCAATCAGACCGGCGGCAGCACCACCAATCGCAGCATGGCCTCTGGTTCGCAAACGACTGACGACGATGACGACGACACGACCACCGGCACGACCGGCTCGCGGCGCCGCATGAGCAAGGACTAACGCCTAAGTGTAGCTTCAGCAGAGAGATCGGGCGGGCTCACTGGGCCCGCCCCGTACGAATTCGACACGACCATGACCCGACGAGCTCCGATCTTCCTTCTCGTTGTCTTCCTCTTCGCCTCGACCGCCCAGGCGTTCGAGCGGACGCAGGCGTTGCTCGCGAAAGCGTGGCCCTCCGCGCCCTATGCGCAGTTGACGGACATCGGCCTGGGGGTCGGCATCGTCTTCTCCCCCGACCTCTCCGTCCCCGGTAACTGCCGTTTCTACCAGGCCATCGGCTTCGCCTGCTTTGACAACGCCGACTGGTCGCAGGTCCTGGACGACATTGCCACCTATAACCGCACCCACCCGGGGCGGCGCATCCGGACGCTGATCCTCGAGACGCACGGCACCAACGGCAACGGTCTCAAGCTGCAGGTCAGCAAGAAAGAAGACGCCGACCGCTCCTACATCTCCGTCGGCGCCCTGCAGGAGCGGACCGAGCCCCTCGGCGTCCGCTACCTCGTCATCAGCGCCTGCAACTCCGGCCGTCTGCTGCGTCCCGAGATCTACCGGAACCTCGACCCGAACAACGGCGACAAGCTCTTCCTCCCAGCCAACAAAGGGATCCTCGGGGCGAGCGACGAGTTCAACCCGCGCCGCAGCCGCATCACCGTGATTACCCCCGGTACGAGCCAGATCGAGACCACCCTGGTCGGCAACGTGAAAGAGCTCGCCCCCGCCACCCGCGCGACCCTCGCCAAGGCCGCCAAGGCGAAGGCCATCACCCTCCCGAAGCAGTTCGCGATCTCCGAGATGCTGATCCAGATGCTCCTCCGCGACCCGCACCTCGAGCTCCGCACCGGCGGGCCGCACGTCGAGGAGCTGTCGAAGACGCAGACCCCGCCCGAGGAGAGCGAAAAGCTCTTCAACGCCTTCGTGGCGCACCTCAATTACGTGGCGGCACGTGATACCGGCACGCAGCGAGCCTCCGCCAGCGCCACGGCAACGCGGTAGCGGCTTCCCCTGAACAGCTGAACAGCTGAACAGCTGAACAGCTGAGTAGCTGAGTAGCTGAACGGCTGAACAAACCCACAAACACGACTCCCAAAAGTTCCCATTTTCATCAATTGCGCTTCACGCAAAGGGAGCAGTTTCGACTTTGCGTATCTGGAACGTAAATTGCTCCTCATTCAGCTCAGCAATGACATGGAGTAACCAGCCTCTTCCTCCCCAGACAAATCTGTAGTTGGGTGCCCCAGCGACGCGCTGTCCGAGGCGCGATAAAAGAGAAAGAGACGAAGCGATGAGCAAGGGAGTACTGATCACGGGGGGCGCCGGATTCATCGGTTCACATCTGGCCGATGCCCTCCTGCAACGCGGTCACAAGGTCCGCGTCCTCGACAATCTCGATCCCCAGGTGCACGGCGACGGCCAGCGTCGGCCGGACTATCTCGACCCGGAGGTCGAACTGCTGGTCGGCGACGTGCGCGACGCGACGGCGGTGCGCAAGGCGCTCGAAGGCGTCGACACCGTCTTTCACCTCGCGGCCAAGGTCGGCGTCGGCCAGTCGATGTACGAGGTCGAGAACTACACCGACGTCAACAACCGCGGCACGGCGGTCCTCCTCGAAGCGCTGATCCAGCGCCCGGTGGAGCGGCTGGTGGTCGCGTCGAGCATGAGCATCTATGGTGAGGGGCTCTACCGCGACGCCGAAGGGCGCATCGTGGCCGGAACCGATCGCACCCTCGAGCAGCTCAAGTTGCGGCAGTGGGAAGTGATGGACCAGGGCGGCAACGCGCTGACGCCGATCCCCACGCCGGAATCGAAAGCTCCCACCCTCGCCAGTGTTTACGCGCTCTCGAAGTACGACCAGGAACGCCTCTGCCTCCTGATCGGCCGCGCGTACGGTATCCCGACGGTCGCGATGCGATTCTTCAACGTCTACGGCACCCGTCAGGCGCTGTCGAATCCGTACACCGGCGTGCTGGCGATCTTCGCCTCCCGCCTCCTCAACAACAACGCCCCGCTGGTCAACGAAGACGGCGAGCAGCGCCGCGATTTCGTCAGTGTCCTCGACGTCGCCCAGGCCTGCATCCTGGCGATGGAGAACGCCCCGGCAGTGGCGGGACAGGTCTTCAACGTCGGCAGCGGCCGGAACTACACGGTCATGGAAGTCGGACGCCGCCTCGCCGAGGTCCTCGGCCGCGATCTCGCGCCCGAAGTGACCGGCAAGTATCGCGTCGGCGACATCCGCCACTGCTTCGCCGACATCTCTTCGACACGCAGCCTGCTCGGCTACGAGCCGAAGGTGCAGCTCGAGGACTCACTCATCGAGCTGGCGCAGTGGCTCGAAGGGCAGATCGCCGTCGATCGCGTGCAGCAAGCCGCTGCCGAGCTTTCGCAGCGGGGGTTGACGGTATGAAGGTCGTGCGGAGACAGACCGACGACTCCTACATTCTGATCACGGGCGGCTGCGGTTTCGTCGGTACCAACCTCGCCGATCGGCTGCTGTCGCAGGGACAGCGGGTCTGCGTCTTCGACAATCTCTCGCGCCCCGGCGTGGAGCGCAATCTCGACTGGCTGCGCGAGACACATGGCGAGCTGGTGACGTTCCGCAACGCCGACATGCGCGACATGAGCGCGGTGCGCGACGCGGTCCGCCGCGCCACCCAGGTCTTCCACTTCGCCGCCCAGGTGGCGGTGACGACCAGCCTCGCCGATCCGGTCGACGACTTCGACGTCAACGCGCGCGGCACGTTCAATCTCCTCGAGGCGATCCGCCAGAGCGCCCAGCAGCCTCCCCTCTTCTTCACCTCCACCAACAAGGTCTACGGCGGCCTCGAAGACGTGACCATGCGCGAGAAGAAGCAGCGTTACGCCCCGCGCAAAACCGTCATCGAGCAGAACGGCATCTCCGAGGAGCGGCGGCTCGACTTTCACTCCCCGTATGGATGCTCCAAAGGGGCAGCCGATCAGTACGTGCGCGATTACGCGCGCAGCTACGGCCTGCAGACCGTCGTCTTCCGGATGAGCTGCATCTACGGGCCGCACCAGTTCGGCACCGAGGATCAGGGATGGGTCGCGCACTTTCTCATTCGCGCGATCAACCGCGAGCCGATCACCATCTACGGCGACGGCAAGCAGGTGCGCGACATCCTCTTCGTCGACGACCTGGTGGACGCGTTCCTGCTGGCAGCCGAGCACATCGACGCGTGCTCGGGACAGGCCTTCAACATCGGCGGCGGCGCCCGCAATACCGTCAGCCTGCGCGAGCTGCTCTCGATGATCGCCAGGTTCGAAGGACGCGAAGCGCGCGTCGACTGGGGCGACTGGCGGACGGGAGATCAGAAGTACTACGTCTCCGACAACCGCCGCTTCTCCGACCTCACCGGCTGGGCGCCGAAGGTCTCGGTGGAGGAAGGGATCGCCATGCTGCGGCAGTGGCTGATCGCCACCGGCGTTCCGGCATTGGTCCAGCATGGGATCGAGCGGATGCTTCCGGCGGCCAGCGGCGTTCCGGCGGCCTCCGCGGCGATGCCGCGCGTCTCCGATCGCCCGCTGGTACCGATCAGCACCGTCGTCGAGTAATTCATCTTTCTATGAAAGCTGCCCAGATCGCGGGAAGCCGCAAACTCGAAGTTGTGTCCACTGAAAAGCCGAGCCCGGCGCGCGGAGAAGTCCGCGTGCGCCTCGAGGGCTGCGGCGTCTGCGCGTCCAGTCTCCCGGTGTGGGAAGGCCGCGATTGGTTTCAATACCCGATCGAGGCGGGAATGCCCGGCCACGAAGGATGGGGGGTCATCGACGACGTCGGCGACGGCGTCGAGAACGTCCGCGCCGGCGAGCGGGTGGCCTTCCTCTCCAACCGCGCCTTCGCCGAGTACGACGTCGCGAACGCGGAGTCGCTGGTGCGCATCCCCGAGGAGCTTGCCGGACGGCTCTTCCCCGGCGAGGCCATCGGCTGCGCGATGAATATCTTCCGCCGCTCGGAGATCGAGGCCAGCCAGACCGTCGCCATCATCGGCGCCGGCTTCCTCGGCAATCTCCTGATCCAGCTCGCCAAGTCGGCCGGGGCGCGGGTGATCGCGATCTCGCGGCGCGAATCGGCGCGTGAGCTGGCCAGGCAGTGCGGCGCCGACGAGACCATCGCCATGAACGACCACTGGGAGATCGTCCGCCGCGTGAAGGAAGAGCTGACCGAAGGGCGCGGCGCGGAGCGGGTCATCGAATGCGTCGGCACCCAGTGGCCGCTCGACATCGCCAACGACATCATCGGCGAACGCGGGCGGCTGGTCATCGCCGGCTATCACCAGGACGGCCCGCGCCAGGTGAACATGCAGAACTGGAACTGGCTCGGCCTCGACGTCGTCAACGCGCACGAGCGCGACCCGCGCAATTACGTGCGGGGGATGAACGACGCCGTCGAAGCGGTGCTCAGCGGCCGCATCGACCCGACCCCGCTGCTCACCCACACCTACGCCCTCGACGAGCTCGATCGTGCGCTGAATGACGTCGCCGAGCGCCCCGACCACTTCGTCAAAGGAACGGTGGTCTTCCAATGAGCGCCCTTCCTCAATCCTCCATCCTCAATCCTCAATCCGCCAGACCGCGTCTGGCGTTCTGCGGCCTCGGATGGATCGGCCGCCATCGCATGAACGCGGTGGTGGAAGCCGGCCTCGCGGAGGTCGCGTACGTCTGCGATCCGTTCGCCGCCGATTTGACTGGTGCGAACGTGGCGGAGTCGTTCGACGATCTGCTCGCGTCCGATGCCGATGCGATCGTCATCGCCACGCCGAGCGCCATGCACGCCGAACAGGCCATCGCTGCGCTCGAGCGCGGCAAGGCGGTCTTCTGCCAGAAGCCGCTCGGCCGTAACGCGGAGGAAACGCGCCGCGTCGTCGAAGCCGCTCGCGCCAACGATCGCCTCCTCGGCGTCGACCTTTCGTATCGCCACACGGTTGGACTGCAGGCGGTGAAGCGGCTGGTGGAGGAGAAGACCCTCGGCGAGATCTTCGCGGTCGATCTCGTCTTCCACAATGCGTACGGCCCCGACAAACCATGGTTCTACGACGCCGCCCAGTCGGGCGGCGGCTGCGTCATCGACCTCGGCATCCACCTGGCCGACATCGGCCTCTGGACGCTCGGCTTCCCGCCCGTGAAAAACGTCACCGCGCGCATGGCTCATCACGGCGGCCACTCCGTCGAAGATTTCGCCACCGCCCTGATCGACCTGGACGGCGGCGTGACGATGCAGCTGGCCTGCTCGTGGAACCTCTCCGCCGGACAGGACGCGGTCATCGGCGCGACCTTCTACGGCACGCAAGGCGCGGCGTCGTTCCACAACGTGAACGGCTCGTTCTACGACTTTGTGGCCGAGCATCGGGTAAAGACCCGGACCACCCGCCTCACCGAACCGGGCGACGCCTGGGGCGGCAAAGCCATCGTGGTGTGGGCGGAGCGGCTCGCGAGCAGCAACCGTTTCGATCCCGAGATCGCGCATGTGATCGAGGTGGCGGAGACGCTGGACGCCATGTACCGGAGCGCCGGCAAGTGAAAGTGCTGCGGACACACTCCGACCCAGAGCACGAGGGGTGGGCTGGAAGCCCACACCACACCGGCCACGCCTTACACCCCGCTGTCATCCTGAGGCCGCGCAGACGGCCGAAGCACCCCCTGCCACAGGCGCGGTGCCCGGTGCATCTGCAAGCGCCGGGGGGTCCTTCGCTGACGCTCAGGATGACAATCGGAGGCACCTGCCGATGAAAGTCCTGATGACAGCCGACACCGTCGGCGGCGTCTGGACCTACGCGATCGAGTTGATCCGCGCCCTTCCCGACATCGAGTTCATCCTCGCCACCATGGGCCGCAAGGCCAACGGCAATCAGCGCGGTGAGGTCCCGCCGAACGCGAAGCTGATCGAGAGCGAGTACAAGCTCGAATGGCAGGACGAGCCGTGGGAGGACGTCACTCGCGCGGGCGACTGGCTGCTCGATCTCGAAGCAACCGAGCGTCCCGATCTCATCCACCTCAACGGCTACGCGCACGGCGCGCTCCCCTTCCGCGCACCGAAGCTGATCGTCGGCCATTCGTGCGTGGTGTCGTGGTGGTGCGCGGTGAAGGATGAGGATGCGCCGCGCGAGTGGGACATCTATCGCGAGCACGTCGAGCGCGGGCTGGCCTGCGCCGATCTGGTCGCGGCGCCGAGCGCGTGGATGCTCGGCGCGCTGCACGAGCACTACCGCTTCGACGCCCGCTCGCGCCTGATCTACAACGGCCGCACCTTCGAGGCGCCGTCCGTCGAGCGCGAGAAGACGGTCTTCGCGGCCGGACGGATGTGGGACGAGGCGAAGAATCTCCGCGCCGTCGTCGAGGCCGCACCGATGATCGACGCACCGATCCGCATCGCCGGCGACGGCGGCGAGCAATCGGCCAACGTCCAGCACCTGGGGCGCCTCGACGAGAGCGACATGCGGCGCGCCTTCGCGTCGTCGTCGATCTATCTCTTCCCCGCTCTTTACGAACCGTTCGGCCTCTCCATCCTCGAAGCGGCGAACGCCGGCTGCGCGCTGGTGATCGGCGACATCCCGTCGCTGCGCGAGATCTGGGGCGACGCCGCGCTCTTCGTCAAACCGCGCCGTCCGCGCGAGATCGCCCGCGCCGTCAACGAAGTGCTGGCCACCGACGAGCTGCGTGAAGAGCTGGCCCGCCGCGCGAAGCAACGTGCCGCGCAGTACACTCCGCAACGGATGGCGGACGGCTACCGCGGAACGTACGAAGCGTTGAAGGCGGTTCCTCGGGGTTCTTCGGGTTCCTCGGAGTTCCTCGGCCGTGCCGTCGCCCCCCCCGAGGAACTCCGAGGAACTCCGAGGAACCGAGGAACCGAGGAACCGAATCCCGCATGAATTTCGTTCTCTTCTATCACTCGCTGGTCTCCGACTGGAACCACGGCAACGCACACTTTCTGCGCGGCATCGTCACCGAGCTGCTCGACCGCGGCAACGACGTCACGGTCTACGAGCCGAACGACGGCTGGAGCGTCAGGAACCTGATCGCCGATTACGGCACGAAGCCGATCGACGACTTCCGCCGCGCCTTTCCGCATCTCCGCTCGGCCGAGTACGACCTGGCCACGCTCGATCTCGATCAGCTCCTCGACGAGGCCGACGTCGTGATCGTGCACGAGTGGTCGGATCACGAGCTGGTCCGCCGCATCGGCGAGCATCGCGCCTCGCGCCGCTCCTATCGCCTGCTCTTCCACGACACGCATCACCGCGCCGCCACGAAGCCGGAAGAGATGGCGGAGTACGACCTCTCCAGCTACGACGGCGTCCTCGCGTACGGCAACGTCATCCGCGACATCTATCTGCAGCGCGGCTGGACCCAGCGCGCTTGGACGTGGCACGAGGCCGCCGACACGCGCATGTTCCATCCCCGCCCGCGCGGTGAGGCGGAAGGGGACGTGGTCTGGATCGGCAACTGGGGCGATGACGAGCGCACCGCGGAGCTGCACGAGTTCCTCATCGACCCGATCGCCGAGCTCGCGCTCAAAGCGAAAGTGCACGGCGTCCGTTATCCCGACGACGCGGTGCGGGCGCTGCGCGCGGCGAACATCGACTACGCCGGCTGGCTGCCGAACTGGAAGGCGGCCGAGGTCTTCTCGCGGTACCGCATGACCGTCCACGTGCCGCGGCGGCCGTACGTCACCACGCTGCGCGGCATCCCCACCATCCGCCCCTTCGAAGCGATGGCCTGCGCGATTCCGCTCATCAGCGCGCCGTGGGACGACGTGGAGGGGCTCTTCACCGCCGGCCGCGATTACCTCGTCGCGAAAGACGGCGCGGAGATGAAGAAGCAGATGCAGGCCGTGCTGAACGACCGCGAGCTGGCGCAGGAGCTCGCCCGCAATGGATTGCAGACCATCCAGAGCCGGCACACCTGCGCGCACCGCGTCTCCGAGCTCGAACAGATCCTCGAGACCTTCACCTTCGACCGGCAACCGGTGCAACTGGCCACGACATGAAGGTCGCGTTCTACGGCAGCTCCCTCGTCTCCGCGTACTGGAACGGCGCCGCGACCTACTACCGCGGCATCATCCGCAACCTCGCCGCGCACGGCTGCGAGGTGACGTTCTTCGAGCCCGACGCTTACGACCGGCAGAAGAACCGCGACCTCAAAGAAGACCCCGAATGGGCGCGCGTGGTGGTCTACCCCGGCGAGGGAACGGACGGCGTGCAGCGCGTCCTCGACGAAGCGAAGCAGTACGACGTGGTGGTGAAAGCGAGCGGCGTCGGCGTCTTCGACGAGCTGCTCGAGCGCGCCGTGCTCGATCTCCGTCGCCCCGGCCAGACCATCATCTTCTGGGACGTCGACGCACCGGCCACGCTCGAACGGATGCAGAACGACGAGCGCGATCCGTTCCGCTCCTGCGTGCCGCAGTACGACTTCATCTTCACCTACGGCGGCGGCGATCCGGTGGTCGAGAAATACCGCCGTTTCGGGGCGCGCGAATGCATCCCGATCTACAACGCCCTCGATCCGACCACCCATCATCCGGTCGAGCCGAATCCCGACTTCGACGCCGACCTCTCGTTCCTCGGCAATCGTCTGCCCGACCGCGAGGTGCGCGTCGAGGAGTTCTTCCTCCGCGCCGCGGCGCTCCTGCCCAACCACCGCTTTCTGCTCGGCGGCTCCGGCTGGGGCGACAAGGGGCTGCCTCCCTCCGTCCGTTACCTCGGACACGTCTTCACCGGCGATCACAACGCGTTCAACTGCACGCCGCGCGCGGTGCTCAACGTCTCGCGCGAATCGATGGCCTCCAACGGCTGGTCGCCCGCCACGCGCGTCTTCGAAGCGGCCGGCGCCGCGGCCTGCCTGATCACCGACGCCTGGGAAGGGATCGACTTCTTCCTCGAGCCGGAGACCGAAGTGCTCGTCGCGCGTGACGGCGCCGAGGTCGCGGCGATCGTGGAAGAGCTGGACGGCGAGCGAGCGAAGCGGATCGGACAGGCCGCCATGCGGCGCGTCCTCGCCGAGCATACGTACGAGCACAGGGCAAAGCAGGTCGTCGAGATTCTCAACGGCTACGGAAACGAGGAACGCGGAAGGATGAGCGCGGAACGTTCCTCGTTCATCCTTGCGCGTTCCTCGTTCGAGACAAACCCGTCATGAACATCGTCATCCTCGGCCTGTCGATCACCTCGTCGTGGGGTAACGGTCACGCCACCACCTATCGCGGCCTCGTGCGCGAGCTGGCCGCGAACGGACACGACGTCCTCTTCCTGGAGCGCGACGTGCCGTGGTACGCCGGCAACCGCGATCTCCCCGAGCCCCCCTACTGCGCGACCCGGCTCTACCGCGGACTCGGGCAGCTCAAACAGCGCTACACCCGCCACGTCCGTGAAGCCGATCTGGTGATCGTCGGCTCGTACGTTCCGGACGGCGTGGCCGTCGGCGAATGGGTGACCGAGACCGCGGAGGGCGTCACCGCTTTCTACGATATCGACACGCCGGTGACGCTGGCCAAACTGGCGAAAGGCGACTTCGAATACCTCTCGCCCCATCTCATCCCGCGCTACGACCTCTATCTCTCCTTCACCGGCGGCCCCACCCTGCGGCGCATCGAGAAGAAATACGGATCGCCGCGGGCGCGCGCGCTCTACTGCTCGTTCGATCCCGAGCATTACTTCCCGAAGCGCGAGCGGATCAAGTGGGACCTCGGCTACCTCGGCACCTACAGCGACGATCGCCAGCCGACCGTCGAAGCGTTGCTGAACGAACCGGCGCGCCGCTGGCCCGAAGGCCGCTTCATCGTGGCCGGCCCGCAGTATCCCGACGATCTCTCCTGGCCGCGCAACGTCAAACGGGTCACGCACCTCCCCCCGCGCGATCATCGCCGCTTCTACAACGCGCAACGCTTCACGCTGAACGTCACCCGCGTGGAGATGATCCGCGCCGGCTGGTCACCCAGCGTCCGCCTCTTCGAAGCCGCGGCCTGCGCGGTGCCGATCATCAGCGACTGGTGGGACGGCCTCGACAAACTCTTCGAGCCCGACCGCGAGATCCTCATCGCCCGCTCCAGCGACGACGTGCTGCGCTACCTGCACGACATTCACGAGGACGACCGCCGCGAGATCGGACTGCGCGCGCGCCAGCGGGCGCTGAACGGACACACCGCCGCGCATCGCGCCAGAGAGCTGGAGGGGTACGTGTCCGAGGTGAGGGCGAAAGAGCGGCGAAGCGCGTAACATCGCGGTCGTGCCGCACGATGACGTCTTCGCCATCACCCGCCCTTCCCCTGCCCTGCTGAAGTACTACGCGCTCAGCTCGCTGCTGGCGGGGCCGTTCTTCTTCGTGTTGCTGATCCCGCTGTACTTTCGCTATCACACGATGCGCTACTCGTTCGACAGCGAGGGGATCTCGATGCGCTGGGGGATCCTCTTCCGGCGGGAGATCACCCTCACGTATGCGCGCATCCAGGACATTCACCTGACCAGCAATCTGATCGAGCGCTGGCTGCAGCTCGCGCGGATTCAGATCCAGACCGCCAGTGGCAGCTCGTCGGCGGAGATGACCCTCGAAGGGCTGCACGAGTTCGAGCGGGTGCGCGACTTTCTCTATTCGAAGATGCGCGGCGTGAAGGAAGCGCCGGCGAAGCGGGACGAATCGAACGATCTGGCGTCGGTGCTGACCGAGGTGGCGAAGGAGCTGCGTCGCGTCCGGGAGGCGCTGGAGAGCAACGCTCGGGAAACGGCGGCAAAAGAATGAACTGGCGCGGCCTGGTCCTGCGCGTGTTCAAAGTGCCGCCGACCCCGGCGCCGCCGCCCGGCTCCGTGCCGAGGACCTTCCGCGCGGCGCAGAACTACTTCACGCTGCGGATGATCGTCTGGGGACTGACCCAGCTCGCGGCCGCCATCGGCCTCGTCTTCGCGTTGTACGGCCTGACCCGGATCGACGAAAACTTTCCGCCGACCGTGCTCTGGCTGATCCGGATTGGTGAAGCCTTCGCGGTGGTGGCGCTGCTCCTCGAGATCATCTTCGGCTGGATGCTGATCCGGCTCGATTACGAGCTGCGCTGGTATCTGCTCTCCGACCGCGCCATCCGCATCCGCGAGGGCATCGCCACGGTGCGCGAGAAAACCATCGCCCTGGCCAACATCCAGAACATCTCCATCCGTCAGGGGCCGCTGCAGCGGATGCTCGGCATCGCCGACGTCGAGGTACGCACGGCCGGCGGCGGCGAGGAAAAGCACGGCAAGCAGAAACCGGGCGCCGAGCCGATGCACGTCGCCTACTTTCGCGGCGTCGACGACGCCGCCGCCATCCGCGACCTCCTCCGCGAAGCGGTCAGCCGCCACCGCGACACCGGCCTCGGCGACCCCGACGAAGAGCAACACGCCCCCGGCGATGCGAACGAAGCCGCCCTGCTCCTGCTCGACGAAGCGCGGAAGCTCCGAGCCGCCGTGAGCTGACCGCGTCGTTCCTCAATCCTCAATCCTCAATTCTAATTCTCAATTCTCGCCACCCATCCCACCCATCCCCCCGTTCATCCCTTTTTCCGCGTTCGGGCCAAACCTCCCACGAGGGTCTTCGTAATATCCGGCGAAGACTTCCGTCCGAAAAAGGAGACCGCATGCGCAGACACGTCCTGGCTCTCGCAGGGACATTGCTTTTGGCAGGGACTCTCGGGGCCCAATCCGCTGAGACAGCGCAATCCGCTGAACCAGCGAAATCGGCCGACGAGATCATCAACAACTACATCAAGACCGTCGGAGGGATGGAGAAGATCCAGGCCGTCCAGTCGCTGCGCCGCACCGGCAAGTTCACCGGCGGCGGCGGCTTCGAGGCGGTCTACGTCGAGGAAAACCGCCGGCCCGGCATGTACCGCAGCGAGTTCCAGATCCAGGGCATGGTCGGCATCAACGCCTACGACGGCAAGGACGGCTGGAAGATCGAGCCGTGGCAGGGGAAGAAAGACGTCGAGTCGCTCTCCGAGGATGAGATGAAGGGGGTCGTATTCGACTCCGACTTCGACGGCCCGCTCGTCAACTACAAGGCCAAGGGCAACACGGTCGAGTACCTCGGACTCGATCCGGTCGACGGCACCGACACGCACAAGCTGAAGGTCACGCTCGCGAACGGCGACGTCCTGCATTACTACATGGACACCGACTACTACGTGCCGATCAAGGTCGAGCTGACCCGCATGGTCCGCGGCGCCCCGCGCGAGTTCGAGACCATCCTCGGCGACTACAAAGAAGTGGCCGGCTGGTACCTCCCCCACTCCATCGAGAGCGGCCCGAAAGGGAGCCAGAACAAAGGCGTGGTCACCTGGGAAAAGATCGAGCCGAACGTGACGCTCGACGAAGCGCGCTTCCGCCGCCCGGCCGCACCGGCCGCGCCCGCGAAGGGGAAATGACACGATGAAACGAATCCTCACACCGCTTCTCTCCTCTCTTCTGCTGGCCGGCGCCGCCTTCGCGCAGTCGCCGGTCCGCATCGATTCCGACACGATCTCCGGCCTCGGCGCCCGCAACATTGGTTCGGCCGCCATGAGCGGCCGCATCGCCGCCATCGACGCCATCAAAGACAACAACCGCATCACCCTCTTCGTCGGCGCCGCCAGCGGCGGCGTCTGGAAGTCGGTCAACGGCGGAACGACATTCAAGCCGGTCTTCGACAAACAGAACGTGCAGTCGATCGGCGCCGTGGCCATCGACCGGAAGAACCCGAAGACCATCTGGGTCGGCACCGGCGAGCCGTGGACGCGCAACAGCGTCTCCATCGGCGACGGCGTCTACCGCTCCACCGACGGCGGCGAGAACTGGACGAACGTCGGTCTGAAAGAGACCGAGCGGATCGCCAAGATCGCCATCGACCCGACCGACTCGAACACCGTCTACGTCTGCGCGCCCGGCAAGCTCTGGAGCGACAGCGACGAGCGCGGGGTCTACAAGACCAGCGACGCCGGCAAGACGTGGACGAAGGTGCTCAAGGGCTCCAACCTCTCGACCGGCTGCGGCATGCTCTCGCTCGACGCGCAGAATCCGAAGACGCTCTACGCGAGCCTCTGGGACTTCCGCCGCAAGGGGTGGACCTTCCGCTCCGGCGGTGAAGGCCCCGACGCGCCGAGCGGCTCCGGGCTCTACAAATCGACCGACGGCGGCGCGACCTGGAACGAGATCAAGCCCGACGCCGGCAACGGCCTGCCGGCCAAGCCGTGGGGCCGCGTCGGCGTCACGGTGGCGCCGTCGAACTCGAACATCGTCTACGCGGTGGTCGAGGCCGAGCCGCCGCGCAACGCGCTCTATCGCTCCGACGACGGCGGCAAGACCTGGTCGCTGCGCGACCGCAGCCAGGACATGGTCTGGCGGCCGTTCTACTTCGCGAACCTGATCGTCGATCCGAAGAACCCCGACCGCGTCTACAAGCCGAACCTCTCGCTGATCGTCAGCAACGACGGCGGCAAGACCTTCTCGAACATCAACGGCGGCACGCACGGCGACCACCACGACGTCTGGATCAATCCCGACAACACCGACCACGTCATCACCGCCGACGACGGCGGCATCTGGTACTCGTACGACGCCGGCGACAAATGGTGGAAGGGAGAGAACCTCCCGATCTCGCAGTTCTACCACGTCAGCGTCGACATGGACGCGCCGTACAAGGTCTACGGCGGTCTGCAGGACAACAGCTCGTGGGTCGGCGACTCCGAGTACCCCGGCGGCATCACCAACGGCCGCTGGGAGAACATGTACGGCGGCGACGGCTTCTGGATGTTCGCCGATCCCTCCGATCCGAATTACATCTACGCCGAGTACCAGGGGGGCGCCATCGCGCGCATTCATCGCAAGACCCACGAGACCCGTCCCGTGCAGCCGCTGCCCGGCTACAAGGAAGGGAAGCTCCGCTTCAACTGGAACACCCCCATTCACCTCAGCGCCACCAACAAAGGCACGGTCTACGTCGGCGCGCAGTACCTCTTCCGCACGAAAGACAGCGGCCAGACCTGGGAGCGCATCTCTCCCGATCTCAGCACCAACGATCCGGAAAAGCAGAAGCAGGAGCTCTCCGGCGGCGTGACGGTCGACAACTCCGCGGCCGAGATGCACACCACCATCTACGCCATCTCCGAATCGCCGAAGAACGCCAACGTGATCTGGGCCGGCACCGATGACGGCAACCTGCAGGTCACGCGCGACGGCGGCAGGACGTGGACGAACACCGTCGCCAACATCTCCGGCCTGCCGAAGAACGCGTGGGTGTCGTACCTCGAGGCCAGCCATCACAACGAGGGGACCGTCTTCGCGACGTTCGACATGCACACCACCGGCGACATGCGTCCGTACGCGTACACCACCAGCGACTTCGGCAGGACGTGGACGCCTCTCCTGGCCGATAACTCCGGCGTGAAGGGCTACGCCCACGTCATCCGGCAGGATTTCGTCAACCCGAATCTCCTCTTCCTCGGCACCGAGCTCGGACTGTGGATCTCGCTCGACGGCGGCAAACAGTGGGCGCAGTACAAAGGGGGCGATCTCCCGAACGTCGCCGTCCGCGACCTGGTCATCCATCCGCGCGATCACGACCTGGTGATCGGCACGCACGGCCGCGGGATCTGGATCGTCGACGACATCCGCCCGCTGCGCGCGCTGACCCCGGAGACGCTCAATCAGGACATCGCCTTCCTCGTCGAAGGGCCGATCGAGCAGAAGCTGAGCGCCTTCGGCGGCTGGTCGAACGGCGACGCCGTCTTCGTCGGCCAGAACTCGCCAAACGACGCCGTCATCACCTACTACCAGAAGAAGCGCCACATCTTCGGCGACATGAAGCTCGACGTGGTTGACGGCGACGGCAAGGTGATCGGCACGATCCCCTCCAGCAAGCGCCGCGGCCTCAATCGCGTCAAATGGTCGATGCGCCTCAAGGCCCCGAAAGTCCCGACCGCCGCCAGTGCCGCCTTCGGCGCCGCCGTCGGCCCGCGCGTCGTCCCCGGCACCTACACCGTGCGGATGGCCAAGGACAAGAACACCTTCACCGCCCCGCTGCAGATCGTCACCGACAGCCGCAGCACGCACACCGTGGCCGATCGCAAAGCGCAGTTCGACCTCGCCATGAAAGTGCACGCCTCTCTCGGCGAGATGACCTACGCCGTCGACCGCATCAACGGCGTGCGCACCGCGCTCGAAGAGCGCGCCGGCAAGCTCGGCTCCGACCCCCTCGCCAAACGCCTCCGCGACGCCTCGGCGAAAGTCGACGACATCCGGCGCAAGATCGTCGCCACCAAAGAAGGCGGCATGATCACCGGCGAAGAACGCCTGCGCGAATACATGAGCAACCTCTACGGCGACGTCACCTTCTACGAAGGCCGCCCCTCCGCCACCCAGGTCGAGCGTGCCGACGCGCTCGCCAAAGAGCTCAACGACGTCGCCGCCGAGTTCGACGCCTGGGCAAAGAAAGAGCTCCCCGCCATCAACAGCGCCCTTGAAAAGAAAAAGCTCGCGAAGATCGAGCCGCTCACCCGCTCCCGGTGGGAGTCCGCCAGCAGCGGCGGCTCCCCCTCCGAAGCAGTCACGCGGTACATCCGCTTCCGCCGGGTCAGCACCAACTGAGTTCCTGATGTGCGCCGGGCAGCGTGTCGTATAGCGCTGCCCGGTGTACTTCGCCGTTCAGCTGCTCAGCTGCTCAGCTGTTCAGGTCTCGCGAGAGCGAGCCGTTGAGGCGGATGTGTGACGGAATGCCCCGCCGCCCCGCGAGCCCGTGACCCGGAACACTCCCCCCGCGTCGATCGAGTGTAGGATGCGACCTCGATCCGCAAAAAACAGGTGACCCCATGCCAAAGGCTCGCGTTTCACCCAAATACCAGATTGTCATCACCGACGACGGCGACCGGGTGCTCCTCCGCCCCGGCAAACACATGCAGATGATCCGCAAACGCGACAGCATCCTCCTCGTAAGAGACCGCCCCATGTCCGCCTACCGCGGTATCCTGCGAGGGATGGCGGCAAGCACGCTGCGGGAGAAGAAAGAGGGCGTGTGATGTACCGCTCGGCCTTCTAGCTGTGACGGAAGGCTGAACGGAGCGCATCGTCAAAGTGGTTGAGCACGCGAAGCGGAAGCAGCGGACAACGATGATGATGTCGGGTGGTTGCCTGCGTGAACTTCACGCTGATCACGCTCTGGACCGCGGGCCTGTTGTACAGCGGACTGGCAACGTCCCTGGCGTGGGGAGAAAGGGACAAGTCGAACCCGATCATGGGTCAGGCAGGACGTGCCATTGCTGCTGCGGATCGCAATCGCAGCAGCGGTCGCGGCGGCAATCCTGCTGATCGTCGCGGTGCGACATTCGAGGCGCATTCCGCGCCGCGGCCAGCGGCGAGCCAGGCCGTAGAGAACGTGCCGTTCGGCGGAGACACGCCAAAAGAGAAAGTTCGCGCGGACCGATGATTTTCAAGCCGGACCACGGTCTATGCCTGTATTGACGGACAACGGCCCGTCAGCGAGAAGGAAATCGACCATGCCCATTTCTACGATCCGGCTTCACCGTGTGCTCTGCCCGGAGCGAGCAGGCAGCGAGTTCCTCGGATGGTTGAGCGCAGCGCTGATGGACACGGTGCGGAAGTAACGGTGGGTTCGGCTATGATCTTGGCAACGTTGACGCGCCCGCTTTCGAGGCGGGAGTCCCATAATCTCGCAGGACGCGCGCTGCCAAAGATGCAACGTTTGCAGCGTTCGATGATGTGAGTTCTGCTAGACGAGCTAACAACTCCGGCGAGGCCTCCCCCACACCAAACCGAGCAAGCAGTTGAAGCGACCCAGCAACTTCCAACTCGGACGGACTATATAAGAGCGTTAGGCCGCGCTCTCGGCACTCTATTACGTACCTCACCTGACGGCGCCGCCGCCATCGGCGCGTGAGTAGCGCAGCAAATACCACGACCTCGACAACAAGGACGAGCAATACGGAACCGAGAACTAAGCGCAGCCAGATGTCACTCATTTGTTGTTGCTTTCGTCACGGCCTCAGTGTCCTCGATATCACATACGGTGTAAAACGACACCAATCCCATCAATATCGCAACACCGGCAGCGCAGCAGTTGAGTACCGCGTACACGCTCATACGCTGGTGCCGCAGTGCTTCGGCAGCAGTCGGTAACACTATAGTCATGTCCCATTTAGATCCGGCGAACAGCAGTGTGAAGATGAGCGCCATCAATAATGAGGCGTTCCGCAAGGTCTCCAACCAGACCTTTTCATGAAAGAGGTGGTCACTCTCAATCCCAGTCTCAATCAAAAGCAGAAGCGCAAAAAGTAAATAATCGCCATGAGCAAATGCGTGAGCAAACGGGTAGGGTCCATCCGCCACGTACCTGTGCAGCGGGTAGAGTCCGCATATCACAAGAGCGGGCCAGGCGGCCTTCCAGAATAGCCACTTTATCGTACGCACATTCTTGCGTCTAAAAAAATTACGCATTTGTTATACCCATCATCGTCTCGACACGAGCAACGAACTGTCGCGTATCCCGGAGCTCGTACCGTGTAGCGAAACTCTTGGCGGGAAGACCGGCAGATGCAAACTCTTCGGCAATAGCGCGATCGATACGAACTGTCATTACAAGTACTGGCGCCCCACCGGGGGCGGGCGCCAGCTTCGCGCGCATCCGCTTATAGAACACCAGCCCCGTACTCATCGTGTCATTAGTCTCTGCGTATGGATACGCAGCTAGCTCCGCCTCTGTTACTGGCATCATCACGTCGAGTATGACAAGGTCAAATCGATGCTCATGCAAGACTCGCTCTCCAATAGACACAGTCGTGCACGTTGTGATCGCGTGCCCGCGAGCCTGCAACGCCTTGACAAGACTTTCTAAATTGCCAGGATCATTATCGACCCACAGAATCTGCTTTGACGTCACGTCTAACCTCTTTCGTACCGCTCGGCTCCCGGGACATGAACTACAAAGATCGCGCGCCGTGGGTTTTCGCGATCGAGCTCCAGCGTCAACGCTCCACCCAACATCTCCATCAAGCCCCGCGCTACCCACAACCCGAGCCCAACGCCCTTATAAATCTTTCCGCGCTCAACGCTGTGACCGCGCACGAACTTGCCGAAAACCAGCTCCCGCTCGGCCCAATCAATTGGTTCGCCAGTGGTCTTAACCTTCAGCGCAGGACGCGGCGCCTGACCGGCAGATCCCTCAAAGCCTGATTCGAGTACAACTTCACTGCCATGATCTGCGTACTTCATCGCGTTATGAATTAGACTGTAAAATACACTTGCGAAGACTGCCGGATCCATACTAAGGCGGGGGAACTCCGGATCATGTTGGAATCGAAATGACAGATCTTCACGTTTCTGCGTCCTGCGCAACCGTTTCGTCAGCCCCTCCAGCTCACTGCTGGCGTCGATCTCCGCCTCTTGAAACATGGTGCTGCGGCCACTCTCCTTTGCGAAGACACTCACCGTTCCGAAACCTAGCGCGATCGCGTCCTCTACGAGCGCCGTCGCATACTCAATTAGATCCGCATTAAAAACACTTAACCCATGGGAATCTATACCGGTAAGCGCATTGATAATGGCCAGAAGAGGCGCCTGCAGCTGATGCATGACAGTCATGATGTCCTGCTGCCGCCGTTGCGCCGTTTCTTCAGCGCCCTTCTGCGCGGATCTAGCGGCTGCTGCACTCTCCTGCGCAGTTTTGGTTGCTTCCACCGTACGCTCTACATGCAGAATCTTCTCGATTGTTACGTGCAGCCTCATCGCCACATCGGTCCCGAGCCTTTGATCGAACGCAGTAAACCACTTCGCCGGATATGTCGAATTCACTACCTTAATTACGCCATAGTTTCGGTGTGGCGGGCCTATCGGAAGTGCTAGCCATGATTCGATCGGATGCCCGTGTGCCCGCTCAACGCGACGTAGTAAGCCGTGGTCGAACTCTTGCTGATGCAGCCGGACATCGTCGACACGGATCGCAACGCCCGAGGCAGCGCATAGTCCGGTCAGCCCAGTTCCAACATCGTATGTGGCGCCGAGAATCGAAGGTCGGAACCCATCGATCGCTCGGACCTCCATTCTCGCGGCCGCGGGATCGGGCCGAAAAACGATCATGCAGCCACGCGCCGCAAGATATCTCTTGAGCAGCGTGTCCGCTTGCATTAGTACGACGTCCAGAGAGTCACAGCCAAAGAGCGCGTCGAGCTCGTCCAGCACAACAGCGCGCAGGAACGTCTCCCACTGTTCGAGCGCGTTTGCCACTATGGACGTTAGCGCAGTAAGGAAGGTCCGATCAGCGGCGGTAACAACGCCAGATTCACCGCCGTAGACCACAAGAACGCCAATTCGACGCTCACCGTGCTCGATTGGGACTAATGCGGCTGGCACGTCGTCCGCTACACGAAAGCGCCAGCGACGCGCCTCCTCCGGGGCCGCAGCGGCACGACTGAGCGATCGAACGACAATCGGAGCGGTACTCGCGAGAAAGCCACTACTTGCATTGACCCCGTCACGCACGCTCCGGCCCTCTGGGAAGTCAACAAAAGCGACGGATAGTAGCACGTCTCCGCGGTCACGATGCGGCTCAACGAGCCAGATACAGCCGGCGCGGAACCAGAAATGCTCGCGTGAGCAAACCAATCGCATCGACTCAATGAGGCGCTCACGGAATTCGCGCTCCCGGTAATCACGGTAGTCGGCGGTACGCTGCATCACGGTCGCAGCGTCGAAATCCGGTGGCGCAAGCAGCACGCCCACGCGGCCTAAGATATCGATGTATTCATCCACACGCACCGCATCGACGCGTCTGGCGCGCGTGATCGTGTACACTGCAAACACTGACACAAAACAGGTGGCAATCACTGGAGCGATCTCCAGCGGCAGCAGCAGCCAGGCCGGAGGGGCACTACGACTAGCATCCCACAGCAGAACTCCCCCGATAACTAGTGGCAAAAGCAGTACCGCGCCATAACGCCGTCGCATCGCAGCCAAGTCGTACCCGGTGTAGACAACAATATTCGCCAGCAGCAGCCAGCAGACGGCACTGACGGCATATGGCGGCTGGACGGTGCGGCCAATGCCAAACAGCAACACTATGAGAACTGTATCAAGCACGAAGTAGCGATGGAACGCAGCCGGGAAGGTTGGGCTGTCAATTTCCGATGCCCAGTCATCGAGCATCCGCCGAAAGGATCGATGAAGAATAGCCGTCGTCGCTACGCCCGCCAACCAGACGCCCACAAGCAAAGCAATAGTTTCCGCCATTCCGGGCGCTTGAGGAGTGCGCCACCCGGCCGTGACACTTCCCACAAGCACTAGCCCTGACGCTACCAGGATAATGGCGCGGAGATTGTAGAAGAACATGCCGATTGGGAAGTGTCGCAGCATCGAGACGTGATCGGGATCACCGAACCACGGCACTACCCGGCGAAACGGTCTCAGAACACGTCGTATAATACTTTCTGTGCACAAATTGTCGATCGTGCGGTCAATCCATGTTTTTGACCGAAAGTTTGTGTCTTCAGATCTCATATGTAGCGTCATAGCTTTGTGATCTCAGGTGCACTTGAGATTTTTGTGATGGCCTTGACAGGATGAGACGATGTTCCTCCGCACGTGTAGGGTGCCACCGCTATGTCATTCCTACATTTACGGGAGGAGTGATTGCAAAGACCTCGCGTGCTGTGGACAAAGGTTTTATTCGTGCGAGATACGTTACTGTGCTCAACGGAGCGGCGGTCGCCAGACCGCTGCAGAACCTATCGGGATACGATTTCCATCGTCGCTGGTGGTGTTCTGTTGATCGCATCGGTTATCACCGACCCATATCGGTAGCGGGCGTTCCAAGATCCGCTCATTTCTGACTACTCACTAACGGCATGCCCACACTGCGCGTCGGGCCGTGGCGTCTGACAACAGTTTACTCGGGGGATCCATCATCCTAGCGTACAGACGGACGGAAGTCCATCACGGCGCTGCATACCTCTTGGAACGGTAACGCCCCCCCCCCTCACCACACGACGCGATTCATCGATGCGCACGTCCCCTGCAAAGGAGACGGTCAGACTCTCGTAGAACGAACACGCTGCTTCGCGGCACGAGATCTCGTCAACTTGCGTCGCCTCGCGGAACGACGCGAGCAAGACACCGTATGGTCAAAGGGGTCGAGATTGCGTCGAAGTGTTGCTTCTCCACTTCAACCGCCTTGAGAGAGAGAGACCCGCGGCCAATACTTGCTTCCCGTTTGACCTGTGCACGGGCGGCCACGTTTGGGACGCGGCTGGATCTCGGGGGAGGCGCGCTACTTATCCCGATGTCGCAGCTTGCAGTGCGTTCTTAACGGTCGCCGACGGCAAACCTCACACGCAGGCATTTTGTCGAGATCGTGGTCGCGATTGTTCTCGAGCACTTGTCGTGAATCGCGCAGGCTGTTGTGCCGTACTTGAGAATGTCGGGACGGTGGCTCGAAGAGCATGGGTTCGCCATCGGCTCGGTCGTGCGGGCGGTGGTCGAGTATGGGCGCGTGACGCTGATCAGTGGCCGTGACGAAAGGACTGACGAACACCCTCTGGCGGGTAGCGCGCGGCGCTGCACCCATTGATTGCTGCGCCACCGCCGACACCGCGACCGATCGTGTTGACTCCGGAAGGCGCCCGCGTAGCGCTAACAACAAATGGGTGCAGCGCCCTGCGCTGCCCACCGGAGGCCCCCCCGGTCGGTCTCAGCTCGCGGTCTTCGGCCGAAAGAGCATTCGTTCACCGGATCGTGACGCTCGCGCCCTCTCCACCCACTACGCTTACGCCACATTTCGACATCGTGAGGGCGTGAATCTCCGGCGCCGCGGGATTGGGGGCGATCCAATGACTCGAGCACTCCTTGCTCTGTTTCTGATTCTCGGCCAGGTGCCTGTCGCCGCGGCGGCGAAGAGGCGGGCGGTGCAGCCTCCGGCGCCGGCGGTCGCGCCAGCGGCCATCGTGACCGCGGCGCGTCAGGCGGCCGAAGCTGCGATGGCGGCGGGTGTTCCGGCGGTTCAGATCGCGGTGTCACACCGCGGCCAGGTCATCTACTCCGAGGCATTCGGGATGACCGATCGAGAGAGCGCGACCGCGGCAACGCCGCGATCGGTGCTGCGGGTCGGCTCGATCACGAAGCAATTCACAGCGGCGGCGATTCTCCGTCTGGCCGAGCGCGGGGCGCTGACGCTCGACGATCGCATCGAAACGTATGTGCCCGAGTTCGACACGCGAGGAAGGACGATCACGCTGCGGCACCTCCTCACCCACACCTCGGGAGTGGCTCGCGACCCGTACCCGCCCACCATGACCGCGGCTGCCGTCATCGCGCCGTTCCCGCGCGAGCAGGCCATCAAGACCCTCAACGCGAAACCGTTCGATTTCACCCCTGGCAGCAAGTGGAGCTACAGCAACTCCGGCTACCTGCTGCTCGGCTATGCGATCGAATCGATCACCGGCAGGCCGTACGCCGAGTTCATCCAGAGTGAGCTCGCGTTGCCGCTCGGGCTCATCGACACCGGCGTGTGCGGAACGTCCAACCTGCCGCTCACAGACGGTTACGGCCTGGTCCAGGGTCAGTGGACGCGACTGTGGTCCTACCACACGTCGGGGATGCTGTCGTCCGGTGCACTTTGCTCCACCGCATCCGATCTCACCCGCTGGGCGCACCTCCTCGCAACCGGCCGCGCCATGCTGCCTGACTCGTACACGACGATGACCACCCCCGCGCGACTCGGCAACAACAGCGTCGTGGTCAACAGTTACGCCCTCGGCGTGTCGGTGCAGAAGATGTTCGGCCATCCGGCCGTGTCGCACGGCGGCGCCGTCCCCGGCTTCCTCAGTTTTCTCGTCTATCTGGCCGATCAGGAAATCGCCGTTGCGGTCATCTCGAATGCGTTCCCCTTCCCATCCGCCGGCAACTCGGAGCTCATCGCGATCTCCCTCGCGAAAGTGGCGCTCGACGCACTGTAGTGATGGGGACGAATCCAATGACTCGAGCACTCCTCGCCCTGCTGCTGATTCTCGGTCACCTTCCTGTCGCCGAGGCGGCGAAGCGGCGAGCGGTGCGGCCGCCGGCAGCGCCCGTCGCGCCAGCGGCCGTCGTGACGGCGGCGCGTCAGGCCGCCGAAGCTGCAATGACGGCGGGCGTTCCGGCGGTCCAGATCGCGGTGTCACGCGGCGGCCAGATCATCTACTCAGAGGCATTCGGCACCGCCGATCGAGAGACTGCGACTGCCGCAACGCCGCGATCGGTGCTGCAGATCGGCTCGGTCACGAAGCAATTCACGGCAGCGGCGATTCTCCGCCTGGCGGAGCGCGGGGCTTTATCACTCGACGATCGCATCGAAAAGTTCGTCCCCGAGCTCAATACCCGAGGCGCGACGATCACACTGCGGCAACTCCTCAGCCACACCTCGGGAGTTCGTCGCGACTGGTACCCGCCGACGCCGACCGGGCTTGCCCCTCCCTCGCCGGTCACGCGTGAGCACGTCATCAAGACCCTCAACGCGCAACCGTTCGATTTTCCGCCTGGCACCAAGTGGGGCTACAGCAACGCCGGCTACCAGCTGCTCGGCTATGCGATCGAATCGATCGCGGGCGGGTCGTACGCCGATTTCATTCATCGTGAGCTCGCGCTGCCGCTCGGGCTCATCGACACAGGCGTGTGCGGAACGTCCAGCCTGCCGCTCCCGGAAGGTTACGGTCTGCTCCAGGGGACGTGGAAGCGAATGCCGTCACCGCACACGTCGGTTTTGATGTCGGCCGGTGCGCTTTGCTCCACCGCATCCGATCTCGCCCGCTGGTCGCACCTCCTCGCAACCGGCCACGCCGTGCTGCCTGCCTCGTACGCGACGATGACCACCCCCGCACGACTCGTAAACGGCACGGTCGTCCCGTCCAGTTACGCGCTCGGCGTGGTCGTGCAGAAAATGCTCGGACATCCGGCGGTGTGGCACAACGGCGCCATCGATGGCTTCCAGAGTTACCTCCTCTATTTCCCCGATCGGGAGATCGCCGTTGCGGTCATCACGAATGCGTTCCCCGCCCCAGCCGGCGGCAACCCACAGCTCATCGCGATGGCGGTGGCGAACGCTGCGCTCGGCGCGCTGTAGGGATCGAGCTGCTCGGCGACGCCTTCCAGCATCGACAGCGCACCCCCATCGTGACAGACTGATCCAATGCAAACCTTTGTGCGAGTGGCGTTTGTCGTGTTTCTCGCTGGAGGCGCGTTCGCGCAGCAGCCGGTTCGCCTGAGCTGGCAGGAGTTCGAGAAAGATCCGTCGCGCGTCCAGAGTCTGCGCAACGCCATCGCCACGATGAAAGCGCGCAACAGGACCCGGCCGGCACCTGGCGCGACAAGACCTACACGCTGGTCAATCGCAAGGGCAATCTCGTGACCAAGCAGGTGAGCAGTCTCTACGACGGCAGCCTGATCGACTATGTCTACGAGCGGCCTTCGAATTGCACGAGGACGGCCGCGCCGGTCGCGGACAGATCGGCGGAGACGACGACCTCGCGCACGGCACTCGCGGCGTTGAAGAAGCCGGTGCGAATCGGCCGGAGCGGCACTTTCACGATCGCCAACGCGCGTACGAGCGCACGCATCACGCTGCCCGCGACGGCATCGCTCGCCCATCCGCGGCAGTTCGCGTTGCGCGCGAACGCGGCCCTGCCCGTCGCGACCGATCTGCTCCTGCGCGGCGTGCACTTTCAGCGGCATCCGGGGACGTCCATCCGCGTCTTTCTGGAGCATCCGACGGATTCCGTGCGGCGCACGCATGTGGGGACGTTGAGCTTTTTCTCGGCGCCGCACCACGGGCACGGCAACGACGACTGGCGCTTCGACGCGACGCTCGCACTGCGGGCGCTCCGGCTCGAGGGCACGGGCACGTTCGACGTGAAGGTCGCGTTCGAGACAACGACGGAGTTCGATCCAGCCGCGGCAGGGCTGACGATCGATGCCATCGAGCTACGCGTGCGCCGCGATCTGTAACCACGCCCCGAAGTCGCCGGTCGAGAGCGACCGCCGGAGTTGAAGACGCCCGAGGCGTCGCCGAGTCACAGTTTCGCGCGTTGCGCCGCCGACGGACGCGGATGGCGTCTGCGCGCACTGCCGTGGCGCAGTGACACCCCCCGGTGTGCTCGTAACCTCCCACGTGGCGCAGTGACACACCCCCAGTGTGCACGTGCACACCCTCGGTGGCGAGTGACACACCCCCGGCGTGCACGTGCACACCCTCGGCGGCGAGTGACACACCCCCGGCGTGCACGTGCACACCCGCGGCGGCGAGTGACACACCCCCGGCGTGCACGTGCACACCCTCGGCGGCGAGTGACACACCCCCGGCGTGCACGTGCACACCCGCGGCGGCGAGTG
>DASWOB010000087.1:0-9297 GCA_036398925.1 Thermoanaerobaculia bacterium
GTGCAGATGATGCTCGTGCACTATCTTCCGCGACGTGACCGCAAGCCAGAGGATCTAATCGATCTTCTCCGAAGACGTTTCAAACGGCGAGGAGAAGTCTTCCCCGAGGACCCGCCCGAAATGTGACAAAGCAGAATTAAGGCCATTGGGTGTGACCCCGCAGAGCGACCTCATCAGATTCACACTAAGATTGGGCCGCTCGTGACGTCACACTCCTTCACCGACCACGCGCACGTTTGCTAGGTCGTCCATGATGCGAATGACACCGAATGGTTGTATTCTTCCGAGCCCAAATACTCCGAGGTCACCCGAACAGCTCCGCAAGGCGGCTACGATGAACGGCAAATTGTGATGGACTGCAATCGGCCGCTCTGCCCGTCGTCGCCTTGCGACGGCGGCATCGCGCGCACGAATTCGATCCGCGTTCGCAACGTTCACCCCGCCCTCGCGATGTTCCAACCCATTAACGTTGACCACGAGCGTATCGCCGGCATAGCTGTAAGTTGCGCCCAGGTTTTGGATGATTGCGATCGTCCGTGAGGCCAATGCGGTCATGATCTTTTGTGCGCGCGATGGTTCACAGACCGGCTTAGCTCCCCAAAGCAGCGCCAGCAACTCAGTGTCATACCTGCTCGCTACGTCAACCGATTCAGTCAGTTTTGCCAGGTAATCGTCAGCCACAGGAAGCATCTTTGCCACCAACCGAATCACTTCCCGCCATTCGTGATCGGAAAATCGTTTGACAAGCTCGAGCTCTCGACGGTTATCAACGATGTGTTGCGCCGTCAAATACTCCTGCAGAGTCAAGTGGGAGAACGAGAATATGCCAGGAGCGCGCTCAACTAAAATGCCGAAATCATTATATAGGCTACCTAGCAGGGCCCGTGCGTCAATGACGTGATCACGCGTGGATTCGGCGAAACGGCGTAAGCTGGCGAGGCTTTCGATGTCAGCTGGCGAGAATACGATTTTGCCCGCGCCGAAAGTGGCAGCAGCTATGCCGGACGTTATCATTATCCTACGCCTCACAGAGTAATCCTTAAGGACCGTATGCCGCGCTATATTGCGGAACGCGTCCCACGCTCCGAGCAAGCCCTCCACCATCCTAGCGTAGAGCTCATCCGGCTCCTGTGGAATCTTCAGGTCGTTGTAATAAAGGGCGCAAATAAGCGCGAGCAAGAGTGGATTTGATCCAAGCTCTAGAAGGCTTGGGTCCCCTGCGCACTCAGTCAGTAATTTCTGTCCCTTAGCTTCGTCGACGGCCGCGAACCATTTCGTAACGAGCTCTTTCCGCTCCGTCATTGCGAGCGGAAGCGTTTCGTATTTGATAAAGCCCTGCAGGCCAGCATCTAAGCTGTGTGGTCTCGCGCTTATGCAGAGGAACACATCCTTGAAGTGAGTCCTGATTCTCGTCAGCTCATCAAGTAGCTGCACTTGGTAGTCATGATCGACCTCGTCAAGCCCATCGACAAAGAGCGCAACACCCCCGTTGCGCATTAAGACTTCGACTACACGTTTACTATCGGGCACCTCGAGCCAGGAAAGATAATCGACGGCAGACTCGATCACCCCTTTAGAACTTACTGACATTTCGCGAACGGCGAAATACAACGGCAGAACACGGCGTCCACGAAGAGCTTCACCTTTGGCCAAGGTGAGGACGAGATGACGTAGGGCGGTCGTTTTGCCGGAGCCCGGAAGGCCTATGAGCGCCACCCCCAGATCCGTACGTTCTGCTGCTTCAAGCAGCGTGACGCCGGGCAACGCACGTGCATCATTCCCGACGATCCCTTGCCTCTGCCGGCGAATGCCAGCGGCGATCGTTTCTTTTGACTTGTAGCGATCGCGCTCCAAATCCGATGAAAGTGTTATCTGGACGTATGTAGTATCCACATTGGCTTGCTTGTTGGTACCGAAGAGGGGAAACGTGCCGACTGACCGAACCACGTGATCGGCGAACCTATCTCGGCTAAGTGATCGTACCTTCCACGCCTGAAATGCGGCCTCTGCAGCCAGATTCGTTCCATCGAAAACTCGCAAGAACGACTGCTTGATCAGTTCTGCGGCAGCGGTAAGTCCGAGGACGGTGCTGACTTCCATGTCTAAGGAGTGACGTAGCGTGGCCAGTCCCTACCCGACGCTTTCGTCTGCCCAGCGGATCTCACGCTAGACGTGGAAGAGAGTGGGGGTCACACCTTCGACCTTTTCACGCGCCGCGGGAGACTCCTTCTAATGACATGCCGTCGCGCTTACGTAGAATCAACAACTTACGAGTGCGGTTGAGTGGGTCGCGCTCAACCCGAAAACCCTAGCGAGTCATCAACGCAAAACCGGCGCGCACCTCGGCGCCGATTCCGTAGCTCGGAATGAAAAGTATCACTACAGCCGGTAGAGTTTGGTTATGGGAGAGAAGAACGAAGGTCTGACCCCGCAGAGCTGCCCACACCAAAGTTAGGCCCCCCTACTCCCAGAGTAGTTCTTCCTCAGTGATGATGGGGATTTGGCCCCTATCACCAATAGCCCTAGCCAATGTGTCAATCGTCTCAATCGCCTCCGGCGACAAGTGCTCCGAGATGGAAATGTCGTCGGGCAAAGCGGCTACCGTTTCAAAGAACAAATAGAGACCCCAGAACAGCGCAAACTCCGCCCAGTAGCTTGAGAACGTGTGAGATCCGACAGCGACTTGCCCATCTCTCGCCCACGTGCGTCGCAGCAGTTCCGCGACGCTGAAGTGCACGTAGCGAGAGCTGCCATGATAAAGGAACGCGTACAGATCTTGATGGTTCGTCGCCCTCGCTATGAAGTATGTTGATGGCAATTGACCTTTAAGTACTACATGATTCGGCCAGCCGAGACGTCGGCCTACCTCTTTCAGGTGGTCTGCCCTCGCTGGTGCTGAAGTGCGAAATGCGTTCAGGTAGCCCGTTAGTCCTAGCATGCACATCGCTTCGTTCGTCGCGAAGCCGGCTTGCGCCTCAAGATTATTTGTCAGCTCTCGCTTGACGAGGAGCCGAACGAGTTCTTCGGTCGCGTCATCGCCAATTTTTCCGAAGTAGCTAGTCCACAGAAGTTCCTCACACGCGGCGCGAAGGAATGGCGCTGCGGCATATCCTACGTGCATGTCAACTAGTTTGGTTGTGACAGCAAGAAACTCCGTTTGGCGTACAAAAACCGATCGTAAGATCAAGGGCCTAAATCCGTCGGCCGGTCCCCAGGAGAATTGGGTATTCGCCTCGATGGAAGGACGCAGTGCTTCGAGGACGTTATTGACTTGCTCCAGTAGTTCCGAATGTTCGTACATTTGTATAGAGTATGACTTCAGAACTCGGTCCTAACGGGTCTCACGCTAAGCTGTGCGGCCGGTACCGCGTGCCGAAGCCAGAGCGGCGCGGCGGTTGCCGCGAATGACCTTCCGGGAACCGAGTCGCGAGTTGCAACCGCCGTGACGCCGCCGCGCTGGCGATTAGGCAGGCAGCTCGGCTGCCGGACCGAAGTCGGGCCGCACCAGCTTCAATCCGACGCAATCTTCTGCTTTTGCTCCTCGACCAGACGTGCTGTGGCGATTGCGATGTAGCCCAGCTGCTGTACTTCCGACCAGAGGTCACTACCCTCCGGCAGTTGCTTCAAGATATGGTCAAGCCGACGCCGAATATCGTCTTCCGCAAACCGATCGTGCTGAACAGTCATCGTTCGGAGCTCCTCAAGGTGACGTACGCGAGCAGTCTCACAGCCGTGTCTACTATCGTTTTTCGTGCCAAAGATCGATCGTTGTTCTTGCGTGCTCGGTTGGCGAGATCACCATCGCGCGCACTCCGCGTCTTGCCGACGAAAGACTCAGAGGCAATCGTTCGGCCAGGATTTGGTAAGCGTGCAGATACGCGGAGCTTCATAGAAGGTGTTCAAAGATACGGAAGTTCTGGTTCGTGCGCCTAAGTGGCGAAGGAGTGGCGGAAGGTGTGGCAGGTGACGCGCTTGTCGAGGCTGGCTTCTCGAGCCGCACTCTCGCGCCACGATCTAGGAAAGTGGCACCAAAATCATGCCGAAGACGCGGAAGACCGTGATTCCATTCTGCCGCGGCACTATGCTGCCGCGCACCGATGGCCCTGACCGCGACGATCTACAACTTTTCCACCCAGCTCGCCGACATCGACCGCGGGGTGTACGAAACGCTCGACCTGCGGCTCGCGCGGCAGCCGTCGGAGACGGGGGAGTACATGCTGATGCGTTTCTTCGCGTACTGCCTCGAGTACACGGAAGGGATTGCGTTCACCGAGGGGGTGGCGTCGGGGGATGAGCCGGCGGTGCTGGTGCGCGATCTGACGGGGCGGATCACGGGGTGGTTCGAGGTCGGGGCGCCGGATGCGGATCGGCTGCACCGGGCCAGCAAGCTGGCGGAGCGGGTGGCGATCTATACGCACCGGCCGATCCGGCAGCTGCTCGGCGAGCTGGCGGGGAAGAAGATTCATCGGGCGAGCGAGATCCCGATTTACGCGTTCGAGCCGGCTTTCGTGAAGGAGATCGCCGAGGCGATCGGGCGGCGGGTGGATGTGGCGCTGTCGGTGACGGAGCGGGAGGTTTATCTGGATCTTGGGGGGCGGACGTTTCAGACGACGGTGGGCGAGTATCGGGTGGGGTGATTTTTGGGGGTTCCTCGGTTCCTCGGTTCCTCGGGTTCCTCGGGGGGCCGGGGCCTCGGGGGATCGTTGGCGGCGTCCGAGGAACCGAGGAACTCCGAGGAATTCCGAGGAACCGCTCTTCCCTGAGAAAAATCAGAGAACTCCCGTGCGAACCTCTGCCTCGTCCTGACGTACAACGCGTATATAGATGTCAGTGGCGCGTGAAAGTCAGCTTCCGGCGGGGGTCGAGCTCGAGCGGTATCGGGTGGAGTCGCTGCTGGCGCTCGGCGGGATGTCGGAGGTTTACGTGGCCAGGGACAACATTCTCGGCCGGCGCGTGGCGCTGAAGGTGTTGCGCGATCCCGATCGCGATCGGGTGCAGCGATTCATCCGTGAGGCGGAGGCGGCGTCGTCGCTCGATCATCCGGCCATCGTCGCGGTCCACGATTCCGGAACGGCGGAGATCGGCGAGGAGACGGTCCGCTACCTGGCAATGGAGCTGGTGGACGGACAGACGCTGGCGGCGTGGGCGAAGGCGACGCGCGACCGGCGGCGGAGGCTGGAGGTGATGGCCGGTGTCGCCGATGGGCTGGCGCGGGCACACGGCCACGGCATCATCCATCGCGACCTCAAGCCGGACAACATCATGGTGGCGCGTGGCGGCTATCCGAAGATCCTCGACTTCGGCGTGGCCAAGCTGACCGAGCGCGCGGCCTCGGACGACGACACCGCGGCCGATGCGCTGCTCGGCACCGTGGCTTACATGTCGCCGGAGCAGGCCGAGCGGCGGGTGGTCGACCGGCGCTCGGACATCTTCTCGTTCGGCGCGGTGCTGTACGAGGTGATGTGCGACACGCCGGCGTTCAAGCGCGCCACGACCGTCGACACGCTGCACGCCATCGCGCACGAGATGCCGCCGTTCGACCGGCTCGAGCCGGCGCTCGCGCGGATCGTCCGGCGCTGCCTGGCGAAGTCGCCGGAGGAGCGGTACGACTCGATGCACGACGTGGCGCTCGATCTGCGCGAGCTGGCGCAGGCGGCGGTCGAGGTGAAACGGCGGACGACGATGCGCATCCTCGTGCCGCTGCTGCTGGTGGTCGTGGCCTTCTCGAGCTGGATGTCGCTGCGCGAGAGCCGCGCCGCGGCTGAGATGGAACCGGCGCCGCCCGCCCCGCCGGCCATGACCATGGAGCGGCTGACGAACAACGGCAAGACCTTCACCGGCGCCGTCTCGCCGGACGGCCGCTTCGTCGTGTACGGCGTGCGCGACGGCGAGACGCAGACCCTCTGGATCAAGCAGATCGCCACGAATACGGCGGCGCGGCTGCGCCCGGCGGAGCGGGTCTATTACGGGCGGGTGATGTTCGCGCCGGACGGCAACTACATCTATTACTCGGCCGCGGTGCATCAGGAGCCGAACGTCTTCGATCTCTATCGCGTGCCGGCCATCGGTGGTGAGCCGCAGAAGCTCGCGGCCGACATGGAGGGGGGATTCGCCGTCTCACCCGATGGAAAGGAGATCGCATTCCGCCGCTTCAACGCGTTCGTGCGCGACTCGGTGGTCTTTCTCTATTCGGTCGAGCAGCGGAGCGAGCGCGAGCTGCTGCGCAAGAAGTATCCGGACATGCTCGAGCCGGTGTCGTGGATCCCGAAGACGAACGAGCTGGCGATGGTGTGGTACCGGCCGACGCCGCGGGTGAGCATCACGTTCCTCGCGCACGACGTCGTGCTGCAGAAACAGCGCGCGATCACGACGCCGGAGTGGCGGCGCGTGGTCGAGGCGCGCGGCATGGGGTCGTACCTCTGGCTGCCCGACGGCAGCGGCAGCGTGGCCACGGTCAGCATCGAGCGGCAGGCGCCGCAGATCTGGTGGGCGCCGGCGGGCGGTGCGCCGCTCAAGATCACGGCCGACGTCAGCAGCTACTCCGACGTGACGGTGACGGCCGACAGCAGCACGCTGGTGGCGGTGCGCGCCGACGCGTCGTCGAACCTCTGGATCGCGCCGGTTGGCGCGTCGGCCGGGGAAGGTCGTCCACGCGCGCTGACTACCGGCGCCGGCAATCGCTACGGCAACGGCGGCCTGGCGTGGACGAAGGAGGGGATCGTCTTCACGAACATCGGCTCGGACGGCCCGCGGCTGAACCTCGTCGATGCGAACGGCACGATCGACGATCTCGGCAGCGCGATCTCCGCCTGGATGCCGAGCGTCTCCGCCGACGGCACCCGGCTCACGTACATGTCGGATCACGCTGGTGGTGGCGTCAACGTATGGGTCGCCGATACCAACGGCGCGCGCGCCACACAGGTCACCAGGACCGACCGCGTCGCCTCGCCGCAATTCCTCCCGGACGGCAAGTCGCTGCTCTTCGTCTGGGGGTCGCGCGAGCAGACGCTCTGGCGGACGTCGCTCGACGGGAAAGAGATGGTGCAGCTCACGACCGCGCCGACGTTCAATCCGACGCTGTCGCGCGACGGGAAGTGGATCCTCTGCCGGCTCCGGTCGAATGACGGAAAGAACCCGCTCTGGCGGACGACGCTGCTGACCTCGGAGGGAAAGTTCGTGCGCGAGCTGCCGATCCCGCGCTTCGGCAACGGACCGATCTTCCGCTGGCTGCCGGACGGGCGGATCGCCTATGTCGACTTCAAGGACGGCGTGTCGAACATCTGGGCCATCGATCGCGAGGGGAAGGACCCGCGCCAGTTGACCTTCTTCGAAGAGGGGAGCATCTACGCCTTCACCGTCTCGCCCGACGGCCGCTCGCTGGCGCTCTCGCGCGGCGATCCGGTGAGCGACCTCGTGCTCATTCGCCACTTTCGCTGATCGTGACGGTGGTCTGCCCGAGAGGGGTCACGACGAAGCGGACCGGCGTGCGGCCGAAGACGATCTCGTCGCCGTCGTGCAGCGCGAGCGGCGCCTCGAGCCGTCTCGTGCCGACGAACGTACCGTTCTTGCTGCCGAGGTCTTCGAGGGTGGCGGTGCTGCCGTCGATGGTGATGCGCGCGTGGCGGCGGGAGACGTCGGCGGTGTTGAGCTGCTCGCGTCCGATGATCGTCTCGCCGTCGGCGAGGGCGATGCGCTCGTCTCCTGTGATCAGCTCGTAGCGGGCGCCGACGCTCTCCGGCTTTTCGGCCAGCGCGTAGCCGAAGCGGTGAATGGTCCGGATGACCTTCGCGTCGCCGGCGGCGTTACGGATCTCGGCGATGAGGTTGTGCAGATTGCCCGGCTCGACGAAGGTACCGGGCCAGAGCCGCTGGTAGAGCGCCTCGTGGGAGAGCGGATCGGGGGCCGCTTCGACGAGTGCCTCGAGCAGTTTCGCCGCTTTGGGGGTGAGGGGGGTGGTGGCGTCGTCGCGGTGGAGCTGGCGCTGCAGGGGATCGAAGAGCAGGGGTCCGATGCGGACGCGCATCGGTAGATTGTAGGGGGGTGGTGCCGGCTTTGGCGCCACCGGGTCCTCGCGGTGACCCGGCTGGAACCGCCGTAACGCTATGGGAATCAATGAGTTATCCGGCCGAGTGGATGGAGTGGGGCGGTGGATTGCGCGACCACGTCGATGAATTGCGCGGATCAAACGACGTAGCGCGGCGAATCAGTCGATGACTTGCGCGAATCAACGATGTAGCGCGGCGAATCAAACGGTGGATTGCGCGAATCAGCCGATGGATTGGGAGCGCTACGTCGATGTAGTGCGAGCGCCAGGTCGATGGATTCGAGCAATCGGTTGATGTAGCGCGAGCGCTGGGTCGACGTATTCGAGCAATCGGTCGATGTAACGTGAGCGCTGCGTCGACGTATTCGAGCAATCGGTCGATGTAGCGCGAGCGCTGGGTCGCCGTATTCGAGCAATAGGTCGATGTAGCGCGAGCGCTGGGTCGATGTATTCGGGCAATAGATCGATGTAGCGCGAGCGCTAGATCGACGTATTCGCGCAATAGGTCGATGTAGTGCGAGAGCTGGGTCGACGTATTCGAGCAATAGGTCGATGGCGCGCGAGCGCTGGGTCGATGTAGCGCAAGCGCTAGGTCGATGTAGCGCAAGCGCTAGGTCGATGTAGTGTGAGCGCTAGTCGATGTAGTGCGAGCGCTAGTCGATGTAGTGCGAGCGCTAGCGCAGTAGGTCGATGTAGTGCGAGCACCAGGTGGATGAAGCCACGCCGACGCATCCCTCTTGCCGCAGCGCGACGGAGCCGGGCTACTCTCGCCATCTCAGGGGCTGAGCGATTCGGACGCCGATGCAGGATGGCACGCCGGAGGCGTGTCGGAGATTAGCCGGTCGGCAAGTGCCGAAGGCACGCCGCCACCGGTTCAGTGGCGAACGAGAGTTGCACCCCGGAGGGGTGCCGACCCCGGAGGGGTGCCGACGGATCGATGTCATCGCCTGCTAGGGCGCGACCCTGCCGGGGTCGTGGGAAACCGGCGGATCGTGTCCGGTGGCGGCGTGCCTTCGGCACTTGCCGACCGGCTAATCTACGTCACGCTTCCGGCGTGCAGGACGGTCGTCGCGAGACGTGGCAAACCCGCAGTGCCGCCTCGCGGGCTGGCCCTAAGCAGAACGCACGCACTGCGCCCACGGATGAGGGGAACGACGGGAGGCCTCCGGCGGCCGGGCCGCGGGCCCGGACCCGTTGGTTGGCCTAGCCTCCGCGACACAGCCTCGGATCTCTCGACAGAGAGTCGCGGAGGC
>DASWOB010000088.1:0-157308 GCA_036398925.1 Thermoanaerobaculia bacterium
GTTGATTAGAAACGTGGTGGTTTCTCCGGCCCCAAACACCGTTTCTGAGCCTGTACCCACCACATTCGTAAGCGCTACCCGTCCTGCGGTGGATTTAGGGCTGCGCGCCAGTGGTCCACTAGTGCGACCATAAGTCCCATCGTTTGAATAGCTTGCGGGGCCGTTTTCTTAACTTAAGGCCATTGGCTGTGACCCCAATGGCTCGCCCCGTGACCCCAATGGCTCGCCCCACACAAGCCGCGGAACCGTCAAGCGGAAAATCGCGAAAATCGAGAACGGCCATCGCACGGCTGGTCAACATCGACCAACCAGCCTGATCACGCGACGCAGCGTTGCGATACCGCGTCCCACGCGTGGAACGAGACCGTCATCTCGAACGTGATCGAGCGGCATCTTCGAAGTGATGCCTCGTCCTCTCGCACGTGACGCTTCCTCACGCGCGATGTGGTCTCACCGCACGAAGGACGTGATCGATTCGCTCTCGCCCGCGTGGCGAGGTCACGTGAGTCGTGTCGCATCGCACGGACGACGTGACGAGTCGTCACCGGCCACAGGACGGAGCTTCACGCGCGACGTGGAGCGCGATCACGTTCGATATGGCGAGTCATCATCTTTGAAATGAAGAGGCGTCACCTGCAACGTGGAGATCCACCACCTGCGACGTGGAGATGCACCACGTGCGACGTGGAGATGCACCACAGGCGACGTGGAGATCGACCACATTCGACGTGGAGATGCACCACGTGCAGGATGAAGAGACGTCACTTTTGAAATGGCGGCTCGTCACTCTCGAGATGAAGCGTGCCCTCGTGGCGTGTGGATAGCGGTGGCGTTGCCACCGCAGTCCAGATCAAATGCCGGTCACGCGCACCACTTCTTCAAAGGTGGTCGTCCCTTCCGCGCGTCTGCGCTCTGCGGGGTCACACCGTCGTTCTTCTCTCCCCATAACCAAACTCTACCCGCTGTAGCGACACCTTCCATTCCGAGGAGTTTCCGGCGGCGCGTGAAAAGATCGAAGGTGTGACCCCACTCCCTGCTGGCCCTCTCGAGCACCCGCGGCAATCGCGTCGTAGTCGGCGTCCCACTGCTTTGCCCACACCGCCACTTCGTCCCGTGCAGCGTCGTCTACGGCGCCAGGCTCATTCAGCGCCGCCCACACGCCATGGGTAGCGAGGTCGCTGGTTACAGTGAATGATGCTTCACCATTCACAGACTGCTCAGCGTATGCACGTGCGATCGCACGAACAATCACATTTGGTGGGTCAAGTGGCTGCTTATTGTCCGACAACCGTCCCATGAAGCGTATGAGAACCTTGTCTGCGGATTGGGTCGGCAGTCTTTCCGGCCTCTAGCACGTTGTAGGCACTGATTCGGAATGACGCGGTCGCTAGCAAAGCTTTCACGATCGAGTCGCGGTCCGGGTCCATCGTAAAGCCGGTTGATCGCGCTGGTATCGAGGCAATAACGCATCAGCTAATTTCTGCAGGTTGTTACTGCGAAAGATCGACGGTTAGCCAGGATGGCCCCCGTTGAACACCGCCGTACAGTCTCCTGAAAACCACAAGTGCCGCGAGACACGCTCCCGCGGCACTCCGGTCGGCGGTGGTTTTGTGCGATCGCTGTTTGCGTGGGCCGTACTGCGCCCGGCTACTGCTGAGATTGGAGGGTCAGGTTGCCGGCCTCGATGCTCCGAGTGGCTTTCGCCTCCATATCCACCGTCGTTATTTGCATGTGCGCAAAATATGCCAGGACGATAGGAGCTGCACAGCTACACAGCTACACAGCTGCTCAGCTGCTCAGCTGCTCAGTGACTCAGCTTTTCAGCGCCTGAACAGCTGAACGGCTGTGTAGCTGAGCAGCTGAGCAGCTGAAGCCGGTCATCTCGCGAACGTCGGCGAGTACAAGGCCGCGTTGAGGAAGATCGGCAGCGTGCCGCGCCAGAAGAGCCGGTAGTGCGGTTCGTCGGCGAAGGTGATGACCTGCCCTCGCCCGAACGGTTCGCTGACGACGTACACGGCCCCTTTGATCCGCTCGATCGATTCCGGCCAGGCGATGCCGGAGATGAGCGGGTCTTTGGCGTCGATGGTGAGGATGTTGTCGATCTTGTGCGCTACCGGCTGGAAGGCGTTCGATCCTTCCACGAGCACGGCCGGGGGGCGCGGCACGCCGAAGGTGAGATACGAGCGGGCGTTCATCGAGGTGCGGAAGGCGGAGCCGGGGATGCGGTAGTCGTTGTAGCGCGCGTCGGGGGTGGTCTTGTCGTCGTCTTTCTTCTTCGGCGGCTCCCACAGCTTGAGCTTGGAGATCTCGACGTCTTTCTCGCGGAGGAAGGCGTTGGCGCCGCCGACCGCGATGATCGTGCCGCCGTCGCTGACCCACGTTTTGATCTTGTCGACGCCGCGCTTGCCGAGCCGGCTGGCGTAGTTGCCGTCCGGGAAGATCAGCACTTCGTATTCATGGAGGTCGAGGTTCGGCAGCGTCTCGGCGAAGATCACCTCGTGCGGGATCGGCGTGTCGACGTCGAGGGTGTGCCAGAGCATGCCGAACGACGTCGCCGCCGTGCCCGGCCCGCCCACCAGGGCGATCTTCGGATTGCGCACGTTGCGCACCCGCTCGGAACCGAAGGAGATGCCGCCCATCCAGCCGCTCTCGAGCGGGATCACGCTGACGCCGGTGGCGCCGGCAATGCGCTCCAGCGTGGCATCGATGGCCGCGTCGTTGTTGCCCTTGAGGATGACCAGCGTGCCGCGGGCGAAGGTGCGATCGCCGGCCGGCGCGTCGCTGTCGATGACGCTGAAGCGGACGTTGCTCTCCAGCAGCTGCCCGGCAAAGCGGTAGAGGTTCGGGTCGAGACCATCCACCGCGTAGCCGTACGCGGCGGCACGGAAGGGGGGCGGCGTGGTCTTGCGGAACTCGGTCGTGCCGGCCAGCGGCCCCTGCGTCACGTACGCCTCGACGTTCATCGCCAGCGGCAGCGACCAGGTGGTGAGGTCGTAGAAGTCATCGGGCTCGTCGGCTTCCGCCTTGGCGCGCTGCTCGTCGACGAAGGTCTTGTCGAGCACCGCCGCTTTCTCGAGCAGCGTGTTCGCGAGCCGTCCCAGCGGCTGCGCCGTCGTCACCACCGCGGTGCCGGCGGGGAAGCTGCGCGATTCGGTGCTGTCGCGATCGAGCCGCGTGGCCCGCAGCGTCACCGGTGCGGAGAGCATCTGCACCTGCACGTCCTGGCGCTGCAGGAGATCGACGAGGGTCGCAAAGTTCGGCGAGCCGGGGAGGATCAGGTAGACGTTTTTGCCGCTGTCGATCTGCGTCCGCGCCGCGTCGTAGGTGTAGCGCAGCAGCGCCTCACGATGCTGCGCCGCGGTGCGCACGGTGGCCATGCCGGTCGTGACGTGCTGCATCAGGCGATGGTTGAGCGTCAGCAGCGTGCCGTCGTCGCGCCGGTACTGCGACCCGCCACGGCCGCCTCCCGCCACCTCGTAGGTCATGCCGATCGCGCCGCGCAGCGACGGCCAGGCGTCGCCGTAGCCGGGATAGAAGAGGTCGAAGCGCTCCGCCACGAAGAACGGCCAGCCGCGCCGCGAGAACTCGGCGGCATTGGCGCGGCCGAACACTTCCAGCCAGCGCTCGATGTCGCCCGCCAGGTTGGGGTTGATCGGTTTGGCGTCGGGGGGGAAAAAGTAGGTCGACTCGGAGGACATCTCGTGAAAGTCGACGAAGACCTGCGGGTTCCACTCGCGATAGGCTGCCACGCGCGCCTGCGTCTCGCGCTGCGACAGCCAGGTCCAGTCGCGATTCATGTCGATCATGTAATGGTTGAAGCGCCCGCCCGGCCACGGCTCGTAATGCTCGGCCGCGCGCGGGCTCGCGTTCGCGCGCACGCCACGGGTGCGATGGAACCAGCTGGTGTAGCGCTCGCGCCCGTCGGGATTCAGCAGCGGGTCGATGATCACCACCAGGTTCTCGAGCAGTGCCGGATTGCGCAGCAGCTCCGACGCCACGACCATCCCGGCCTCGGCCGACGACGATTCGTTGCCGTGGACCCCGAAGCCGAGCCAGACGATGGCCGGCGTGTTCTTCGCGATCTCCGCGGCACGATTCGCATCGACCCGGGCGTACGCGAGCGAGGCCACATCGGCGCGGATGGCATCGAGCCGCGCCCGGTTCTTCGGCGAGGTCAGCGTGGCCAGCACGAGCGGCCGTCCCTCGTACGACTCGCCGATCTGCCGCATGGTGATCAGCTCGGAGCGGCGGGTCAGCTCTTCGAAATAGCCGAGGATGCGGTGATGCGACGTGAAGCGGTCGCCCATCTCGTACCCGAAGAACTGCTGCGGCGTGGGGATCTCGGTCTGAGCGGCGGCGGTGAGGGAGAGGAGCGTCAGTGCGAGCGCAAGGGCGCGGCGAATCATAGGTCCGGGATTGTAGCGATTCGGGCATTCAGCTGTTTAGCGATTCAGCTATTCAGCTGTTCAGCGGTTCAGCGGTTCAGGTCGGGAAGCTCACCGCCTGAGCAGCTGAGCAGCTGAGCAGCTGAACAGCCGAGCAGCTGAACAGCCGAACGGCTGAGTCGCCGTTGCCCGGCTTACTCGACGCCGACTTCGTCTTCGACCACGAGATTCGACTTGGCGTGGATCCCCAGCCGTTTCATCATCTCGTTGAGCGTCGACGGCTTGACCTGCAGCAGCTCGGCGGCGCGCTTCTGGACGCCGCTCGCCAGCTCCAGCGACTGCAGGATCATGGCGCGCTCGTAGTTCGAGACCGCATCCTTGAGCGAGATCCCCTCGGCCGGCACGATCATGGCCGGCTGGTCGGTGCGGGTCGGATAGCGGAGGTAGTCGGGCAGCAGCTCCGGCGTGATGCGATCGCCGATGCAGAGGACCACCGCGCGCTCGATGGCGTTCTCCAGCTCGCGGACGTTGCCGGGCCAGGAGTGGTCGAGCAGCATGCGCATCGCGTCGGGGGTGACCTCGCGGACCTTGCGCTTGTTCTCGTCGGCGTACTTTTGCAGGAAGTGCGAGACCAGGAGAGGGATGTCCTCGCGGCGGCGGCGCAGCGGCGGGAGGGCGATGGTGATGACGTTGAGGCGGTAGAAGAGATCCTCGCGGAAGCGCTGCTCGGCCATCAGCTTCTGCAGGTCGGCGTTGGTGGCGGCGATGATCCGGACGTCGACCTTCATCGTGTCGACCGAGCCGAGACGCATGAACTCTTTTTCCTGGATGACGCGCAGCAGCTTGGCCTGGGTCTCCAGGTTGATGTTGCCGATCTCGTCGAGGAAGATCGAGCCGTTGTCGGCTACCTCGAAGAGACCGCGCTTGGTGGCGATGGCGCCGGTGAAGGCGCCTTTGACGTGACCGAAGAGCGACGACTCGAGGAGCTCGGGCGGCAGCGAGCCGGAGTTGACGGTGACGAACGCTTCGCGGGCGCGGGGGCTGGCGTGATGGATCGCCTTCGCCACCAGCTCTTTGCCGGTGCCCGACTCGCCGATGATCAGGATGTTGGAGCGCGACGGCGCGGCGAGGCGGATCAGGTCGAAGACCTTCCGCATGGTCTCGCTCTTCCCGATGATGTTGGAGTAGGCGTACTTGTCGGAGAGCTCGTTCTTGAGGCGCTCGTTCTCGTTCGAGAGGCGGCGCTGCTCGAGGGCCTTGTTGACCGTCAGCACGACCTCTTCGTTCTTGAACGGCTTGGGGATGTAGTGAAACGCGCCGTGCTTCATCGCCTCGATGGCGCCGTCGATCGACGAGAAGGCGGTGATGACGATGACCGGCAGGTCGGGATTGGAGATGCGGATGGCGCGCAGCGTGTCGATGCCGCTGATGCCCGGCAGCATGACGTCGAGGATGATCAGGTCGACCTCTTCGTGATCGAGGACGCTCAGCGCCTCTTCACCGCTGGCGGCGAGCAGGACCTCGAACGACTCGCGCCGGAGCACGGCGTCGAGCACGTCCCGCAGGACTTCTTCGTCATCGACTATGAGGATTCGCATTCGCTGATCGCTGAGCTACTCTCGCGCGTGCCGCTACTGCACTACGCGACCGGGGCACCTGCATCTTCACGCTTTGTTACAGCAGCCTTCGGCAACGTAATCGAAAACTCGGCGCCGTTGCCCGGCGTGCTCTCTACGGCAATCTCTCCGTCGGAAGCGTGAATGATGCGGCGGCTGATGGCGAGGCCGAGGCCGGTGCCGCCCTGACCGCGCTTGGTCGTGACCAGAGGCTCGAAGATGCGCCCGATCATGTCGGGCGGGATCCCCTTGCCGTCGTCACGAACGCGGATCACTACGCGCTCTTCCGATTCGTGGACCGAGATCCAGACGTTCCCGCCGTCCGCCACTGCATCGCGGGCATTGAGAAGCACATTGGTCAGAACCTGCTGCAGGTCGTGAAAGTTCCCGCGGATGCGGAGGTGAGGAAGTGCGGCGGTGTGGACGGTAACGTGTTTCGCACGAAGAAGATCCTCGTGCAGGACCAGCGTGGCGAGGATCAGGTCGGCCACGTCGACCAGCTCGCGCGAGCGCGGGCGGTTCGCGATCAGGTCGAGGAGGTTGTTGACCAGGCTCGACGCGCGGAAGGTCTGCTGCTCCATCTTTTTCAGGAGCCGGTACTTCGGATCGCTCTCCGGCGTTTCGGCCAGGAGGAGCTGCGCATACGAGGAAATGCCGGTCAGCGGCGTGTTGACCTCGTGCGCGACGCCGGCCGCCAGCAGACCGAGCGACGCGAGCCGCTCTTTGTCCTGCAGCTCGCGCTCGAGGCGCACGCGGTCGGTCACGTCGCCGATCACCAGCACGCGCGTGCCGTCGGCGACGTCGCCGGCATGGAGCGGGCTCGAGGTGACGGTCACTTCCTTCTCCACCCCCTGCCGGTTGACGAAATGCGTGGTCAGGCTGCGGCTGTGCGAATCGGCCAGCTCTTCGAACGGCGGAAAGAGCGTGGAGATCGGATCGTGCGAGTGCTCTTCGTCGCCGACCAGATCCCAGAAGGCGTGATTGGCGGTGAGCACCGTGCCGTCGCTGGCCACGACCGCGATGGCCGAGGGTGACGACTCGATGATGTTCTCGTTGTACTCCTTGAGCGCGCGGATCTCTTCGAGCTGGCGGCGCAGCTTGCCGTAGAGGCGGGAGTTTTCGATGGCCAGCGCGACCGGCGCGGTGAGCGTGCCGATCAGGTGCAGGTCATCGCGCGAGAGCGGCTCGTCGCCGTGGCGCATGCCGAGGAGAAGAAGGCCCTGCAGCTCGCCGCGATTCCGGAGCGGGAAGACGTAGCGATAGCCGGCTTCCAGCAGCTGCCACGGCAGGTCGGAGCCGTCGGGGAGGCGCGGGTCGGTCAGCACCATCGGCCCGTCTTTCGGCATGGAGCCGAAATCGTCCGGCGTCGCGCGGCGCGGCACGCCGTGCTCCGGGTCGTAGATCAGGAGCGTCGAACCCTCGCGCGTGTAGAGGTTCATCCGGTCGATGGTGAGTGTGGCGCGCAGACGCTCGCGCATCATCGCGATCAGCTCGTGCACGTCGTGGAACGTGGCCAGCTCCTGCGCGAAGTCGCTCATGGTGCGGCGATGGCGGTAGCTCTCGCGGTAGAGCAGCATCTCCAGAGCGGATTCGATCCGCCCTTTGACGGGGATGAGCACGCCCGCGATCAGCAGGCCGGAGGTGAATGCCAGGAAGTTCCGCTCCATCGCAGAGCGCTCTTCGATGACCCGTGAGAGGAGGAGGTTCACGGTCGAGAACGCGATGATCCCGAAGACGAACGTCACCGAGTAGGCGAGGATTTCCTTGATGACGACTTCGACGTCCCACAGTTTGTACTTGAGGATGGAGACGGCGAACGCGAGCGGAATGAAGGCCAGCGGCAGGATGGCCAGCGTGGTGAAGATCGGCTTGACCGACCCGCTCACCAGATACGGAATGATGTAGATGGCCAGGAACGGCAGGAAGCCGAGCGTGAGACCGAGATAGATCCATTTGATCTGCTTCTTCCCGACCGGCGAGGTCTGCCGGTAGGTGAAGGCGAGCGCCAGCACCGCCAGGGTGAAGTAGATGCCGAAGTCGAGCATCTCCCACTTCTGGATGAGCTGCAGCGACGTGCGCGGGGAGGCGATCGGGATGGCGTTGCCGAACAGCAGCAGGTTGACGTTCCAGAGCGCGAGGAGGATCGGCGGGACGTACATCCAGGCGATCCACCGCTTCTCCCGGATGATCGGGCGCGGGAAGAGGAGGAAGAAGTTGAGCGCGAGCGGCGGCAGGAAGATGCTCGCGAACTCTTCCGTCATCTGGAGGGTCTTGTAGCTCCAGTCGATGTCCCCCGCCGGCGTGTAGACGTAGACGATGAACGAGAGCAGGGTGACGAAGTAGAAGAGCCGGCTCTCCCTCGTCTCTCCTCGGAAGAGAGTAAACAGGCCGATGGCGAGGTAGAGGAAGCCGATGAAGCTGAGGATGAGATACGGGTAATCGACCTTCAGCTCCGGGGGGCGATACGACACCGTGCGCATCCCGCCGTCGCGCGCGACGAGCATGGTCACGTTCTGGCCGATGCGGCGAAGCGTCTTCTGCAGCCCCTCCACTTCCGAGGTGTGCGTCTCGCCGATCATCCAGATGTGATCGCCAGGGCGCAGACCGGCCGCTTCGGCGTTGCTGTGCGGGTCGACGGTCTTGACGACGATGACGCCGTTGGAGCGTTTGAAGGTGAAATCGATGCGCTCGAAGGAGGAGCGTTTCCGCTGAAAGGAAACGAACGCACCGAGTACGATGCCGACCGTCAGGATGGCCAGGAGGCTGTTGACGAGGACGGACCTGCGCATCGCGAAGGATGGAAAGGATTCAATGGAGGTGCCGCGCGATTTTGGCAGCTAACCCGTTGATCCAAAAGACCGAATGGCCATTTGGTTTTCCGAAACGGGCGAGTCCGTCTCCAAACGCTTGGATTTCGGCGATAGATTTTTGGACGGAATGGGTCGCTACGGGGGGCCTCCGGCTACTACGTCAGCGGAAAGCGGCAAACGTCGCGCAGGAGGCAAACCGCGCAGTTTTCGGCATTTCGCTTCCGGCTGCAGAGATCGAGGATGCCGAGGCGGCAGAGCGCGAAGTCGTAGCGGACGGGGTCGCTGGCGTCGAAGACGGCCAGGCGATCGGTCAGCAGGCGCGCCGCTTTCCAGTCGGTCGTCGCGCGGTCGTTCAGGCCGAGGAAGGTGGCGATCCGATGGATGTGCGTGTCGACCGGCATCAGCAGTCTGGCCGGATCGACGAAGGTCCAGAGGGCGAGGTCGGGCGAGGTGCGGCGGACCATCCAGCGCAGGTAGAGGTTCATCCGCTTGCAGGCCGAGCCGTCGTTCGGAGAGGTGAGCAGGTACTGCAGCGCCTTGCGGTGCAGCTTCGGGGCGGGCTCGATCAGGCGGCCGACGAACCTGGCCAGCGCCGGTCCGATGTCGGCGTCGCCTTCGTCGTAGCACTCGCGGAAGAGCGCACCGAGCGACCCGTGCGATTCGATGGCCGTCGCGAGACAGCCGAGCAGCGCCACCAGCTCCGGCGTCTTGTGGAAGCGGTGCGCGAAGCCGGCGAAGCGTTGCGACGCCTCGCGCGCGTCGAACGTCTGCAGGTAGCGATACGGCGACGGCGACATCTTCGCCAGCATCGCGCCGATGTTGGTCACGATGATGTCGGCGCGGCCGTAGGCGAAGGCGGCGGCGAGGATGCCGGCCGTCTCCCGATCGAGCGGGTCGTCGTAGCGGAGGACGAGCTGGAGCGGATCGGGCTCGATGGTCGTGACGTCGAACGTCGCCACGAGCGCATCGAGCCGCTGCCGGAGCAGCTCCTGCCGGACCGGCTTCCGCTTCGTTGACTCCCGCTGTCCCGTCACTGACCCCAGCGTACGTCGTTGAACGGCCGCATGCGGCGGATGGCCACGACGGCGTACGGGGAGGTCAGCGCCTGGGTGGTGATGGCGTCGGCGGGCGGATTCCGAACGGCCGCGTCGACCACCAGCGTCTGCCCCTCGATGCGGGCGCGGGACGGCTCGATCGAGTAGCCGCCGGTCGATTTCTGCCCGGCCAGCAGGAACACCACCGACTCTTTGGTGAAGTCGACTTCCGGCCGCCGATCGGGATCGCCGACGATCTGCGACCAGAGGCGCTGATACGTGGCGTCATCGGAGGCCGATTCGATCTGCTGCCCGGCGGGGGAGATGCCGGCGTTATTGCCGGTGGTCAGCGTGCGGAGATCCACGGTGGTCCCTCCCGGAACGGACGAGCAGGCGTTGACGAGCGCGAGTGTGAAAAGAATGACTGCGGTCTTCATGCAGGCGAATGCTTGCAACGTCGGAACCCGGCCGTAATTCCGGCGTCTATAGTGGCACCATGCGCTACCGCACGCTTGCCGCGCTCTGCCTGTTCGTTCTCACCTCTCCCCTCCTTGCTGCCGTGACCGGGACGCTGATGACCAGCGACGGCCAGCCGATCGCCGGCGCGAAAGTAGAGCTCCACCCGTTCGAGACCGTTGAAACGCGCAACGCGCGGCTCATCGCCGGAACCGTGTCGCCGGAGCCGCTCGCGAGCGCCACCAGCGACGCGAAGGGAAACTTTTCGCTGGAATCGCCGAAGGAGCTGGTGGTCGAGCTGCGCATCGCGGCGGGAGGATACGAGCCGCAGTCGCAGCGCGTGGAGCGCGATGAAGAAGTGGGCGCGCTCGTCCTCCGCAAAGCCGCCACCAGGACTGGTCGCGTCACGGCGAACGGCAAACCGGTGGCGAACGCGCGCGTGATCTGGTGGGCCAGCGGCTATCCGATGTCGATCGCCACGACCGATGCGGAAGGGCGCTACAGCGCGCCCGACCCGAAGAACGCCAGCTCCGTGACGGTGCTCCATCCCGATTTCGCCATCGCCGAAGAGACCTACGGCCGCGGCGGCGCGCCGACGCGCTCGATGGATCGTGCACTCGTCGCCGGCCGCGAAGTGAAAGGCATCGTCTACGCGGCCGACGGAAAGACGCCGGTGGCGAAAGCGGCCATCCTCGTCGACGGCTGGCCGGTGGCCACGAGCGCGGATGACGGGACGTTCACCATCGCCCATCTCCCGCTCAAGTGGCGTTCGATCGTGGCCACCTCCGGCAGCAACCTCGGCGTCCGCCGTTTCTCGAAGGACAACACGCTGACCTTCCGCCTCGAGCGCGGCGCCACGCTGCGCGGCACGGTGCGCGATGCGAAAGGGACAGCCATCCCGAGCGCGCTCGTGCGCGTCTCCGAGGAGCAGGATTTCGCGGTCGCAACCACGGTGACCGATGCGAAAGGAAACTACAGCGTGGTCGTACCGCCGGGCGCGTATCGCCTGTTGTTCAGCCATCCATCGTTCAGCATCGATTTCGTGCAGACCTCGATCGCCGGCGGGCAGCAGCAGACGAAGGACGCGCGGCTGACGCCGTACGCGCGGGTGAGCGGCACGGTGCTCGATGAAGAGCAGCGCCCGGTCGCAGCGGCCTTCGTCGGCGCGGAAGACGTTCAGTCGGAGCCGTTCCTGCGCTTCAACCGCACCTGGAATCCCGCGTGGAGCGGCCCGGACGGACGCTTCACCGCGAGAGTCTCACCGGAGCGCGACATCCGGATGAAGGCGACCAAACGCAGCTTCCCCGAAGGGAAGAGCGACGCGTTGCAGCTCGCGCCCGGCGAGCGCAAGCGCGGCATGGTCATTACCATCCCGAGCGGCATCGAGGTCACGGGGCGGATCACCGACCGCGACGGCAATGCGCTGTCGGGCGTGAGCGTCGTGGCCACGGAAGCGGAACAGAGCAGCGGCGGACCGATGCGGCGGATGATCGTCATGAGTCGCGAGCCGGGTCTCGAAGAAGAGCTGGTCACGACCGCCAGCGACGGCACGTTCCTGATCCGCCTCCGGGAGGGAACGTACGACTTCAACTTCCGCGCGAGCGGCTATTCGGCGAAAGCCATCCGCGCGCAGCGGGTGACGGTCGGCGCCCCCCCGATCGAGACCACCCTCGACCCGAGCGTCGAGATCCGCGGACGCGTCGTCCGGAACGGCCACGGTCTCGAGGGCGTGCAGGTCTCGTCATTCACGCCGGAGCAGCAGTCGTTCGCCATCACCGCCGCCGACGGCTCGTTCACCCTCGCCGATCTGTCGGCCGGCATGGTCCGCCTGATGATCCGGAAGGAAGACGAGTTCATCTCCGATCAGCGCAACGTGAACGCGCCGGGACGCGACGTGCTGATCGAGGTTCCGCCCGGCGGCACCGTCAGCGGACGGGTCATCGACAAGAGCTCGCGCAAACCGGTCACCTCGTTCCAGGCGGGAGTTTCGACTTCGCGCAGCGCCGGCGGAATGATGACCGTCGCGCCGCCGATGCTGCGCAGCTTCACCAGCGAAGACGGCACGTTCACGCTCGAGAACGTCCCGACAGGCGCGATCAACCTCATCGTCACGGCGCCCGGCTACGCGCAGGGGCGCAAATCGGGGATCACGCTGGAAGAAGGGAAGGCGGTGACGGATATCGAGGTGGAGCTCGATACCGGCGTAAAACTCGTCGGCCGCGTGACCGGGCCCGATGGCTCGGCGCTCTCCGGCGTCACCGTCCGCGAGTCGTCGACCTTCTCGAGCGGCCGCGTCGTCTCGCCGACCCGCTCCGACGCGCGTGCGACGACCGAGGCGAACGGCGACTACGCGCTCGAAGCGCTGGAGCCGGGAGAGAAGACGATCGAGTTCAGTCATCCGAAGTACCTGCAGGCGCGCAAAACCGTCGAGCTGAAAGGGCGCGAGACCCGCGTCGACGTGAAGCTGGAGAGCGGCGCGCGCGTCACCGGGACGGTGGTCACCGACTCCGGCGTCGCGGTAGCGGAGGCGCGCGTGGAAGCGAGCGGCAGCAGCCCGATGGGCTTCGGCAACTCCGTGAGGAGCGATGCGTCGGGCAACTTCGTCTTCGAGTCGCTCGCGCCGGGACGCTACACCTTCCGCGCGGCGAAGAACGGCTACGCGGCGGGCGAGCTCGAGGACATCGACATCAGTACGAACCAGAACCTCCGCATCACCCTCGGCCGCGGCGGCGTCATCTATGGCCGCGTACGTGGACTGAGCGAGGCGGAGTATCCGTTCGCGTTCGTCGAAGCGCGCGGCCCCGAGGGGACGGCCTCGTCGGCGGTCGACGCGACCGGCAGCTACCGCATCGAGGGGGCGCCGCAGGGAACCTCGCGCGTCTCGGCGACCGTCTCGCGCGATTTCTCCGCGCGCAAGACCTCACAAGTGCAGACGGTGCAGATGGAGGCGGGCGGCTCGCAGCAGATCGACCTCGAGTTCCGCAGCGACACCACCATCCGCGGCCGCATCACCCGCGACGGACGCCCGCTCACCGGCGGCACGATCAGCTTCTATCCGCGCAACGCCACCGCCTCCACCAACGCCAGCGCGCCGGTCGACGACGCCGGCCTCTACAGCGTCAGTGGCCTCGAGGAAGGTGAATACAACGTCGTCATCAACGACACGCAGCGCCTCTCGCCCTACCAGACCACGTATCGCGTCCGTGGGGCGGACAACTTCGACATCGAGTACCGGACCATCAGCGTGCGCGGACGGGTGATCGATTCATCGACCAGTGAGCCGCTCGTCGACGTGCGCGTGCAGCTCAAGCCGACCGGGCAGGACTCCATGTTCATGTCGCGTGGGTCGGTCACCGACTCCAACGGCAGCTTCGCGATCGATTTCGTTCCCGCCGGCAGCTATCAGGCCTCCGCGGAGAAGGAGGGCTTCGCCACCGATCAGCGTCCGGTCCAGGTCAGCGACTCCTCCGCGCCCGACCTCGACTTCCGCCTCACGCGCGCCGACGGCATCCGCATCACGGTGGTCGACGCGCGCGATCGCCGTCCCATCAGCGCGATGGTGCGCGCCACCGACGGCGCCGGCCGCGTCTACGAGTCGAGCTTCCGGCTCGACAACGAGGCGGTGCGGCTGGCCGTGCCGCCGGGGTCGTTCACCGTGACGGTCTCCGCGATGGGCTACGCACCGCAGACGCTGACCCTGACCGCTCCATCGCAGCAGACGGTCGCACTCGTGCGCGGCGGCACGGTCGTGATCCGCTCCCGCGAGACCTCCCGGCGCCGCGGGCGGCTCCTCGGCGCGAACGGCGTTCATGTCTCGCCGTCGCGGATGATGTCGACCTGGTTCCCGATCGAGCCGGGCGGCGAAACGACCGTCGAGAACGTCCTGCCGGGCCGCTACTCGCTGCAGATCCTCGGCGACAACGACGCCGTCCTCGACCAGACCGAAGTGACCGTGCTGGAGGGGCAGAAGGTGACGGTGGATTTCTAGGGTCGGACGCTGTTGCGCCTACGCTTCCATCTCTTCGTGGTCGTGCTCGTGGTCTTCGACCATCGGCTCCGGGATCTCGGCCACCGCTTCGAGCGGCACGCGCTCGCGTTCGATCCGCGGAAAGTCGCCGCGGGTGCTGATGTAGAGATTCTTCCGATACTTTTCGAGCCGTTTGAAGAGATGGTGCAGGTCGTACGTGAGGCGCATGACCGTGCGGCGCAGCTTGTATTTGACGCGGCGGAAGCCTTCCAGGTCGTCGCTGAGTAAGGTGGGGAAGAACGAGTCGATCTCGGCGATGCGCTTGCGCACCTTCTCGAGGTCCTTGTCCTGAATGTTGACGAAGACCTCTTCGCCGTCGATCAGCATCGGCTCGATGCCCGACATCTGATCGTCGAACCAGCGCCAGAGCTGCACGAGGTCAATGCGGCGGCCTTTGGAGAGAAAGCGCGTTTCGAGGAGGTCCTGGCGGAAGTAGCCGAGGAGCTTCTTATCGTCGGTCTTGTTGAATTCGTCGTCGTTGAGGTTGCGAACGTTCCAGACGCCGAAACGGATGATGTCGTTGCGCGTTGCGCGCAATTGGCGGATGACTTCGTCGAGAGGCTTGATCGGAAGCTGCGAGAGCGACTGCGGCTCGGGCAGCGGGCGGTCGGAGGACATGGCGGGGCGAAGAATACCTCAGTTGAAGAGGGTGGCGTCGCCGGTGCCGTTGTCGACGACCGAGGTGTACGCCCACGCCCGGCCGCTCAGAATGCGCGCGAACGCGCGTCCGGCAGAGACCGGTGCGATGACCGGAATCTGGGCGAGGCCGTTCGTCGTGGCGATGGTGTGCCGTTCGATCTCGGCCCCGGCGCTGTCGTAGATGATCACCTCGGCCGTTGCTTCGCCGTCGCTGACGATGCCGATGTTCGTGCGGAACGCGGCGCTGTTCTCGACCCACGGGAGGTGGTGCTCGCGCTGAGCGGTCACTTCGCGGAAGGGGACGCCCTGCGATACGCCGTCCCGCGCCACCCGCGTCTGCGCGTGCGCACCGGAGGGAAGTTGCAGGCGGAGCGCGCCGAATGCTTCGAGGAATCCGAACAGCGCCCGCGGGACGCCACCGTAGTAGTTGATGCCGCCAGCGAAGGCGGTCGCTCGGCGCGCGGCCAGCTCCAGAGGGACCATCTGGTCGTCGCCGAAGAGCCAGAGATCGCTGCGCCACGCCGACGAGAGGATCACCGGCGCGACGAGATTGCGCGTGCTGCCGCGACGGCGCTCGGCGGGGATGAACCACATGTCGCCGCTGACGTTGTCGACCGCGGAGACGTACGCGATGATCCGTGCGCTGCCGGTGATCCGCAGCTCCGAGAAAATCTCCGGCGTGAACGGCAGCTGCAGATGGCTGAACGGCTCGATTCGTCGATCACCGACGAATCCGCTGCCGCCGGCGATCTCGGTGATGCCGAGATTGAAGCGCTGCGGGCGCGGCGAGAACAGCGAGGCGGCCACGAGCGGCGATTCGCCTTGCGCCGTGCTTTCGAGGTTCGCCGGAACCTGCTGGCCGAACGTGCCGTTCGTCGTTCGGATGAAAGTCCGGCTCGCCACCAGCACGTCACCCAGCACTTCCAGGCTTCCGCTGCCGAGCGTGCGGAACAGCGACTGCACGACGTCATCGAACGCAAGCGTCTGCCCGGCGGCGAGCGTCACCCGCGTCGCCGAGAAGCTGATCGTGCCGTCGTGCGTGCTCGGCGTGAAGACGAGCGTGACGTTGCGCGCTTCGCTGGACGGGTTCGCGAGCCGCACTTCGCTCGTGAACCGCTCCCCGTTCGCGCCGGTGACGTGTGTGACCACCGGGACCATCTGCCGCACATCCGCCGCCGGTCGCCGCGTCAGCGGTTCGTCGCCTTCGAACTGGATGAGCAGGCCCCACGAGATCAGCCGCCCGACGTCGCGGGTGCGCAGGTCGGCCACACGCAGTCGCCACGTGCCGAGCGCGCTCCGTCCACGGAAGAGCTCGAGCGGTTCGTCCGGCGCCACGTCGATGCCATAGGTCGTGTGAATGTCGGCGGTCCGTTCGAACGAGAGATCCTGCAGCATGACCTCGGTGCCATCCGGCGCGATGAGCGAGACGCGCAGATCGCCGCGCGCGGTGTGCCGGACATCGACGCGCACCGCGAGACGGGCGATGGTGCGCGGGTCCTCGATGGTGATCGATGCGACGACGCCGGAGGGATCGAGCTCCGGGATTGGCAGATCGCGGTCGCTGCTCTGAAAGTGCGTCTCCTCGCCGCGCGGCGTCGCGTTGCAGCTCGCCAGAATGCCGCGCGCGGAGAAGGCGGCGCAGAGCATCGCCCCGTTTACGCCGCCGTACAGCGCGCGATCGACGGCCAGCATCCGCTGCGCGATCGCGGCGAACGTCGGCCGCGGCGGCGCACCGAACAGTGATTCGATGACGATCGTATCAGCCGGGCGCTTGCCGATGGCCTCGTGAATCTCGCGCAGCGCCGATGACCAGATCGCGCTGTTGCGATAGTCGACGCCGGCCGCATCACTCCGTTCGTAACTGGCCATCGTCCTGCTGCTGTCGACGCGGCGGAGGCAATCGCTGCCGGGCGGATAGGCGCAGAGCTGTGACGGATCATCGCCTTCGCAGCGCGCATCCCAGTCTGCCAGGCAGTACGGATCGCGACCCGACGCGCGACGCTTTTCGTTGTGCGCGGAGAAGGCCCAGTAGTCGGCGAAGCCCTCCGCCAGCGCGCGCGATTCACTCGAGAACGTGCCGCCGAACGTCCCCGGCGCGATCCATTCGTGAATGGCGTGCGCGTACTCGTGAATCAGCAGGTCCGCATCCTCGGCGTCATCCGTCCCCCCCTCGCCGAAGTAGAGCGCGCCCAAGCCGGGCGTCGTGAACGACGGCAGAAAGAGCGAGTTGTCCTGCCCGTTCTGCGCGTGGGTATCGACCGGGACCGCGTACGGAACGATGTGCCGCCGGCCGGTGTATCCAAGGGATTGCAGGTACTGCTGATTGCGGTCGATGTGAAAGTACGCGTTCACGTCCTCGAAGCCATCCTGCTCGCGGTCGTACTGTCCGGCGCGCGCCGGTGGAACGCTCGGCGCCTGCGCGTCGACGATGCGGACGTGCGGTCCGTCGAGATCGTCGTCGACCTCGACTGCAAAGTACGCGGAGAGCGGCACAGCGGCGGCGGCGTCATTCCGGTCGCGCAGCGCAGGATCGTTCGTGGTGACGACGGGATTCGGATCGAAGACCACCGCGCGGGCGTTGAAGTAGAGCGGCTCGCGGTAGAGCAGCTCGTTCGTGGCCAGGTCGTAGTAGTACGCCACCGGGTGCAGCGGCTTCTCTTCGCGGATCACCCGCCGTGCACGACGGCCGTCGATCACCACGCGATTGAAGTTCCGCGGAGCGATGCCGTCCATCACCGGCAGGTCGTCGACGTAGTGACGATAGCGGCGGTGCGTGCCGAGGAGCGACTCGCGTGTCAGCTCCAGCCGGACGTCAATGGCCGGAGCAGCATGGATGCTGATCGCGCAGAGCAGCATCGCGGCGAGCCGTCTCATCGCACTAATTTACGTGCGCGCTGGCGGAAGTGCTGGGGGCGACGCTGGCCTGCAGGGGCGCTTCGTTCGGCAGAGAGAAGTAGAACGTCGTTCCCGCCCCCTCTTTGCTCTCCACCCAGATCGAGCCGCCGTGGCGCTCGATGATCTGCTTGGTGATGTAGAGGCCGAGTCCGAGACCGCCGTAGTTCGTCGACGAAACGTGGCGGCCGCGATGGAACCGCTCGAAGACCTGCGCGAGCTCGTCGGCCGGGATGCCGATGCCGCGATCGCAGACCGCGGTCACGAACTGCTCGCCTCGATCCTCGACGCTGACCGACACGTCACTCCCTTCCGGCGAGTACTTTACGGCGTTCTCGAGGAGGTTGCCGAGCACCTGCTCGAGACGATCGCGGTCGCCGACCACGTGCTTCGTCGCCTCTGGCACCTGTAGATGGAAGCGGCGGTCGCTGACCGCGGTGTGGTGGCGATGGACGACGTCGCGCACGAACTGCGGCCACGGGATCGGCTCGCGGCGGATCTCGAGGCGGCCGGTCTCGATGCGCGAGACGTCGAGCAACTCCAGGATCAGGCGCGACATCCGGTCGATCTGGTCGAGGGCGATGTCGAGGTACTCCTCCGACGTGTTGAGATCGCCCTCCTTGATCAGCATCTTGGCGAGCTGCGTGTAACCCTTGATGGAGGTGACGGGGGTGCGCAGCTCGTGCGAGGCGATGGAGAGGAACTCGTCTTTCAGACGCGAGAGATCTTCGACCTTCCGGCGCGCCTCGACCTGCTCGGTGTAGAGCTTCGCGTTCTCGATGGCCAGCGCGGCGCGCTCCGCGAGGATCTCGGCGAGCGGCAGCTTGTCGTCCGTCATCTCGCGATCGGGATCGTTCGCGGCGATCACCAGAGCGCCGAGCATCTCGCGCCGCGTGCGCAGCGGGAGGATCAGCAGCGAGGCGAGCTTGGTCGGCGACGGGTGATACGCCCCCGACTCTTTCGCGCTGCCGCCGCGGACGTTCGTGGTGAGCGACGGATAGCCGCTGGCCACGACCTGGCCGATGATCCCCTCGCCGACGACCAGCGGCTGGCGGTAGATGTACGACCACGCCAGTCCGAGGGACGACATGTCGCGGTGATAGATCGAGGCGACGCGGAGATCGGTCGACTCGGCCGACTTGAGGATGACCGCCGCCCAGTCGCCGAGCACCTCCGCGGTCCGCTCGGCGATCGCCTGCGTGACCCAGGCGGGATCGATGTTGCTCGCGAAGAACGCACCGGCGTCGGCGAGAATCTGCGCGCGCTGCGCCTGGCGCTGCATCTCTTCTTCGAGCGCGCGCCGCTCGGTGATGTCGCGAAACGTGACCACGACGCCGGAGATCCGTCCATCCTCGTGCAGCGGCGTGGCACTCATCGACGCGGCCACCCGCTCGCCGTCGCGCTCGATCAGCACCGTCACGTCCTGCACGGCGCGTCCCGTGGACAGTGCCTGCGCGGCCGGCAGCTCTTTCGGGTCGAGCGGCCGGCCGTGCTGATCGCGGAGGCGATACACATCGGTGTGCCGGTCGATTCCGACGCCGACCTGCGATCGCCCGAGGAGGCGCTGGCCGGCGGGGTTGATGAACTCTGTTTTTCCGTCCCCGTCGACGAGCATCACGCCGTCAGCCATCCCGCCGATCATCGCCTCGGTGCGCCGGACCTGCCGGTTGATCGACTGCCCGAGAGCCTGCTCGATGCGCCAGGAGGCGACGGCGCCGGCGCCGATGATGATCAGCCCGACGAAGAGCATGGCCATCGAGACGAACTCGCGCAGGCTGCCCATCTCGTCGAGGCGCTCCCGCTCGCTCGTGCGATTGTGATCGGTGAGGTCGTCCGCGTAATCGGGGGAGGAGCGGCGCAGCCGTGCCACGTCGACGACGTTCCCCTGCGCCAGCGGCGAATCGGGGGCGCGCATCTGTTCGTCGGTCAGCGCGCGGACCTGGTCGTAGTGACGTCCGAAGTCGTTGAGGATCTTGCGCTCGCGGTCGTCGCGCACGAGTGCGACCGCCGTCGAATGCGCTTTGTCGAATTCCCGCTTCGCATCGTCGTACTGCTGCACGAACTGGGTCTGGTCGGTGAGGATGTAGGCGCGCGACGCGGAGACGATCGTCGCCAGCGAGCGGTCCATGACCCGTACGGAGTCGAGCAGCGGCCGTGACTTCTGCGTGAGTTCGACCTCCATCCGCCGTTCTGCCTGCAGAACAGAGATGGTCAGCGCGACCGCGGCCGCGACCAGAAGGGTCAGCCCGAGAAAGGCTCCCCACAAGAGACGTCGGATGGAGGGGGACATCAGATTCGGTCGAACCTCCTGCAAGATCAGCGCCGTACGCCGAGTAAGTGTAACGAAATACAAGCAGTTGCGGGAGCCCCTGCCGTGGAATGCCGCATGCAACCGTTCCGGACGGGAGGGCTCGATGGCATTACGCCCGCTGCGCAACGCGACAATCACGTTCGGACTGGTGAACATCCCGGTCCGCTTCTACACGGCCACGAAATCGGAGGACGTCCACTTCAACATGCTGCACGCCGACTGCGGCACGCGCGTGAACCGGAAGTGGTGGTGCCCGCAGCACGAGACGATGCTGGAGTCGGGCGACATGATCCGCGGCTTTCCGATCGCGAAGAATCAGTACGTGACGTTCAACGACGAGGAGATCGAGGCGCTGGAGTCGGACAATGACCGAGCCCTCGAGATCACCGAGTTCGTCGACCTCGAGCAGATTGATCCGGTCTTTTTCGAGAAGGCTTACTACCTCGGGCCGGGCGCCGGCGGCAGCAAGACCTACCGCCTGCTGGCGGAGGCGATGAAGAAGCAGGGAAAGGTGGCGGTGGCGCGCTGGGTCTCCGGCAGCCGCGAACATCTGGTGGTGCTGCGGCCGTACGAGAACGGGCTGATCCTGCACACGATGTACTACGCCGACGAGGTGCGCGACTTCGGCGCGATGGAGCTCGAGGACGCGCCGGTGCGCGACAAAGAGCTCGGCCTCGCCGAGATGCTGATCAACGAGCTGTCGGTGGAGGCGTTCGACCCGCTGCAGTACAAGGACGAATACCGCGAGCGGCTGCTCGACAAGATCCGCAAAAAGTCGGAAGGGGAAGTGATCGTCTCCGAGTCAGCGTCGGACGATAAGACAGCGGAGGTGGTCGACATCATGGAGGCGCTGCGGCGCAGCCTCGAGGGAACGGCCGTGAAGAAACCGCGCGCCGCCGCGAAGAAAGCGCCGCCGCGGCCCGTCGAACGTACGAAGAGCAAAAAGAAGGCGTCGTAAGCCGTGCCCGACCTGCTGAAAAAATACCGCTCGATGCGCGACTTCGGCGATACGCCGGAGCCGTCGGGCAGTGAGAAGACGAAGAAGAGGAAGCTGCCGATCTTCGTCATCCAGAAACATGCGGCCTCGCACCTCCACTACGACTTCCGGCTGGAGATGGAGGGCGTCCTCAAGTCGTGGGCCGTGCCGAAAGGACCGTCTTACGACCCCGGCACGAAACGGCTGGCGATGATGACGGAGGACCATCCGTACGCGTACGCCTCGTTCGAAGGGGTCATTCCGGAGGGTAACTACGGCGCCGGCAACGTGATCATCTGGGACCAGGGGTCGTGGGAGTTCATCGAGCCGGGAGACGATCCGGTGACAGCGCTCAAGTCGGGAAAGCTGACCTTCCGCATGTACGGGAAGAAGATGTTCGGGGAGTGGGCGCTGGTGCGCATCGGCGGTCGTCAGAAGTCGGACAAAGGCAACGAGTGGCTGCTGCTCAAGCATCGCGATGAGTTTGCGAACCCGGACGTCGATGTGACGAAGATCGCGCCGCGGTCGGTCGTGTCGAACAAGACCATCGACGAGATCGGCGGCGAGAATGTCTGGCAGAGCAACCGGAAGGCGGCCTCACGGCGCGCGCCGACGCTGGCGGCACGGCTGGAAGCGGAGAAGAAGAAGAAACCGGCTACGAAGAAAGCGGCGGCGAAACGAGCTCCTGCTGCGCCTTCTCCAAAAGCTTCCGCTCGGAGTCGAAGCTCGCGCGCTGCAGCGACTCCGAAAGCGCCACCCACTCGACGTCGTCCACCTCGCTGAGCTGCGGAATCAGCTCGCCGGCCAGATACTCCATCAGATAAAAGTCGACGCGCTTGCGAATGAGCGTGTCGCCGGCGCGGAAAAAGTATTCGATCGTGTCGAGCGGCTTGACGATCCGCGCTTCCAGCCCGGTCTCCTCGCGCACCTCGCGCAGCGCCGCGGCTTCCGACGTCTCGCCGTCGGTGACGGCCCCTTTCGGCAGTCCCCAGCGGGTCTTGTTGCGGGTGGCGATCAAGGCGACGTAGGGCACCCCTTCCCGCACCGAAATCACGGCTCCACCGGAAGAATGCTCATCGCGCTGCTTGCGTCGGGAACCCGGGCTGGGGGTCATTGAATGCATTCTAGTCGCACCACGCCCTCTAACGCTTGGGCCCGTTGTCCGTCAAGGATTTTGGTGGCCCTTATGGAACAAAAGGCGTACATTTTCGTAAAGAACTACAAACGTCACACGGAGGAGGAGTCCTTATGCCTGGCCTTGAAATCATGACTGTCGTTGGATTGGCAGTAATGGCGGTGCTCATCGTCGTTCTCATGAAAGTGCTGCAGAAGGATCGCCTCGACGCGATCATGAAGAAGCGGCAGGGAACCGCGATGGTCGTGTCGCGTGCCGAGTATGTCGACGGGGTGAACAGCATCCCGGTCTCGATGGCGCTCACGAAAGACACGATCTACTACGAGAATCCCGACCTCGAAGCGTCGTTCGACCTGAACCGCATCGATGAGATCGAGTACGGCGAGGAGCTGGCCACCGGCCGTGACATCCACGCCGGCAAGCACGTGCTTCGCCTGCGCTCGCACGGTGCGACGTTCGAGTTCGTGATGGACGACGCCGACGAGAAGAAGTGGGTGGAAAACCTCCCGCCACGCCGCAACGGACAGCAGCACGCCCACGCGGTATAGTTCGACCCGGAAATGGCCGTCCTGAACGACCTGTTGGGACGGCCACGGTTCGGGGTGTAGCGCAGTCTGGTAGCGCACCTGCTTTGGGAGCAGGGGGTCGGAGGTTCGAATCCTCTCGCCCCGACCATTTCCGGCCCTCACGCCACCAGCGCGCCACGTCCCCGTAGCTCAGTCGGACAGAGCAACGGCCTTCTAAGCCGTGGGTCGCAGGTTCGAATCCTGCCGGGGACGCCATTCACCCGAGGCGCACTTCCCGCAACTGCGGCACCTGGCGCATCGACGCGCGGTCGCGCAGATCGACCGCCACCTCGGAGCCCGGCCCCGCGAACCAGTACTTTTTCGCCGTCACCCGTCCCCACACCGTCAGCGACGTTCCGCCGTCGTACCGGAAGATCGCCACGGTCACGCCAACCGGCTGCGGCGCCGCGGATGCGGGGGCGCTCGGAGCGGCGGCGGCCGGTCTGCGGGTGGCGGTGGTGGATGCGGCCATGCGCGAGCGATTTCCTCCGCAGCAGGACATCAGCGTTTCTCCTTCTCCTGTTCTTCTTCGACCCACACCGGCGGATCGAACGGCGATTGCGTCGCCCGCTCGAGCAGAACCGCACCACCGGACATCGCCGGAATCAACAGCACCAGTTCCTGCCAGCGCGTGCTGAGCAGCAGTGCAAACGGCACAGCCGCCCAGACGCTGAAACAGAGGAAGCAGCCGAAGAGCCGCCCGAAGCCGATGCGCCGCGCGCCGTTGCGGAGGTGAAGGAAAAAGTCCCACGGACCATCCTCCTCCACCACCAGATGGGAGAGGCGCCAGACGGCGAGCACACCAGCCACGAACGGTACGAGCTGCATCGAACTCCTCAGGGTGTCTGATGATGGGAAAGTAGTGAGTCGGGCGGCCGAGACGTTTCAGCGGCCCGCGTACAAAACGAATGGCGCCCAATGCGACGGCTTGGCGCGGATCGTTCCGGAGCGGAGGAGACTCAGCTTCGCGCTGCGCAACGCGATGGCCGGATCGTGACCCTTGCGGATCTCCTCGTACATCTGCTTCATGAGGCCTGCCGTCGTCTCGTCATCCACCTCCCACAACGCGGCGATCACCTGATCGGCGCCGGCGCCGAGGAACGCCCACGCCAGCCCGACCAAGCCTTCACCACCGTAGGTTCGCGAGCCGGCACCGTAGCAGCTGGAGACCGTGACGAGTTTCGCCCGCAGCGGCGTTTTCACGATCTCGCGCGCTGAGAGTCGATAACGGCTGTTCTTGTCGCGAGCGAGGATGACGGCGGAATCGAGCGGCTTCTGCCGCGTGGCTACGCCGTGCGCGACGAAGTGCAGGTAATCGAAGGTCCCCGGTTTTGCGGCGGCGTACGCGGAGGGCGTCGCCTGTGCCCCGCGCAGCACGGCCGGCTGGTCGAACTGCTGCTGGATGGCGTCGATCTCGAGCGCGGCATGCTTCAGCTTCGGGAAGGCGGGATCCGCCTCGGGTGGATCGCCGACCAGCAGCATCTTCGGCGATTGCGGCGCCGTCTTCGGCGCTTCGGCGAGCAGTTGCAGCGAGCGCGCGGTGGTGACGATCACGTCCTCGATCCAGTAATGCGGCTTCGGCGACCGCACGACCAGCGTCTCGAAGTTGATGTTGTGCAGCCGCCCGTCCGGGATCACCACCACGCGCGCATCGCGAGCGATCGCTCCCGCCGGCTCGATGAGCATCTGATACAGGGCGATGCCGCCTGCGCCGCTTTGTGCCAGCGTGCCGCGGCGGCCGCGAAGCTCGCGCTGATAAGCATCGGCCGCGGTGTTGATGGCAGTGCCGCTCAGCGGCAGCGTGCGCAGCGTCACGCGCTCGGGCGTGATCACCCAGAGATACGAACGCTGCTCGCCCAGCCAGTACGAAAGGATGGTGGCGTTCGCATTCTTCGCGATGGCCTGGGGGTTCAAGGTGCGTGGACGCGTGACGCCGAGCTCCTCTTCGAGCGTCTGCGCGCGATATGCGTCGACCGCCGCGAGCGCGTCGAGCGTGCGGCCCTGGGATATGAGGAAGTCGAGATAGGGATCGAGGATTTCGATGGCGCGGGAGAGGAACGCCAGACGAAGGTCGGCTTTCGCGTCACCGAGCGCCTCGCGCGCCTCGCGCACGGTCGCAATCGCCTGGCGAAACTGCTGCTCGGCCAACTCCGTGCGGTTCATCGCGAGGTAGACGCGCGCGAGACGTCCTCGCGCTTCCCACACGACGGACTTGGTCTTGCTCTTCTCCGCAACTCCTTCGAGGAGTTCACGTGCATGTTCGAGCTGGCCGCTGCGCTCGGCGATCTCAGCGTCCGCCATGATGGCGGTGACCAGATCCATCTTCAGTTTCTTCTTCAATGCAGTCGCTTCCGCATTGAGCTTGCGTGCGTCGCCGAGCCGTTTCTGGCGCAACGCGATGTTGGCGAGGTTCTGCAGCGCCTCGGCAATGTCCTTCTCGCTCCCTACCTGTCTGGCGAAAGCGAGCGTCTCAGAAAATCGCTGCAGTGCCGTCGCGTAATCGCCACGCTCCTCCGCGACGTTGCCGCGCTGCAGGATCCACTGCAAGCCGTCGGCGATCAGTCCGTGCGCACGCGAAGTCTGATCGGCCCGCTCGAAGAACTCCGCGGCATTGTCGACGTCGCCGAGTGCCAGGTAGGCCCACCCCATGTTGCCCTGGGCGGTGGCAACCGTCGGGACGAGACCGAATTTTTGTCCTGCTTCGACGGCCGCTTCGAAGCCTGCAATCGCTTCGGCGAAGCGGCCGTTTACGTTCAGCGCATAAGCGCGCGCTGAGGTGATACGAACTTCCGCGGCGCCGTCTTTTAGAGCGCGGGCCTGCTTGATCGCCTGGTAAGCGACGCTGTCGAGTTTGTCGGCAGGAGTGACGCGGGATATTTCCGAGACGGCGACGATCGGCAGGAGACGGGGATGGTGCTTCGTAGCGATCGCCCGGGCAGCGTCGAAATACTCCTGCTTCCTTTCATCACGGCCCAGCAGGATCAGCCGGTAAACAGCAGCCTCACTGTCTTTCGCGTTGGCCGGCAGCGCGCGCTTGATGATCAGCCGCGCGGCTTCGATGTTCGTCGTCCGAAAAGCCAGCTCCGCACGAAGCATGAGCAACGCACAACTGTCGGCGTCGGAGCAGGTTTGTGCCGAGCCGAGCACCCGATCGACGAGCGCTGTCGCCTGGGCAGTCTCTCCCCGGTCGAGCGCCGCGCGTGCTGCGCGATACGCGCTTTGCCAGGGAGATTGCGCCGCGTCGTGGTGCGATGCGGTGAGCATCAGCACCACGACGAGCGGCGCGATCAGTCGTCTAGCGATCCCACGGGGGCGAGCCATTTCCATCGAGTGATGTCACCGACACGGTACCGTCGTACTGCGGTCCTGCCGCGTTCAACATGAACAGAGGCGCCGCCTGTGGCTCTGAGCCCCCGTTCATCGCGTCCGTCTGGAGCTGCTGCATCTCGAGCTGCTCGGTGTCGAGTTGCTGCGTCTGGAACTGTTCCGCCGCGAGCTGCTGCATCGAGTTCAGATCGAGGCGCAGCAGCGTGACGCGGCGGCGGCCCGGCTTGACCTGGTACTCGGCAAAGTGCGCCCGGCCGAAGTTCTCGACGGTGAGACCATAGGCGCGCCCCGGCACCGGCGGCCGCCCACCCATCGGCTTGACGGGGTAGACCTGCAGCTTCTCGACGAGCGACGCCTGGAGCGGCGGCGGCGGCGATTGAACGAGTGCGTGGGCGAGCATGCCCGATTGGAGACCGTATTGCCTTTCGTACCGGGTCGCGTGGCTACCGAGATGCGCCGTGATCTTCGAGTACGTCTCACAGTTGTCTTTGAGATCGATGTCGAGCTCCGGCACGATTTCGTAGCCGTCGATCGAGACATCGCGATACTCGGCCTGCAGCCGGAACTCCGAATAGCGGCTCCCGAGATCGTGGCTCGATTCGACGGTAGCGCGCATGAGGCCGATCCGAAGGCGGTTGAAGATGTTCAGACCGGTGATGAGCACATCGGAATACGTGGTGTACCGGTGGTTCCCGTTGTCGAATCCGACCACGTGCGATTCCGCGTGGTCGAACGAGATCCCCTCCGCGGAGAAATTGGATTCGACGGCGTGTCCTTCGCCCCCGGTCGGCGCGAGTGCGACCGACGCGCGGCTGGAGATGACGGTTCGTTTACCGCCGACGTTGATCACGCCCCCTAGACCAAGGGCGCTGGCTGTGTACGTGAATTCCTCGGACATGACTCTCTCCTTCGCGCCCTCTCACGGCGCTTGCTCTGCTCGAACCCCTGGAGCTACTTCGACCACATCAAATGCGTGTCGTGTGATCTCGGTGCGATTGCCTTCCTTACGGACGCCCTCGATCACAACCTCGTAGCGGCCCGCCGGCAACGAACGGACTTGCAACGGAACGGAATCACTCAATCGAGCCGTGGGGATCGGTCCCTCTCCCAGGACCGTGGCGCCACGACGCACTTCATAGCGGTAGCTCACGTACTCCGGCTGCGCGTCGATGTCGATGTAGATCGTCCCCGGCACATTCGCATGGAAGGGTTTCACCTCGGCTTCCGCGCGCGTTTCGGATCTGAGGTACAAGTCGTTTTGCGCGAGCTGGACAGCCGGCGGGATCTGCGCCACCAGCCGCGGGATGCGAACGAGACGGTCGTAACCGACGCCGAGCAGCAGCGTTGCGGCCGTGGCCCAGGGGATGACCAGGGGGAGCATCTTCCGTCGGAAAGGCAGGACCGGCGCCGGCTGGTCGTTGGATGAGACTGCGAACGATTGCTCGCGAAGCCCTTCGCGTATGGCGTCGAGCGCCTTGACATCCTCCGCGCAAATGAGGCATCCGAAGTAGTGTTCCTCGAAAGCGTCGCGCTCGGCCTCGCTCATCTCCGCCAGGATGTACCGCTCGGCGGCATGCTTTCCAATTGCTTCGTGGTCCATGGTCGTTTTCGTTTCCCGCTCAGATAGTGACGTTGATCGCGCTTTCGTTTCACGCGGCGCTGAACGAAGTTTCAGTTCTCGCCGAGCTCGTCGCGAAAATGCTGCTTCGCGCGATGGAGTACCACGCGCAGATAGTCGCGGGTGATCCCGAAGCGCCGACAGATCTCGTCCTTGTCGTCCTCGTCGATCCAGACGGCCTTCAGGATGGCGGCTTCGCGCTGGTCGAGCTTGTCGAGCGTTCGACGGACCCGCCGTTGCGTCTCGTTCTGCTCGGCCAGACGGGCTGAATCGTCCTGGCTGACAGGATCGAAATTGGGCCCCAGCGGCTCGGTCCTGCCGTCCTTCCGGAAGCCTTCCTTCACCACGTTTTCGGCGACGCTGTTGACGTACGCACCAAGCCGGTTGCCCTCGCGCAGCTCGCCGCGGTAGATGATGGCAAGAGTTCGGCGGAAGCTCTCCTGCCGCGTATCTTCGACGGTTTCCCGCGACAGCCTGCGGCCCCACTTCAACCGGAGCACGTCGCTGAAGTAAGCGGTGAAATGCCGCTCCGTTTCAGGATCACGCTCGCGGAGACGCCGCACGTAGTCGTCGTCGAACCCGAAGAAGTCCATGATGGGAAGACGCTTACTTTACTGCAATTAAGGAGAGAGGGAGGGGAGGAACTGCTCAGGGACGAAGCCGCGCCAGCGCTTTGCGGACCGCGGCGTGTCCGACGGCGACGTCGATGTCGCGCTGGAGGATTGGGACGTAGCGGGCCGAGAACGCTTCGTCGACCTCGCTTCCGAAGAGGCGCTGCACGCGCGCGGTGATGGCGTCAGCCTCGGCCGCCTCGAAGTCGGTGCGGGTCATCTCGTCGATGTCGACGATCAGGGCGGTCAGCGGCTTGAGCCAGTCGAAGAACGGCTCTTCCTGCAGGAGCTGCAGGAGATGGGTGGGGCCGGAAACAGGGGCGACGGTCTCGTGATACTCCGCGCGGGCGGCCTCGATGAGGGCGCGATGCAGGGGGAGAAGGATGCGCGAGACGTCACGCAGGGTCGCGCGCAGTTCGGCGCGGGCCGGGTTGTCCGGCGTGTGCATGGTGCGCTTGTAGAAATCGTCCTTCCGCATGATGAAAATTCACGCCTCCACGGTTGGCTGGGGAAGGGTGGGTAGGCAGTAGCCAACCGTAGAGGCAATGAAGGGTTGATCGCTGTGCGTCAGGGAAACCAAGTCTACAGCAAGTAGCGCGCGCGGGTGTAGCACACGATTCTTTTTGCATGCCCCTTGCCGCCCGAAGGCGACCTGAGTAGAATCCGCCGCCGCCGGAATGAACATCACCGAGGGGTGGTTACAGGCCGGTGCTCGCACCCATAGCTCAATTGGATAGAGCATCTGACTACGGATCAGAAGGTTTGAGGTTCGAGTCCTCATGGGTGCACCAATTCGATACCAGATGACGGCGGGCCTCGTGCCCGCCGTCGCAATCTTGACGCTGGGCCACACGTGCCCGCCGTCGTAATCTTTGACAGATGAATCAGGTGCAGTGGATGGAAGAAGCCTTTGCGCTTGCCGGGGAGGCGGCCGCCGACGGGGAGATCCCGGTGGGAGCCGTCGTCGTCGACCGGAACGGAGTCATCATCGGGCGCGGCCGCAACCGCCGCGAATCGGGTGACCCGCTCGGACATGCCGAGCTGTACGCGATCCGCGAGGCAGCGGAGGCGATCGGCGACTGGAGGCTGGAAGGGACCACGATGTGCGTCACCCTCGAGCCGTGCGCGATGTGCGCCGGCGCGCTGGTGAATGCCCGCGTCGCGCGTCTCGTCTTCGCCGCCTGGGATCCCAAGGCAGGCTTCTGTGGCTCCCTCGGCAACCTCGTCCAGGACTCCCGGCTGAATCACCGGCTGGAAGTCGAGGGAGGCTTCGAGGAGGAGCGCTCGCGAGAGATGCTCCGGCAGTTCTTCCGTCACCTGCGGCAGCGCGATCAAACGGAGAGGTGGCAGAGTGGTTGAACGCGGCGGTCTCGAAAACCGTTATACCTTCACGGGTATCGAGGGTTCGAATCCCTCCCTCTCCGCCATTTGATCGATGCAATACGCTGCACATTTACTGTCCCATTTAGCGTGCACAGTTTTCAGGAGAGATGGCCGAGTGGCTTAAGGCGCACGCTTGGAAAGCGTGTGTACGTTAACCCGTACCGTGGGTTCGAATCCCACTCTCTCCGCCAGTACTGATTCATCTCGACAGAACCCGCTGGGATGAGCCCGGGTCCTGTGCAGCAGGAGCACCGAACCTCGTCAGGTCCGGAAGGAAGCAGCGATAAGGTGCGAAACCTGCGTGACACAGTCCGGCCTGGGCTCTTCCGAGCGGGGTTCTGTTTTCAGCCACTCAGCTCTTCAGCTGCTCAGGGGAGCCACCCGCGACCCTCGCCGCCTGAACAGCTGAAGAGCTGAGCGGCTCCTCTCGTCGCTCGTATAAACTTCCGCCGCCATGTCCTACCAGGCTCTCGCGCGCAAGTACCGGCCCCAATCCTTCAAAGACGTCATCGGCCAGGACACGGTCGTCCGGACGCTGCAGAACGCCATCCAGACCGAGCGCATCCATCACGGATATCTCTTCTCGGGCGTCCGCGGCGTCGGCAAGACCACCGCCGCGCGCATCCTCGCCAAGGCACTGAACTGCGCCACGGGGCCGACCGTCGAGCCGTGCAACGTCTGCACGCAGTGCAAAGAGATCACCGAGGGCATCGACCTCGACGTCCGCGAGATCGACGCCGCCACCTACACCGGCGTCGACAACGTCCGCGAGCTGCGCGACGTCTCGCAGTTCGCGCCGGCCCGCGACCACTACCGCATCTTCATCATCGACGAGGCGCACATGCTCTCCACCGCCTCGTGGAACGCCCTGCTCAAGCTGATCGAGGAGCCGCCGCCGCACGTGATCTTCATGTTCGCGACGACGGAGATGCACAAGGTTCCGCAGACCATCCTCTCGCGCGTGCAGAAGTTCATCATGCGCAAGATCACTCTCGACGACCTGGTGCTGCGCCTCCAGCAGGTCTGCGAGTCGGAAGGCATCAAGGCCGATCGCGGGGCGCTCCAGATCATCGCCCGCCGCGGTGAAGGGAGCGTGCGCGATTCGCTCTCGCTGCTCGATCAGATCATCGCCTTTTCCGGCCGCAGCGTGACTCCGGCCGACGTGGCGACGATTCTCGGCCTCTCCGAGACCACCTTCTTCGCGCGGGTGATCACGCAGGTCGCCGAGGGCGATCACTCCGGCGTTCTGGAGACGCTGCAGGAAGCGGCCGACACCGGACGCGACTTCCGGATGCTCTACCGCGACCTGCTCAATTTCGTGCGCAACCTCCTGCTGCTCGCCGGCGGCGCGCGCGAGGAGATGCTGGCCTGCTCGCCGGAGGATCTGGCCACGCTGCGCAGCGTCTCGGAGCGCTTTTCGTACAGCGAACTGCTGCGCATCGCCAATCTGCTGCTGCGCGATGACGAGACCGTGAACCGCGCGGAGCATCAGCGCCTCGCCGTAGAAATCGCACTTCTGAAGGCGGCCACGTTCCCACGCCTGCAGGCGATCGAAAGCGTCGTTGCCGGGAACGTCGGCACCGGTGCTCTGCGGGCGTCCAGTCCGCCTCCCGCACCGGCGCGCGCGCCGGAGCCGCGCAAAGCACCGGAACCGGCACGCGCGTCGTCCGGCTCGAACGACGACCTGGTCGCGCGCATCAAAAAGCAGCGGCCGCTGATGGCCGTCTATCTCGAAAAGGCCGCCCTGGAGCGCAACGGCTCGACGGTCGTCTTCACCTTCGACGACACCTTCGCCGAAGAGACGATCCGCGATGCGAAAGAGAGCATCGCCGCGATTGCGACCGAGGTATATGGCGAGCCGATGAAGATCGAAACCCGCGTGGCAACGGCCGCGCCGCAAGCCGGCCGCCGCGCCGAAGACAAAGCACAACCCTCCGGCCTGCAGAACGACCCGGTCGTCAGCGCGTTCCGCAAGCACCTCGGCGGTGAGCTCGTGAAGGAGACGAAACGATGAACATCAAACAACTGATGAAGCAGGCGCAGCAGATGCAGGAGCAGATGCAGTCGCGGATGCAGAACATCCGCGTCGAAGGGAGCGCCGGCGGCGGCATGGTCCGCGCCGAGCTGTCGGGCAACAAAGAGCTCCTCTCGATCACCATCGACAAGGAAGCGGTCGACCCGGAGGACGTCGAGATGCTGCAGGACCTGATCAAGGCCGCGGTCAACGAAGCGGCCCGCAAGGTCGACGAGGAGATGAACTCTTCCCTCGGCTCGATGACCGGCGGCATGAAGATCCCCGGTTTCTAGATCAACGTGACCGCTCCGCCTCTCGCGAACCTGATCAACGAGCTGACCAAGCTCCCCGGCGTCGGCGGCAAGTCGGCCGCGCGGCTCGCGTACCACATCCTCAAGCGGCCGGCGGCCGAGGCGGAGTCGCTGGCGACGGCCATCCTCGAGGTGAAGAGCAAGATCTTCCGCTGCTCGGTCTGCAACAACATGACGGACATCGAGCCGTGCGTCGTCTGCAGCGATCCGCGGCGCGACCCGGGCGCCCTCTGCGTCGTCGAGGAAGCGTTCAACATCCAGACGATCGAATCGACGCGCGATTTCAAGGGTGTCTACCACGTGCTGCTCGGTGCACTCTCGCCGCTGAAGGGCGTCGGCCCGCAGGACATCGACGTGGCGGGCCTGCTCAAGCGGGTGCAGGCGGGCGGGATCCGCGAAGTGATCGTGGCCACCAATCCGAACGTGGAAGGCGAAGCGACCGCGCTCTACATCGCGCAGCAGTTGCGGCCCACGGGCGTGCGGACCACGCGGCTCGCATTCGGCCTGCCGGTCGGCGGCGATCTGGAGTACGCCGATCAGGTCACGATGTCCAAAGCCCTCGAAGGACGGCGGGAGATATGAGTCGCGTGGTAAGTCCCGCCTGTGCTATACAATCGCGTCCCCGTCCACGGGCACACACGGTGAAAAATGGCAGCTCCTGATCTCGTCATGTACGAGGAGGAGTACCAGCAGATCAAGGACATCCTTTCCCGTCTGCAGGTCGACTCCAACTCGAAGATCGTCTTCCTGGTCGATAAGAACGGCCAGCAGATTGCCGTGCATGGCGACATGCGCGGTGTCGATGCGACCTCGCTCGCGTCGCTGACCGCCGGCAACGTCGCCGCGACCGACGGCCTCGCCAAGCTGATCGGTGAGAAGGAGTTCTCCATCCTCTTTCACGAAGGCGAGAAGGACAACATCCACATCTCGCTCGTGGCGCAGCGCGTGATCCTCGTCGTGATCTTCGACGAGAAGTCGTCCCTCGGTCTGGTGCGGCTCCGCGTCAAGAAGGCTTCGCAGGAGCTCGAACGGACCTTCGAGGTGCTGCTCCAGAAGGCGGAGGCCGAGCGCGGCAACATGGCCAACCGGTTCGATTCTCCCTTCGCTGAGATCACCGACGAGGACATCGACAGCCTGTTCAGCGAATAGCCCATGACGTTCATCAATTACGCGGCGCGGGAGATCAACTGCAAGATCGTCTACTACGGTCCCGGTCTGTGTGGGAAAACGACGAATCTGCAGTGGATCTACGACAAGACCAACCCGCAGGCCAAGGGAAAGCTGATCTCCCTCGCCACCGAGACCGACCGCACCCTTTTCTTCGACTTCCTCCCGCTCGACCTCGGCACCGTGCGCGGCTTCAAGACCCGCTTCCACCTCTACACCGTTCCGGGTCAGGTCTTCTATGACGCCTCGCGCAAGCTCATCCTCAAAGGTGTGGACGGCGTGGTCTTCGTCGCCGACTCCCAGGAAGCGCGCATGGAAGCGAACATCGAGTCGCTCCAGAATCTCGACAAGAACCTCAAGGAGCAGGGCTACGAGCTGAAGTCGGTGCCGTACGTGCTGCAGCTCAACAAGCGCGATCTCCCGACCGCCCTGGCCGCCGCGCAGATGTACGAGCAGCTCAACTTCAAGGGCGAGCCGACCTTCGAAGCGGTGGCGATGAACGGCACCGGGGTCTTCGACACCCTCAAGGCGGTCGCGAAGCTCGTCCTCACCGAGTTGAAGAAGAAGTAGCCGCGGCGCGAAGACGCTACTGCTCGCGGAGTGTTGATGTACGCTCCGCCGCGCATGGATCAGCGCTTCCGATCGCTCTTCAACGCCGGCTTCACCGACGAACGTTACGAGTGGTACAAGCGCGAGCTCTCCTCGCGCCTCGGTTGCGAATTCGAGTTTCGCCTGGCCGAGTCGCCGCTCTTCATTCCCGACGACTTCAAACAGAAGCTCGTCGACGGCGCGACGGCGATCGTCGAGCAGCTTTCGCAGCCCGACCTGATCGACCGGATGAAAGCGGCCATTCCGGAGCGGTGGAACACCCCCGGGATGGAGGGTCTCCCCCAGTTCACACAGGTCGATTTCGCGGTCGTGCGCGGCGAGAACGGCGAGCTCATGCCGCGCCTCATCGAGCTGCAGGGCTTTCCATCACTCACCGCGCTGCAGGTCATTCAGCGCGACGTCTGGAAAGAAACGATGGCGCAGATGGACGGACTCGATCTGGCCTGGTCGTGCTGGTTCTCCGGCTACGACCGCGAGTCGTTCCTCGACCTCGCCCGCCGCACGATCTGCGGCAAGCAGGACCCGCGCGAGACGATCCTGATGGACATCGACCCGGCGCGGCAGAAGACCTATCCCGATTTCGCCGCGACGAAGCTGCTGTTCGGCGTCGATGCCGTCGATCCGGCCACGCTCGTCAAGCGCGGCAGGCAGCTCTTCCGGGCCGACGGGACGCCGGTGCGGCGGATCTACAACCGGGTGGTCTTCGATGAGCTGATCGCGAAGAACATCGCCCTGCCGTTCGACTACCGCGAAGAGCTGGAGGTCGAGTGGGCGCCGCATCCGAACTGGTACTGGGTCTGGTCGAAGTACTCCCTGCCGTTCGTGCATCATGAAACCGTTCCGCGCGCGACCTTTCTCAGCGACCTGGACGAGGTGCCGGACGATCTGTCGCGGTACGTGCTCAAGCCGCTCTTCTCGTTCGCCGGCGGCGGGGTGAACGTCGACCCCACGCGCGACGACGTCCTCCGCATCCCGGAGAGCGATCGCCACGCGTGGTGCCTTCAGGAGAAGATCGAGTATGCGCCGGCCATGCAGTCGACCGACGGCGGCGGCGTGAAGATCGAGATCCGGATGATGTTCCTTCGCCCCGATGATGAAGCGAAGCCGCTGCTCGCGCAGAACCTGGTGCGGCTCTCGCGCGGCAAGATGCTCGGCGTCGACTTCAACAAGCAGTTCACCTGGGTCGGCTCGTCGGTCGGTTTGTCGCTCGGTACCTGATCGGTCGGGCAGCCGTAGAAAGCCGTAGAAAGTGCCCCAACGTGAGGCCTTGGTCCTTCAACTTTAAGGATCATCGCTTCAACTTTAAGAGCAATCGCTTCAACTTTAAGGGCAATCGCTTCAACTTTAAGGAGCGTCTCCCGGCTTGTAAGCGCGGTTTCCGGCGACTGGAGCGGCACTGCCGCCGTGCGAAAGGTGCGGTGAACCGCACACTGGCGCAGAAACTGATTCTGCACATTCGCGTGGCCAAACCGCTGCTGATCGAGACCGCCGCGCCGCTGATTCCGCCGAAACCGACCGTGAAGAAGCTGCAGGCCGCCGCGGCCGAGTGCCGCGCCTGCGACCTGTGGAAAACCGGCACCCAGACCGTCTTCGGCGAAGGAAAGCAGTCGGCGCTGGTGATGTTCATCGGCGAGCAGCCGGGTGACCGGGAGGATCTGGAGGGGCGTCCGTTCGTCGGTCCGGCCGGCAACCTCTTCGATCACGCCCTGGAAGAGGCGGGCATCGACCGCACCAGGGTCTACGTCACGAACGTCGTCAAGCACTTCAAATGGGAGCCGCGCGGCAAGAAGCGGATCCATAAGAAGCCGAACGCGGTCGAGATCACCGCCTGCCGCCCGTGGCTCGAGTCGGAGATCTCGGTGATCCGTCCCCGCGCCATCATCTGCCTCGGCGCCACGGCGGCTCAGGCGGTGATCGGTCCGAAATTCAAGGTGACGCAGCAGCGCGGCGAGTTCGTCGCCTCGCCGCTGGCGGAGCTCGTCACCGCGACGGTTCACCCTTCTTCGATCCTGCGCGCTCCGACCGATGAAGCGCGCCGTACCGAGCGCGCCCGCTTCATCGCGGACCTGAAGAAGATCCGGGAGACACTGGGCGATCTCGTCGCCTGACCACCGCCTTCGGCGTCGCCGCGACGTACTCTTCGAGATCGTTCCACGCGCGCAGCGTCAGCTCCTGGAGCTCCGGCCTGGTCGCGTAGCAGCGCACACGCAGGCCGAGGAACTTTTCCTCCCACGGCGGCGTCGGCTCGAACACGCGCAACGCCTGAATGGTCGGCTCACCGCAACCGAACGCGTCGTGAGCGAGGTAAGCCTTCGCTGCACGGCGGTTCCACTCCTGCTGGCCGAGCATGAACGGCTGCGACAGCGCGTCGTAGAGCTTCGGCGCCACGCTCGGGTCCGCCGCGACGATCAGGCCCGTGCCCCCGATGGTGTCGGACATCAGGCCGGGCAGCGGCCACGGATTCGTGCGGAACGCCACCAGCGCGCGATGCACCAGCTCCGCCGCTTCGGCGTGCTTTCCCTGACGAAAGCGCAGCCGGGCCAGGACGGCGTCCGCCTCGATCGGGTGGAAGGCCCGCAGTTCCGTGATGAGCTCCTCCGCACCCGGGTGCTTCGTGTCCGCGCGATCCCACGCTTCGCGAGCGAGCGCCTCGGTGTCGTATTTCCGCTCCCGCTCCACTGCCCTCCAGTCGATCGCGCCTCGCACGTGCTGCGGCCGCAACAGCCCGAGAGCCTCGGACGTCCGCTCGAGCGGGTGGATGAACTGCGTGTCGCCCAGGGTTCGGGCAAAGCCGAATTCGATGACCTGCCGGTCGTCGGTATTGAGGTCGGCCGCATCTTCGGCAGCCATGCGCGAGAGCGTCTCGTTGCCGACCACGTGCGAGACAAAGCCTTCCGCCGTCGTGGTACGCCACGTGTGCAGAAGCGCGGAGCGGAACGGCTCCTGCGCCACACGCTGACGGATGCGATCGACGTCGAAGACGATCGGCTTGCGGGAGGCCACCAGAACGGCATCGGCGGAGACCGTGCGGAACGTCACCACGTGCGGAAAGACGCTGCTGAGCGTCGCGTAGATGGTGCGCATCGTGGCCGCGTCGATGCTGTACAGCTGGACCCACTGCAGGAAGAGACCGTCCTCGGTCAAACGCTCCGAGGAGGCCTCGTAGAACTCCTGCGTGAAAAGGCTGGAGATGCCGGCGCGATACGGATTCGAGGGCTCCGAAAAGATCATGTCGTAGCGCGCGGGCGATGCCAGCAGGACCTCGCGCGCGTCGCCGATGATCGTATGCATCCGTGGGTTGCGCATGGCGTTGGCGTTGATCGGCTGCGACGCGCGCGCGACCTGGAGCACGGCCGGCTCGAGCTCCACCACGTCGACCCGCTGCATCGACGGAATGGCGGCCAGCCATCCGGACGTGCTTCCGGTTCCGAGTCCTACCACCAGCGAACGCTTCAACTCCCGCGGGTGGAGGATCGCTCCGATCAATCCGCTCATGACCTGCGTCGGCGCGTCGCCGCGCACGCTGCCGTCGACTTTACCGTTGACGACGAACGAGAGGTCGGAACCGGCGGTCAGCGCGATGCTGCTCTCGCGACCGTCCGCTTCCCACAGCAGCCGGTTGCGCGAATCGTTCATCCACGCGCGCAGATCGTTGGCCGACTCCGCCTGCCGGGCGCGCCCCGCACCGATACCGGAGTGCCGCCAGACCGCGGTTGGTCCCTCTGCCGTGATGGCGAGCGTCGCCAGGAGCGCCGCGCCGACGGCCGTCGCTGCGAACGCGACCTGCCGCTGCCGCATCGCGTACGTCACCGCGACGATACCGAGCACGCTCAGGAGGAACGGGACGAGCCGCCAGCAACCTGGCGCCGTCAGCAACGGCATCAGACCGAAACCACCCGCCAGCGACCCGGCGATCGCACCGCCGGTGTTCCAGGCGTAGGCGGCGCCGATCTCGCGGCCGACCTGCTCGCGGCCGCGGCCGAGCAGCGAGATCAGCAGCGGAAACTGCACGCCCGCCACGAAAGCCGCCGGCAGGACGACGATGCTGGTGATGAGCGTCCACGCCGCGACACTCCCCGCGAAGCCGGTCAGGCCGATCGGCCGCAGGATGTTCGTGACGATTGCCAGCCGGTCGCCGAGCGCGAACGGCACCGCCATCGCCAGCGCCTCGAACGCGCACGTCAGCGCGAACCCGCCGGCCGTGGCCGGGCCGCGGCGCAGCAGCGCGTAGGCCGTGCCGCCCAGACCGATCCCGAGCAGCGCCACCGCGAGGATCAGACCGAACATGAATGTCGTCCCGCCGAGCAGCGGCGAGAGCATCCGGTACCAGACCAGCTCCATCAGGAGGAACGCGAAGCCGACGATCGCGGCCGAGATGTAGACGAAACGGCGCGGCGCGGCCGGCTCGATCGCCTCCTCTTCGGCGACGTCCGTCACTTCGTTGACCGGCAGCGACGCGGAGATTCTTCGTGCCGCCATCGCCACCAGCAGATTGAGCAGTACCGCGATGAAGAGCGTCTGCCGGTTACCGAACATCTCCAGCAGATAGAAGGTGGAGATGAGCGCGCCCATGACCGCGCCCAGCGTGTTGATGCCATACAGCAGGGAGACCGCGCGCCGGCCCGAGTCGTCGGTCGTCTCGACCGCCCGCGCCGCGGCCGGAAGCGTGCCGCCCATCAGCACCGTCGGCACCGCGAGCACCAGCGTCGCCAGCACGAGCCGTACGACCGAAGCTCCGGCGATGCCCATCGACACCGAACCGCCGAGGGCGAAATAGATCTTTGCCGCGATCCAGAGCAGCAGCGGCGAGATGGCGGCGCTCAGGGCGATGCCGATCTCCAGCGTCGCGTACCACTGCAGCGGATGCGCCTTCCGATCGGCCCGCTTGCCGAGCAGCGCGCTCCCGAGGCCGAGGCCACCCATGAAGATGGCCAGCACCGCCGCGGTAGCGAAGGTCGAGGCACCGAAGATCAGGCGGAACTGCCGCAGCCAGACCGTCTGATAGATGAGCGCGCACAGTCCGGAGCAGAAGAGGAGCGCCGCAACTTTCCACTGATGAACCGTCATGAATGCGAAGCCTATCTCGCTTCCGGCTGGCAGCGTGGGCCATGCGTCACGCGCAGGCTCTGCGGCCCACCGACCATCGCGTCCACCAGCGCGGTGAGGTCCGCGGGCATCGGGTTGGGCTCATCGATCCAGCTCGTGGTCGTTTTCGGTCCCGCTTCCAGCGTGAGCGTGTACTGAATACGATCGCAGCAGCGCTCTGCCGGCACGTACGACCCCGCCCACTGCTCCGGCTTCGCCTTCGCGATGAGCTCCCGGAAACGGCGCAGCTCCTCGTCCGACGCGCTGTAGCGGCAGACCGTGTTCTGCATGGTTCTGACTTCGATCGCCCCATCCGAGGCCACGGCGAAGGTGCCGACGCCGCGGCCGGCCAGACCGCCCTCGGTGGCCACCTCGATCCGCCACGGGCCGGCGGGCTCGTTGCGCGACGCGGCGCAGGAGGTCAGGAGCAGCGCGGCGAGAAATATCGTGCGGTACGAAAGCATCGCGGCATTCTCCATGTTGTAGAGTCCACGTCAAAAAAAGCCCGATTTTGCGCGGTTTCTTGCACCTCTGCAAATCAGCTCGTACACTCGCTGCACCACACGAATGACCTCTCGAATCGATCTTTTCCCGCGCCTCTCGTCGGCGACCTCCTGGGAAAAACCGACTAATGAAGGAGCAGGCTGATGGCCATACCACCAAATGACAAGTTGAAGGCGGCGGAAACAGCGCTGACGCAGATCGAGCGCCAGTTCGGCAAGGGTTCGATCATGCGCCTCGGCGCGAAGGAGTTCCTGCCGATCAGCGCCATCTCCACCGGTTCGATCGGTGTCGATGCGGCGCTCGGCGTGGGCGGCGTTCCGCGCGGCCGGATCGTCGAGATCTACGGTCCGGAATCGTCCGGCAAGACCACCCTCTCGCTGCACATCATCGCCGAGGCCCAGCGCACCGGCGGGCTGGCCGCGTTCATCGACGCCGAGCATGCGCTCGACGCCGAGTACGCGAAGAAGCTGGGCGTCGACGTCGACAACCTCCTCGTCTCGCAGCCCGACTCGGGCGAGCAGGCGCTGGAGATCGCGGAGGTGCTGGTGCGCTCCGGTGCGATCGACGTGATCGTCATCGACTCGGTGGCCGCCCTCGTCCCGCGGGCCGAGCTCGAAGGTGAGATGGGCGATTCTCACGTAGGTTTACAGGCACGATTGATGTCGCAGGCGTTGCGCAAATTAACAGGCATCGTTTCGAAGTCAAAAACGTGCATGATTTTCATCAACCAGATCCGCGAAAAGATCGGCGTGATGTTCGGTAACCCCGAGACCACGACCGGCGGCCGCGCCCTCAAGTTCTACTCGTCCGTGCGCCTCGACATCCGCCGCACGAACCAGATCAAGGAGGGCGAGGAAGTGGTCGGCTCGCGCGTGAAGGTGAAGGTCGTCAAGAACAAGTGCGCCGCACCGTTCCGCCACGCGGAGTTCGACGTCGGCTACGGCGAGGGCATCTCCAAGACCGGCGAGCTCCTCGACATCGGCATCGAGAACAAGATCATCGACAAGTCGGGCTCCTGGTTCTCCTACGGCGACGTCCGCCTCGGTCAGGGCCGTGAGAACGCCAAGCTCTTCATCAAAGAGAACAGCGACCTCTCCAGCGAGATCGAGAAGAAGGTCCGCACCGCCCTCGGCATCGGCGTCCGCGGCGAGCTGACGGTCATCGAAGGTGGCGAGCCGGCCGCGCCGCAGGCACGTCCCGAGCGCATGGTTCGCAAGTAAACCAATCCCTCCTCGCGGCGCCGTCGATCAACGGCGGCGCCGCAAACTCCTCCAGACAACCAGGTGCCCCGCCTGCGCGACGGCCGGAATCACGAAGCCATAGACGAGAAGAGGCGACGGATCGATCATAGGCGCGCGAATGATGCGTCTCGATCAGGCCGTCGCGGCCCGTCACCCCGAAATCTCCCGTCGCAAAGCGCGCGAGCTGATCGCGGAGGCGCGCGTGTTCGTCAACGACCGTCCGGTGCGGGTGGCGTCGCGCGAGATTGCCGACACCGATCGCATCACCATCGCCGATTCGCTCCCGGACATCACGGTGATCCGTGAAACGCCGGAATGGGTCGCGGTCGACAAGCCCTCCGGCATCGCCACGCAGCCGGCCCGCGATCGCAAAGAGCGCTCGCTCGAAGAGCTGCTGCGGGTGAAGTACCGCGAGATTTACATCGTTCATCGCATCGACACGCAGACCAGCGGGGTGGTGGTCTTTGCGCGCACCCGCGCCGCGGCCGCCGAGCTGTCGGAGCTGTTCGCGTCGCGCCAGGTGCAGAAGACCTACCTGGCGATCATCGAAGGCTCGATCGAGCGCGAGACCACCATCGAGTCGCCGATCGGCGGCCGCGACGCGCACACCATCGTGCGGCCGCTCAAGCACGGCACGGAGACCACCCTGGTCGAGGCCGAGATCCTCACCGGCCGGACGCACCAGATCCGCATCCACCTCAAATCGATCGAGCGGCCGGTGGTCGGCGATCGCCGCTACGGCTCGACCATGCCGGCGCCGCGCATGCTGCTCCACGCCTGGAAACTGGCACACGAACGCCTCGGTGAACTGGAGTCGCCGCCGCCCGACGGCTTCGAACCGCGGTGATACGATCCGCCGCGTCATGGACGAAAACCCGATCATCCGCGCAACGACCGTCATCTGCGTCCGCCGCGACGGGCAGGTCGCGGTGGCCGGCGACGGACAGGTCACCGTCGGCAACACCGTCATGAAACATGGCGCTGCCAAGGTGCGCCGCCTCTACCACGACAAGATCCTGGCCGGCTTTGCCGGTTCTGCCGCGGACGCCTTTGCGCTCTTCTCCCGCTTCGAAGCGAAGCTCGAGGAGTACCGCGGCAACATGGAGCGTGCGGTGGTCGAGCTCGCGAAGGACTGGCGGATGGACAAGTACCTCCGGCAGTTGCAGGCGATGCTGATCGTGGCGAACAACGAGCGGGCGTACCTCGTCTCCGGCACCGGCGATCTGATCCAGCCGGATGACGGCATCCTGGCGATCGGCTCCGGCGGCGCGTTCGCGCTCGCCGCGGCACGTGCGCTCACGAAGCACACGCAGATGGGTGCGAGCGAGATCGCCACCGAATCGCTGCGCATCGCTTCCGAGATCTGCATCTACACCAACGACAACATCACCGTGGAAACCCTCTAAGTCATGGTCATCCAGCTTCCTGCCTCTTCCGACGAGCTCTACATCACTGACGCGGAGCGCCTGACGCCGAAGGAGATCGTGCGCGAGCTCGACAAGTACATCGTCGGCCAGCGCGCCGCGAAGCGCGCCGTCGCGATCGCGCTGCGCAATCGCTGGCGCCGGCAGCAGCTCCCCGCCGAGCTGCGCGACGAGGTCGCGCCGAAGAACATCATCATGATCGGCCCCACCGGCGTCGGCAAAACCGAGATCGCCCGGCGCCTGGCGAAGCTCACCCGCTCGCCGTTCCTCAAGATCGAGGCCTCGAAGTTCACCGAGGTCGGCTACGTCGGCCGCGACGTCGAGTCGATCGTGCGCGACCTGACCGAGATCGGTGTGAAGCTGGTGAAGGACGAGAAGAGCCGCATGGTGCGCGGCGCCGCCGAGCGCAACGCACGCGAGCGGATCCTCGACATCCTTCTCCCCGACTCCCGCCCCGCCCGCCCCCGTCCCGCGTTCGTCGGCTCGACGGCAGCGGTCGAGGAGGACTCGAGCGTGGAGACGCGTGAGAAACTCGGACGCTGGCTGGACGAAGGAAAGCTGGACGAGCGCGAGGTCGAGCTGGAAGTCAAAGAGCAGGGCTTCCCCTCGTTCGAGATCTTCACGCCGCAGGGCGTCGAAGAGATGGGCGTCAACGTGAAGGACATGCTGCCGGGCCTGTTCGGCGGCAAGACCCGCCGCAAGAAGATGCGCGTCGGCGAAGCGCGCGAGATCCTCATCCAGGAAGAGGCGGAAAAACTCGTCGACCAGCAGAACGTCGCCCGCGAAGCGATCGACCGCGTCGAACAGAGCGGCATGGTCTTCCTCGACGAGATCGACAAGATCGCCGGCCGCCAGAACGCCTCGCACGGCCCCGACGTCTCGCGCGAAGGCGTACAGCGCGACCTCCTGCCGATCGTCGAAGGAACGACGGTCAATACCAAGTACGGAATGGTGAAGACCGACCACATCCTCTTCATCGCCGCCGGCGCCTTCCACGTCTCGAAGCCATCGGATCTCATTCCCGAACTCCAGGGACGCTTCCCCATTCGCGTCGAGCTCGAGTCGCTGACCGAGGATGATTTCGTGCGGATCCTCCGCGAGCCGAAGAACGCCCTGATCACCCAGTACATGGCGCTGCTCGGCACCGAGGGCGTCTCGCTGACGTTCTCCGAAGACGCGGTCAACGAGATCGCCAGCTTCGCGGCGACGGTAAACGACAAGACGGAGAACATCGGCGCTCGGCGCTTGCACACCATCCTCGAACGCCTGCTGGACGAGCTGTCGTTCGAAGCGTCGGATATGAACGGACAGAGCGTGACGATTGACGCTTCATACGTTCAGCGCGTGCTGGCTGACGTCGTCAAAAATGAAGATCTGTCGCGGTACGTGCTTTAGAGCTGTTGAGTTCTTGAGCTATTAAGCTGTTGAGCGAGGATTGTTAGGGATACAATTGCGCTCCCACCGCTCGGCCCTGCTCTGGCTCTCTTCGGCCAAGCGCAATGAAACGTTCTTATCGTGATCTCTATATCTGGCAGGCCTCTGTCGATCTGGCAGTACGGGTTCTCGAGCTCGCGAGCGAGCCGCGGCTACGTCGAAAATTCGCACTCGCTGATCAGATGAGCCGCGCGGCGCTCTCCGTGCCGAGCAACATCGCTGAAGGGAAAGGCCGTCTCTCACCCAAAGAGCTACGCCACTTCCTCGGCACTGCACGTGGCTCACTATTCGAGCTCAAGACCCAACTCGAAATTGCCGCCCGCACCGGCTACGTCACGCAGGAAGTGTGCGATGAACTCCTCGCAGAGGCCGACAAGATCGGCACCGGCATCAACAACCTAATCCACCATCTCAACAGCTCAATAGCTCAATAACTCAACAGCTAAGAAACCGTCTTCTTGAACGCACGGGCGCTCGCCGCGATGAGCACGGCCGAAATGGCGAGTAGCGCGAGCACCGGCTGCCACAGGTCCGCGAACGTTGCCCCGCGGATCACGATGCCTCGGGCGATCTTGATGAAGTGCGTTGCAGGGAGTAGGTGGGAAATCACACGCAGCGGAAGCGGCAAGGAAGCGAGAGGGAAGACGTAGCCGCTCAAGAGAACGGACGGCAGCATGATTCCCATCGCCTGCTGCATTGCTTCCATCTGGCTCGTGGCGCGGCTGGAGATCAACAGTCCGAACGACAACAGCGCCAACAGATAAACCGCCGACAGCGACAGAAGCAGCGTCACGCTTCCATTGAACGGCACGCGAAACAGAAACCGCATCAGCGCGAGCACGACCAGCAGCGTTCCGTATGCCACGCCGAGATACGGCAGGATTTTTCCGAGCACTACCGCCAGTGGCGAGACCGGCGTGACCATCAGTTGTTCGAGAGTGCCGCGCTCGCGTTCTTTCACGATGGCGAACGCGGAGAGGATCGTTCCGCTGAAGGTCAGCAGAATCGCGATCAGACCGGGGATCAGCAGATTCGCGCTGCGCATGTCGGGGTTGAACATCATCAGTGGATGGGCCTCGATGCGTGGTGCGCCGCCGCGGTCGGCGAGTATGGTGCGGATGCTTTCCTGCAGCACGACCCCGTTTGCGGCAGACAACGCCTGGGACGCGGTCGTGGAGTCGGAACCGTCGATGAGCACGAGCACATCCGCCTGCCGGCCAGCGGTGAGATTGCGCGCGTAATCGGGCGGGATCTCGATCGCCACCTGGTTCTGGCCGGCGACGATGGCCTGTTGCAGCTCAGCGCGAGAGAACGCACGCGTGGTGACCTGCAGGTAGTTCGTGGCTTCGAACTGTTCGATCAGCTTCCGGCTCTCCTGCGAGCGCGATTGATCGAAGACGATCGTGGGGATGTTCTTCGCGTTCATGTCGATGACGCCGAAGAGGATCAGCTCGAAGACCGGTACGGCCAGCGCGAACATGAGCGTGGTGCGGTCGCGCAGCATCTGCCGCACTTCCTTGCGAAAGACCGCGGTGAACCCGTGCATCATCGCGCCGCTCCCGCGCGCTGCGCTTCGACCTCGCGGCCGCGCGTTTCGGTCAGGCGGACGAAGACGTCTTCGAGCGTGGGGCTGATGTCGCGCACCGCTACCTCGCTGATGCCGAACGCTTCGAGATCGCGATCGACCGTTTCGTTCGACACGTTCCGATCGACGAGCAGATGCAGCGACGTGCCGAAGATGGTCGAGGCCTTGACGTACGGCAACGTCCGCGCGGAGGTCATCAGCGACGCCACCCCTTCGCGGCACTCCGCTTCCACCCGCCGTGTTCCCTCGGGGGTCACTTCGTCGAGGTTCTTGAGCTTCTCCGGATGGCCGCTGACGATGAGGCGTGAGAGGTAGAGATAGGCGACGGTGCCGCAGCGCTCCGCCTCATCCATGTAGTGCGTGGTGACGAACATCGTCACCCCTTCGGCGGCCAGGCCGAAGAGGAGATCCCACAGCTCACGGCGCGCCACCGGATCGATGCCGGCGGTCGGTTCGTCGAGGAAGAGGACGCTCGGGCGATGCATCAGCGCGGCGGCGAGCGCGAGCCGCTGCTTCCAACCGCCGGAGAGCGCGCCCGCCAGGCGGTGGCGATACGGCCCGATGTGCGTGAGATCGATGGCCCACTCACGGCGCTCCCGCCGCTCGCGCCCCTTCAGCCGGTAGATGGAGCTGAAGAAGTCGAGATTCTCCTCGACCGTCAGATCGCGATAGAGCGAGAAGGCCTGCGAGACGTAGCCGATATGGCGGCGCACCTGCTCGCCTTCCCGGACGACGTCGTAGCCGTCCACGCGGGCGTCGCCGGAGGTCGGCGCGAGAAGACCGCAGAGGATGCGGATCAGCGTCGATTTGCCGGAGCCGTTCGGGCCGAGGAGGCCGTAGATCTCGCCGCGTGGGACCTGCAGCGTGACGTTGTCGAGGGCGCGGAACTTGCCGAAGTCCTTCGTCACGTCCCGCACGTCGATGCCGATCTCGGCGCTCATGCCTTCCCTTTCACGCCGAGGTCGACTTCGGCGGCCATGCCGGCCTTGAGGCGCGGGTCGCGGGCGACGAGCACCTTCACACCGAAGACCTGCTCGGCGCGTTGGGCGCGGGTCTGCACGTTCCGCGGCGTGTATTCGCCTTCGCTCGAAACCGTGGACACCCGGCCGGTGAACCAGACATCGGGGAAGGTGTCGATACGGACCCGCACCGGCATGTTCACGCGGACGTGCCCGAGGAGCGTCTCCGGAACGTAGATGCGGACCCAGAGCTGATCCGATTCGAGGATCTCCGCGACCGTCTGATTCGGCGCGACCAGATCACCCGGCCGCAGCGCGAACGACTGAACGGTGCCGGCGACCGTCGACGAGACCACCGTCTCCGCGCGCTGCTTCTGCAGCGAAGCGAGACGCCGCTCCTGCATGGTGAGCTGGGCGCGGGCCGCATCGATGTCCTCTTTTCGCGTTCCTTCACGCAGCGCCCGGGCATCCTCGGCGGACGCTTTCGCTTTCGTCGCGGCATCCTCGTAGAGCGCCTTCGCGACGATGCCCTCGCGATAGAGGGTGCGCAGGCGGCGCTCCTCGCGTGCGTCGTTCTCCGCGACGGCGCTGGCCTTGCGCCGCTCCTCATCGCGCGGGCCGGCGATCGCCTTGGCGAGTTGCGCGCGTGCCGCGGCAATCGCGGCCTGCTGTTCGTCGAGCTGGCGATCGATGGTCTCGGTCTCGAGCGTCACCAGCGTCTGGCCGGGGACGACGCTGTTGCCTTCGTCAACGTGAACGCGGACGACGCGGCCGCCCACCAGCGAGCCCACGTTCACCGTCCTTGCTTCCAGCGTTCCGGCGAGGACGAGCGGCTTCGGCTCGTTGTGCTTTCGCATGTACAGCAGCGTCGCCACGATCAGCGTCGACAGAACGACCAGCGGAACGACTCTTCGGAGCACCTTTTTCACTGCGGGCACGAGTTCCTCCAGATTTCGGGGGCTGAATCGCGCCGCGGACCCAGAGGTCGATCAGCGCATCGAGATAGGCATCGAGCGGGTAAACCGGGGTGACGTTGAGCACCTGGTGGATGAAGACGTAGGTGTGGAGCTGCGAGATGTAGAGCAGGGCCAGCGCGCGGGGATCGGTGCGGCGAAAGACGCCGGCATCCATGGCCCGCTGGAAGTAACCGGTGACGATCCTCAGGCCACGGCGCGACGGGCTCTCTTCATTGTTCGTGTCGAAGGGGACGACCACCGTGGTCTGCCGCGCGTTGTGGTGCATCTGCACCGCGATGGCCGGGCCGATCACCTTCATCACGAACGGGATGAACTGCTCCGCGAAATGTCGCAGCACGACGCGCGGATCGGCATCACCCGGCGTACGGCCGAGCTCCTCCACGTACGACGGAACGCCGATGTTCGCGCTGCTCATCGCCGCGGCGAAGAGCGCCTGCTTGGTGTCGAAGTGGCGGAGAATGGCCGCCGGCGTGACCCCGAGCGGCCTGGCGACGTCGGCCAGCGTCGCGCCGCTGAAGCCTTTCTCCGCGAAGACGGATCGAGCTGCATCGAGGAGCTGCTCGCGGCTGATGCGTGGTGGGCGTCCCATATCGTTCGTAAATGAATGTGTATTTACAAACGGCGTTTGTCAATGGGCGTTTACAAATGCGTTTCCGGGAAAAGAAAACGGCGGCTCTCGCTCGAGAGCCGCCGTTCATGTGTGGGTGACGGATCGAGCTAGAAGATCAACTTTGCCGCGAGCTGCACGATGCGCGGCCCGGCTGAGGTCGTGGCCGTGCCGAAGCCGTTCGACACCGAGACCACCGGCTGCGGGATCAGCGCGCCGCTCGACGCGTCGAAGCCGTAGAACGCGTTGCGCACGCCGTTCACGTTGCTGCGGTTGAAGACGTTGAAGGCTTCGGCGATGAGCTGAAGGCGCGTCGTGCCGAGGATGGGGATGGTCTTGGTGACACGCGGATCGACGGAGAACTGCGCCGGCAAGCGCAACGAGTTGCGCTCGAAGCCGGGGGCGCGGTCGTTGCGGGTGTTGCCGTCGTTGTTGAGATCCGTGTTGACGATGGCGGTGTACGGCTGCCCGGTCTGGTAGCTGGCGATGCCGCTGATCGCCCAGCCGCCAAGCAGCGCGCGCGACCAGCCGGAGAAGTTGGCCGTGTAGGGGTCGAGGTCCCACACGCCGCTCAGCACCACCCGATGGCGCACGTCGTTGTCGCCGGGCGCCCAGTCGCCGTCGAGGTCCAGCGGATCCTGTGCGAACTTCGCATCGTCGGAGCCGCCCGGCACCACCGCGGTGGCATCGGGACGATCGTCCTCCACCTTCGACCAGGTGTACGCGAGACGCGCCTGCCAGTTGTGGGAGAAGCGCTTGTTCACGTCGACGGTCCAGCCGTTGTAGCGAGAGTTGGCGCTCGACTGAAACTCGATGATGCGCGAGAAGTTCGTGAACGGCCGGTTGTTGTCGTAACGCTTGTACGAAACCGTCGGATAGCTCGCGCCGTCCTTGCACTGCTGGTTCGCGGCGCTCGGCGTGCAGATGATCGAGGTGGCAGTGCTCGCCGCGCCGACGTTGACGTCGATCGAGCGCGGCAGATCGTCACCGCGCACGTGCTGGAAGGTGAGGCCGACCGAGATGTCGCTGGTCACACCGTGCTCGCCTCCGAAGCTGAGCTGCTGCACGCGCGGATTCTCGAAGTTCTCATCGAACGCGAAGATCGTCGGCTTCGGGATACGCGCGCCGGTGGGGATCGCCGCGAAGATGTTCGGGTAGGTCGGCAGCGGATCGCGACCGGCCTCGAACGTGATGGTCTGCACGTTGATGCCATTGTTCGAATGCGCGGTGCCGATCATGATGGCCGGCGTGCGGCCGTAGAAGATGCCGTATCCGCCGCGGATGACCGTCGGGCGCGCGGTCTTCGGGCTCCACGCGAATCCGAGCCGCGGCGCGATGTTGTTGTTGTCCTCCGGGATCACGCCGGTGTCGATGCCGGCCGCGAGGAGCTGCGCATCACGATTCTGCACGTCCGGCTGCGCGATGTCCTGCTTGTCGTACCGCAGGCCGGCGTTGAGTGTGACGGTCGGCGAGAGGTGCCACTCGTCCTGCAGGAAGATACCGGTCTCGGTGATGTCGGGCTCGGTCGTGGCGCCGCTCGTGCCGGGGCCGGCGAACGCCTGAAGGAAGCGCGCGGGCCTGCCGTTGGCGTAATCGGCGATCGAGTTGAAGGTGTACGAGCCGGAGAAGTTGCCGGGGAAGTAGTTGAGAATCGTGTCCTTCGAGACGTCGAAGCCGGCTTTGAGCGTGTGGCTGTTCCACACCATCGTGGCGGTGTCGGCGAGCTGATAACGCTTGATGGTGGTCTCGCGCGGGCTGAAGAAGTTGCGCCCGATGGTCAGCACCGTGACGCCGTTCTGCCGGATCGTCGCCTCGGGCAGGTCGCTGTTCGCGAGACCCGGCTCCTGATCCTTGGCGTACTGCAGCCGTACTTCGTTGAAGAGCGCTCCGGAAAGCGTCGAGGTCATGACGCCGCTGATCGTGTCGGTCGTCACCAGCGAGTTGCCGGTGTGCTCGAGCGCGTTCGTCGGCCCGCCGTTCTCGAAATTGACGCCGGTGAATTCCTGGCGGTTGTAGCGCAGCGAGAGGTGATGCTGCCCGCCGAGCTCGTGATCGGTCTTGAGGAGATAGACGTCCTGATCCTGCTTGCGCGAGTAGCTTTGCCCGAGCGCGTTGAGCTGCTCGAGACCACGCGTGGTTGCCTCGTCGCCCGGGTAGCCCTGGCTCGGGCGTCCGAAGACGACCAGGTTCGGCTGATCGTTGCGCTGCGCGTCGATGTTGAGGAAGAAGAAGTGCCGGTCGGTGACGATCGGACCGCCGATCGAGCCGCCGTACTGATCGAAGTGGTACGGGCTCTTCGCGCGGTTGTTGATCTCGTTGATGTAGTCGTTCGCGTTATAGCGCTTGTCGCGGAGAAAGTAGAAGAGTGAGCCGGAGAGATCGTTGGTCCCCGATTTCGTGACGACGTTGATCACCGCGCCGCCGGCGCGGCCGTATTCCGCGGAGTAGGCGTTCGCGTTGACCTGAAACTCCTGCACCGCATCCTGCGAGAACTGGTACGGCGCGCGGCCCGAACCGGTGCGGCCGAGAGCCTGGCCGAAGAAGGTGTTGTCGTTGTTCGCGCCGTCGATGACGAGCGAGTTCAGCGTGCCGCGCTGACCCGCGAAACTGATGTCGCCCGCGCGCACGTCCTTCACGACACCCGGCGTGGTGAGCACGAAGTCGATGAAGTTGCGCCCGTTGACCGGGAGGTTCTCGATCGCGGTCTCGTTGACCACCGAGCTGACCTGCGTCCGTGCGGTCTCGACGAGCGGCGCTTCCGCCGAGACGGTCATGCTCTCGCTGATGCCGACCTGCAGCTTCAGGTGCAGCGTCACGTCCGTACCGACGTTGACGGTCACGCGGTCGTAGCGCACCGGGCGAAAGCCTTCGAGCTCACCGACGACGTTGTAGACGCCGGGCGGCAGCAGCGCGAGCTGGTAATGACCGCGCTCGTTCGAGACGACGCTCCGTGACGAGCCGGTGGAGGAGCTCGTCGCCGTGACGGTGACGCCCGGCAGAGCCGAGCCGGAATCGTCCGAGACGATACCGGAGATCGAGCCGGTGCTGCTCTGCGCGAGCAGGGCGAACGGGGTGAGAAGACACAACAGGCAGAGGACGAGTGTTGTGCGGACGCTCATCGGGGACTCCTTCGCGTGCATCGTTGTAAAAAGACGTTTCGGGTTGGACGACTGTTGGACGGCCGGACTGGGGAGTTTGCCCGATATTATGCAGCGGTCATGGCCATCGCAAGCGTGAATCCGGCAACTGGCGAAACGATCGCGACGTTCGAGCCGCACACCGCTCAGGACGTCGAACAGAAGCTGCAACGATCGGTCGAAGCGTTCGAGATCAACCGCCACCGATCGTTTGCGGAACGTGCGCAGCGCATGATGCGCGCGGCCGAGATTCTGGAGCGGCGCGCGAACGAGCTCGGTCACGTGATCACCCTCGAGATGGGGAAGCCAATCAGCGCCGCGACGGCCGAAGTGCGCAAGTGCGCATTCGTCTGCCGCCATTACGCCGAGCACGCGGAACAGTACCTCGCGCCCGAGCGCATCGAGACCGACGCGCAGGAGTCGTATGTCCGCTTCGATCCGCTCGGGCCGATCCTGGCGGTGATGCCGTGGAACTTTCCGTTCTGGCAGGTCTTCCGTTTCGTCGCGCCGGCGCTCATGGCCGGCAACACGGGGCTGCTCAAGCACGCGTCCAACGTGCCGCAGTCGGCGCTCGCGATCGAAGACATCCTCCGCGAGGCCGGCTTCGATCACGGCGAGTTTCAGACGCTGCTGATCGGATCGGAGCAGGTGGCGCGTGTGCTCGAAGACGAGCGCGTCCGCGCGGCGACGCTGACCGGCAGCGAGCCGGCCGGCGCAAGCGTGGCCTCCACGGCGGCGAAGCGGATCAAGAAGAGCGTCCTCGAGCTCGGCGGCAGCGACCCGTTCATCGTGATGCCGACGGCGGATCTCGACGCGGCGGTGAAGATCGGCGTCAAAGCGCGCGTGGTGAACAACGGGCAATCGTGTATCGCCGCGAAACGCTTCATCCTGCACGAGGACATCGCGGAGGAGTTCGAGCGCAGATTCGTCGCGGCGATGCAGGCGCTCGTGATCGGAGATCCGCTGGACGAGAAGACGGAGATCGGTCCTCTCGCAACGCCGCAGATCGTCGACGAGCTCGAGAAGCAGGTGAACGACTCGGTCGCCGCGGGAGCGCGTCTCCTGACCGGCGGCAGGCGCGTCGGCGAGCGCGGAAACTTCTACGCGCCGACGGTGCTCAGTGAGATTCCGCCGAGTGCTCCCGCATCGTTCGAAGAGACGTTCGGCCCTGTGGCCTCGCTGTTTCGCGTGAAGAGTCTCGATGAGGCGGTCCAGGTCGCGAACGACACGATCTTCGGGCTCGGTGCGAGCGTCTGGACAAAGGATCGCGGCGAAGCCGAGCGCTTCGCCGCGGAGATCGATTCCGGACAAGTCTTCGTAAACGCCATGGTGGCCAGCGATCCGCGCATTCCATTCGGCGGCACGAAGCACTCCGGCTTCGGACGCGAGCTCGGGGTCTACGGGATTCGCGAGTTCGTCAACATCAAGACAGTCTGGATTGCGGCGCTGTGACGCGCGGCAAACGACCGTAGCGCTGCGTTGCCCATCCGAGAATCGCGCCGACGATCGAGCCCGGCAGCATGATCTCGAAGTAGTGCTTGCCCTGCATCGCCGCAACCCAGTACGCGAGGCCGAGGCCGACCAGGAGGCCGAAGACGACTCCTGCCACGGTCGAATGCACCTTGCGCGCGAAGAGTCCCGCCGCCACACCGGCCATGATTCCCTTGACCGTCGAGCCGATGATGATCGTCAGCATCTCCGGCCGCACCGCCGGTGTGAACCACGCCGTCGCGCCGTCGAACATGCCGAGGACTGCTCCCACGATCGCTCCCAGCAGAACTTTGTTCATCTGATCTTCCTCCACTCTCTCTTTCAACGCTTCGTGCGATTTCTTTAGAGGTGCGTCCAGAAAAGAATGATTGCCCGCATGACCAGGTACGCCACGATCAGCGCGACCAGCGCGCGGTAGCGGCCGGCCCAGCGCGACACGCGCTCGATGACGTTCTCGCGGTAGGCGGCCACCGGCTGCTGATCGAGGTAGTTCAGGACTTCTTCGCGAAGGAAGGCGGCGTCAGCGTAGCGACCGTCGCGGGTGTTGCTCGTCGCGCGAGCAGCGATCGCCGCGAGACGGCGCGGCATCGGGTCGATCAGCGTCTCGAGCATCCGGCCGAGGGCGTAGACGTCGGCGCGTGCATCGACGGCGTCGCCACGCGCCTGCTCCGGCGCCATGTAGCCGAGCGTGCCGGCGATCGTACGTGTGCCGTCGTCGCTGCCGACGCGCAGCGCCACGCCCCAGTCCATCACCAGCACCGCGCCGAACTCGCCAACCATCACGTTGGCCGGCTTGAGATCGCGATGGACGATGTTCTGCGCGTGCGCGAATGCGACCGCTTCGCAGACGCGGAGGAATACGCGCAGCACTTCGGACTCCGCGCGGCCGCGCGCCCAGTGATCGAGGCGCTCGCCGCGGACGAGCTTCATGACGTAGAAGGTCCGTCCGTCCGGCAGGACGTCGACGTCGTGCAGCGGCACGATGCCGGGGTGTTCGAGTTGCGCGATGGTCCGAGCTTCGGTGCGCAGGCGCTCCGCGGCGTCGCCGGAGAGCTCGCTCGCCACGACCTTCATCGCCACGCGGCGCTGCAGCTCGACGTCCTCCGCTTCATAGACGACGCTCATCCCGCCCCGACCGAGCTCGCCGATGAGGCGATAGCGCGTACCGGTGAGATCGGGGAGTTGGGTGAGGTCGCGCAGCCGCGCCACCACATCGTCGGAGAGAAATCTCACGGTTCCACTCCGAGCAGCGCTCGCGCCTCCGCGCGAAACTCCTGTTCGGAGGCGGTCACTTCGCGCAACGCTTCGAGCACCAGCTCGCGGAAACGGCGGCGCGTCGCCGCGAGCCAGTTCGTCACCTGCGTTTCGGCGATGCCGAAGCGAACGGCGAGCTCTCGATACGAGACACCGCGATCGTCATCCAGGTCGTAGCACTCGAAGAGGGCGAAGTGGACCGGCTCGACCTTCTCCTTCAGTCGCTCGACCGCCAGCGCGAAAACGCTGCGCACCCACTCGCGCTGAAAAAACTCCTCCGGGGTGAGCGCTCCATCCTCGAGTCCGATCTCCGACTCGGCGGCATCGAAATCGAGCGCCGTCGTCCCGCCGCCGCGCTTGATCCGGGCGGACGCCTTGTACTCGTTCGCCAGAGCGCGATCGAAGAGCAATCGGAGGAACGTCCGGAAGCTCGCCTTCGACGGATCGTACGTGGCGAGCGACTCCTTCTCGAATGCGCGGACGAAGAAACTCTGGGTCAGGTCTTCGGCGTCTTCCGGCGAGCGGCGCCAGTGGACGCGCGCGTATTTATAGAGCGGCTTCCAGTAGCAGCCGACGAGTGTGCCGAAGGCGCGCTCGCGCTCGGTGGCGTCGCCGCTCGCGAGGGCGAGGATGACGCTCCGCCGCGTCGTGGGGAAGGGGGTGAGGGACATGGGACGGTGCGGCGATTATCCGCTTTTCCGTCCGGCTTGTGTCGAGATTGGCTCCGGCAGTAGGACTCGAACCTACGACCCGCGGATTAACAGTCCGCTGCTCTACCAACTGAGCTATGCCGGAGTACTCGACAACTCCGAAGGGCGCGGAAAATAGCACCGCGAGGTCCCTCCGTCAAGGCAGGCGTGCGGGGTAACGCCACAAAGGGGGGTTCGATTCCACGCGAGGAAGATCACTTCGGCAGACTACAATTCGCGCCGCCATGTCGCGCGAAATCGTCATCAATGCCACGCGACACGAGTCGCGGATCGCGGTTCTCGACGAGGGGCAGGTCGTGGAGCTCTGGGTGGAGCGGACCCGCCACCGCACCATCGTCGGAAACATCTACAAGGGCCGGGTCACCAAAGTCCTTCCCGGAATGCAGTCGGCCTTCGTCGACCTCGGCCTGGAGCGCGACGCGTTCCTCTATGTCTCGGACGTCATCGAGGACCTCGAGGAGTACGAGAGCGAGACGCCCGACGAGCTGCACATCGACGACGTTCCGCATCATCAGCGCCCTGAGGCGTCCATTTCGGATCTGCTCCGCGAGGGGCAGGAGATCGTGGTGCAGGTCTCGAAGGACACTATCGCCGGCAAGGGGGCGCGCATCACCAGCCACATTACCCTGCCGGGCCGCTTCCTGGTCTACATGCCGACCGTGAATCACATCGGTGTCTCGCGGCGCATCGAGGATGAGGCGGAGCGGACGCGGCTCAAGGAAGTGCTCGAAAGGATCCGCCCCCATCATCATGGCGGCTTCATCGTCCGCACCGCGGGGGAGGAGCGCGAGGTGGAGGAGTTCCAGGCCGACCTCAAGTATCTGACCGACCTGTGGGATCAGATCAAAAGGCGGGCGGAAAAGTCATCGGCGCCGACCGCGATCCATCACGATCTGGATCTGGTGCTGCGGACGATCCGCGATGTGCTGTCGTCGGAGTTCAAGAGCGTCTGGGTCGATTCGATCGAGCAGTACCAGCGCATCGTGGAGTTCCTCGATCAGATCCAGCCGCAGCTCGTCTCACGGGTGCGACTCTTCCGGCGCGACGAGCCGATCTTCGACGAGTTCGGGATCGAGCCGGAGATCGCGAAGGCGCTCAAGTCGAAGGTCTGGCTCAAGTCCGGCGGCTACATCGTCATCAACCAGACCGAGGCGCTGGTGGCGATCGACGTCAACACGGGCAAATACGTCGGCAAGAAGAACCTCGAGGAGACGGTCTTCCGCACCAACGTCGAAGCGGCGCGGGAGATCGTGCGGCAGGTGCGTCTCCGCGACCTCGGCGGGATCATCGTCCTCGACTTCATCGACATGGAGGATCCGGCGAACCGGCAGAAGCTGTTCGAGGCGCTGGAGAACGAGGTCAAGAAGGACCGCTCGAAGACCAAGATCCTGCAGATCTCGGAGTTCGGCCTCATTGAGATGACGCGCAAGCGGGTGCGGCAGAGCCTGGAGCGCTCGCTCACGCAGGCTTGTCCGTATTGCGGCGGCAGCGGCCGGATCAAGTCGAATACCACCATTGCCCTCGAAGTCTGGCGCGAACTGATGAAGCTGCGTGACTTCCACGAGGGGCAGGATGTGATCGTGCGCGTGAACCCGATCGTCTACGGCACGCTGCACACCGGCGATCCGATCTTCGAAGAAGTCGAGCGGACGCTGGGGATTCACCTGGTGTTCAAGCCGGACGAGTCGCTCCACCACGAGCAGTTCGATGTGATGCGTATCTGAATTTGGCGCGTCGCATGCAGAAAGCCGGGCTCGGAGTCGATAACCGTTGGAAGAGACGTTTGGAAATCTGGCCGCTTTCCTCAACAGCCTGGATGCTGAAGGAGAGCAGAAGTTCGAGCTGTCGCACTCGCTGGTGATCATCTGCCCGGATTGCGGGAAGAATATCGCCTTCCGCGGCCGCTGTCCCAAATGCGCGGGCAACAGCTGGATCCCTGCCGGTCAGGCCGGCGGTATCTTCGAGCGGATGAAGGCGCAGCGCCTGCGCCGCATGATCAGCTCACCCGATGACACGGCCTCGATGCGGCAGCGGATCGAGCCGATGGACGCGGATGAGACGTTGCGGGACCGTGAGGACGTCGACAAGGACGAGACGCGGTTCGACCGCGGTGACGACAAGCTGACCTGATCGTTCAGCTGTCGAGTCCTTCGCGCACGTGCTCTTCTTCGATGAGTTTCACGAAGAGGAGGTCGTATTCGGCCGTCCCGCGCACGGGCGGCTTTTCCATCGCCGCGATGCGGCGGCGCGCCGCTTCTTCCCGCTCTTCCTCACGCCGGAACTCGTCGGTGAGCGCGTGTGAGATCGCCTGCAGGACCGCATCGCGATCCTTCAGGAAATGCACCGAACGCGAGCGCGTCAGCGCGTGAAAAATATCGCGCGAGAGCTGCTGAATGCGCTCACGCGAGGGGCGAACCATGGCGTCGATTCTACCCCTCGCGTGACGCGGATCAGTGGATGGTGTCGTCGGGCTCGACGGCTTCTTCATCGGTGGCCGTTGGTTCGTCGGTGATTTCCGGCGATTCTTCGTCGCCTTCGGCCGCCGCTTCTTCCTGTTCCTTCTCGATTACTTTGACCGCGGCTACGACGCGGTCGTCCTCGTCGATGTTGATGATGCGCACGCCCTGCGTGGAGCGACCCATGGAGCGGATGTCGTCGCACGCAACGCGGATCATCATCCCCTGCTCGGTCACGAGCAGCAGCTGGTCGTCCGTCGCCACGTGCAGCGCGCCCGCCACCCGGCCGTTCTTCTCAGTGATCTTGATGTTCGTCACGCCGCGCGCGCCGCGCGAGGTGAGACGGTACATCCGGATCGGCGTCCGTTTGCCGAAGCCCTTCTCGGTAACGGTGAGGATGGTGCCGTACTGCGCTTCATCGCCCGCCAGTACCGCGACCGCGGCCTCTTCGTCGATGTCTTCGTCGACGGCGACATCGGCAACGGCTTCGGCGGAAATCTCGAGCGGCTCGACCTCCGCCTCGCCGATCTCGTCGGCGCGACTGGCGTTCTTCTCCGCGCGGACGCGTCCCTCCGGCGTCTCGGGCAGCACGTCCATCTCGATGACGTGATCGTCGCGCCGCAGCGAGATCGCTTTCACGCCGGCGGCGCCGCGGCCCATCGGCCGGACGTCGGACTCGTGGAAGCGAATGGCCATGCCGCCCTCGGTGCCGACGAAGATCTCATTGTTGCCGTGCGAGAGACGCACGGCGTAGAGATCGTCACCCTCGTTGATGTCGATGGCAATGATGCCGCTGGCGCGGACGTTCGAGAACGCCGCGAGCTCGGTCTTCTTGATGCGGCCTGCCCGCGTGGCCATGACCACGTACTTGCCTTCGGTGAAATCGCGCGTGGTGAGGAGAGCGCGGACGTTCTCGTTCTGGTCGACCGGCAGCAGGTTCACGATCGCTTTGCCGCGCGCGTTCGACCCGACCTCCGGGACGTTGTAGACCTTCAGCCAGTACATCCGGCCGCGATCGGTGAAGACGAGGATGTACGTGTGCGTCGAAGCGACGAAGAGATGCTCGACGACGTCCTCTTCCTTCGTCTGCATCCCGATCCGGCCCTTGCCGCCACGGCGCTGCGCGCGGTAGAGCGAGAGCGGCGAGCGCTTGATGTAGCCGCCGCGCGACACGGTGATGACCATGTCCTCGTCCGCGACCAGATCCTCGATCGAGATCTCGCTCGTGTCCACCACGAGCTCCGTCCGCCGCTTGTCCGCCCAGCTCTCTTTCACCTCGCGCAGCTCGCGCGCGACGATCTCGAGCACCAGCGCTTCCGACGCGAGGATCGCGCGAAGTCGTTCGATGAGGGCGAGCACTTCCTGGTATTCGTTGATCAGCTTCTCGCGCTCGAGTCCCGTCAGGCGCTGGAGGCGCATGTCGAGAATCGCCTGCGCCTGCAGCTCGCTGAACTGCCAGTTCGAGACGAGGCCGTCCTTCGCCTCCTGGCCGGTGCGGCTGGCGCGGATGTGCGCGATGATCTCGTCGAGGACGTCGAGCGCGCGGACGAGACCTTCGAGGATATGCGCGCGGTCGAGCGCTTTGCGCAGCTCGAACCTCGTGCGGCGGACGATGATCTCTTTGCGGTGCTCGATGAAGTGCCGCAGCATCGTCGGGAGGTCCATGACCTCCGGCTTGTTGTTGACGATGGCGAGGAAGATGATGCCGAACGTCGTCTGCATCTGCGTGTTGCGATACAGATGGTTGAGGACGATCTCCGGCACCGCGTCACGCTTCAATTCGATGACGATGCGGATGCCGTCGCGATCCGATTCGTCGCGCAGGTCGCTGATGCCTTCGAGCCGCTTGTCGCGCACGAGCTCTGCGATTTTTTCGAGGAGGCGCGCCTTGTTCGTCATGTACGGGATCTCCGTCACGACGATCTGCGTCTTGTCGCCCTTCTTGGTCGTCTCGAAGCCGGCCCGGGCGCGCACCTGGATGATGCCGCGGCCGGTCTCGTACGCCTGCCGGATGCCCTCGAGACCGTGAATGAAACCGGCGGTCGGGAAGTCAGGGCCCGGCACGAACTGCATCAACTCGGCCACCGTCGCACGCGGGTTCTCGATCACGTGCAGGCAGGCGTCGATCACCTCGCCGAGGTTGTGCGGCGGGATGTTCGTGGCCATGCCGACCGCAATGCCCGATGAGCCGTTGACGAGAAGGTTCGGAAACTTCGCGGGGAGCACCGACGGCTCGGACAGCGAGCCGTCGTAGTTCGGCACCCAGTCGACCGTTTCCTTGTCGATGTCGTCGCGCATCAGCTCTTCGGCGAGCCGGGTCAGGCGCACCTCGGTGTAACGCATCGCCGCGGGGTTGTCGCCGTCGAGTGAGCCGAAGTTGCCCTGGCCGTCGACCAGCGGATAGCGCATCGAAAAGTCCTGCGCCATGCGCACGACCGTGTCGTAGATCGCGCTGTCGCCGTGCGGGTGGAACTTACCCATCACGTCGCCCACGATGCGGGCCGATTTCTTGTAAGCCTTGCCGGCGGTGTTCCCTTGCTCGTACATGCCGTAGAGGATGCGGCGATGGACGGGCTTGAGGCCGTCACGGACGTCCGGCAGCGCGCGGCCGATGATGACGGACATCGCGTAGTCGAGATACGACTTGCGCATCTCGTCTTCGATGTTGACGGGGACACGCTGCTCGTTCAGATTTGGATATTCGGTATCTGCCATGAATTATCGCGATGCTTATCGTCTAACTTAAATGTCCAGATTCTTCACTTCGAGCGCGTTCTCCTGGATGAACACGCGCCGCGGCTCGACCTGATCGCCCATGAGGATCGTGAAGAGCTCTTCGGCACCGACGGCGTCTTCGATCGTGACCTGCAGGAGACGACGCGTCTCCGGATTCATGGTCGTTTCCCACAGCTGCTCGGGATTCATCTCACCGAGGCCTTTGTAACGCTGGATGGTGAGCCCCTTCTCCGCGATCTTGAAGATCTGGTCGAGGAGATCGTCGATGCGGGTGTAGACCGTCTCGTCTTCGTTGTGTTTGACGCTGTACGGCGGCAGGCCGAAGGCCGAGAGCTGCTCGAAGGCTTTCGCCATCTGGCGGAACTCGTACTGGCCGAGCAGCTCCGCGCTGACGACCGAGGTGCGGGTCGAGCCGTTGCCGGTCGTCTGGAACTGCACCGTCACGGTCTCGGTGATCTCGTCCGTCACGGTGCGCACTTCGATGAAGCCGGCGTTGATCAGCGCCTGCTCGAGCGCCGCCCGCTTCGACTCGTCGTAGAGAGCATTGCGATCGAGCATGCCTTCGACGAGCAACAGCTCGAGCGCTTCCCGAGGCATACCGCGCGACGCGAGCTTGCGCGCGTGATTGCGGTACTCCTCCATCCGCTGGAGCATGTTGATCAGCGCTTCGCCTTTGATCGAGAGGCCCGCCTGCGGCGTCAGCTCGACCGATTCGGCGATGCGGTTCAGGAGGAAGCGCGACTTCTCGCTCTCGTCCTTGAGGTAGTTGTCTTTCTTTCCCTGCGTGACTTTGAAGAGCGGCGGCTGCGCGATGTAGAGGTAGCCGCGGTCGATGATCTCCCGCATGTGGCGGAAGAAGAACGTCAGGATGAGCGTGCGGATGTGCGAGCCGTCGACGTCCGCGTCCGTCATGATGATGATGCGATGGTAGCGGAGCTTGGCGATGTCGAAGTCGCCCGCGCCGATGCCGGTGCCGAGGGCGGTGATCATCACGCGGATTTCCTCGGAGCTGAGCATCTTGTCGAGACGTGCTTTCTCGACGTTGAGGATCTTGCCTTTGAGCGGCAGCACCGCCTGGAAGCGGCGATCGCGGCCCTGCTTCGCGGAACCGCCTGCCGAGTCGCCCTCGACGAAGTAGATCTCGCAATGCGCCGGATCGCGCTCCTGGCAATCGGCCAGTTTGCCCGGCAATGATGCGGAGTCGAGCGCGCCTTTGCGCCGCGTGAGGTCGCGCGCTTTGCGCGCGGCCTCGCGCGCTCGCGCGGCGTCGACGATTTTGTCGATGATGCGGCGGACGTCGCGCGGATTTTCTTCGAGGAACTCCGCGAGACGTTCGTTGACCACCTGCTCGACCCACGTCTTCACGTGCGAGGAGACGAGCTTGTCTTTCGTCTGCGACGAGAATTTCGGGTCGCGGATTTTCACCGAGACGACGCAGGCCAGGCCTTCGCGAATGTCGTCGCCCTCGATCGAGACCTTCGTCTTCTGCAGGACGCCGGTCTCCTCGAGATACTTGTTCATCGTGCGGGTCAGCGCGCCTTTGAGGCCGATGAGATGGGCGCCGCCGTCGCTGTTCTTGATCGTATTCGTGAAGCAGAAGATGTTCTCCGTGTAACCCTCGTTCCACTGCAGCGCGATCTCGACCTGCTCGCCGTCTTTTTCGTCGCGGATGAAGATCGGCTCGTCGTGGAGCGGCGTCCGGTTCTTGTTGAGGTCTTTGACGAACGAGACGATGCCGCCCTGATAGCAGAACTCGTGATGCTTCTCGGTGCGGTCATCCGAGATCCGGATCATGACGCCCGAGTTGAGGAACGCGAGCTCGCGGAGGCGCTGCGAAAGCGTGTCGAAGTTCATCTCCGTGACGGAGAAGATCTCTTTGTCGGCCTTGAAGGTGACACGAGTCCCCTTCTGGGTGGTCTTCTCGCCTTTCACGATCGAGGCGGTCGGGACGCCGCCTTCGTAGCGCTGGCGCCAGACGTGGCCGTCGCGATGGATCTCGAGCTCGAGCCATTCGGAGAGGAAGTTCACGACCGAGACGCCGACGCCGTGCAGACCGCCGGAGACTTTGTACGAGTTGTTGTCGAACTTTCCGCCGGCGTGCAGCTCGGTCATGATGACCTCGGCCGCCGAGCGTCCCTCTTCTTTGTGGATGTCGACCGGGATGCCGCGGCCGTTGTCCTCGACGGTCACCGAGTTGTCGACGTGAATCGTGACCGTGACGGCGTCGGCATAGCCGGCCAGCGCCTCGTCGATGGCGTTGTCCACCACCTCGTAGACCATGTGGTGCAGGCCGGTGATGTCATCGGTATCGCCGATGTACATGCCGGGACGCTTGCGCACCGCATCCAGTCCCTTGAGGACTTTGATGTCTTCTGCTGTGTAGTTCTCTGCCATCGATTGTCGCTTTCCAGAAGGCCTTGTTCGGTTGTTTCCGCGGGCGTTGCGGAGAGGAGTTTTCGCCCGGATGGAGAACGCAAAATTGTACCCGAATTATTGCGGCTTCAGGGGAAATCCCTCGCGGCCGTAACTCGCCCGTTTTCAACGTTTAGCCGACGGTGAGGACCGGCCTGCAATGCCTGCAGAAAAGCCTCCTTCGCGGAGGTGGCAAAGACCTGCGTCGATTCGGGTAGTTTGGTCAATAAGTCCTGCAGAATGTCAAGGTCTAACTCGGCGTCGACGTCGTCCAGTAGAAAGAGCGGCGCCTCGTCGTGGCGGCCACGGAAAAGCTCCAGCTTGGCGAACTTGAGGAAGAGCACGATCATCTTCTGCTCGCCGCCGCTGAGTACGTCATGAGCAGGGCGGCCGTCGGCCGTGAACTCGAGCACGTCACGCTGCGGGCCCACCAGCGACATCCGCGCGCGGAGCTCGTTTCGACGATGACGATCGAGGTCGTCGGTGAGGCTCGGCTTGTACTGCAGCTCGACGCCGGAGACATGGTATGCGTGCCGTGCGACGATCTCCCGGAACGCGACGGTCAGCTCCTGCGCGTATGCCGATCGGGCGCGATGGACCGCCGCCGCCGCCACGCGCAGCTCGTTGTCCCACGCATCGAGCGTGGCGGGCGAGGCCTGGTTCGCGGCGATCTCGGCGAGCAGAGCATTGCGTTGCTTGAGCACCCTCGCATAGCGCGAGAGCTGTTCGAGATACGCCGGGTGGAGCGACGCGACGCCGCGATCGAGAAAACGCCGCCGATCCTCCGGCGTGCCACGCAGGATGTCGAGCCGCGCCGAGGAGTAGGCGAAGACGCTCATGGCGTGGAGGTAGGCCGGCAGGGTGACCTTCTCGCCGTTGATCATCAACACGCGGCGTTTCGACTCGCCCGTCTCCAGACCGACCGACAGCGTCTTGTCGAGCCCGTGCCGGCCGAGGACGCCGCTGACGAAGACATTGGCCTCCTCGAAACGAAAGAGACTCGCCACGCGCGAGGTCCGGAAGGACTTCGTGGTGGCGAGAAAGTAGATCGCCTCGAGGAGGTTCGTCTTCCCCTGCCCGTTCCGGCCGACGAGGATGTTCGCGGCCGGGTGGAACTCGTGCGAGGCCGCGACGAGGTTACGAAAGTTCTGTGTCGTGAGCCCGCGAAGAATCACGCCAGGCGCATCGGCATGACGACGTACAGGTAGTCGTACGGCAGGTCTTCCGCCGTCGATGAGGGGCGGCCGATGCACTGCGAGTTCTCGTCCTTGAGGTCGAGCGAGACACTCTGCGTATCGGTCGCGGAAAGAAAGTCCATCACATACGCGGCATTGAGGCCGACGAAGAACGGCTGTCCGGCGTAGTCGATGGGCACGGTCTCGCGCGCATCGCCCAGCTCCGGATTCGTCGACGAGACGGTGAGCTTGCCCGGCGCGAAATCGAACCGTACCGCGCGGGTGCGCTCGTTGGCGACGAGCGAGATGCGCTTGATCGTCGAGAGCAGCCGCTCGCGATCGACCAGCACTTTGCGATCGTTGTCGCGGCTGATGACTTCCATGTAGTTCGGGAAGTTGACGTCGATCATGCGCGCCAGCAGACGGCGGTCGCCGGCCTCGAAGAAGAGCTGGTTGTCGGAGACGCCGAAACGGACCGTCCCGTCCTCACCCGCTTCGAGGCGCGTGATTTCGTCGAGCGCTTTCCGCGGGATCAGAATCGTCAGGTCGCCGCCCTTTTTCCCCTTCCCGCCGATACCGGACGGAAAGTTGATCAGAGCCATGCGATGACCGTCGGTCGCCACCATCTCCAGCTTGTTCGGCTGGACTTTCAGCAGCGCGCCGTTGAGCTGAAAGCGGGTCTCCTCGTGCGTGATCGCGAATTTGACCTTGCCGACCATGGTCTTGAGCTCGTCGAGCGGGATCGCGTACGAGTCGCCCACGTTCACCGTCGGCAGGGTGGGGTAGTCCTCGGCCGGCAAGCCGAGCAGGCGGAACTTTGCCGTACCGCTCTCGATGAGGACCGAGTTGTTCTCCTGGAGGGCGATGTGGACGTCTTCATCGGGCATCGAGCGCACGACGTCGAAGAGACGCTTCGCCTCGATGGTCACTCCGCCCGGGGTAGTGACTCGGGCGCTGGTCGAACTGAGGATCGTGACATCGAGATCGGTCGCCGCGATCTGGAGCCGTCCGTCGGCCGCCTTCAGCAGGACGTTCGACAAAATCGGAATCGTCGAACGCTTTTCGACGACACCCTGGCAAAGCTGCAGTTCCTTCTGCAGGTCAGCTTTTCCGACGGTCAGCTCCATCTGGTCTCTTCCTTTGAACCCAATTCTTTTCTCTTGTAGTGATAGTAGTAGTCGATGCGGATAACGGGGGGACCCGCGCTAAACGTCTCGAAAGTATAGCAGTCTTGCTTCTTTGGCCCTGTTGGTTGCCCTGCTGGAAAACTGCGGGAAAACGGGCTTTTTTCCGCAGGTCCGACGCCGCTTCCGACGCGGCATTTTTGATCCACACCTTTTCAGCGGGGCGATCCGCAGGTGGCGAGGAAAACTATCTCAGCTGTTTGGTGAGCATTTCGACCACGTTCGCCAGGCTCGAATCGCTCTCGACCAGCTTCTCGATCTTCTCGACCGAGTGCATGACCGTGGAGTGGTGTTTGTTGTTGAACTGCTTGCCGATCTCCGGATACGAAAGATCCGTGAGCTGCTTGCAGAGGAACATCGCCACCTGCCGGGGAAAGACGATGTTCTGCGAGTTGGTCTTCGACTTCAGGTCCTGCGACTTCAGACCGTACTGCGCCGCCACTACCTTGACGATGTCGTTGGCGGTGATCGGCTTGTTCTCTTTCGAGAGGAGATCCTTCAGCGCTTCCTTCGCCACGTCGAGCGTGACCGGCCGGCCGGCGAGCGAAGCGTAGACCACGATCTTGTTGAGGTGCCCTTCCAGCTCGCGGACGTTGGAGCGAACGCGCTCGGCGAGGAACATCGCCACTTCCTGCGGGATGTTCATCCCTTTCTCTTCCGCCTTCTTGCGGAGGATCGCCACCTTCGTCTCGAGGTCGGGCGGCTGGATGTCGGCCGTCAGTCCCCATTCGAAGCGTGAACGAAGCCGCTCTTCTAATGTGGGGATCTCTTTCGGCGGACGGTCGGAGGTGAAGACGATCTGCTTCTGCCCTTCATACAGATGGTTGAAGGTATGGAAGAACTCTTCCTGGGTCCGCTCCTTGCCGGCGATGAACTGGATGTCGTCGAGGAGAAGCGCGTCGGCGGAACGGTACCGCTCCCGGAACCACGGCATCCGATCGTAGCGGATCGAGGTGATGAGCTCCGTCACGAAGACCTCGGCCGAGAGATAGACCACCTTCATCTTCGGGCGGTCGCTGCGGATGGCGGTGCCGATCGCCTGGATGAGGTGTGTCTTGCCCAGCCCGGCCCCTCCATAGATAAAGAGCGGGTTGAACGAACCGCTCGGGTTCTCGGCGATCGACTTCGAGGCGGCGTAGGCGAGCTGGTTCGAGCTGCCGACGACGAAGGTCTCGAAGCGGTAGCGCGGGTTGAAAATCGCCTGAGGGAGCTCGGCCGTGGAAGGGGGAGCAATCGACGAAGTGGCAAGGAGCTCGTCGGGCTCGCCACCATTGTTCACCACAAAGTGCACCTGCATCCGCTCAAGCGAAATCTCGTTCAGCAGGCCGCGGATCTGGGCGCCGAAGCGCTCTCGGATCTCGTCCACATAGCGTTGGGTGGGCACCGAGATGTCGAGAGTGTCGCCTTTCTGGGCGACAAAACGGGTCGGCGCAAGCCAGTTGTCATACTCCGTCCTGTCAACGACTTGCTCGATGCGGGCGAGTACCTGGCTCCAGATGTTCATCGGGGACGACGGGGCCTATCTCATTGAAGATCCACAGGTTTTCCGCAGTTGTGGAAATTGTGGTTTCGGGATAGGGGACGCGAGTCTAGCACAGCGATTCTGGCCTCGGAAGTGCCAGAAACTTGGGCAATTGCATATGGAATAACGCCGAAGCGGCGTCACGTTTGCGCGCTCGGCCTGCGGACTGCCGTTGACCGGCTCGAACCACGCCAATATACTCACCGCTTTCTCTTCGAGGGGTTAAATCATGAAGCGTACTTTTCAACCGAACAACCGCCGCCGCAAGCGCACGCACGGCTTTCTCGTCCGCATGCGCACCAAGGACGGCCAGGCCGTTCTCTCCCGCCGCCGTCGTAAGGGCCGCAAGCGCCTCGCTGTTTAGCGGGCGCTCGCGGTTTTCCGGTGGAACGCGCCGGTCCCCAGGCGCTGCCGAAACAGAAGAGACTGGCGAAACGTCGCGAGTTTCTTCAGATCTACGAGTCGGGGCAAAAGGTCTTCTCCCGCTACGCCGTCCTCTTCTTCGCCCCGAACGGCCTGCCGCACTCGCGGCTCGGCATCACGGCCACGAAGAAGCTCGGCAAAGCCCATGATCGGAATCGAGTCAAGCGCTGGACCCGAGAGGTCTACCGGCAGCAGCGTGAGCCGCTCGCCATCGACGGCCGGTCGCTCGATTTCGTCGTCAATGTCAAACCAAACGCCCGAGAAGCTTCCTTCGAGGACTTCAGCCGCGACCTCACGCGCCTGCTGCAGCGCGTGGTGACTCAGGCCGCCGGACGCTGATCATGCCGATCGCCCGCGGCGCCGCGCTTTTCCTCCTCCGTTCCTACAAGCGATTCATCTCCCCGCTCCTGCCGCCGATGTGCCGGTTCGAGCCGACCTGCTCCGTTTACATGATGCAGGCCGTCGAAAAATATGGTCTGCTGCGCGGCGTCTGGCTCGGCCTGAGACGACTCGGCCGCTGCCACCCGTTCAATCCTGGAGGTTGGGACCCCGTCCCCTGACATGGAAAAGCGAATTTTTCTTGCGATCGTGATCTCGATTGGCTTCCTCTGGTTATGGGCAGCCGTCGCACCGAAACTCTTCCCGGAGCTCGCGAAGAAGGAGCCGGTCAAGACCGCCGCAACTTCGACCAGCGCGCCCGCGAAGCCAACCGCTCCCGCCGTCACGACGACCGGCACACCGGCAACGACGCCGGCCGCGATCAGCGCCGCGCCGGCTACCGCTTCGGTCGTGGGAACGAAGCATCAGCTGACGATCATCGATCGGGAGCAGTACATCGCCGTCTTCTCCAACCGAGGCGCGCAGCTGATCTCGTTCAAGCTCCGGAACTACAAACTCAAGCAGAGCACCGAGCTGGTCGACCTGGTCAAGGCGCGGTCGCCGCAGTATGCGAACTATCCCTTCTTCATCGCCTCGTCCGACGGCGCGCTCAACGACCGGCTGAACAAGTCACTCTGGTCCGTCAGCGAACGGGACGAGAAGGGGGCGCGCGTCATCGAGTACCGCTACGCCGCGAATGGCGTCTCCGCGACGAAGACCTTCCGCTTCGGCGTCGATCCGTACCTCTTCAACTTCGCCGTGAATGTCACGCCGCCCGTGAAGTATCGCGTCGGCGTCGGCCCCGGCATCCGCACCCTCGGCGCGGAAGAGAAGGACACGCAGGTCGTCATGACCGGCAACGGTGTCCTGCAGCGCGCCGACAAGTTCAAGGTCCTGCCGCGCGAGAACAGCGACCCCGGCATTCAGATCTACGACGGCATCCAGTACATCGGCGTCGAGGACAACTACTTCCTGACCGCGCTCCGTCCGAGCCATGCCGGCGACGCCGTGCTCTCCCGCGCCAGCATCGAAACGACGGTCGACAAAAAGAAGGAGCGTCGCCTCGACGTCTTCGCGAACCTGAACGCCGCCGCCGACGGCGCGGTTGCGGGTGAGGCGTTTTTCGGTCCGAAAGAGACCGGCCTGCTCGATCGCTACGGCTTCGCCGAGGCGCTGCAGTTCGGCTGGTTCGGCATGATCGCCCGCTTCTTCCTCTCCGCGCTGACGTGGATCAACACCTTCACCAAGAACTACGGCTTCGCGATCGTCGTCCTGACGATCCTCATCAAGATCGTGCTCTACCCGCTGCAGCACAAGAGCATCGTCTCGATGAAGAAGATGCAGCGCGTGCAGCCGAAGGTCGAGGCCATCAAAGGAAAGTACAAGAAAGCCAAGACCGATCCCGACCAGCGCCAGAAGATGAACGTCGAGATGATGCAGCTCTATCAGAAGGAGGGCATCAACCCGATGGCCGGCTGCCTTCCGATCGTGCTGCAGTTGCCAATTCTGTGGGGTTTCTACAACCTGCTCTCGCGTGCGATCGAACTGCGCGGCGCGCCGTGGATTCTCTGGATCCGAGACCTCTCCGACAAGGATCCGACGTACATCCTGCCGATCCTGATGACCGCGACGATGTTCATCCAGACGTACATCACGCCGTCGACGGGCGATCCGGCGCAGCGCCGCATCTTCCTGATCATGCCGCTGGTGTTCGGTTTCCTCTTCAAGGACTTCCCGAGCGGTCTCGTGCTCTACTGGCTCGTTCAGAATATCTTGACGATCGTCCAGCAGTTGATCATGAATAAGTGGTGGAAAGAACACCCGCAGGAATTGCAGAGCGCCTGACGCGGATGAGGAACGAATGACTCAGCGATTCGAAGGACGGAATCTCGAGGAGGCGCTGCAGGCAGCGTCGAGTGGTCTGGGCGTGGACCGCTGGCAGTTGACCTATCACGTGCTTCTCGAGAAGCGTGGTTTCCTCGGCGGCATGAAGCGAGTCGTCATCGAGGCGGACGTCAATGCCGACGCGCCCCCTCCGCAGGCACCGGTTGCGCAGGTGCCGGTTGCACAGGTGCCGGCTATGATCGAACCGCCCCCGCGCGTCGATACGCCCGCGCTGCGCAATCCGCGCACGGAACGTCAGCCACGGGGCACGAGCGGCAGCGGCGGTGGTGGTGGCGGACGCGATCGCGAACGTGCTCCGCGTGGCCGCGGCCGCGGCTCCAAGGGCGAATCGCGCGGCGGTGGGAACCGCGGCGGTGGTCCTCGCCAGGATCATCGCGAAGAGCTCCAGGTGGGCGATTTCGAAAAGTTCCTGACTGACGTGCCGGAGCAGGCGAGCGAGTCGGAGCAGGCCAAAGTCGTTCATGGCTGGATCGACGAAGTACTCTCGCTCTCTCGTCTCGACGTCGTGGCACGCACCGAAGAGAACGAAACGCAGATCCACGTCCGGCTCTACGGCCGCGACGCCAGCCGGCTGACCGACCAGCACGGCGAGGTGCTCGACGCGATTCAGGTCCTCGCCAACAAGGCGCTGGTCGGACGCAAAGTCGAGAAAGAGATCGAGCTCGATTGCGAGGCGTTCAAGGACAAGCGGATGGAGGACCTCGGCCAGCGCGCGCGGGACGCCGCGGAGCGGGTTCGCAGCGAAGGGCGCGAAGAGCTGCTGCCGGCGATGACGCCGATCGAGCGGCGGATCGTGCACCTGGCGCTGCGCGACGATGCGGACGTGACGACCGAGTCGCGCGGCGAGGGCTTCTACAAACGGGTGGCGATCATCCTCCGCTCCGAAGCCGCCGCTCCGGCTGAATCGGAGTCGTGACCCTCGACACGATCGTTGCGCCCGCGACGCCGCTCGGGCGGAGCGCGCTGGCGATCGTGCGCATCGACGGACCACGAAGCGGCGAAATCCTCGCTTCGCTTGCCGATGGATTCGTGCCGGATATCCGGCACGCCACGCTCACGCATCTCACGCACGACGGCGAGCTGCTCGACGAGTGCATCGCCGTCCGTTTCGCCGCGCCGCACTCCTTCACCGGCAACGATTCGGTCGAGCTGACGCTGCACGGCAACCCGCTCCTGGTCGAGCGGGTGATCGCCGCCTGCGTGGCTCTCGGCGCGCGGATGGCGGAGCCGGGGGAGTTCACCGAGCGGGCGGTGCTGAACGGAAAGCTCGACCTCGTGCAGGCGGAGTCGATCGCCGATCTGATCAACGCCCGCACCGCGCTGCAGGCGAAGTTGTCGTTGTCGAATCTCGAAGGGACGCTCAGCCGGAAGGCGGCCACCATTCGGGAGGAGCTGCTCTACGTAATCTCGCGGCTGGAGGCTGCGCTCGACTTTTCGGAAGAAGGGTACGAGTTCATCACCGGGGCCGAGGCCGCGTCGCGTCTGACGGAGGCGCGGGCGGAGGTCCTGGCGCTGGCCGACACCTTCCGCCGCGGCCGGGCCACGACGGCCGGCCTGAGCGCGGTGATCCTCGGCCGCCCGAACGCCGGCAAGTCGACGCTGCTGAACCGGCTGGTCGGCAGCGACCGGGCTATCGTCACGCCGATCCCCGGAACGACGCGCGACATCGTCCGGGAGACGATCGAGATCGGCGGACTGCCGGTGACGCTGGCCGACACCGCCGGCCTGCGGGAGAGCGCCGATGTGGTGGAAGGGATCGGCATCGAGCGGGCGAGGGAAGCGGCGCGCACCGCCGACCTCATTCTTTATCTGGTCGACGCCACCAGCGGGCTGACGGAGGAGGATCATCGCGAGCTGACCTCGCTCGCGTCGGTCCTGCTCGTCTACACCAAAGCCGATCTGGCCGCGCCGCCCGCGAATGAGCTCTCCATCAGTGCGAAGACGGATCACGGGATCGATGAGCTGTTGCGCCGCCTGGACGTCGAGGTGCGGGAGCGGTTCGCCGCACCGGAGGGTGCGCTGGTGAACGAGCGCCAACGGGTCGCTGTTGCTGAATGCGCCGCTGCACTCGACATCGCGCTGGAGGCGCTGGCCAACGAGCTCGACGAACAGATGGTGCTCGTCGACCTCTACCGCGCGGCGAACGCTCTCGGCAGTCTGACCGGGGCGATCACGCGTGAAGATGTGCTTGCGGAGATCTTTGGAAAGTTTTGTATTGGTAAGTAGGGTGTGGTGGGTGCGATGTTCCGCGCCTCGGAGTCACTGCACGCAGCTCTCCGCACTCCGTGCCTCAGCTACTCAGCTGCCCAGCTATTCAGCTCTTCAGGGGACGTTGAGCTGTTGAGCTATTGAGCGAGAGATGTATTTGGACTCAACAACTCCTTCCGCTTAATAGCTTAATAGCTCAATAGCTTAATAGCTCCACGAAACCAGGGCCGCTGAAGCAACCCCACCCACCCCGGGAAGTCGTTTCCCCTTCAGTGGTGTTCCACGTGGAACATGTCTGTTCCACAGTCCTACGACGTCATCGTCATTGGCGGCGGCCACGCCGGAGCGGAGGCTGCGCGGGTTTGCGCTCGCGGCGGAGCCCGCACGGCGATGATCACGATGCTCCGTGAGGCTGTCGGACGGATGTCGTGCAATCCGGCCATTGGCGGGTTGGCCAAAGGGAACCTGGTCAAGGAGATCGATGCTCTCGGTGGGTTGATGGGGGAGGCCACCGATCGCGCCGGCATCCAGTTTAAGGTGCTGAACCGCTCGAAAGGGCCAGCGGTGCAGGGGCCGCGGGCGCAGTGCGATCGCGATCTCTATGCCGCAGCGGTGCAGGATCTCCTCGCCGCAGAGCCGAACCTCACCATTGTGGAGGGCTCCGTCACCTCCCTGATCGACGGCGGTAAGGGGGTCGTCCTCGGCGACGGAACGCGGCTCACGGCGCGGGCAGTGATCGTCACCACAGGCACGTTCCTCCGTGCTCTCATGCATTCGGGGGAGCAGAAGACTGTCGGCGGGCGGTTCGGTGAGCCTTCCGCGGAGACGCTCTCGGACTCCTTGCGTGCCCTCGGCCTCACGCTGGGACGCCTCAAGACCGGCACGCCGCCGCGTGTCGATCGCACCACCGTCGATTTTGCACAGCTGGAGGAAGCGCCGGGCGACGCGACTCCGCGGCCGTTCTCCATCCTCACGGACCGTCTCGAACAACCGCAGATCCTCTGCTGGCTGACCTATACCGGGGCGTTTGCGCACGAACAGATCCGCGCGAATCTCCACCGCGCCCCGATGTACTCCGGCCAGATCGTGGCCGCCGGACCGCGTTACTGCCCTTCGATCGAGGACAAGGTGGTCCGCTTCGCCGAAAAGGAGCGCCATCAGGTGTTCGTCGAGCCGGAAGGGCTCAGCCACCCCTGGCTCTACCTCAACGGCATCTCCACCTCGCTCCCCGCGGACGTCCAGGACTCGGTCGTTCGCTCGCTGCCCGGCTTCGCCGACGCCGTCATCGCCCGCTACGGCTATGCGGTGGAGTATGACTTTGTGAATCCGGAGCAGCTCGAGCCGACCCTGCAGGTGCGCGGCGTGGAAGGCCTCTACCTGGCCGGCCAGATCAACGGCACCTCCGGCTACGAGGAAGCGGCCGCCCAGGGGCTGCTCGCCGGCATCAACGCCCTCCAGCAGATCCGCGGCGGGGAACCGGTGATCCTTCGCCGCGATCAGGCGTACATCGCGGTCATGCTCGACGACCTCGTCACCCTCGGCACGAACGAACCGTACCGGATGTTCACCTCCCGCGCTGAGCATCGCCTGCTCCTCGGCTGCGACTCGGTCTACGAGCGCCTTTCGCCCGTCGCCGCCTCCCTCGGTATCCTCGACGAGGAGCGGAAACGCCGCATCGACGCCCGCATCCAGCGCATGCAGCGCGCCGAGGCCGCGGGGGAGATCGACGTCCGCCCCGACAAGGGCACCGTAGCCTGGATGCAGGAAGCGGGACTCGAGCTGACCGCCCCTACGACGATCGCGAAGCTGATGCAGCGCCCGAATCTGGACGTCGATCGCCTCGTCCAGGCGGCCGAACAGGCGCTCCCGGAGTTCTCGCACTCCTTCCGCGACCTCTCGGAAGAGGAGAAGGAGGGCGTCATCAGCCGTTTGCGCTACGCCGGCTACATCGACCGCCAGCAGCGCGAGGCGGAGAAGCTGCACACCGACGAGGAGCTGCGCATCCCGCGGGAGATGTCGTACGCGCTGCCGGGGTTATCGCGGGAGATGACGGAGAAGCTCTCCCTCGTCCGTCCGGCCTCCCTCGGGCAAGCCAGCCGCATCCCGGGCGTGACTCCTGCTGCCATCGCCATCCTGCGCATGCATCTCCGGCGGGGACGGGTCGCGTAGTGCAGGAAAAGCTGGATCAATACAAAGCCGAGCTGCTCAAGTGGACCGCGAAGGTCAACCTGATCGGCCCTGAGGCCAAACAGAACCTCGACGAGCACATCGCCGAGGCGGTTGCGGCCGCGCGGACGCTCCGTCCGGCGGGCGAGTGCCTCGATTTCGGCTCTGGCGGCGGGTTGCCGGCTATTCCGATGGCCATCATCGCACCGGAGGCCCGCTTCCACCTTTGCGAGGCGGATCAGAAGAAATGGGCCTTTCTGAAGCACGTGGTGCGTGAGTGCGGATTGAACTCCCAGGTTTACGGTGATAGATTGGCGCGCCTTCTGACGCGGCTACCGCCCGACCTTCGGTTTTCCCTCGTCACCTCGCGTGCGGTCGGAAGCCCGGAAGAGTGGGTGCCGACGCTGAAGGGGCATCTGGAATCCGGCGCTCGCATCGCGCTCTTCCAGGGATCGCCGGACGTTCCGGAGATCGCCGGGTTCCGCCGGGAAGAGGTCATCCCGCTCCCGCGCGGCGAATCCAACTACCTCGTGGTGTTGACGTTCCACGTGGAACAAGCAGAAGTATGACGAAGATCCTCTCGCTCGCGAACCAGAAAGGTGGCGTCGGCAAAACGACCACCGCCATCAACCTCTCGGCGTCGCTGGCCGCGTGCGAGCGGAGCGTGCTGCTGGTCGACCTCGACCCACAGGCGAACGCCACCTCAGGCGTCGGCCTCTCCAAGCACGACGACAAATCGATCTACCCCGTCCTCACCGACGGCATGAACATCCGCGAGATCATCCGTCAGACGGAGCTGCCGAACTTCCACGTGGCGCCGTCATCGGTCGACCTCGTGGCGGCCGAGCTCGAGCTCTCCGACGCCATCGGCCGCGAGTTCTACCTTCGCCGGGCCCTGAACCAGGTGGCGAAAGAGTACGACTACATCATCATCGACTCGCCGCCGTCGCTCAGCCTGCTCACCATCAACGGCCTGACCGCCGCAAACGCGGTGCTCGTGCCGATGCAGTGCGAATATTTTGCGATCGAGGGCATCGCCCAGCTCGTCAATACCATCGAGCGCGTCCGCGACATGCTCAACCCGGGACTCGACATTGAAGGCATCGCCCTCACGATGTATGACGAACGGATGAACCTGGCGCGGCAGGTGGCCGAAGAAGTCCGGTCGCACTTCGGGGAGAAGGTCTACAAGACCATCATTCCTCGGAATGTCCGGCTCGGCGAGGCCCCCTCGTTCGGTAAACCTATTATTTTGTACGACATACGCTCCCGTGGGAGCGAGGCTTACATCAGTCTGGCAAAAGAAGTCATCCAACGCGCGGAGAACGTCCTCACATGAACCCGCAGAAGAAAGTCCTCGGCCGCGGTCTCGGTGCGCTGATTCCGAGCAAGCCGGTTGCCGAGCCCGCTCCGCCCGCTGTGCCCGGATCGGGATTGGCCAGCGTGCCGATCGGTCAGATCGCACCAAATCCGTACCAGCCCCGCAAGACCTTCAACGAAGCCTCCATTGAAGAGCTCGCGCGCTCGGTGGCCGAGCACGGCATCATCCAGCCGCTGGTCGTTACGAGAACTGGTGACAACAAGTACCGCCTCATCGCCGGCGAGCGCCGTTTTCGTGCGGCGCAGAAGGCGGGGCTGGAAGTCGTCCCGGTGGTCATCAAAGAGGCGATGCAGGACTCCGTCACCCTGCAGGTCGCTCTCATCGAGAACATCCAGCGCGAGGACCTCAACCCGATTGAAGAAGCGATGGCCTACCACCAGCTTCACGAGGAGTTCGCCCTCACGCAGGAAGAGATCGCCAAGCAGGTCGGCAAAGAGCGCTCCACGGTCGCCAACTTCTTGCGACTCATGAAGTTACCGGATGCCGTGAAGAAGCTTCTGGCCAGCGGTCAGCTCTCCATGGGTCATGCGCGGGCCATCCTCGCGCTCGATTCGGCCAAAAAGCAGGAACAGCTCGCGGAACGGGTCGTGAAACGGAACCTCAACGTCCGGCAGACGGAGATGCTCGCCGCCGAGGCCTCGCCGAAAGCAGCCGAGCCGGAGAAGGAAAAGGACGTTTTCACCCGCGACGCCGAAGATAAACTGACCAGGACTCTGCGCAGCAGGGTCGAAATCGACCGCAAACGCCGCGGCGGCATCATTCACATCAAGTTCGGCAGCGAAGATGAGCTGATCCGGCTGGTGGATGAGTTGATGCGGGCGAGACGGTAGGGAGCAGTGCGAGCCGAACGATGAGCGATGAGCGATGAACTGTTGCTGCCGCTCGGACGTTCATCGTTCATCTCTCATCGTTCATCGTTCGGCTCGCGCAACAAAGACTAGGGAGACAAGATGAAAGGCAAATCCGGAGACTTGAACGGCTTTCTCGACCGCGGTTCCTCGTTCAAAGGGGAGCTCGAGTTCGAGGACACGATGCGGATCGACGGCAAGTTCAACGGCAGGATCACGTCGAAGAACGAGCTGATCGTCGGCGAGAGCGCGCACATCGACGGCGACATTCACGTCGGCCGCATCGCCATCAGCGGCACGGTGGTCGGCAAGATCCGGGCGGACATCCGCGTCGAGATCCATCGCAACGGGAAGGTCTACAGCGACATCGACACCCCGGCGCTCGTCATCGAAGAGGGAGCCATCTTCCAGGGCAATTGCGTGATGGGCGACAAGAACGCCAAGGGCGCGTCCGTCACGAACATCGCCGCGAAGGCGTAATTGCCTCGATATAAAAGGGTTCGCCGCCGAATTCGATAATCTCGCCGTTGCATTCGAATGCACGGCCGTTGATTTCGAATGCATCGCGGTTGATTTCGAATGCAAGGCCGTTGAATTCGAATGCATGGCCGTTGATTTCGAATACATCGCGCTTGAATTCGAATGCAAGGCCGTTGAATTCGAAAGCATGACGGTTGAATTCGAATTCATCGCCGGTGACTTTCGATTGTGTCGCTGATGCTTCGAAAGCATCGCCGATGATCGCGAATCCATCCTCGATGAATCGCCGATGACTTCGACCGCCTCGCGAACTGATTTCTCAGCCGCTCAGCTCAACCAGCCACGCAGCCGCGCGGCCAGCACGATCGCCTCGGGGATCGTGAACTCGTCCTCGACACCGAGCACGTCTTCCCACGCCAGGTCCCACGCGGCGGCCATCCGCTCTTTTTTGCCCGCGGCGGTGAAATTCAGCTCGCAGATGTCGCCGACGTACTTTTTCCCATCGCGCAGCGGGAGGCCGAACGTCCGGCAGACCAGCGGGCGGTGCTCGTACATCTGACAGAGGCCGTTCTCGTCGAGATTCGGGCAGGGGGTGGACTGGGTGCGGTCGAAAAACGCCTCTTTCTCCTCCGGCGAGCACTCCCGGAGATTGGGGTGCCGCGACTGCTCGATGATCTCCAGCGCCCGGCGGATGACCTTCTTCCGCCGTTGAGGATGCAGGGCTTGCAGCCCTTCCGCGATGACCGGTACGTCGCCCGAGCCGATCTCGAAGAGGCCGTAGCAGCAGAGCGAGCAGCCGGCGCCGCACTGCAGGTTCTGCGGTTGAGCCTGCACGACGCCGGCAAAGTGAGCGTCGGCGCGGTCGAGAATGTCGCGGTAACTCATGGCATCTGCGACAACAGCCGGGCGTGACAACCTTCTTTCCGATGTGGTATACAGCGGCGGCTTTTTAGGGGAAGCGTGCGCTCGAACGGCGCCCTCCACGTCACTCCCCACGTTGCTGTCTCTCAACCCGAACAACACGCTATGCAAATCGATCTAGCGCCCAATCTCTCTCTGCTTGCGATCATGGGGATCTTCCTCCTGAATTACGTGGTCGTGCGCAAGTTCTTCCTCCAGCCGATCAGCGAGGTCCTCGACGCGCGCGAGCACGACACGAAGACCGCCGAATCGCTGTACGAGGACGCCCTGGCGCGCTTCAACGAGGCCGCGACGCAGATGGAAGTGCAGCTGCACACCGCGAAACGGGAGGCCGCTCTGCTCCGCGACCAGTTCCGCGGTGAGGCCGGCGCGCATCGCCAGACGCTCGTCGACCAGACCAGCGCGAAGGCGAAGGAGATCGTCTCCGCCGCCGATGCCCGCCTCCAGCAGGACGTCGTCGTGGCCCGCGAGAAGATCGCCTCCGAGTCCGAAGCGCTGGCCCGTCTCGCCGCCGAGCGCATTCTCGGCAGGGCGGTCTGAGGAATCCGATGCGCAAACTCTTTCTGATTCTGACCCTTGCCCTCGCGCCGGCGCTCTTTGCGCAGCACGACGGCCACAGCCCCAACGCCCCGGCCGACAAGAGCGGTGCCTCCGCCGCCCACGGCGCCGAGACCGAAGCGCACAAAGCGGCGCATCCGGACGAGCCGCCGCACGCCGGTGGGGGTGGTCACACGGAGAAGACCTACTTCGGCATCCCCGGCTGGATCCTCAAGATCGCCAACATGCTGCTGTTCATCGGCGTGCTGGTGTATTTCGCCGGCGGACCGGTGAAGAAGGCCTTCCGCCAGCGGAGCGAAGCGATTCGCGTCGCTGCCGAGGAAGCTCGCGAGCGCCGCGCCAAGGCCGATCGGATGGCCGGCGACATCCAGGCACGCCTCGACGCCATCCAGCAGGAAGTGCGCGCGATCCAGGAGCGTGCCGTGGCCGAGGGAGAGCGCCAGAAGCGCGAGCTCCTCGCGGCCGCTGAAGCGGAAGCGGCGAAGATCCTCGCCAATGCGCAGACCGAGGTCGACAACCGTCTCAAGCACGCGCGTGGAGAGCTGACCGAATACGCGGGGCAGCTCGCGGCGCAGCGCGCCGAACAGATCCTCCGCGAGAGAATGACCGAACACGACCAGAGCAAGCTGTTCCAGGACAGCCTGCGCGAAGTGGGTGAGGTGCGCGCATGATCCGCCGTTTTGCCAGACCGTATGCCCGCGCCATCATGGACGCCGCCGGCTCGCCGGCTAAAGCGAACGAGCTGCGTGGTGAGCTGATGCGCTTCGAGACGGCACTCGCCTCCTCGGGCGACCTGCGCGACATGTACGCGAACCCCGGCATCGACCTCGCGTCGAAGCTGACCATCACGCAGAAGCTCGCCTCGAAGATGAAGGCCTCCGACCTGGCCGCGAAGACGCTCGAGGTGCTGGTCCGCAATCACCGCATCAACGACCTCGGCGCGATCCTCTCCACGCTGGCCATCTACGTGAACAAGGCGCTCGGTGTGGCCGTCGCGGAAGTGCGCAGCGCGAAGAACCTCAGCCCGGAGGAGATGCAGCAGCTCGTCGAGACCCTCGGCAAGAAGACCGGCAAGCGGGTGGAGCTCGACATCAGAACCGATCCGACTCTCCTGGGGGGCTTCGTGGTGAAGATCGGCAGCGAGATCTGGGACGCGTCGGTCGCAGGCAAGATCAACAAATTTCGCGAGTCATTAGCGTAATCATCAATCACGTTACTGATTTCGTTCGCCAATTTCGGAGAACAATATGGCCGTCGACCTGAAGGCAGAAGAAATCACAGAGATTATTCGTCAACAATTAACCGGCATCGGCCGCGGCGTCGACGTCGCGGAGGTCGGCACCATCACCTCGGTCGGCGACGGCATCGCCCGCGTCTACGGCCTCGAGCGGGTCATGGCCGGTGAGCTCGTGCAGTTCCCGCACGACGTCATGGGTCTGGCGCTCAACCTCGAGGAAGACAACGTCGGTTGCGTTCTCCTCGGCGATTACCAGAACCTCAAGGAAGGCGACCAGTGCAAGCGCACCGGCCGCATCATGTCGATCCCGGTCGGTCCGGCCATGGTCGGCCGCGTGGTCAATGCGCTCGGCATCCCCATCGACGGCCGCGGCCCCGTGACCACGAACGAGTTCTACCCGATCGAGCGCCTGGCGCCCGGCGTCGTCGACCGCAAGCCGGTCAAAGAGCCGCTGCAGACCGGCATCAAGGCCATCGACGCGATGATTCCGATCGGCCGCGGCCAGCGCGAGCTGATCATCGGCGACCGCCAGACCGGCAAGACCGCGGTGGCCGTCGACGCGATCATCAACCAGAAGGGCAAAGACGTCATCTGCGTCTACGTCGCCATCGGTCAGAAGAAGTCGACCGTCGCGCAGATCGTGAAGACGCTCGAAGAGTACGGGGCGATGGACTTCACCATCATCGTCAACGCGTCGGCCTCGGAGGCGGCGCCGCTGCAGTACCTCGCGCCGTACGCCGGCTGCGCGCTCGGCGAGTACTTCATGTACAACGGCAAGCACGCCCTGGTGATCTACGACGATCTGTCGAAGCACGCCGCGGCGTATCGCGAGATCTCGCTGCTGCTCCGCCGTCCGCCCGGACGCGAGGCGTATCCCGGCGACGTCTTCTATCTCCACTCCCGCCTTCTGGAGCGCGCGTCGAAGCTCTCCGACGCGCGCGGCGGCGGCTCGCTCACGGCGCTGCCGATCATCGAAACGCAGGCCGGCGACGTCTCGGCCTACATCCCGACCAACGTCATCTCCATCACCGACGGCCAGATCTTCCTCGAGACGGACCTCTTCCACTCGGGCGTCCGTCCGGCCATCAACGTCGGTATCTCGGTCTCGCGCGTCGGCGGCTCGGCGCAGGTGCGCTCGATGCGCTCCGTCTCGGGCACGCTCCGTCTCGATCTGGCGCAGTACCGCGAGCTCGCGGCGTTCGCGCAGTTCGGCTCCGACCTCGACAAGGTGACGCAGGCGCAGCTCAACCGCGGCAAGCGTCTGGTCGAGATCCTCAAGCAGGGGCAGTACGCGCCGCTCCGGGTCGGTCTGCAGACCGTCTCGGTTTACGCCGGCACGAAAGGCTTCCTCGACAACCTGGCCGTCGAAGCGGTCCGTCCGTTCGAAGCGGCGCTGCACCAGTATCTCTCCGACGAGCACCTGCAGCTGCTCGACAAGCTCGAGACGTCGCCGAAGTTCGACGCCGAGATCGAGGGGGCGCTGCGCAAGGCCATCACCGATTTCAAAGAACAGTATGTGAAGGACAACGCGAACGTCCTCGCGGCGTAAACGACCATGCCAAGCACCATCGATCTCCGACGCCGGATCCGCAGCACCAAGAACACGCAGCAGATCACCAAGGCCATGAAGATGGTCTCGGCGGCGAAGCTGCGCCGCGCGCAGGAGCGGATGATGGCGGCGCGTCCGTACTCGGCCGCGCTCCGCGAGGTCCTCGCTTCCGTCTCGACGCGCGTCGACATGACCACCCATCCGTTGCTGGCGGAGCGCGAGACGGAGCAGAAGGTGCTGCTGCTCGTCGTCACCGCCGACCGCGGTCTCTGCGGCGCGTTCAACGCCAACATCCTGCGCGCCGCGCAGAACGCCGTGGCGGAGAAGGGGTGGGACGCGCACCTCGTGCCGATCGGCCGCAAGGCCATCGAGTTTTTCAAGCGCCGCGAGATTGCGATCCGCCGTCAGGGGACGCAGGTCGCGCAGGCGCTCTCGATCGACGTCGCCCGCGAGATCGCGCTGGGGCTCACGGAAGATTTCGTGAGCGGCGAGTTCGACGCGGTCTACGTGCTGTACAACGAGTTCAAGTCGATCATCGCGCAGCGCGTGACGCTCGAGCGGCTGCTGCCGCTGCCGCGCGCGGTGGTCGATGCGCAGACGCCGGCCATCGACTACGTCTACGAGCCGGCCCCGGAGCAGATCCTCAGCGAGCTGCTGCCGAAGCACATCGAGTTTCAGCTCTATCGCGTGCTCCTCGAGAGCGCCGCGGCCGAGCAGGGGGCGCGGATGACGGCCATGGAATCGGCCACCAAGAACGCCTCGGAGATGATCAGCCACCTCACCTTGACCTACAACCGGATCCGCCAGGCTTCCATCACGAAGGAGATCATCGAGATCGTGTCGGGCGCCGCGGCGGCGGGACACTAGATTTGAAACGATGAACGATGAGCGATGAACGATGAACAGTGAGCGCGGCGCCGCGTGCCCGTTCATCGTTCATCCTTCGTCGTTCATCGTTCGGTGAATCGGAGAACGAACATGGCAACGGCAACAGAGACAGAGAAACAACAGATCGGCCGGGTCGTGCAGGTCATCGGGCCCGCCGTCGACATCGAGTTCGAGGAAGGGCATCTTCCTTCGCTCCACAACGCGATCCGCATCCTCGACGAGGGTGAGTTCGGCAAGGTCCGCATCGATGTCGTCGCCGAGGTGGCGAACCACATCGGCGAGAACCAGGTCCGTTGCGTGGCCATGAAGCCGACCGACGGCATGGTGCGCGGCATGAAGGCGATCGACACCGGCGCGCCGATCATGGTGCCGGTCGGCCGCGAGTGCCTCGGCCGCATCCTGAACGTCCTCGGCGAGCCGGTCGACGAGCGCGGTCCGGTCAACTCCGAGCATCGCTGGTCGATTCACCGCGAGGCGCCGAAGTTCGAAGACCAGGCCACCGGCATCGAGATGTTCGAGACCGGCATCAAGGTCATCGACCTCCTCGAGCCGTACACGAAGGGCGGCAAGACCGGTCTCTTCGGCGGCGCCGGCGTCGGCAAGACCGTTCTAATCCTCGAGCTCATCACCAACGTCGCCAAGCAGCACGGCGGCTTCTCGGTGTTCGCCGGCGTCGGCGAGCGCACCCGCGAAGGAAACGACCTCTATCTCGAGTTCGAAGAGACCGGCGTCATCACGCCCGGCGATCCTTCCAAGTCGAAGGCCGCGCTGATCTACGGCCAGATGACCGAGCCGCCGGGGGCGCGTCTGCGCGTCGGCCTGACCGGCCTGACCGTCGCCGAGTACTTCCGCGACGTCGAAGGGCAGGACGTGCTGCTCTTCATCGACAACATCTTCCGCTTCACGCAGGCGGGATCGGAAGTGTCGGCGCTGCTCGGCCGCATGCCGAGCGCCGTCGGTTACCAGCCGAACCTGGCCACGGAGATGGGCGAGCTGCAGGAGCGCATCACCTCCACGAAGAAGGGCTCGATCACCTCGGTGCAGGCGATCTACGTCCCCGCCGACGACCTCACGGACCCGGCGCCGGCCACGGCCTTCGCTCACCTCGACGCGACGACCGTTCTCTCGCGCCAGATCGCCGAGCTCGGGATCTATCCCGCCGTCGATCCGCTGGCTTCGACCTCGAAGATTCTCGACCCGCGCATCCTCGGCGACGAGCACTACAACACCGCGCGCGCCGTGCAGGCGGTCCTGCAGAAGTACAAGGACCTCCAGGACATCATCGCCATTCTCGGCATCGACGAGCTGTCGGAAGAAGACAAGGTCATCGTGGCGCGTGCGCGCAAGATCCAGCGCTTCCTCTCGCAGCCGTTCCACGTGGCCGAGCAGTTCACCGGCATCAAGGGGCAGTACGTCAAGATCGCCGACACGATCCGCGGCTTCCGCGAGATCGTCGACGGCAAGCACGACGACATCCCGGAGCAGGCCTTCCTGCTGCAGGGCACGATCGAGCAGGTGCTCGAGAAGGCCGAGCAGATGAAGCGCGACGCGGCATAAGGACGAATCGATGGCCGATCTCCCGAACCGGATCAATCTCACCGTCGTCACGCGCGAGCGGAAGGTCCTCGACGTCCAGGTCGACGAGGTCGTGCTGCCCGGCAGCAACGGTGAGATCGGCGTCCTGCCCGGGCACACGCCGCTTCTGGCGACGCTGCGCATCGGGCCGCTCCGCTACCGCACCGGCAACAGCATGAGTCGCATCGTCATCTCGTGGGGCTTCGCGGAAGTGCTGCCCGATCGCGTCATCGTGCTCGCCGAGCGCGGCTTCCTGCCGGACGAGATCGACCGCGGCCTGGCCGAGAAAGAGCGCGCCGAGGCGGAGAAGGCGATCGCCGATCTCTCCTCGCACGACCCCGAATTCGCCGCCATCGAAGCACGGCTCGAAGAGTCGATCGCGAAGCTCGACATCGGACGGATTCACTAGCAGCAGCGCACAGCAGTCATCCAATTCCGGCGGCCTTCGGGCCGCCGTTTGCGTTCAGGCGGCCTCGACTTTGCATTGATTGCGCGCGGTTCAGACACTCAGAATGGAACCCTGGCTGGAGAGCTTTGCTCGGGCGAACTTCCGTCGCAGCGGTGATACCGCGCACGACCTGAAGACGCCCCTCAACGTAGCCGTGCTCAACCTCGAGTTGCTGCGGATGCGTCTGCGGAAGCTCCTGGGGGAGGACGACCCGAAGATCGCCGGCTACACGCACGCGCTCGAGCTCGAGCTGCGCCGGATGGGGCGGATCTTCGATACGTACTTTCTGCTCTCCACGCCGCCGAAGAGTGAAGAGATGATCGAGGTCGATCTCGCCGCGATCGCGGCGGAAGCGGCCGCGACGCACGAGCTTTCGATCCGTGACGGAGGGGCGGCGACGCTCCTCGTGCACGAGTCGAGAATCCGGCAGGCGTTCAAGCTGTTCTTCGAGGGTGCGATGCACGCTTTGGCAGGTGAGCGTCGTGTTGCTGTCGATCGGGAGGGCGGCGAGTTTGCCGTGATCGTCGCCGGATCCCCCGAGGCACCCGATCTGGAGCCGAGCCGGCTGTTCAAGTTCTACTATTCAGACTCCGCTGGAAACCCGGAGCTTTCCCTGGCCGCTGCGCGCGTCATCGCCGAGACCTACGGCGGCGAGCTGAATGCGGCGTGGGAAAGTGATAAGGTCTCCTTACGGATGTCCTTTCCTCTGGGAGCACGATGAAAAGAGTTCTGATTGTTGATGACGATCGCGCCACGAGCGCCGGCATGGCTGACGTCGTGGAAGAGTGGGGATACGAGCCGGAAGTCGCCGACACGGTGAAAGCCGGCTGGGCCGCGATCAGCAAGCTCGTGCCCGACGTCGCCATCGTCGACCTCAAGCTGCCGGACGGCTCCGGTCTCGATCTGCTCCATCGGGTCAAGGAAAACTATCCCGACGTGTCGGTGGTCATCCTCACCGGTCACGCCACGGTCGACTCCGCGGTCAAAGCACTCAAAGTCGGTGCCGAGGACTACGTCACCAAGCCGGTCGACCTCCCGCGCCTGCAGGTCATTCTGAAGTCGGTCGAAGACAAGCAGATGATGAAGCAGGAGATTCTCGAGCTTCGTCGTCAGCTCCAGAAGATGGGCGCCCTCGGCCATCTTGTCGGCAAGTCGCCGCGCATGCAGCGGCTCTTCGAAGAGATCGAGATGGTCGCGAACACCGACGCCAACGTCTTCATCGTCGGCGAATCGGGCTCCGGTAAAGAAGTCGTCGCGAACACGATTCACACGCTCTCGCGCCGCCGCAACAAGCCGTTCATCGCCTTCAACTGCGGCGCGATCTCGCCGACCCTCATCGAGTCGGAGATCTTCGGCCACGAGAAGGGCGCGTTCACCAACGCCATCAAGCGCCGCGAGGGTTACTTCGAGCTCGCCAAGGGCGGCACGGTCTTCCTCGACGAAATCACCGAGATGCCGATCGAGCTGCAGGTCAAGCTCCTGCGTGTGCTCGAAGAAGGACGCTTCCGCCGCGTGGGCGGCAATGAAGAGATCAACATCGACGCGCGCATCGTCGCCGCCTCGAACCGCGACCCGCAGAAGGCCATCTACGACGGGAAGATGCGCGAGGATCTCTACTACCGATTGAACGTCTTCCCGATCGAGGTCCCGCCGCTGCGCGAGCGCCTCGAGGACATCCCTCTCTTCTCGCACTTCTTCCTCCAGAAGTTGAACGAGACCGAGGACAAGAACGTCGAGAAGATCGACGCCGACTTCATCGAAGCGCTGCAGCAGTACGAGTGGCCGGGCAACGTCCGCGAGCTGCGCAACGTCATCAACCGTGCCTTCATCATGGCGCGCACCGACACGCTCACGGTCGAGTGCCTGCCGGACAAACTGCTCGGCAGCCGCCGCAAGCGCTCCAGGAACACCGTCGCCATTCCGCTCGGCCAGCCGATGGAAGAGGTCGAGAAGATCGTCATCGAAGAGACGCTCAACATGACCGACGGTGACCGCCGCAAGACGGCCGAGATCCTCGGCATCAGCTACAAGACGCTCTACAACAAGACCAAAAAGTACAAGAGCGCCGGAGCGGACGACGAGGAAGAAGAGTAGCGTAAGTTCTACAACCAGTAGGACTTTCGGCGTCGCGGCAACCCTCTGATAAGGTGCGCCACGGAATATCGCGCATCAACCAGTCAGTTTGGGGCGTTCCGCTATGGCCAAGAATCTCGTCATCGTCGAGTCTCCCGCGAAAGCGAAGACGATCAATAAATTCATCGGCAAGGATTACGTGGTCAAAGCCTCGGTCGGCCACGTCCGTGATCTGCCGAAGAGCGACCTCGGCGTAGACGAGGTCACTTTCCTTCCTCACTACGAGATCCTCGAAGGAAAAGAAAAGGTCGTCAGCGAGCTTCGCGCCGCTGCCAAAAACGCCACCAACATCTACATCGCATCCGACCCTGATCGCGAAGGAGAAGCGATCGGGTGGCATGTGATGAACCTCCTCGGCAACGACTCCACGAAAAAAGTCCGCCGCATCCTCTTCCACGAAATCACCAAGAACGCCGTGAAGAAGGCGATGGAGAACCCCGGCGAGATCGACATGAACAAGGTCAACGCGCAGCAGGCCCGGCGCGTGCTCGACCGTCTCGTCGGTTACAAGATCTCCCCCCTGCTCTGGGACAAAGTCCGCCGCGGCCTCTCCGCCGGACGCGTGCAGTCGGTGGCGATGAAGATGATCGTCGACCGCGAAGAGGACATCAAGGCGTTCACCCCGGTCGAGTACTGGACGTTCGCGGCACGCCTGGCCGCCGGCCAGCCGCCGCAGTTCGTCGCCAAGCTCTCGAAGATCGACGGCAAGAAAGCCGAAGTTCCGAACGAAGAGCTGGCGCGGAAGATCGAGACCGCCCTCAAATCCGGCAAGTACGTGGTCACCGAGGTGGCGCGGAAAGAGCGCAAGCAGTCGGCCGCGCCGCCGTTCATCACCTCGACGCTGCAGCGCACCGCGTACAACCGCTTCAAGTGGCCGGTCAAACGGACCATGCAGGTCGCGCAGAAACTGTATGAAGGGAAAGAGCTCGGCAGCTTCGGCTTCGCCGGTCTCATTACTTACATGCGTACCGACTCGGTGCGCATCAGCGACGATGCGCTGACGGAAGTGAGATCGTATATCGCTGCCAAATACGGTGACGATATCCTTCCTGATAAACCTAACTTTTATAAGATCAAAAAAGCTGCACAAGCGCAGGAAGCGCACGAGGCCATTCGCCCGACCTCGACGGAGCTCGACCCGGAGAAGGTCAAGGACTTCCTCACCAAAGAGGAGTACGCGCTCTACAAGATGATCTGGGACCGCTTCGTCGGCTCGCAGATGAAACCGGCGCTCTTCGACGTCACCGACGCCGACATTACGGTCGCCAACCTGACCATGCGCGCCTCCGGTGAAGTACAGAAGTTCGCCGGTTTCCTGGCGGTCTTTCAGGACGCGCCGGGCGAGGACGACGACGAAGAAGGGGCCGAAAAGAAGAACGACAAGGCGCTGCCGCCGCTCCATGAAGGCGACGTGCTGAACCTGATCGATCTCGACACGAAGCAGAACTTCACCCAGCCACCGCCGCGCTACACCGAAGCGACGCTGGTGAAGGCGCTCGAAGAGAACGGCATCGGCCGCCCCTCGACCTACGGCGCGATTCTCACCACCATCCAGGCCCGCGACTACACCTACAAGCACGACGGCAAGTTCCACCCGACGCACCTTGGCTCGCTGGTGGTGAAGCTGCTCAAGGGCTCGTTCGGCGACATCATCGACGAGGGCTACACCGCCGATCTCGAGTTGAAGCTCGACGATGTCGAAGAGGGCAACCGCGACTGGACCGACCTGATGCGCGAGTTCGCCGGCAAGTTCAACGCCGACCTCGAGCGCGCGCAGATCGAGATGACCCAGGTCAAAGGGGCCGGCCTCGAGACCGACGAAAAGTGCGAGAACTGCAGCTCGCCGATGGTCATCAAGTTCGGCCGCTTCGGCGAGTTCCTCGCCTGCACGAACTACCCCGAGTGCAAGACCACCAAAGAGATGGCCAAAGGCGACGCGGCGGAAGCAACGGCCGACGACGAGCAGGTCATCTGTGAAAAGTGCAGCAAGCCGATGCAGCTCAAGCGCTCCCGCTTCGGCCAGTTCTTCGCCTGCACCGGTTACCCCGACTGCAAGAACACGAAGGACCCGCGCCTGATGAAGGCGAACATCCCCACCGACCCGCAGCCGCCCTGCGAGAACTGCGGCAAGGAGATGGTGCTCAAGAGTGGCCGTTACGGCCCGTTCTACTCGTGCTCCGGTTACCCCGACTGCAAGACCATCCGCAAGATCGGCGGCGGCAAGTCGACCCCGGCCAAACCGACCGGCGTGAAATGCCCGAACTGCAAAGAAGGCGATCTCGTCGAGCGCCGTTCGCGCCGCGGCGTCTTCTACTCCTGCTCGCGTTACCCCAAATGCGAGTTCACGCTGAACAACCGCCCGGCCGCCCGCGAGTGCCCGAAGTGCCACGCGCCGTACCTCCTCGAGAAGGAGACGAAGCGCGAGGGGCAGATCGAGTACTGCAACAACCCCGAGTGCGATTACCGCGCGCCGCTGACCGACCCCGCGGCCGCCAACGCCTAAAGACGACCGCTTTTCCCTGCACGGCCGCTGTTCGTCCCTGACCGGATGGACAGCGGCCGTCGTGCATTTACGATCGCGTGCATGAAACGCACGCTGTTGGTCCTCCTCCTCACGATCACCCCGTTCGCCTTCGCGGCCTCGCCGGAAGATGAAGCCAAGATCACCGCCGCCGCGCTCGATTACGCCGAGGGGTGGTACAGCGGCGACGCGGCGCGCATGGAGCGAGCCGTTCATCCTGAGCTCGCAAAGCGCATCGCCGCCCGAGGCGAGCTGCAGAAGATGGGCGCCTCGGAGCTGATCGACGGCACGGCCAATGGCTACGGCAGGAAGACGCCGGTCGAGAAGCAGCAGAAGGACGTGAAGATCCTCGACGTCTTCGGCAACGCCGCCTCGGTGCGTCTCGAGATGGGTGCATGGATCGACTACATGCACCTCGCAAAGATCGGCAACGAGTGGAAGATCGTCAACGTGCTGTGGGAGATGAAGGCGCGGCAGTAGCAGTAAACTGCGCCCATGTCCGATGACGCGTGGGGCCCGATCGACCTGAAGAACTGGCGCAGGACGCCGGCCATGGAAGGACGAACCGCGACCGACGCGGACGTTGAGGCCGGCCGCGCCGTCTTCGCGGTCGGCGGCCAGCCGGTGCCGCTCGACCTGCCGTCGTGCGCAATCGTCACCGAGGAAGAAGTCGGTGAGCCGACCCCGGTGATCCTCGTGCAGGCGGAGCGGCTGGAGGACGGGACGATCGCCGTCGGCTATCGCTTTCTCGAAGGTGGGACGGGAATCGCGACGCTGGCGGAGATCGAGTTGCTCAGCGAGCCCGACGAACGCTTCCGCTGATGTCGACTGCGCTGCCACCGCAGTCCAGAAGGCACCGCATCACCCGAGGAACGCGCGTACCGGCGGGTCGATCAGGTTCCAGTCGATGAGGAACGTGTCGTGGCCGTTCGGCGAGGAGATCCGCACGTGCTGGACCTCGGTGCCGTTGACGCGCATGGCCGCTTCAACGCGATCGACCTCGCTGACCGGGAACAGCCAGTCGGTGTCGAACGACACCAGCAGCGAGCGCCCGCGCCAGTTCGCGAAGGCGGCGTCGAGTGAGCCGTACTGCTCCGTGAGGTCCATCTCGTCCATCGCTGCCTGCACGCGGATGTACGAGTTGGCGTCGTACGACGCGCCGAACTTCTTCCCCTGATGCTCGAAATACGAATCGATCTCGAATTGCCGCGTGCTGCCGCGGCGGCGGCGCCCGAACTTCGAGTTGAGCGCGGCCTGCGAGAGGTAGGTCATGTGGCCGATCATCCGCGCGACCTGTAAGCCGCGCAGCGGCTCCGCCTCGCCATAGTAGTCGCCGCCGCGGAAGCGCTGGTCGGCCTCGATCGTCTTCCGCCCGATGATGTGCCAGGCGATGCCCTGCACCGGGACGGCCGCACCGGTTGCCATGGCGATGATGCTCTCGCTCATTTCCGGATACATCGCGCACCAGAGCAGCACCTGCATGCCACCGAGGGAGCCGCCGGCGATCGCGCGGAGCTTCTCGATACCGAGGTGCTGGAGGACGATCCGCTGCGACTCGACCATGTCTTCGATGGTCGGCCACGGATAGTGCGAGCCGTACGGGATGCCGGTCAGCGGGTTGATCGACTTCGGCGCGGTGGTGCCGAACGGTGAGCCGGGGAGGTTCACGCAGACCACGAAGTATTTCTCGAGATCGATCGCCTTTCCGTAGCCGACCAGCCCGTCCCACCAGCCGGGCCGCTCTTCCTCCGAGTCGCTGTATTTGCCGGCGGCGTGGGCGCTGGCCGAGAGGGCATGGCAGACCAGGATCGCATTCGTCCTGTCCGCGTTCAGCTCGCCGAACGTCTCATAGACGATGTCGAACGGCGCGATGGTCTGCCCGTGAAGGAAACGGAAGCCGTCGGGCAGATGGAGGACTTTCGGTGGATCGGCGAGGAACGTGTCGCCGATGCGCTGCGTCGCCATGAGGTGGCGGAGCATAACAAACTCAGCGCACCGACGAAGGCGCCAGCAGGAGCCCTAAGTACAGCGCCCCGGAGATAGGTGTCCAGCCTTTGCGGCGGCGACCTGCCATCTGCTTCGTTGCCGCTCCTCGCCGATGGCCCCGCATCGCCTCGTCGCGGCGCCTCGCAACTGGCCGGCCGGCGCTCGCAAATGCCGGACACCTATCTCCGGGGCGCTGTACTAAGGCTCCTGCGGCATCACGATCCAGAGGATCACGTAGGCGATGGCGCCCGGGAACGCGACCGACAGGATCGACACGATCACATAGAGCAGGCGCACCCAGGTCGGGCTCCAGCCGAGCCAGTTCGCCAGCCCGCCACAGACACCGCCGAGCATCCGGTTACGGCGTGAACGATAAAGAGCCATCTTGTCTCCTGGAGGGCCGAGGGTCGAGGGCCGAGGGCCGAGAGAATGGGGTTCTTCATCCCTCGGCCCTCGGCCCTTCGCCCTCGGCCCTTTCCCTCAAAAGTTGTCCTTCGTAGATACGGCGAACGTCGTCAATTGTTGAGATCTCCGCGACCTTCTTGTCGTCGCGGATGCGCACGATGCGCGGAAAGCGCAGCGCGTACCCCGCTTTGTGACGGGTCGACTCCTGGATCCGGTCGAAGGCGATCTCCAGCACGACCGTCGGCTCCACGCGAAAAACGGGCCCGTGCTGTTCGATCTGCGTGGCCAGGAAGTGTTTGGTCATCGCCGCGATCTCGACGTCGGTCAGTCCGGAGTAGGCCTTGCCGATGTTGACCAGCTCGTTGTCCCGCCAGACCGCGAAGGTGAGGTCGGAGAGGACCGAGCGCCGCTTGCCGTTGCCCCACTGCGCGTACGTCACGACGCAGTCGAGGGTGGCCAGCGCCTTCTTGTACTTCAGCCACGACTTGCCGCGGCGGCCCGGCGTGTAGATCGATTGCGGGTCTTTGATTACCAGCCCTTCATTCGCACGGGCGCGTGCGGCGTCGAAGAGTTCGTCGATGTGCGCGGCGTCGCGGACCTCGCTCTGATCGGACGGCCGGATCGTGCCGCCTCTCAACAGCTCGCGCAGCTTCGCCAGGCGCTCGACCAGCGGCGATTCGAAGAGCGGAGCGCCATCGAGATAGAGCAGATCGAACGCAAAGAAGACCACCGGGGCGTCGGCGAGCAGCTTCTCCGTGACCTTGCGCCGCCCGAGGCGCTTCTGAATGATCGCGAACGGCAGGATGCGGTCGGAGAACGCAACGATTTCGCCGTCGAGGATGGCCGCGCGCCCGAGCGACAGCGCCGCCGCTTCCACTTCCGGAAAGCGATGCGACACCTCATCGAGCGTGCGCGAGTAGACCTTCGCCACGGTGCCGTCGGTGTGGATCTGCGCGCGAATGCCGTCGTACTTGTCGTCGGCGAATGCGCCGGCGCCCAGGGCCGCGACAATCTCGGCGGGATCTTCTTCCGGCTGCGCGAGCATGAAGGCGAACGGTGCGAAGAGGTTCATCTTCGCCGACTCGAGCGCATCCGCTTTCGCGAGCAGCGCCGCCGTGCCGATGTCGCCGGTGAACATGTTCGCGCGCCGCACCGCCGCGAGCTCGCGGCCGAACGCCTTCGCGATGGCCGCCTCCACCAGGCCTTCCTGCAGGCCGATCCGGATCTCGTTCTGCAGGATCTTCGTGAGAAACCGCGCACCCTGCGGATCGACTTTGCGAAAGAGCTCGATCAGCACCGACTTCTTCTCGATGGCGCCGCTCGTCGCGGCGAGGCGATCGAAATGCTCGCCCACTTCGGCGAGGGTGATCGTGCGATCGCTGGGAGGAAAGATGTCGGCGATTGCGTCGCCGAGGTCGGCGTATTTCGGATACACCTCCCACAGCTCCTCGGCGGTGCGGCCGCTCGCTTCCACCACCGCATCGGCGATCGTCGACCAGCCGACGCCGGTCACGCGCTGGTCTTTGCGCGCGAACGGGCCGCCTGAAAAGAAAACTACCGCGCGCTCGAGGGATGCGTCATCCAGCGTGAGCAGGTAGTCGGCGAGCAGCCGCTCCTTCACGCTCTTTTTCGTCGTCCCTGCAATGGCGTTGGCCGTCACCGTGAAGTCGGTCAGCATTGGCGATAGAATCCGCGCGCAAATTTCGCACCCGCGAATCCTCGAAGGGGAAATCATGAAAACCAAAGTGACAGTGGTCGGCGCCGGAAATGTCGGTGCGACCGTGGCCCAGGGCATCGCGCTCAAAGAGCTGGCCGACGTGGTCCTCGTCGACATCGTCGAAGGTGTGCCGCAGGGCAAATCGCTCGACATGATGGAGACGGCGCCGGTCGAGAAATACGACTCGATCCTCACCGGCACGAACAACTACGACGGCACCGAAAACTCGGACATCGTGGTCATCACCGCCGGCCTGCCGCGCAAGCCCGGCATGAGCCGCGATGACCTGCTCTGGAAGAACGAGGAGATCGTGGCCGGCGTCACGCGCGAGGTGGTCAAGCGCTCGCCGAACTGCATCATCATCGTCGTCTCGAACCCGCTCGACGCGATGTGCGAAGTGGCCCGCCGCGTCTCCGGCTTCCCGCGCGAGCGCGTCCTCGGCATGGCCGGCGTCCTCGACTCCGCCCGCATGCGCGCCTTCATCGCCATGGAGCTGAACGTCTCGGTCGAGAACACGCACGCCTTCGTGCTCGGCGGCCACGGCGACACGATGGTGCCGCTGCCGCGTTACTCCACGGTCTCCGGCATCCCGATCACCGAGCTCATCTCGAAAGAGCGGATCGACGCCATCGTCGACCGCACCCGCAACGGCGGCGCGGAGATCGTCAACCTCCTCAAGACCTCCGCCTGGTACGCGCCGGGCGCCTCGACGGTGGAGATGGTCGAAGCGATCCTCAAAGACAAACGCAAGATCCTTCCGTGCGCGGCGCTCCTGCAGGGGGAGTATGGCTATAACGACCTCTTCGTCGGCGTGCCGGTGAAGCTCGGCAGGAACGGCCTCGAGCAGATCATCGAGATCAAGCTGACCGAAGACGAAACCGCCGCGCTCAAGCACTCCGCCGACGCGGTCAAAGAGCTCGTCGACAAGCTCAAGCTGGCCTCGTAACCTTTGGCAGTTCATCCCGAGCGAAAGCGAGGGATCTCCGGTGGCGCAGCGCTTTGCTGCGCCACTTGCCTTTCTGCCGGAATGCATGCGCCGCGGGTTCTGTCGTATCCGGTATGGGATCGCGTGGCACCAGAGATCCCTCCCTGCGGTCGGGATAAACTGAACAAATTCGCCGGATACCCATGAAAAAACTCGTCATCGACATCGAGACCGTCGGCACTCCCTGGGAAGAGCACGATCCTTACGTTCGTGAGTACCTCATCAAGGGGATGAGCGAAGCGGAGGCAGAGGAGGAAAAGCGCCGCGGCGCGCTCTCGCCGTTCCTCGGGCGCATCGTCGCGATCGGTGTCGTCAATGCCGAGTCCGGCCGCTCCTGCGCGATGTACGAAGTGCCGGGACAGGAAGAGCTGATTACGCGCGTCGACGGGATGCGCACGCTCATCTCCGGCAGCGAACGGCTGATCCTCGAAAAGTTCTGGGAGTTCATGCGCAAGGAGGATCGCTTTATCTCCTTCAACGGACGCCAGTTCGACGGGCCGTATCTGATGATCCGCTCCGCGATCCACGGCCTCGTGCCGAAGCGTGACCTGGTCGGTCCGCGCTACCGCTTTCACCCGAACTGCGACCTGCGCGAGGCGCTCAATTTCTCCGGCACGCTCAACGGCCGGCAGATCCGCTTCAACCTCGACCTCGCCTGCAAAGCCTTCGGCATCCAGAGCTCGAAGACCGAGGGGATGGACGGACGGAGTGTGGAGACGCTCTATCGCGCTGGCCGCTACGAAGACATCGCGGTTTACTGTCTCGAGGACGTCCGCGCCACGTGCGAGCTCTACCTCAAGCTGGAGAAGACCATCCTCGCCTTCGAGACCTACTTCCGCGAAGCGGAGGAGCGTCATCAGCGCAATCGCCGCGAAGAGACCGAACAGCAGTTGCTCGTGCCGATGTCCGAGAGCTCGTTCATGGACTCGGTCACCAGGACCTCGCTGACGCTCGCGTCGCAGCTCGATGAGGTGGCGGGCGAGAACGAGCTCGTTGGCGCGAAACACGCCGCGATGGTGCTCGAAAAGCTCGTCCACGCCGCGGAGGCCGAAGAAGAGCTTCCCGGTCTGTAACGGACTTCGGCGGGTGCGCGTCCTAGAATCGACGCACACAACCGAAGGAGCCGGACATGAAGCGGACGCTGCTGGCCGTCGCTTTTCTCTTTGTCCTCGAGGCATCTGCTGATGAAGCTTCGCTGCGCGAGGCTCTGCAGCAGCTCGATCACGACCGCGTGATCCGCGAGGTCGCGGCGATGAAAGAGCCCTCGCCGCAGGCGCGCGCCTTCTACGCGTATGCGCTCCATCGAGCCGGCACTACCGCGCACGCCACCGCTGTCGCCGAAAAACTGCGCGCCGATCATCCCGACGACCCGTGGGGCTGGTACGCGATGCTGGCCGTCACGCGCACGGGCGAAGACAAAGGCACGGGCGAGACGATGCTTCGCCTGGCCGGCGACCACCCCGACGAAGAGATGGTGCGGCTGCAGGCGCTGGCACTGGCCGGAGCGAAAAAAAGCGACGCCGCGCTCGCGCTGCTCGCGAAGCAGAGCCGCACGCCGCGGATGATCCTCGCGCGCGCAAACGTCTTGAGCATGTGGGCCAATGTCAGTCCGCCCGAAGTGGGGGAGCTGGCGAACGAAGTTCTGGCGATGCTGCCGGATCACACCGAGGCTCTGGTCATCCGCGGCGACTTCGACGTGGAGCATGGCCGCACGGCCGAAGCGATCAGGTTGTACGAGCGCGCGGTGCCCAACTCGCCGTCGATCTCGCTGCATCGCGGCTACTGGACGGCTCTGCGCAAAGACAAATCGCTGGCGCCGGAACGGATGCGCGAGCTGCTCGAAGCCGACCAGCAACTGCTGATCAAACAGCGTGGTGAGACGCCGGCGGTACTTCACGCGCTCAGCGCGCATTACGAGGTTTACGGAGAGCCGGAGAAAGCTCGTGAGTACGGTGAGCGCGTGCTGCGCGAGGCGCCGGAGTCGCTCTACGCGGGGCGCGTGTTGTCCGCGCGGCTGTACGAGGAGGACGAGACCCCGGAAGCGACCGAGCGGATGAAGAAGGCGGCCGAGCAGATTCTCGCCTGGCCGCATCCGCTCGACGCGATGCTCCTCGCGCAGGCGCACCAGTCGCTCTTTCTCGGGATGCGCGACGATCCCGCTGCGCCGGTGGAAGCGCTGCTGCGCCACGCGCACGGAATGAAGCCGCTCGCTTCGCGGTCACCGGCGGTGGTGTTCGTGCAGCCGGCGCTCGCGCTGGCCGATCGCGGCGTGCATCTCGACGAGGCGGAGCGTTTCGCGCGCGAAGGTCTCGCCGCCGCCGATGCGTACTTTGACGGAGTCCGCAAGCGGATGTACGGACGGGACGTCGACATCGAGAAGAACCTCCGCTCGCAACGCGGCGCGTTTCACGAAGCGCTCGGCTGGGTGCTGTTCCAGCGCGGGCGCTTCCCGGAAGCGGAAGAGGAGCTGCGCAAAGCGTGGCAGCTGAATCCGAACAGCGCCATGACCGCCCACCGGCTCGCGCGGTACCTGGAATCGCAGCGCCTCTTCGACGAAGCGGAGGAGACCTATCGCACCGGGATGCTGCTGCAGACGCCGGGGAAGAACCCGAACGGCACGGCGCTGAAGGCGCTGTATGAAAAGCGCCGCGGCTCGCTCGACGGATACGACACCTACCTCGCCAGCGTGCAGAACGCCGAGGCGATCCAGCGGCGCCAGACCATCCTCAAAGCGCGCCTGCGCGGACGCGCCGCGCCGCCGTTCACGCTGAAGACACTCGACGGTAAGACCATGAGCATCGCCGACCTCAAAGGGAAGGTGGCGGTGATCAACTTCTGGGGCATCTGGTGCGGCTGGTGCGTGAAAGAGATGCCGGATTACCAGAAGCTGACGGAGAAGTACGCCGGCTCGAGGGATGTGGTGATCCTCACGATCAACAACGACGAGAGCGTCGACAAGGTGAAGAAATGGATGGCCGAGAAAAAGTACGCCTTCCCGGTGCTGCTCGACGAATCGTTCGCGACCAGGCACGTGCGGGTCTTTCCGACCACCTGGTTCATCGACGCCGCGGGCCAGCTGGCGTTCGAACAGAAGGGGTGGAGCGAGAAGCTGGTCGAGGAGTTCAGCTGGCGCATCGAGGCGCTCCGCTAGAATTGCGCCGTTGAAACTGCATCGCGCGCGTGTGTTCACCCCGGTCTCCGATCCGTTCGCCACGGATCTGGCCTCGTCGTACCGCTATTTCGAGGACGGTTTCGTCGCCGTCGACGACGCGGGGCGGATCACCGCCGTCGGCGACTGGAGCGAGCATCCGGAAGGCGCCGAAGTCGACCATCGCGGCAAGCTGATCACCCCCGGCTTCATCGACACGCACCTTCACGCGCCGCAGCTGGAGATGATCGGCTCGTACGGCGGCGATCTCCTGGAGTGGCTGAATCGCTACACCTTCCCCACCGAACGGCAGTTCGAAGACCCGGTGCACGCGCTCACGGTGGCGAAGCGCTTCTACGACGAGCTGCTGCGCAACGGCACGCTCTGCGCCCTGATCTTCTCGACCATCCATCGCGAAGCCACCGACATCTTCTTCGAAGAGGCGGAGCGCCGCGGCTTCCGGGCCATCGTCGGCAAGACCATGATGGATCGCCATGCGCCCGAGTACCTGCTCGACCAGACCCCTCAGCAGTCGTATGACGACAGCCGCGCGCTGCTCGAGAAATGGCACGGCCGCGGTCTGCTCCGTTACGCCATCACGCCCCGCTTCGCCCCCACCTCGACGCCGGAGCTGCTCGAGGCCGCGGGACAACTCAAGACCGAGTTCCCCGATGCGTGGGTGCACACGCATATCTCCGAGAACCGCAACGAGGTGCGCTGGGTGCAGGAGCTTTTCCCCGCCGCCGAGTACGCCGACGTCTACGATCAGTACGGACTCCTCGGCGAGCGGACGGTCCTCGCGCACGGCGTCTGGCTGGTGGAGGAGGAGCTCGATCTGCTCGCCCGCCGCGGCGCGCGCATCTCGCACTGCCCGAACTCGAATCTCTTCCTCGGCAGCGGACTATTCAAGCTGCACCACACGCTCGAAGCGGGCGTCATCGTCGGGCTCGGCAGCGACATCGGCGCCGGAACGACTCCGTCGTTCTTCAACGCCATGGCCGATGCGTACAAGGTGCAGCAGGTGCAGTCGGTCTCGCTCAGCCCGTTTCATCTCTGGTATCTGGCCACCCTCGGCGGCGCCCGCGCGCTGACGCTCGACAGTGAGACCGGCAGTCTCGAGCCCGGCAAGTCGGCCGATTTTCTCGTCCTCGACCTGCACGCGACTCCGCTGCTGTCGATGCGCACCGGCCGTGCGACCTCGCTCGAAGACCTCCTCGCCGGTCTCATCTTCATGGGCGACGATCGGGCCGTGGCAATGAGCGTCATTGCCGGCCGCACCGTGTCGGCGAAGTAGGCGCAGCGCTTGCGCACTCCAGGCTGCAACGGAGGCTCACATGCAGCGAACGCTGAGAATTACCACCATATCCGCAATCTGGACGCTCCTCGCACTGTCCTCATTCGCCCAAGATCGTCCCGGCTGGCGGACGGCCAGTGATATCGGCGAAGGGGGCCGCGGCGTCATTTCCGGCACCGTCGTCGACATCGACGAAGGGCGCAACCGGCTCCAGCTGGAAGCCGAGGAAGACCGCTCCCGCGTCACGGTCGAGGCCGACTCACTCACGACGCAGTTCAACGGCTTCGGCGGTCTGATCGCCGGCAAGCCGGAGATCTTCATCGGCTCGCGCGGCTTCTCCAACGTACGCGTGGGCGATCGCCTCGATGTGCGCGGCGTCGGCCGCGGGCGCGGAACGGTCGTCGCCGACACGATCACGCTCCGCGGACGCACCGTCGCCGCGCCGCAGGTCGGCGTCGGGGAAACGCGCACGCCCGGTAACGTCTCGACGCAGATCGACGATCGCGTCGGAGCGAACGAAACCGATGCCCCCACCACGGCGGAAGGAACGATCCGCCAGATCAACGCCGAGCAGGGGAGGATCGTCATCCAGACCCCGCAGCGGCGGATGATCACCGTCCGCGCAACGCGCACCACCCCCGTCTGGTACCGCGGCGAACAGTTCCGTATCGCCAGTCTCGAGGTGGGCGACCGCATCCGGATCGACGCCGATCCGCGTACCGCGCAGGCCGACGACGTCTACGCGCGGCGCATCGACGTCGTGCAGTCGGTGCAGGACGCGACCGGCGCCAATCCGAACCAGGCCGGCGTCGTGGCGCTCCTCTCCGGCCGTGTGACCCGCATCGACCCGGGGCTCGATTACGCCTATCTCGACACCGGCCGCGAGACCGAGATGCGCGTCGACATGACCAACGCCACGGACGCCCTCGGCGACCGCATCTCCGCCCGCGATCTGCGTATCAACGATCGCGTGGAGATCAGCGGCAACTACAACCGCACGGGCGATCTTTTCGTCGCATCGACCGTCCGCCACGGGTCGGGCAATGTCGACACCACGCGTCCCGTTCCGTCCACGCCGATGCCGGGGCAGGATGAGCTCGGCCGTTTCGCCGTCGTAACCATCACCGGCACCGTGACGGAGACGCTCGAAGACTCCGCGACCCTCGGCGTCCGCGATCGCGACACGAACCGCATCCTCCGCATCTGGGCCACGGAAGACCTCGTCACGCGGCTCAAGAGCAACACCACCTACCAGACCGCAACCCAGTTGCGGGTGAACGACAGCGTCGTCATCAAGGCGTATCGCGACGGGGCCGGCAACCTCATCGCACAGACCGTACGAGTTCGGAACCGGTAGTTATTATGAAATATCCGGCAGGTCTTCTCGCTTGGAACAAGTGCCATGCGCGAAGACCTGCTTCCCGGCGTTACCACAGAAGGCCGCCCCCCGGCTGTCGTCTGTGATGCAAAGGCGGCCATCCGCCGCGCGCGGCGCCGGGCGTTCCTTCGGGACGCCATGCAGGTCGGGCTCCTCGCGGCGGTCGATTTCCTCTTCGTGTATTGGCCGGAGTCACGCGTACCCTTCCTCGACCGCCGCGACTCGCTGGCCGTGCTGCGCGCGATGAACGGCCTGATCTTCGCGCATGTCTGGCTCGTCCGCGCGCTGCCGAAATGGACCGCGCGCCGCATCGCCTCGACGTGGTGCCGCTCGGAGCAGGAGCGTTTCTCCCAGCCCGCGACGCGACAGCTCGCTGACGCCTAGATAGTGTCGCGCTGACGCGCCATCACGAACTTCTGCAGCACGATGCCGACCCATGGCCCTGCGTAGAATGTATTCGTGACGAAGACCAACCCTCGCAGGATCGACGGCCCTTGGGCTGACGGTCGCGTGCTCGACCTCCACTCGACCGGCAGCGAGTTTCGCGGCTACGACGAATTCGGTCACGAGCAGTTCGATACCCGTCGCACCGAAGTGGGGGAGTTGCTCTACCGGCTCAAATACCGCAACGACGCTACGGCTGTCGCGGAGATCGGTGCCGTCGCGGAGCAGTTCATTCGTTCCTGGCGCATCCAGTTCGACATCATCGTTCCGGCGCCTCCGACGCGAATGCGTCGCGTTCAGCCTCTCCACCAGATCGCGGACGATCTGGCTCGCCGCCTCGATGTTCCTGTCATCAAAGCTGTGTCGAAGAAAGCCGCGGGCGCGGCCGAGTTGAAGGATCTCCACGAGTTCCACGAGCGGCAAGCCGTCCTGCAAGGTGCGTTATCCGTGAACGGCCGCGCCATTGCCGGGAAGCGGCTGCTGCTCATTGACGACTTGATCCGTTCCGGCGCCACGCTTGGGGCCGTTGCCACCGCGCTTTCGGCGGCAGGAGCGGCTACTATCTTTGCCTTCGCCCTCACCAAGACGAGACGCGTATGAAAAAGGTCTTCCTGTCAGGTTCGCGCCGCCTCTCCCGCCTGCCGGTCGAAGTACGCCAGCGGCTGGACGAGATGATCCGCCGTGAGCTCGTGATCCTTGTTGGTGATGCGAACGGTGCGGATAAGGCGATTCAGGGCTACTTTGCGGAGAAGCGGTACCCGAACGTTCTCGTTTTCTGCACCGCCGGCGACTGCCGGAACAACGTCGGCAGATGGCCGATCCGAGCGGTCGACGCGCCGCACCGTGCGCGTGACTTCGCCTTCTTCACCGCCAAGGACGCCGCAATGGCTGACGAGGCCGACGTCGGCCTCGCACTTTGGGATGGCGAAAGCACAGGCACGGTGGTGAACGTCGCGCGTCTCGTCGCGCGTGGCAAACCGGCCGTGGTTTACGTAGCGCCCGAGAAGACATTCGCCACGTTGAAGACACCGGATGATCTGGTGAGCCTCCTCTCGACTGCGGATGCTGACGTTCGCGTGCGCGCCGAGGAGTACATCCACGATCACGTGGCCGAGTTTGCACAACCGCACATGTTCTGAACGCGAGCAAACCCTAAACGGCGTCGCGCTGGCGCGCCATCACGAACTTCTGCAGCAGGATGCCGACGACGACGAGCGACACCGCCAGTCCGAAGAGGGAGCCGACGCGATAGAGGCCGCCCAGCCGTCCGAGGTCGTGCAGGAAGCACTTCAGGATCGTGACCACCAGCAGCACCAGGGCGGCTACGCGTGCGGGGCGGTTGCGCAGCGCGATGCCGGCGATCAGGACGCCGATGGCGAAGATGGCCCAGCTCATGGTGTACGTCAGATCCTGCGCGAGCGATGACGAGAGGAAGTTGAACGTCAGCACGTCACCGGCCGAGTAGAAGTCGGCGATCTCGATGTTCAGCAGCACGAAGAGGATCAGCGTGGCGCTGCCCGCGATCGCGCCGCTCGCTTCGCGGCGTTCTTTCGGGAAGAGATACGCCGTGAGGAAGAGCGCCGCCGCACAGGCGACGTACGCGTAGAGATACCAGTTGAAGATCGGTGAGCCGGTCCGCGGGTGGTACCCGTAAACCTCGGGATTCAGGACGAGGCGCACGAAGACCGCGGCGGCGAGAGCGGCGCTCCAGACCAGCAGTCCCTGATGCGGAATGCGCCGGAAGAGCCACGCCAGCGCGGCCGCTTCGAGCGCCCACGAGATCGTGATCCATTCGTTTTCGAGCTGCAGCGGAATGGCGACGGTGATGAACGCCAGGGCGGTGCCGGCCACCAGCGCGAGCCGTGTCCGCTGATCGTCTGTGCCGAGCCGGGTCAGGCGCCACAGCAGCAGCACCATGACGGCCGCGAGCGCGAGCGGCAGGAGGCCGATCACGTCGCCGAAGCCGAGGGCGTCGAAGGCGTCGTGCGCGGAGAGGAAGAAGACCGCGCTCGCCAGCGCCGCGGCGAGGTGCGGCCAGAGCGACTGCTTCACCCGCGCGCCGAGGAGCAGCGCGTAGAGGATGTAGAGCGTGTAGAAGACGAACGCGAAGAGAAGCTGCTCGTGCGGATCGGCCGGGTCGTTTGCGAGCATGGCGATCGATGTGAAGACGAGCGACGCCGGCACGAGCCCGTGCCGCTCCGACGTCCACGCCACGCCGAGAATGCCGAGGAGGATCACCGCGTGCGTGGTGGTCAGGGCGGCGAACGACGGCGAGTCGGCACCGGTGACGGTGGTGACGATCGAGGCGAGAAAGAGCGCGGTGTACGCCGCGTGCACGAACGACGGCCGGATCGCGTACACCCCGACGGCGATCGCGGCCACGCCGAGGATCGCCGCCAGGCGCAGCGACGGCGCGGTGTCGTCCAGCCCCCCGACCAGAATCGACGAGAGCACCAGCGCGACGATGAACACCACCCGGTTCTCGTACCGGGCCGCGTACGCCGCCACGGCGATCAGCAGGACGAACATGGCGGTGAGCTGCAGCGCGTAGCCGTGCGGCTCGCGGATCGCCAGTCCGATCAGGACGAAGAAGAGGACGCCCGCGGTCTGCACGGCGATGGTCTGCAGGCGCGTCCCCACGGCGAGGAAGAGCGCGACGAAGACGCCCAGCCAGAGCAGCGACCACGGCCACGACTGGTGCGTGTACGACGACATCAGCCAGATCGCGAACGTCACGCCGGTCGCGCCGCCGCCGAGGGTGTGTAGCCACTCCGGGCCGCGCCAGAGGGAAATCGCGGCGAGACCAATCGTGACCAGCAGCAGGAAGCCGAACAGCACGTTGAAGCGCGCGCCGTACTCCGGCACGATCGCGGTGAAGAAGGCGAAGAGCAGCGGCAGCGCCGCGCCGATCGTGGCGATCCGCTCGAACGGCTTCTCACCGCTGCGGCCGAGCAGCGACGCCGCGCCGACGAGCGCGAAGAGGACGAACACCGCCGCCGCCAGCGGCAGCTGTCCGGTATTGAGAAACTTCGCCACCCACGACCACTGGTAGACCACCGTGAGCGCGACCGAGAGCGCCGTCAGCAGCGGCCAGCGCTTGCGATAGGCGATCCACGACATCCCGCCGTTCAGCAGCAGCAGGTACGAGAAGAGGGCGATCGGCCGGTTCTCTCCCGACGACAACAGTGCCGGTGTGGCGAAGCCGCCCAGGAGGCCGAGCAGCGCGATGAAGACCGAATCGCGCCGCACCGACAGCCACACCGCGGCGGCCGTCACGATCAGCATCCCGAGGAACGCCGCCCACGCCGGCCATAGCTGCCAGCGCCCATGCAGGGCGAAGAGCGTGGCGTAGAGAATGGCGATCCCCGCGCCGTGCATCGCGTTCGCCGTGAACTTGTAATCGCGGGCGATCCGCATCTCGCAGACGATCAGGAGAGTGATGCCGGTGGCCAGCCCGAACGCCGCCCGAACCGCCGGCCGCAGCCAGCCGTGCTCCACGCCGTACTTTAGAAGGAAGATCATCGCCAGGACGAGGGCGATGCCGGCAATCCACGAGAAGAGGCGGACGCCGATGAGGCTTTCCCAGTCGAAGGGGGGCTTGGCGGGGACCGGCGGCGGCGGTGCGGCGGGAGGAGGCGGAGGCGGTTCCTCGGTTCCGCGGGTTCCTCGGGGTTCCTCGGGTACGTGGACCGGCTGCGGCGGAGCGGCGACGAGCGGTTCTGCGGCGGCATCGACTGCCTCGGGAGTCGCGACCCGCTCCCCCACGAACTCCGAGGAACTCCGAGGAACCGAGGAACCGCCCGTAGCCCACCCCACGAACAAGCGCCGCAGCTCGCCGACCTCTTTCTCCAGCATCTCCGCGCGCCGCTGCGCGCGCAACGCCACGGCCAATGCCGCGATCGCGAGCACAAACGCCACGAAGACCGAGCAACCGACCATGGACCGCGACAGTGTACGCCCGAAAAGAAAAGGCCCGCCGAAGCGGGCCTCTCGAATGGTGGACGGGGAAAAGCGTCAAACGCGCTTGGGTGAGAGGATCTTCTCGCGTCCGGCGAGGTACAGCAGCGCGATCAGGACGACGAATGGAATCAGCGCGACGATATCCGCCACCCCTTCCTTCAGCAGCGGATTCGCAGCCGCCCAATCGCCGATCTGCGCATTGATGCCGGCCATGAACGGTACGCCGGCGATGAAGGCGATGATGATGCCGGCGATCGCGCCACCGGCGATGTAGCCGGAGGCCATGAGCACGCCCGGGCTCTTGTCGCCTTCCGCGACGAGCTGCTCTTCGCTCATGTTCTTGCCGGCGTGCTTCTTCGCGATCCACTTGTCGACGCTCCAGCGCACGAGACCGCCGATGAGGATCGGCGAAGAGCTGGAGAGCGGAAGGTAGACACCGACCGCGAACGCGAGCGACGGGATGCCGGAAAGCTCCAGCACGATCGCGATCATGATGCCGAGGAGCACGAGGCCCCACGGCAGCTCGCCGCCGAGGATGCCTTTGATGATGTACGACATCAGCGTGGCCTTCGGCGCGTCGAACTTGTCGATCTTGCGGCCGTCCGGCAGCGTGCGGATGGTGCCGTTGATGCCGGGGTCGACGTAGTACACCGGGGTGCCGGCGTCGTCGACCAGGTACTTCTCGGCGTTACCGCCGCCGGGAGGGGTGCGGAACCAGACGTGGTACTCCTTCGCGTCGGTCTGGCCGGCCACATTCGTGTTCGGCGTCTCGCGGCCGTGGAACTGGTCGCGCGGCGCGACCTCACCGGCTCCCACGGTGCCGCGCGCCATTCCGGCAGGCGTGTTCGCCAGCGGCACGTACACCGAATAGGATTTGTTGAGTTTCAACAGGACGTAGCCGAGGACGAGGGCCGAGGCCAGCGCGCCGATGAGGATCGCGTACTGCTGAAGCCTCGGCGTGCCGCCCACGAGGAAGCCGGTCTTGAGGTCCTGCGAGGTCGTGCCGCCGTTCGAGGAGGCGATGCAGACGATGGCGCCGATCGAGAGGGCCGTGACGAAGTAATTGCTGCCGGTCCATCCGAGGACCACGAAGCAGAGACAGGTCAGCAGCAGCGTCGCCACGGTCATGCCGGAGATTGGATTCGACGACGAGCCGATCTCACCGGTGAGGCGCGACGATACGGTGACGAACAGGAAGCCGAAGACGATGATCAGTACCGCCGCCGCCAGGCGGGCGAAGATGCTGGGGCCTCCGACGTACAGCGGGCTGGAAAAGGCGATGACGACGATGAGGGCGATGATGCCGATGAGCACGACCTTCATCGAGAGGTCGCGGTCAGTGCGCGCCGCCGCCGGCGCGGCCGCACCTCGCGCGGGAGAGAGGTCCTTGAGGCCGCCCTTGATGCCGTGCCAGATGATCGGCAGCGACTTGAAGACGCTGATGATGCCGCCCGCCGCGACCGCGCCCGCGCCGATGTACAGGATGTACTCGTTGCGGATCTGGCTAATCGACATCGCGCTGATCGGCGTCGGAATCGTCGCCGGAGCGATGATGCCGGTCGCCGCCGAGCCGAAGTACTTGATCATCGGGATGAGCACGAGGTACGCGAGCACGCCGCCCGCGCACATGATCGCCGCGATGCGCGGGCCGATGATGTAGCCGACGCCAAGGAGCTCGGGCGAGACTTCGACGGCAACCGACCCGCCGCGGAAGTGACCGCCGAAGACCTTCTCCGACACATCCTTCCAGACGCGGAAGCCCGACATTGCCGTCTTGTAGAGAAGCCCGATCCCGAAGCCGGTGAAGATCGTCTTGGCGCTGGTGGCGGCGCCGCCGAGGGCTTCCTGCTCGCGCCTGGCCTGTTCGGATGCGGCCGCGCGCGACTCGTCGCTCGCACCCGCCTTCAGCACCTCGGCGCAGGCCGTTCCCTCGGGGTATTTCAGAACGCCGTGCTGCGCGACGATGAGCGCGCGCCGCAGCGGGATCATCATCAGGATGCCGATCAGGCCGCCGAGCACGGCCACGAGCATCACTCGCGTGAGCTCGAGGTCGAAGCCGAGGATCATGATCGCCGGCATCGTGACGCCGACGCCGAAGGCGATCGACTCACCCGCAGAGCCGGCCGTCTGCGAGATGTTGTTCTCGAGGATCGTGGTGTTCCGCGTTCCCATCTTCGACAGGATCCGCCAGAGGGTGATGGAGATGACGGCCACCGGGATCGAGGCGCTGACGGTCAGGCCGACCTTCAGGACCAGGTACAGCGATGCGGCACCGAAGATCATGCCGAGGAGCGTTCCGGTAATGACCGCCCGAGCAGTGAACTCGTGCAGCGCCGGCCGCTCGTCGGCGATGTACGGGGTGAACGGCGCCGGTCCGTCGGGCTGAAACCCGACCCTGTCCGGATGGCCTTGCGGGACATCACTCATCTGTGCGTCTCCCTCTTTGAAGTGCCTAAAGTCCGTGAATTGTACTGAATGCAACGAGCATCACACCGCGAATCGCTTCGATGATGCGCCAGTCGCGGGTGAGGATGGCGATGGCAGGCGGAGTGTTTGCCGGTTCCATTTGGAGGCTTTGCCCTTCAGTTTTAAGGGCGAACGCTTAAAGTTTAAGAACGATCGCTTCAACTTTAAGAACGATCGCTTCAACTTTAAGGACGAACGCTTAAAGTTTAAGGACGATCGCTTCAACTTTAAGGACGAACGCTTAAAGTTTAAGGACGATCGCTTCAACTTTAAGAACGATCGCTTAAAGTTTAAGAACGATCGCTTCAACTTTAAGGACGATTCTCCCGGATCGGAGTGCCGGTGAGGGTGTGGGGTCAGACCTTCGATCTTTCGCGCGCCGCCGGAAGCACCTCGGAATGGAAGGTGTCGCGGTGAGGGTGTGGGGTTGATCGTGACGGGTCAACCGTCACTCGTGAATGAGTCGCGCGACCTCCGAGGCCCACGGCTCGGCCGGCGACGTGCTCCGCTCGCACTTCCAGCATGAACGAGCGGTGCGGCTACGCCACCGCTTCCCGTTGCACCCGCAGGTACTTGCCGGTGATCGAGCGCGGATTGGCCGCGATCTCCTCCACGGTACCGGTGGCCACGATCTCTCCACCCAGGTCACCGCCGTCGGGTCCGAGGTCGATGATCCAGTCGGCGTGCTCGATGAGCTGCGTGTTGTGCTCGATCACCAGCACCGAGTTGCCGCGGTCGATGAGGTCGCGGAAGGTCTTGATCAGCACCGAGACGTCGGAAAAGTGAAGGCCGGTGGTCGGCTCGTCGAAGAGGAAGAGCCGCGGCTTTTCCGTGTTCTTCGTCGCCTCCGCCAGGAACGAGGCGAGCTTGAGGCGCTGTGCTTCGCCGCCCGAGAGCGACGCCGTCGACTGCCCGAGACGGAGGTAGCCGAGGCCGACCGCCCGGAGGGCGTCGAGCTTCTTGAGGATGGCTCGCTTGTCGATGAAGAACTTCGCCGCCTCATCGACGGTCAGCCGGAGGATGTCGTTGACGTTCTTCGCCTTGTAGACCACCTTCATCACCGCCTCGCCGAAGCGGCGCCCCTCGCACTTGTCGCAGATCACCTCGACGTCGGCCAGGAACTGCATGTCGATCGTGACGGTGCCGGCCCCCTCGCATGTCTCGCAGCGGCCGCCGACGGTGTTGAAGGAGAACATCCCCGGCGTCACGCCATTGAGCTTCGCCCCGGTCGTTTCGGCGAGCAGCTTCCGGATGTCGTCCCAGACCTTGATGTAGGTGGCCGGATTCGAGCGCGAGCTGCGCCCGATCGGCGACTGGTCGACGAACTCCATGTCGTAGATCAGCTCCGTCCCCTCGAGGCGGTCGACCTTGCCGGTCTCCAGACCGGCCACGCCGCGGATGTCGCGCTGGTAGCGGTTGTAGAGGCACTGCCGGATGAGCGTCGACTTGCCGGAGCCGCTGACGCCGGTCACGGCGACGAGCTTGCGGAGCGGGATCTCCGCGGTCACGCCGCGCAGGTTGTTCTCCTGCGCGTTGACGACCCGGATCACCCCCTGCTGGTCCTTCTCCTCGACCGACCGCTCCGGCAGCGGCACGTCGAAGAGACCGCTCGACTTGCCGCTCGACAGCACCGTGCCGCCGTACTCACCCGCTCCCGGGCCGAGCTCGATATGCCAGTCGGCGCCGCTGATGATGGTCGGGTCGTGCTCGACGACGATGACCGTGTTGCCGGCGTTGCGGAGGCGCTGCAGGACCGCCAGCAGCCGCTCGCTGTCGCGGGCGTGCAGGCCGACCGTCGGCTCGTCGATGACGTACATCGTCTCGGTGAGCGCGGAGCCGAGCGCCGCCGCGAGGTTGATCCTCTGCGACTCGCCGCCCGAGAGCGTGCGGGTCTGGCGGTCGAGCGTCAGGTAGCCGAGGCCGACCTCATCGAGATAGACCAGCCGGTTGACGATCTCGCGGCGCAGGTGGCCGGCCATCGCCTCTTCCTGTTTGGTCATCGGCAGGTACTCCCAGAAGCGGCGCGCGCTCTTCACGTCCATGGCGAAGAGCTGCCCGATCGAGAGATCGCGGAACTTGATGTTGTCGACCGCGCTCTTGAGGCGCGAGCCGTGGCACTGCGGGCAGCGCTCGTACGAGCGGTACTTGGCCAGCTTCACCCGGACATGGATCTTGTACTTTTTCGTCTCCAGCCAGTCGAAGAAGCCGTTCACGCCGTACCACTTCCCCTTCCCCTTCACCAGCACGTCGTATTGCTCGGGGGTCAGGTCGTGGATCGGGACGTTCAGCGGCAGGCCGAACTTCTTCGCGTATTTCTCGAGGTCGTCGTAGCAGTCCTCGTAGCCGGCCGAGTTCCACGGCGCGATCGGCTGCTCGTCGAGCCGCAGCGAGCGGTTCGGGATGACCTTCTCCATGTCGATGCCGATGATCCGGCCGTAGCCCTGGCAGTTCGAACAGGCGCCCAGCGGAGAGTTGAAGGAGAAGAGGTGCGGGGTCGGCTCGAGGAACTCATGCCCGCACTTGTTGCAGGCAAAATGCGACGTGAAGCGGTGGCTCAGCCATCCTTCCGGCGAGTCCTCCAGCACGTTGACCGTCCCCTTGGCGATCGCGAACGCCTGCTCGATCGCCTCGGTGATCTGCGTCCGCCGCTCCTCGTCGATGCGCAGCCGGTTGATGACCAGCTCCAGCGAGGTGAAGCTCTTCGTGTCGATGTCGTTGAGGTCGCGCACCTCGCCGTTGATCCAGACCCGGAAGAAGCCGGCCTGGATGAGCTGCTCGAGCACGACCCCGCGATGGTCGGGATCGAAGAAGATCGGCGCGAGCACCACCGCCTTCTTGCCGGCCAGCGAGGCGACGATCTCGCTCGTGATCGACTGCGGCGTCTCTTTGCACACCCGAACGTGGCAGTCGGGACAGCGCGTCTCGCCGCAGTAGGTCATGAAGAGGCGGATGTGATCGGCCAGCTCGGTGGCGGTCGCGACCGTCGAACGGGCGTTCTTCACCGAGTTCTTCTGCTCGATGGCGATGGCCGGCAGGATCCCGTCGATCTCGTCGACGTCCGGCCGGTCGATTCGCTCGAGGAACTGCCGCACGTAGGTCGACATCGATTCGACGAACCGCCGCTGCCCCTCGGCGTACAGCGTGTTGAACGCCAGCGACGACTTGCCGGAGCCCGACGGTCCGGTGATGACGGTGAGCTGCCGCTGCGGGATATCGACCGCGACGTTCTTCAGATTGTGCGTCCGCGCGCCGCGGATCGAGATGACGCGATTGGGCATACGGACGTACAACGCTATGGGGGCGAGTTGTCATCCATGGTGTTCAGCGACTCAGCGACTCAGCTGCACAGCTGTTCAGGCGGTAGACCGTGCTCCCCACCTGAACACCTGAACAGCTGAGCAGCTGAACAGCTGAGCAGCTGAATCTTGGCCGCAGCTCTCACTGCCTCGCCTTGCTCCACTTCCGCGGATCGAAACGCATCTTCTCGTGGACATACCCCTGCGCCAGATCGATGGCCGCGCAATCGTCGCGCATCGACTTTGGCCAGTACGCCACCGACTGCGGCTCATCCGTGTGCAGAAAGGCCACGCCGACGAGCTCACGGCCGGGCTGCAGACGGATCTCGAACTCGCGGACCAGGTTCGGGGCCGTGCTGGCATTGGCCAGCCATCCCGCGGAGGCCATGTGCGCCGCCCGCTCCTCGGCCGTCGCATCGGCGCGGGTGGTCCAGGAGAAGCTCCGCATCGGCTTCCACTCCTTCCCCTCGCGATGGAAGCGCGCCGTGCCGAGGGCGGCCGAGGCGTGGAGGATCTCCACGTCGTCCTTATTGCCGGTGCAGAGCGACGCGATGCCGCGCTTGAGCGACTTCACCGCCACGAACAGCCGATCCCCATCGCGCCGCAGCCAGACCTCCCCGCCCCCTTCCATCGACTCCCGGCGGACGGCCGGCCCGCTCCATTCATCAGTGCCGAGCACCCCGTCCAGAACCGGAGCGAGGGCGAAAAGGGCCACGAGCAGCAGATGGAATTGCATCCCCTGCAAGATAGCGACGAGTTGTTAAAGAGTTATGGAGCGGTGGAAACGGATCACCGAATCTGATCCTCTGCGTGTCGAGAACAGACAACAAAGGGGACGAACAGAGGTAGACTGACGCTTCTCCACCCCGCGTAGAAATTTGTGAGCAAGCTTGTGACATGTGGCGGCATATGTCAGCCGTGTCGGTGTCTGGTTTTATCTATCATAATCGTATCGGTATATGTTGACACATGGGGGCATATGAGCTCATATTGAGAGCGCGTGCCACCCAAATCGAGACGAGACGAGAGCCCGTCGGAGGCCTTCAAACAGCTCCCAGTAATGGAGATATCGGCCGATCTGTATGAGGATTTCGAGTTCTTTCGCCGGTACTTTTACGACGCCTCGAAGGTTGCGACCGTCCGCAGCGCGCTGCAAATGCTCTTCGAACATTGGATGGAGCGCGACGAGAGATTCAAAGCCGCACTCGAACGCGACAGAACGAGACGTAGAAACATCTCCGTGCTTCCTTCCAAAGAGTAAGCTCGAACAGCTCGCGCGAACCGTCGCGCATCAAGGAGGAGTTCCGTGATCAACGCCGTCGCCATTCAGTCGCATGCAGCAGCCGACTTGACTTACCCCGCTCTGTTGCTCGAAGGGTATCTGGAGGCGCTGATGGCAGGCGGAACGCCCGAGGTGCCTTCGAGCGCCATCTGGGCGATCGAGAACTTCATGCGTGACGCGACCGAGGACGAGCAAAATCGTGTCGATCCCGTCGCCAGTGCGGTCAGCTATCAGCTCGCAGACACAGCGGTCCGCGCGGTGAAGCGAAGCGCCGACAGCTTCGATGAAGTAGACGAACTTCTTTCGACATTCCTGACTTTCGTGCGAAGGCTGTTGACGGATCCGGCGGCGGCCGCGGAAGAGCGTGATGTGGCGGAGGATCTGGTCAAATTTCTTCGATCGATTCGCCTGCGCGGCCAGGGTGATTCCTACAATCGTCTGGCCTCCTGCGTCTAAGCCCCCGCCGCTCTGTTCCTTGAGCCGGGTCTGCCATGGCGATCGATACGCACACTGTCGAAACCATCCTGCGGCGGGCGAACACGATTCAGGACGAGCTGGCGCAGTTCGCTCTCGAAGAATACCCGGCTGAAACCACGCAGCTTCGTGACCTGTTGGTGCTGATCACCGGCTATATCGGCGACGTCTTACACGACATTCACCGGGCACCGACGTACACGGACGAAACATCGCTGCAGGTCCAGCAACTCGCGCGCAGCGTTCACGAGGTCTACGCCATGGTGCGATACCTGCGCGCCAGCGCGAGCCTATCGACGCCGCCGGCACTCCACGCGCTGGTCACGTACCTCGCCGCGGGACGATTCACAGAGCCGCACTTGACGATTGTCCGGCCGCAGTGGGAGTACAACTGCAAATTCGTAAACCTGTCCTATGAGCTGACGAAGATCACCATCAACCGTCTCACCGCGCTTCTATCAGGCAAAGAACACCTGCTCGGCGAACCGGACCTGGTTCTTCCCGATGGAAAAGAACAAGGGGACGATCCTGCTGGCTCTTCGCAGAAGACGCTCTCGCTGATGTGGCAACGCGCCGAGCGTCGGAAGAAGCAGTCCGGCGAGAAGAGGGCAAACTTGAAGGACGCTGCGATTCCCAAGCACATCGGCGTGCTCTCGCTGGCAGGTGTCGATAAAGGCGACGTCTTTCTCTACCCGATGATGGCGCACGAAGTCGCGCATTTCATCACGTATGCGCGTCCCAAGCCTCTCCACCTGACCGTTACGGCGAAGATCGGCTACACCCGTGCGAGTCTGCGCAAGCAGATGGCAGCGGACCACCGGAAACACTCGAATGCCGAACTGCCGACGCTTGCTGCGATCGTGACCAAGAAAATCGAGATCTGCGTGCGTGAGTTGCTCGCCGACCTCGTTGCCGTGCGACTCCTCGGCGTCAGCTACTTTTTTGGGCTTGCCTCGTTCTTGAGAGGGCTGTTTCAGTGGACCGACCCGCTCATCGCCGCCGACTCGAGTTATCCCAGCATGCGTCTTCGCCTCAAGATGTGTCTCGAAGAGCTATGCACATTCCCCGATGTCGCGCGAATGCGGCGAAGCAAAGGCGGGAAACGACGTGGCGGTACCGAGCCTAACGCGGTGCACGAGCTCTCTCGCATCCTACGTGGCTGGAACGATCAGCACCTCTCGACTCCTCTGGTCGAGGAGACGATTGCCGCCGGTCACGACGAAGTTGATGACATGTATCTCCACGCCCTCTGCACGAATGCAATCATCCGCGGCCGCGAAGCGATCATTGACGCCGCCCGCGAAGTGGTCCCGGACGCGACTGCGTCGATTTCTTCCAAACTCTCGGACCGTGTCCGGCACTTGGTCAACAAGCTTCCGCCGGTGCTCCCTGATGACACCACTGCCGCACTACCCGAAATCTTTGCGGCCGGATGGATTCATCGCTACATCACTCCACCCGTCACCTCCGCGGAGTATGAGCGCCGCAATCGCCTTCTGACCAAAGCAATCGAGCTAGTAGCCGATGCGGCACCGGGGCTCGATGCCAGCAACTCTGACGTTACCCACAGCTCTGGCCCGACGGCGCCGCCCGTGGTGCTTTCGGGTGACGTGATCCGCGCCCGCACTCGTCGCAAGATCACTGATGCAGGGCGATTCGCCGTCATTCCCTTCAACGCCAAGTCCGTTTCGGCGGCATCGCTCGATCTGCATCTCGGAAACTGGTTCAAGCTGTCGCGGCGGCCGAAGATGTCAACCATCGACATCTCGCGTGCGAAAGAATTTTTGAAGACCGGTGTCCTGCATGAGGAGTTCTTCGTCAAGAGAAATCAGCCGTTCATCCTGCACGCGGGCGACTTCGCGCTCGGTATCACAGAAGAATTCGTCGGCATGCCGAATGATGTGATGGGGTTCGTGGAAGGAAAGTCATCCATTGGACGGACGGGCCTGATCGTCGCCACAGCGACACAGGTTGCGCCGGGCTTTCACGGCTGCATCGTGCTGGAGCTCGCGAATACCGGGACGATTCCGCTCGAGATCCGTCCTGGAATGTCGATCGCGCAGCTGGTCATGATCAGTACGGGATCGGCGGTGTCGAGCGAGCTCCTGTATTCGGGCGACTTCGATTGCCAGATCCGGCCATGAACGCTCAGGCGTAAACGCAACGTCATCCGCAGCCCCTGTATCGCGCGGACGGCCCGCTAGTGGCGGCTGTCTCGGCTGCGCCAGGAGACGAAGACGTCCGGGTAGAGCTCACACTTCCCTTCATGGTGAGGCAGCCTGCCTGCATCGCTTGCGGCTAACGTTGTTGGTTCACCGGATGACAGATCAGATCGGGATGCCGTGCCGCTGATAGAAGTTGTAGTCGCCGAGGCGCGTGCGCAGCTTCTCGAGGACGTCCGGCTGCAACGCACCATCGCTGGCGGCGACGTTGAGCTCGACCTGATGCAGGGTGCGCGCGCCGGGGATGGTCGTGGAGATCGACTGGTTGGCGAGCACGAAGCGTAGCGCGCCTTCGGCCAGCGAGCGGGTCGTGCCGCCGATCACCGACTTGACCTCGTCGACGCGCGGGATGACCTCTTCGAGCCGCTTCGGCGTGAGGAAGTTCTGCCGCACGTCGTCGGCCGGGAAGACCGTGGTCGTGCTGAACTTGCCGCTGAGCAGCCCCGAGGCGAGCGGCACGCGGGCGATGATGCCGTAGCCCTTCTCTTTCGCCAGCGGAAAGAGGTCGAGCGCCGGTGCCTGGTTCAGGACGTTATAGAGCACCTGCAGCGTGTAGCCCCAACCGTTGCGCACGATCTCCAGCCCCTCTTCCGGCGTGCCGACCGAGACCCCCCAGTAGCGGATCTTGCCGGTCTCCTGCAGCCGGTCCATCGCCTCGTGCAGCTCGTCGCGGCGGAGGTCGTCGAGCGTCGGATTGTGCAGCTGGTAGAGATCGATGTAGTCGGTGCGCAGGCGCTTGAGCGAACCGTCGACGGCGTGAAAGATGTGCTTGCGCGAGAAGTCCTTGCCGAACTTCCCGGTGGCGTCGCGCACGATGCCGACCTTCGTGGCGATGACCACGTCCTCGCGTTTGCGCGAGAGGACGATCCCGAGGAGCGACTCGCTGCGGCCGAAGCCGTAGGAGTCGGCGGTGTCGAAGAAGTTGACGCCGAGCTCGCGGGCGCGGCGGATGGCCGCCAGCGAATAGTCGTCGCTGGTGCGGCCCCATCCCATCGGCACGCCGGAGATCTCGGTCGGGCCGCCGATCGCCCAGCCGCCGAAACCGATTTCGCTGACGCTGATGCGCGTGTTCCCGAGGAGGCGATACTTCACAGACGCACCTGCCGCACCTGCTCGATGGCCGGCATGACGCGCAGCGCGGTGGCGGCGTCTTCATTGAGCGGCGTGTCGATCGTGACCACCGCCATCGCCTTCCCGCCGGTCTCACTGCGCGCGAGGTTGTACTCGGCGATGTTGATCTGGTGATCGCCGAGCGTCGTGCCGACGCGGCCGACCACGCCCGGGACGTCCTTGTTGATGATGTAGAGAATGAAGCCCTCCGGTTTGAACTCGACGCGGTAGTTGTTGACCGAGACGATGCGCTGGTTCTGCTCGTGGAAAACCGTGCCGGAGACGCACATGTCGTCCGTCGGCGACGACGCGCGGACGGTGATCAGGTTGCTGTAATCGCGCGGCATCGGCTGCGTGGTCGTGCCGATGGCGATGCCGCGCGTCTGCGCGACCTGCTCGGCGTTGACGAAGTTGACCGTCTCCGCCAGGTGCGGCGTGAGGATGCCTTTCAGCGCCGCCACCGAGATGATCTTCATCAGCCGCTCTTCGATGCCCCACAGCTCGATGGCCACGCGATGGACCGGTCCGGTGATGACCTGCGCCGCGAAGTTGCCGAGCTTCTCCGCCAGCCGGATCAGAGGCGCCGCCTCGGCATCCGAGAGGCCTTCGAACGGGAGGTTCACCGCCGAGACGAAGATCGAGCCGCGCAGCGCCTCGATGACCATCTCCGAGGTCGTGACCGCCACGCGGTCCTGCGCCTCGATCGTGTTCGCTCCGATGTGCGGCGAGAGGATGATGTTCCTGGCCGTCAGCAGCGGATGATCCTTGCCGGGCGGTTCGTCCACGTAGACATCGACGGCTGCGCCGGCGATTTTTCCGGAGTTGAGCCCATCGGCCAGCGCCACTTCGTCGTAAATCCCGCCGCGGGCGATGTTCAGCACCACGACGCCGGTCTTCATCTTCGCGATTTCCTGCGTCGAGAGCATGCCGCGCGTCTCGTCGGTGGACGGGGTATGTACGGTGATGACGTCAGCCTGCGCCAGGAGCCGATCGATCGTGACCCGCTCCGCCCCCGCTTTCTCGAACGCGGCGTCGGTGATGTAGGGGTCGTACGCGAGCACCGTCATCCCGAACGCTCTCGCGCGCACGGTGACGCGCGAGCCGATGCGGCCGAGACCGATCACGCCGAGGGTCTTGCCGTGCAGCTCCATCCCCATGAACTTCGCGCGCGTCCACTCCCCCCGCTTCACACTGGCATGCGCCTCGGGGATGTTGCGGCAGAGCGCGAGCAGCATGGCCATGGTGTGCTCGGTGGCCGACATGATGTTGGCCGTCGGCGCGTTGATGACCAGGATGCCGCGCGCGGTGCAGGCATCGACGTCGACGTTGTCCAGGCCGACGCCGGCGCGGCCGATGATGCGCAGGCGATTGCCGGCGCTGACCAGCTCCTCGGTGACGGCGGTGCCGCTGCGGGTGATGAGCGCGTCACTCTCCGCGACCGCTGCCAGCAGCTCCTCGCCTTTGAGGCCGGGGCGGTAGTCGAGATCGACGTCGTCCGTCGCGCGGAGGATCTCGAGGCCCGAGTCGGCCAGCGTGTCGGTGACGAGGACGCGGTGTTTCATCCCTTGGCCACCTCGGAAAGCACGTCGAGCATCGCTTCGAGATCGGCGACCGGAATGTCTCCCATGTGCCCGATGCGGAAGGTGCGGCTCTTCCAGATGCCGTAGCCGCCGCCGAGCGTGTAGCCGCGCTTCTTCATCTCCTCGCGGATCGTGTCGGGGTTGAGCACCGGCTCGAGCGCGGAGACGGTCGCGGAGAGCTGCGACTTGGCGTCCGCGGCGATCCTGGCGAAGCGCACGGTGCGCTCGTGCACGAGGTCGCGCATGCGGCGATGACGCTCGTAGCGCGCTTCGAGCCCCTCCTCGCGGAGGATGTGATCGAGCTGTTTCGAAAGCGCGTAGATGTGCGGGATCGACGGCGTCGACGGGACGCTGTCCTCGTCCGCCTTGTCTTTGTAGGCCATGAAGTCGAAGTAGGTGCCGCGGTACGGACGCTTCTTCGCCACCGCCAGCGCCTGCGCGGACGTGGCCACGACGGTGACGCCGGGCGGCAGGGCGAGCCCTTTCTGCACGCTGGCGAGACAGACGTCGATGCCCCATTCGTCAAAGTGCACGGGGATGCCGCCGAGGGATGAGACCGCGTCGACGAGGACCAGCGTGTCGGGAGTTTCCTCGCGCACGACCGCGGCCAGGGCGGCGACGTCGTTCGTCACGCCGGTGGAAGTCTCGTTGTGGGTGATGGTCACGGCGTCGTAGTGCGCGCGATGGCGCGCGAGATGGTCGGCGAGCGCGTCGGGATCGACGGCGTTGCCCCAGCCGGCGTCGAGGCGGTCGACCTCATAGCCGAGCGACTCGGCGATGTTGTACCAGCGCTCCGAGAAGGCGCCGCAGGTGGTGACGAGCACGCGCCGCACGACGCAGTTCTCGAGCGCCGCCTGCATGACACCGGTGCCGGAGGCGGTGATGACGAACGTGTCCTGCGTCGTGTTGAAAAGCGTCTTGAGGTCGGCGGAGATGCCGCGATAGAGCTCTTTGAACTCACTGGTGCGGTGGCCGATCATCGGCCGCGACATCTCGGCGAGGATCTCCGGACGCACCCACGTGGGGCCGGGAACGAAATACTTTGCTGGCTCAGTCATGATCGTCGATCAGGTACGGCAGCACCGCGCGCATAGTCGGCTCGCTGACGTACACCTCCGCATTCTCCTTCACGCGTGGCCGCGTGTGTACTCCCCCGAATCCGACGAAGAGGCTGACGGCCGGCTTCGTTTCGAGATCGCTGATGCCGTCGCCGATGAACGCCGACTTCCCTTTCGAGCGCGTGAGGATGGCGCGCACGACCAGCTCCTTCCCGCCGACCTTCGTCAGCAGCGAGCGCCGGTCGAAGTCGACGTAGCGGCCTTCACCGTCGAATTGCAGCGTCACGGCGTGCACCGCGCGCGGCGCGATGTTCAGTTTTGCGGCGAGCGGGGCGATTGCCTGGGTGATGCCGGCGGTGACGAGATGGACGTCGACGCCGTGCCGCTGCAGCGTGGCGATCGTCTCCTCCGCACCGGCCACCAGGGAGTGGCAATAGGTCGCGCCGAGCCGTTCCACCTCCGCGAGCGTGGGGCGGATGATCTCGAGCCGCCGCGCGTAGACCTCGTCGAGGGCGATCTCGCCGTTCATGGCCGCCTCGGTGAGCTCGACGATCTCCCGATTGCCGCCGCCGAGGACGTCGATCCCTTCGATGGTCACGAGGGTCGAGTCGACGTCGAAGAAGACGAAGCGGTATTTCGCGGTCACTGCCGTGCTCCGTTCTGCACGACCGTCACCAGATCGGCGAAACGGCCGAGGAAGTGATCGGGGCGGGCGGCGGTCAGCTCGCCGGCAGTGGAAGAACCGGTTGCGACCACCGCCACGGCGATGCCGCTGTTGCGCGCCGCGCGCACGTCGATCGGCATGTCGCCCACGAACAGCGTCTGGTCCGCGGTGCACTCGGTTGCTTCAAGCGTATGCAGCACATGGCGCGCATCCGGCTTGCGCGCGCCGGCCAGGTCGGGCCCGACGATGGCGCGGAAATGCCGGGAGAGGCCGAGAAAGTCGAGGATCTTCTTCGAGAAGGCGGTGGGCTTGTTCGTGCAGACCGCCATGACCACGCCGAGGCGGGAGAGCTCTTCGAGGGTGGTCTCGACGTCTTCGAGCACCTTCGATGCCCCGCAGCAGATCTCGTCGTAGCGCGCTTCGAAGGCGTGCTTCACCGTGACCGGGACGTCGGGGCGCTCGAAGGCGCGCTGGAGGAGGGTTTCCAGACCGTCGCCGACGAACGAGCGGATGCGCATCTCCTCGAGGTCTCCCAGGCCGTGCTCCCTCCGCGCGAAGTTCACCGCTTCGGCGAGCGCCGCATAGGAGTCGACGAGCGTGCCATCGAGGTCGAACAGCACCGCCCGATAACGGAGCCGGTACATCGGAGCGCGATTGTATGCCGGGGGAAGCGGTTCCTCGGGTTCCTCGAACCGCTCCTAACACCCGAACAGCTCGCGCGCCTCATCGACCGAGTAGTTCGGCCAGCCGTCGTACCCCTTCCACCCTTCGATCAGCACCAGGTCGGTGGCGGCAAAGTGCGCCAGCAGCTCGCGCGGCTCGCCGTAGGTCACACGCCGGGTGCCGGCGGCCTCGAAGATCACCGCCTGACCGCTGTTCGCGAGAATCACCCGCTCGGCGCCGGCTTTACGCATGCGTCCGGTATCGCCGCGGTCTTCTTCATTGAGGGGGTGGTGCGTGTGTTTGATGCAACCGACGCGCTGGCCCGCGGCAACGGAGCGTTCGATGACACGGAGGATGAGCGTGGTCTTGCCGGAGCCGGAGAAGCCGGTGATCGCGACCACGCGCATGGGGCCGGTAGTGTAACGGCCGTTCCAGTTTTGCAACCGGTTGCGCAATTCGCTGGTCGTATGCTCCCTTTTCACAACCGATGAGACGACTCTCCCTCGCGCTGCTGCTGCTCGCGCTCGCGCCGCTTGCTCTCGCGGCGGACAACGACATCACCATTGCGGTCGAGCCTCTCGGGGAGAACGATCAGGGACAGGTCGTCTCGCGGATCTCCTTCCGCTTCGCCACACCGCCGGAGGTGCCGCCGGAGACGGGGCTTTTCCTGCAGGGCTCGCTGCTGCAGGGGGGTCAGGTGCTGCGCAACTTCCGCATCGCCGTCCCGCCGGGTCTCGAGCGGCCGCTGACGACGCTGCAGGCGTTCGCCGAAGGAGCCGTCGAGGTCGAAGCGCGGCTGATGATGCCGCTCGAAGACGGGATGCCGGTCATCGTCAACAAGGCGGCGCAGACCTTCACGATCGCAAAGACGAACAAACCGTTCGTGGCGAACGAAGACGACGGCGCCGAGGCGATCATTGCCGAGGGCGTCGTGCCGGAGCTGGTCGGCGCGGTGAAGATCCGCGCGCCGCGCCGCGACGTCGCGCCGAACCTCTTCATCGTCAACGTCGACGTGCAGCCGCCGGTCAAGCGGGTCGAGTTCTGGGTCGAGGGGAAGAAAGTCATCGCCCGCAACGCCCCGCCGTACACCGCGGAGCTCGACCTCGGCAAGCTGCCGAAGCGCGTCGAGGTGAAGGCGATCGGGTACGACGAGAAAGGGCGCTACGTCGACGCCGACGCGTTCATCGTCAACGAGCGCGAGACGCCGCTGGAAGTGAAGATCACCCGCACCCAGACGCCCGACGGCGTCTCGCACATCAAGCTCTCCATCCAGAACCCGAAGAACACCGTCATCAAGTCGGTGGTCCTCTACGCCGGCGCGACGAAGCTGCACGAGTTCCCCCGGCCGCCGTACGCGCTGGCCATCGCGAACACGCGACTGGCGAGCGAGGAGTTCCTCCGCGCCTCGGTCATCGACGACACCGGCTACGAAGCGGCCGACCTGCTCTTCCTCACCGGCGACCGCTACATCGAAGAGATCGAGGTCAACGTCGTCGAGCTGCCGGTGACGGTTTCCGACGCGACCGGCAACCCGATCACGAACCTCACCGAGAGCAACTTCAAGGTCTTCGAGAGCGGCAAGCCGCAGAAGATCTCGTCGTTCAACTTCGCGACGAACCTGCCGATCTCCGTCGGCGTGCTGATCGACCACTCCGGCTCGATGGAAAAACGGATGACCGACGCGAAGGAAGCGGCGAACAAGTTCTTCCGCAGCATCATCCGCAAGGGTGACCGCGCCTTCATCGGCGGCTTCGCCATGGACCCGACCAAGAACGCGCCGTTCGTCAGCGACCTGTCGCTGCTCGAGTCGCAGGTCAACGCCATCCCGAACGCCGGCGGTGGCACGTCGCTGCACGACGCGATCATCACCGGGCTCTATCGCTTCCGGAACGTCCAGGGCCGCAAGGCGCTGGTGGTCATCACCGACGGCGACGACACCACCTCACGCCTCACCTACGACGACATGCTGCAGTACGCGCGGGCCTCGCGCGTGCCGCTCTACTTCATCGGCATCGGCCTGGGGCCGCAGTTCGGCGGCAACAAGATGGGGGCGCTGGCGGCGGAATCGGGCGGTGTGGCGTACTTCATCCGCGACGTGAAGCAGCTCACCGAGACCTACGCGCAGCTGGAGAAGGATCTCCGCTCCCAGTACCTCATCAGCTATTACACCGAGAGCACCAAGAAGGATCAGGCGTATCGCACCGTCGAGGTGAAGGTGGACCAGAAAGATGCCAAAGTTCGCACGATTCGCGGCTATATCCCTTAGCGCGCTCGCGCTGCCGCTCTTGGCCGCCGACGTCCGTTCGTACAAAGAGACGAAGCAGCTCGATGCGGTCTGGCCGAAGAAAGCGGCGCTGCGGGTGGTGAACGTCTGGGCCACCTGGTGCGCGCCGTGTGTCGCGGAGATGCCCGACCTCCGCGCCATCGACGCGGCCTTCGGCGAAGAGGTCTCGCTGGTCGGCGTGACGCTCGACAACCTCCTGCCCGACGGCACACCGCAGAAGGTGGCGACGTTCCTCGACAGGCAGAAGATCGCCTTCCCGAACGTCTACTGGGCGGGGACACCCGACGCGCTGGCGGAACACCTCCGCTTCTCCGGCGAGATGCCGATCACCATCATCTACGACGCAAAAGGACGCGAGCTGTGGCGCCACGAAGGCCGCATCGACCGCGTCAAGACCATCTCGCACCTGCGCGAGCTGTTGAGGAGAACGAAACGATGAAGAAGATCAAGCTGCTGCCCCTGTTCCTGATGTTCTTTGCCGCCACCACCGTCTGGGCCGCGGAGCAGGTGGCCATCGGCGCCAAGGCGCCGGCGTTCACGCTGACCAACGCCGTCGACGGAAAGCAGGTCGCCTTCCAGCCGGGCGACGGCAAGTACTCGGTGGTGGTCTTCACCTGCAACCAGTGCCCGTACGCGAAGGCCTTCGAGCCGCGCATCATCGAGCTGGCGAAGCAGTACGCGGCGCAGGGTGTGGCCTTCTACGCCATCGATCCGAACGACGACACAAAGTACGCCGAGGAGACGATGGAGAACATGAAAGCCCGCGCGGTCGAGAAGGGCTATCCGTTCCCGTACCTGAAGGACGGCGACAGCGCCATCGCCCGTGCATACGGCGCGCGCGTGACGCCGCACGTCTTCGTCGTCGATCCGAGCGGCGCCGTTCGCTACCGCGGCTACGTCGACGACACGGCCAAAGTGGCGGAGCGCAAAGTGACCGGTCTCTCCGACGCGCTCGACGCGCTGCTCGCGAAGAAGGAAGTGGCCACCGCGGTGACCAAAGAATTCGGCTGCAGCATCAAATGGAAAAGCTGATCCAGTGGAAGGAGCTGATCAGCTGCTGATTCGGGCGTAAGAGCTCTGCAGCATCGTGACCCGCTTGACGTAGTTCCTCGTCTCCGGAAACGGGATCGACTCGAGGAACTCGTCGAGCGGCTTGCGCGGCGCGCCGCGCCGCCACTTCAGCACGTTCCCCTGCCCCGCGTTGTACGACGCCACCGCCAGGTACTGGTTGTTCTGGAACATGTTCATGAGCATCCGCAGGTGGAACGTGCCGAGCTGAATGTTGATGTCGGGATTCTCCAGCCGCGATGAGGCGAAGGCGATGCGCAGCTTGCGCCCGTGATCGTTTGCCGTCGGCGGCATGAGCTGCATCAGCCCGGTCGCACCGACGCGCGATTTCGCCTTCGGGTTGTAGTAGCTCTCCTGCAGGATCAGGCCGCGCACGAGGTTGGGATCGAGGTTCTGCTTCCTGGCGTACTTTTCGATCGCGTCGCCGTAAGAGGTCGGGTAGTACATCTTCAGAAAGTACGCCGGGACCTGGTCCTGCTCCGGCGTTGCCAGCTGCGGCCAGGCGCGGCGCAGCGCGGTGTACATCAGCAGGCGATTTCCCTGGCTGAGGTAGTAATCCGCCAGCAGCGCCTCGGCGAACCGTTTGTTCTGCCGCTTCATGTTGCGGCGCGTCTCGGTGAACGCGTTGCGCATGTCGGAGAGCGCGGTCAGCTCGTAGGCGAGCCGCAGCTCGGCCGGCATCGACTTCTCGGCCATGGCTCCCCAGTCGTTGCCCGCTTTCTCGAGCGGATTGGTGGTGTTCTCCTGCCGTTTCGCGCCGCGCTGCACGGCATAGGTCGCGTAGAGGTCTTTGTACGGCGCGTTCGCGAGCTTCTGATAGATCGCCTTCGCTTCTTCTTTCAGCCCGAGGCGCTCGATGGTGCGGGCGTACCAGTACTCGCTCTGGCGCTTCACGTTCGGATGCGTGTAGGTGTCGGCGATGAAGCGGAGGAGCTTGCGCGCGGTGGCGAGATCGCCGCGTGAATACGCGGCCCACGCTTTGTCCCAGAAGTGCTGCAGAGCAGGGTCGGCGCTCGGATCGATCTTGATCAGCTGCGGGAGCAGCTCCATCACGTATGCGTCCTGCTTCTTCGCCTCCGCGCGGGCGATCAGGGCGTTGAGCGTGGAGAGGCGCGTCTCTTCTTCGAGCTCCAGCGACAGCAGATCCTTGAGCCGCTCGCTCGCGAGCCGCTCGTACTCGTCTTTTTTGTTCTTCTTGGCGAGGTCGACCAGCTTGATGGTGCGGTTGACGGTCGCGTATTTCGGCTTGGTGACCGTCTTGCGCTTCTTCCCTTTGCCGACGCGCACCTTCACCTTGCCGACCTGCTTCTTCTCCTTCACCACCTTGGTGACGTTCGGATCGATGGCCGCGGCGACGATGGAGTAGTTGCGCGAGGCGGTCTGCAGCGCGGGGATGGCGTACTTGAGATAGCTCGACGTCAGCGGCTCGAGCACCTTGTTGGAGTCCTCGAAGCGGCGGAGGCGATGCAGCGCCACGCCTTTCTGCAACTGCACTTCGAGCTCGAGGTCGGCGGGGGCGATCTTCTCCAGCGCGGTCAGCTCTTCGAGCGCGGTCTGCGGATCCTGCGACTGCATGAGGTTGATCGCCCGCTCGATGCGCTCGCTCGGCGTCAGCGGTACGGCTGCTTTCGCGTTGATCCCCAGCAGCGCGCGCACGAGCGCCGCGGCGTCGTCGGCCTCTTTGGCCCGCGGGTGGTGGATGAGGATGTTACGCGCGGCGTAAAGCGCGCCCGGGATGTCGCCGGCGTTGAGCCGCGCGCCGGCCGCGTTCCACCGTGCGCTGGCGGCGTTCTCCGGCTTCTGCGCGCGTCCCGCCACCCTGGCGTACACGGCGCCGCTCCGCTCGAAATCGCCCACGTTCGTATAGAGATCGGCGAGGTGGAAGGCGGCGTCGTCGGCGTACGCCATCCGCGGCTCGCGCCGCCACAGCTTCGCCAGCGTCGCCCGCGCGGCCGCGGCGTTGCCGGTCAGCTCGTACGCGTTCGCCAGGTAGTAGAGCCGGTACTCCTCGACCGCGCGGTCGCCGAAATCGAACGACGAGAGATGCTTCACCGCGTCCGGGCCGTCCTTGCGCTCGAGCGCTGCCCGTCCGGCGGCGTACACGTCGCGCAGCTTCTGCAGGTCGGGAGGGGCGGCCGCTTTCGCCGGCAGGTCGGGATGGGCGTGATCGCCGCCGGCGCTTTGCGTCGACCGGTACCGCACCGTCACCAGCACCACGCCGCCGATCAGCACCGCCACGAGGACGGCCGTAAGCAGCCAGTGTTTACGAAACCACTGCACGACGACTGCTAACTGCTAGAGGGTTGCCAGCTTAGAGGCCGAGGACGTCGGCACGGCCGTCGGCGAGGATGCGGACCAGCTCGTCGTAGAAGTAATTCGACGTCTTCCGCACATCCTCGGCGATCCGCTCGTCGTACATCTGCCGGCTGCGATCGATGTCTTCCTTGAGCCGCTCGTAAAGATCTTTGTTGCGGCGGCCCTGGTCGACCTTCGACTCGTTGTAGAGCTTGATCTCGGAGACGAGCAGCCGGGCGAAGCGGCGGGCTTCGTCGTGCTTCTTCGCGTCCTCGTTCTGCGGCGTGCCGAGCACGCCACCGCGGGCCAGGCCCGGCGGCGGGATGAACTGCGTCGAGGGACGATCGTCGCTGGCGGCAGCGGGTGCCGGTGCGGCCGGAGCGGCAGCAGGAGGCGGGGCAGGAGGCGGCGGCGTCGGCCGCGGCATCTCGACGGACGGGATGCGAGTCGTGCCGGCGGAGGTGGCACGCAGTGCGGCAGCGGCCGGAGGCGTGGTCCCGCCGCCGAATTCGTCGGCCGATGGAACGTTGAAGCTCGGACGCTGCGAGGCCATCATCTCGCGCAACTGTTGTGCGCTGATGGCCACGGTCGACGACGCTTCGGCCGGTTCCGCCGGAGCGGGCGCAGGTGCGGCCGCCGGAGCTGATGCGGGCGGAGGCGTCGGCCGTGGAGCGGGAGCAGCAGCCTGCGGAGCCGCGGGGGCGGGCGCCGGAGCGGGAGCCGCAGCCGGTGTCGCGGCTACGGGCGCATCGCCGCTCGGGGAGAGGCTCGGCGAAGGGATCTTCTTACGGATGGCCAGCGTATCGATGAGCAGGCCGGTCGAGAAGACCAGCAGCTCGATGGCCGAGGTGTCGAACTTGCCGAGATCGGTCTCCACGGCGTCGACGTAGACGGCCGCCGCAACCTTGTCCTTGATGACCATCGGCACGAGCACGGCCTGCGAGGAAGCCGGTACGCCGAAGCGGGTGGCGAGGTTCACGCCGTCCCACGTCACCACCTGCTCGTTGCGCAATACCTGGTCGAGCTCCGGGATGAGGCCGGGGGCGGCGTTGAAGCGCTTGATGGTCTCATCGTTGCCGCCGTGCGCCGAGAAGCCGGCGCCCTTCCATCCGCTGAAGGTCTCCCCTTTGAGGATGAGCAGCGCCGCGCGCGAGCCGAACTCGAGGCATTGATCGAGGAGGGCGTTGAGCACGTCCACCTGAGCCTTGCCGCGCTCGACCTGCTGGATGGCGCGCTTGACGCGGGAGGCGTCGCTGCCGCCCGAAGCGGCCGGAGCAGCCACCGGTGCCGGCTGCGCGGCGGCGATCGACTCCTCCAGCTCGGCGATCGACTTCCGGACGTGCGGCAGGAAGGTCAGGGCGTTGACGTCAGCCTGCACGCTCTGGAGAGCGGCTTTCAGCTGAGAGTCGACCACGGCGCGGACGTCCTCGACAGACGAGCGGATTTCCGCCACCATCCGATCGATTTCCTCGCGGACGTGTGCATCAATCGAGCTCGCGACTTCCTCGCCCCTCACGACCATCAAACCCTCCGGATGCTGTAGCCTGGCGACACCAAAGGCGGGCCTGCCACAGGCGCCGCGATTATCGGCCTCGCTCTCTCACGCTGTCAAGGAAGCGAAGGTCGTGCTAAGTTGTGGCTCCGATGAGAGTTTTCGTCCTTGTGTCCGTCCTCGGCGGCGTTCTTCTGACCGGTTGCGGTGGCGATGCGCGGATTGCCGCCGGCAACGATTCGCAGATCGCCGCCGGGCCCGATCACCAGAACGAGTGGACCGTCGTCCTCCAGCACAAGAAGGCGGCCGCCGCTCCCGACGCCACCCCGGCGCAGAAGCAGGTCTATGCCGATTCGGTCCGCGCGTTCGTGCAGAAGCACCCGCACCACGGCCGCGGCCGCGAGGTGTGGGAGCGCATCCAGCTCGAGTTCGCCGAAGAGCTGGCGCAGCATGGACGGCACCGCGACGCGCTGCGCTTCTACCGGGCCGTGCTCGAGCACAACCCGATGAATGCAAAGGCCCAGGCGGGAGCCGAGCTGGCCGCCGATCGCCTGGCCGTGACGCGCGAAAAGCTGCTTGCCCTCGAGAAAGGGATGTCCCACCGCCAGGTCTCGCAGCTCCTCGGCAAGCCGCTGCCGGGTTGGACGGAGAAGCGGAATCGCTCCGTGGCCGAGATCGAGGCGTGGTACTACCCGACCCGCTCCGGCGGCGTGGCCGGCGTCTACTTCCGCGACGGGAAAGTCTTCGCGGCCGAAGAGAGCTCGCACGCGCGCGAAATGCGGCTCGGTTCTTGAAATCGCGCTGTTCCCCTTCCTGTTAGATTCAGACGAATATGCCGATCTACGAATACCAGTGCACGCAGTGCAACGAGCGGACGGAGGTCATCCAGAACTTCTCCGATCCGCCGCAGTCCGAATGCGCCAGGTGCGGCGGCGAGGTGAAGAAGCTCTTCTCGTCGCCAGCCATCCAGTTCAAAGGCTCGGGCTTCTACAAGACCGACTATGCCAGCCCCTCCTCTGCCGCACCTTCATCCGTGAAGGGTGAGAAGAGCGAGTCCTCGAAGAGCGAGTCGTCGAAAGGTGAGTCGTCGCCCGCGCCGTCCACCTCCAGCGATTCCAAAAGTGAATCGAAAGCCAAAGCGGACTAAGACCTATGGTTACAGCGAAAGATCTGAAGCGGCGCGCCGACTCGGTGCTCGAGGAGGTCTTTCGCTCGCTCTTCGAGGAGATCGACACCGACAAGCTGCGCAACGAGATCCAGTCGATGCGCGCCGCGGAGCCGGACTACAGCGCCGCCGAACACGCGCGCACGCTGACGCGGCGCACCGCCCTCCGCTGCGCCGCCGCCGGCGCGGTGACCGGACTGCCGTTCGGCATCGCGGCACTCGGCACGATCGGCGCCGACCTCGCGTATCTCGTTTTCCAGCAGTTCCGGCTCGTCCTCGGCATCGCCACGATCTACGGTCACGAGCCGTCGAACCGCGAGCGCTTCAACGAAGCGCTGTCGTGCTTCGCGCTCTCGTCGGGCATCGGTATCGGCAAGTCGGGCGTCTCCGCGTTGATGAAAGAACGCTTCGCCAAGATGATCCCGGTGGTCGGTGTGATCTCCGGCGGCGCGCTGAATTACGTCGCCGTGCAGGCCGTGGCGCGCAACGCCGTGCGCTACTACGAAGCGCGCGTCGAGCCGTCGCTGGCCGACGAGATCTGGGCCGAAGGCGACCGCGAGCACGCGTGATTGTTGTAACCGCCACGCGGAATGTGGCCGCCGCGGTCCCGGTTTGCGCCGGTGAATCGACGATGCCCAAATACGAATACGAACCGATGACGGAGGACCACTCCGCACTCTTCGAGCGCAAGACACTGCGCCGCGTTCGCATGATCGTCGAGCTCACGCTGAACCTCATCAGCAGCGACCGCACGGTGTCGCATCGCGAAGCCCGCTGCCTCGTCGAATGCGCGCGCAAAGCGATCCTCGAGCTCTCCCCCGGATTCGAGTATCGCTACGAAAAGATCGTGCAGCCGTACTTTGATCGTGTGCTGCAGACGCGCTGGCCCGATGAAGAGCTGCGCTATCTGAGTCCACACGAACCGGTCAACTAACGGGCGATCTCCCACCTCTCCACATCCCGGAACGCCGCGCGCCGCGCGAACACCATCGCCACGCCGTCGCGCGCGATGAGCGCCCACTCCCGCGGTGGCCAGTACGCCAGCGAGGCCGGCATCTTCCGCGACTGACCCGTGGTCATGTCCATCACGTCGAGTGGCGGGCGATGTTCATCGACGGCAAGATCGATGCGGTACTTGCGCAGCAGAGCGTTCCACGCGCGCGAGTCGACCCGCGCCTTCGCGTACTCCGGCAGCAGCGTGTGATAGAGCTCGTTGCGTCCGTCGGTCAGCACGCGCCGCTCCGGATAGAACGACCAGATCAGATAGCCGCCGAATTGATCGGCGTTGTAGATGTTGCCGCGCAATCCCGTGGCCTGCAGGCGCGCCGTTGCCTCGACCGGAAAGCGCGACGGCGTGAGCCCGATCCCTTTCGGCGTGGTGAACGCGGCGAACGCGATGACCAGCGCTGACGCGGCGTACGCGAGCCGCGGCTTCACGTGATAGCGCAGCACCGGCGCGACGACGATCGGCATCGCCGCGAACCAGAGCGGCTGATGCCGCACGCTGCTGACCGCGAGATAGCCGAAGCCGCACGCCAGCGCGATGCGCCACCACTGCTCGCGCGGACGCTCGGCCGTCGCGAGGAGAATTGCCGCGCCGATCAGCGTGAGGTAGAGCAGCGGAAACCGCGCGGGGCTGCTCGGCAGCCACTCCGCGTTCACGAATGTCCCGCCGCGCACGTAGAGCATCAACTCGACCGGCGCGGCGATGGCGCGCCAGCCGTGCGGGTTGATCAGCAGAGCGAGCGCGCTGGCGATGACCGGCGCCACGCGGCGCGTGGAGAGCAGCGCGATTCCGGGCGCGAGCAGCGCGGAGGGATGGATGTTGATCCAGAGCGCGGCCAGGATGGCCTGCCCGATGGCGCCGCGGGTGGTGAGCGCGAGCACGACGAAGAGCGGCGCGAGCAGCGACGGGCGGGCATCGAGGAATGGCAATGCCCCGGCGAAGGCGACGGCCGTGAGGACCAGAGCGGCGGCTTCGCCGCCGCCGTCCGTAACCTGCTTCGACGTACGCACCACGATGACGCAGAACAGCAGCGCCACAAATGCCGCGCGCAGCCACGTCACCCCCGTCGCGCCGCCGATGGCGTGCATCGCGTAGAGCACGATCTCGAAGAGCCACTCCCCGTTGATCCACGGCGTCGGATCGCTCCCGATCGCGAACGGGTCGGTGGCCGGCAGCGCGCGATGCTCGACGATCCAGCGGCCGGTGGCCAGATGCCAGAAGTAGTCGTAGCTGCGGATGGGCGCGAGTGCGGAGAGGAGCAGCGCCGCGAAGAGAGCGATGAAAATCAGGCGGCGCCGCACGCGGCGCAGTTTACTTCGCCACGGCGGTGAGGCGGCCCAGCTCGACGTCGCCGTTCACGGTGGTGATCTTCAGGCTGTGCTGCCCGCCGTTGACCTCACCCGAAACGCGGCGGCTGCCGGGGTTCGAGTGGATGCTCAGGGGGAACTCCGCTTCGAAATCGCCGTTGAGCTGCGACAGATCGACGTTGAACGATGCCGATTGCGGCAGGTGAGCCTCGACGCCGCCATTCACGGTGCGGAACTGCGCGCCCTGGAAAGTCTTGAGGAAGCGCGCCTTCACGCGGCCGTTCACCGTCACCGCGCGCAGCTCCTCCATGCCGGAGGTCTCGGCGTCGATCGTGCCGTTGACCGTGACCAGATCGCTACTGCGGTTGTTCTCGCCGCGGGTGGAGATGCGGCCGTTGACCGTGCTGACTGCGAGCGACACCGACCGCGGCACGCGCAGCTCGTAATCGACGCGGATTTCATCGCGGCCGAAGAGGAAGCCGATGTTCAGCCGTCGTCCCCGCTTCCGCTCCTGGCGGCCGATGCGCAGCGTGTCGCCGTCGACGCGTGTCTCGAACAGCCCGTCGTTCTCGACGCCCTGCTTCAGCTCGTAATCGCCGGAAACGCGCGCGATCATCGTGATCTGGTCGCCGTCGATCGCTTCGACGCGCACGCTGCCGTCGATCTCCGCGACCTTGACCCGATCGATGCCGGCCGCCGGCCAGCTCCGTTCGATGGTCTTTTTCGCGGCGTGCGAGCTCGTCCGCCGCTCGCGATGACCATCGCAAGCCACCGAGCCGGCCAGAACCGCACCGGCGAGTAAATAAAGGCTGAGGCTCTTGCTGTTCATCGTGCGGTCCGCTTCTTTTCTACGAGAAAACGCCCGAGAGGTTTCCGCGCTTGACTGACAGCCCGCAGACGAAGCTCCTGAGGATCGCCGCGTTCCTGGTCGATGCGCTCTCGATCTCGATCCTTCTCATTCTGCCAGCATCGCTGGTCAGCTATGCCATGACCTGGACCGGCACCCCCAAAGGAATCCACCTGGTGTGGTGGGCGGCGCTCGGTATCCTCATGATCGCCATGCTCTTCCGCGACGGGTACAAGGGGCGTTCCATCGGCAAGCAGCTCCTCGGATTGCGCCTGATGACCCCGCGCGGCGAAGGCTGCGGCTGGTTGCGCTCGCTGGTGCGCAACATCTCCATCGTCATCCCGGGCTGGAATCTCCTCGAGCTGCTCCTGGTGCTGCTCGGCAAGCCGCGCACCGGCGACCGGCTGGCGCGGACGCTAGTCACGGAGGAGTGACAGCGAGCGATGAGCGATGAGAGATGAGCGATGAACCTCGCGCGGACGTTCATCGCTCATCGCTCATCGTTCATCGCTTCCCCGAGGATCTCCAGCCGCTTCTCGATGAGGTTCTTCGTAAACCCTTCGGCCAATGAGCTCCGCACCTCGAACACAAACTCGTTCTCCTCGCCGAAGTTCTCCTCCGCCAGCACGACGTTCGGCGGGTCGACCATCCGGTAGACCGTGCTGAGCGCGGCGAACGGCACCCGCACACGAACGCGCGTGTAGAGAAAACGATCGACCCGCTGCACGAGATGCAACGTCTCCGCGGTGGTGTCGCGGTATGCGCGCGCCAGGCCGCCGGTGCCGAGCTTTACTCCGCCGTACCAGCGCACCACCACCACGCCGCAATCGTGCAGCTCGGCCGATTCGATCGCATGGAGAATCGGCTTCCCGGCGGTGCCTGATGGCTCCCCCGCGTCGGAGCTGCGCGAGCGCGCCTCGCTCCATAAGCGAAACGCCCAGCAGTGATGCGTGGCGTCGAAATGCTTTTTCTGGATGCGGGTCAGCTCTTCGAAGAATGCTTCCTCGGTGGTGACCGGAAAGGCGATGCCGAGGAACTCCGAGCGCTCGATCTTGTGGCGGAACTCGACCGGCTCGCGCGGCACCTGGTAGTGATCGCTCACTTGCGGTACGCGGAGACGTACCGCGACCCCCGCAGGTAAAACCGCAGCGGCCACTCCGCCGCCTCGCCCGAGTTCTCCACGCCGATCCGGGCGCTGACGGCGATGTCGTCTTCATCGACTGCCACGTCGCGCGGGGCGAGCCAGAGGGTCTCGCCGGAGAGACTCTCGCCGTCGAAGCGCTTGTCGATGCCGAGGGCCATGCAGAGCTTCCCCGGCCCGTTCATCAGCTCCCACTCCTTCTTCGCTTTCGGCCTGCGCTCGCGCATCGCTTCGATGCCGCGGACCGGCTCGGCCGCCCGCAGCAGCACCGCCTCAGCGAGATCGGCTTCCGCCGTGACGACGTTCATGCACCAGTGCATGCCGTACGTGAAGTAGATGTAGGCGTGGCCCCCTTCGAGATACATCGAGGCGTTCCGCTCCGAGCGCAATCCGCGCCGCGCGTGGCTCGCCGAATCGTTCGCGCCGAGGTACGCCTCCGTCTCCACGATGCGAGCCGCGAGCAGCACGCCGTCATCGAGCCGGCGCCACAACACGCAGCCGAGCAGCGCCCGCGCGACCGAGACGGTGTCGTGCAGGTAAAACGATCGCGGAAGCGTTTTTCGTTTCACGGAAAGAGGCGCGTGTTCTTGCGATGATCCAGCTGATCCTCGGTCGTGTGTTTCGCGATGATCTTCATCAGTTCCGCGTGCACCCCCGGCGCCGCGCCGACGATGTTGCCGCGCTCGAGCCAGCGCTGCCCGCCGGAGAAATCGGTGACGATCCCGCCCGCTTCCGTGACCAGCAGCGAACCGGCCGCTACATCCCACGGCGAGAGGTGCATCTCGAAGAAGCCGTCGAAGACCCCGGCCGCGGTGTACGCCAGATCGAGTGCCGCCGAGCCGGCGCGCCGCACGCCCTTCGACACGCGGATGACGTCCGTGAAGATGCCGACGTAGGTCTCGACGTACTCCTGCGCGCGGAACGGGAAGCCGGTGGCGAGGAACGACGCCTCGAGGCGGTCGTGATCGGAGATGCGCATCCGCGCACCGTCGCGAAACGCACCGGCCCCCTTCTCCGCGGTGAAGAAGATGTCGCGCAGCGGCTCGTAGATTACCCCGGCGATCATCTCTTTCTCGCGCCGCAGGGCGATGGAGATGCTCCAGAACGGAAAGTGCTGGAGGTAGTTCGACGTGCCGTCGAGCGGATCGACGATCCACGTGCGCGGGCTGGTCCCCTCCGACATCCCGCTTTCCTCCCCGAGGCAGAGATCGCCCGGGCGGTGCTCGCTGATGAATGCGAAGATCGCCGCTTCGCTCTCCCGATCGGCCGCCGAGACCCAGTCGTTGCGCGCTTTCGTGTCGGCGTCGTCCTTGCCGAGCTGCTCCCAGTAGCGAAGGAGGACGGCCGCGCCGCGCTTTGCCGCCTCGACGGCGATCTCGATGTCGTTCATACGGCGCGGATTCTATGATGCCGCGCGTACGTTCTCTGCCGACTCAGCGCCGGATCAGGACCCCCAGCTCGCGGATCTGGTACGCCAGCGCCTGACGGGAGATCTTGAGCGCGGCGGCGGCGCGGTTCTGGTTGCCGTTGGCCTGGACGAGCGAGCGCTCGATCAGCTCCCGCTTGAAGCGGGTTACCGCTTCCTGGTACGAGCCGGCCGCGGTGCGGGAGGGGGCGACGCCGCGCAGGCGATCGGGGAGGTGCTCGACGTTGATCTCCTTCGCCTCGCCGGCCATGGCGTGCGCGGCGCGGATGGTGTTCTGCAGCTCGCGTACGTTGCCGGGCCATCCGTAGGCGGTGAAGATCGCCTCGGCGTCGGCTGAGAGTTTCGACGGACCGCCGTGATGCCGTTCGCCCTCATGTGCCAGGAAGAAGTCGGTCAGCAGGAGGATGTCGGCACCGCGCTCGCGCAGCGGCGGCAGGGGGATCTCGACGCCGCGGATGCGGTAATAGAGGTCATCGCGGAAGCTCCCTTCTTCCACCGAGGCTTCGAGCTTGCGGTTGGTGGCGCTGACGATGCGCACGTCGGCGGTGCGGTTGACGGTGTCACCGACGCGGCGGAACTCCCCTTCCTGGAGGAAGCGCAGCAGCTTCGCCTGGGCCGTGAGCGGCATCTCGCCGATCTCGTCGAGGAAGAGCGTGCCGCCGTCGGTGGTCTCGATGAGGCCCGCGCGGTCGCGGTCGGCGCCGGTGAAGGCGCCGCGCACGTGACCGAACAGCTCGCTCTCGATGAGGTTCTCCGGGAGCGCGGCGCAGTTGACGGCGGTGAAGGTCTTCTGGCGGCGCGGCGAGTGGCGATGGATGGCGCGCGCGACCAGCTCCTTGCCGGTACCCGACTCGCCGAGGATGCAGACCGCGACGTCGCGGCGCGCGACGCGGGCGATGAGGGAGTGCACCTCGCGCATGGCCGCGCTCTCGCCGATGAGGCCATCGATCGCGTGCACGGGCGGCGCGGCGACGCTGCTCGCTTCCTGTTCGACGATGCGGCGGAGGCGGTGATTCTCGGCGCGGGAGCGGACGACCGCCGCGAGCGCCTCACGCGTCGCCGCCGGCCAGCGCTTCGAGCCGGCGATGTGGAGCAGCTCGCGCTCGCTGCAGGCGATCCAGTCGTCGCCCGGAGAGGCCATCATTTCGTCGAGCAGCGACGCGTCGGGCGGGTGCGAGCCGATCACGCTCCAGTTGCCGAGGCGGTTGCGCGTAGCGAAACACCAGGCCAGGTCGAAGTCGTGCGGCGCGTACGGGAACTCGCACGTGGCGGCGAGACGAAGGATGCGCAATTCATCGCCGGCCGGCGGATCGAGCAGGAGATCGAGCTCCCTCGCGATCCGCTGCGCCGTGGCGCGATCGCCGCGCTGCAGCGATTCGCGGAAGACGCGCAGCTTTCCTTGTGCGCTGTCTTCCGTGCTCGTGAACGTCCCCTCGCGCAATCCGAGGAGCCGCGCGTGCCGCCGCGCCAGCTCCACGTTCGGCGACTTGCCGGTGGAGAGCAGCGGGCCGTTGTTCCCTTCCATCCAGGCGATCTCGTCGAGGATCAGCGCCGCCGCTTCGCGGATCGGATCGTGCCCGCGCGATCCGTAGACCGCGGCCGCGTCGCGTTGCGCATCGGCGAAATCGCCCCGCGAGAAATCGAGATGCGCCGTCAGCAGCAGCAGCTCGCCGATGCGCGCGTCGTCGTGTGTGGCGGCGTAGTAGTGCCGCAGCCGTGCGATCCGCTGCTGCGCGTGGGTCCACTGCGCATCGTCGGCGGCGAGATAAGCGAGGGTGAAGAGGATCCCCGCGGCGGCGCGATCGCCCTGCGTCTCTTCGATCACCTCCAGCGCCTCGACCGCGATGGCGCGCGCGCGATCCCACTGTCCGGCGCAGAAGACGGCATAGAGGCGATCGAGCCAGGCATCGATCCGTTCCGTGACGCAGCGGGCCAGATCGAGCGACGCGAGAGCGAGCGCCGGCGCGGCGTCGTAATCGCCGGCATCGATGGCGCGGTAGGTGGCCAGCCGCGCCGTCAGGTAATGCGGCGGCAGCTCGTCGGTCCCGCGACTCATGAGGATGGCCCGTTCGTACGCGAGCCGGATGCGCTCTTCGTCGCTCGACGGGCGGCACGCATCGAGCGCACGCGCCGCGAGCTCCTCGCGCCCGAGAAGCCGCAGCAGCTCCCCGCGCAGCAACTCGGCGTCGAACGAACGCGCTTCGATCCGGTCGAGCCGCGCCAGCGCGGCGGCGTAGTCGCCCATGCGCCGCTCGGCGCGCGCGAGCACCAGCTCATCGCCGGCTCCCACGTCGCGTGCATCGCGGTAACGGCCGCAGTCGATCAGCGCGTGCGCATAGCGCGTGGCCAGCTCGCGGTTCAGCAGCGAGCGGGGAACGCACTGCAGCGCCTCGACCAGCTCCTCTGACGTTCGCCACCGGGTTGCTGCCAGCACCGCGGACGCACGCTCCGCCTCGCCGCCGTCGAGCCACAGCAGCGCGCCGTCGACACCGCTCGCATGCGGCGCGGCCACGCGGGAGATGTTCGATCGCGAGGCCGGCGGGATCAGCTTCATCGCCTCGGCGCGCACGGCATCGCTGACGAAGGAGTAGATGTCGTCGATGAGCTGCGTCAGCCCCTCGATCACCAGCTCTTCGAGTGCGCCGTGGAAGAGGAACTCGCCGAGAAACTCCACCGCCGTGGCGCGCGGGACCTCGCGGCCGAGGAGCGCCAGCGCGCCGATGTACGAACGGGCGGGCTCGGCCAGCATCGGCAGTGCGGCGGGGGCCGGTGGCACGTGTCCGTGGGCGAGCCACGCGCCGAAGAGCGGAGATTCGACGAAACATTCGAGCTGCGGCCGGTCGACGATCCGCGCTTCGAGAGCCGCCCGGGCAGTGAGGCGCGGCGCGACGATGAACAGCCGCGTCTCCGGCAGCGGATTCTCGCCGCCGGGCAGCAGCCAGTCGGCGTGACGGGCGTTCCGGAGCAACTCCACGACGCGACGCGAGGAGCCGTCGAACGACTCCGGGTTGGCGATGACGAAGAGGTGCCGCGTCGATGAGGTCGCGGCGAGAATCCGCTCCGCCAGCACCGACTCTTCCTGCGTCGGATCACTCACCAGCGCGCCGAGGGCCGAGTAGCGCGAGAGCGGCGACGCGCCGCGCAGGACGATCATCCGCAGCGACGGATCGGACCAGCGCTCCAGCGACTGGAGGCATTTCGCATCGCGATAGCCGAACTGCCCGTGCGCCATGGCCAGCGTGCGCAACCCGTCGGGACCGGGTGCGTCGACCGAACCGCAGGCCGACCGCAACAGCCATCGCAGGTCGGCCGCCGCATCGGCGCGCAACCGCGCGTGCACCTCCTCGTAAACCGCATCGGCGCGCGCCCACGAATGCGACAGCACCTCCGCTTCAGCGTTCACCAGCTCCGCAAACTGCTGCGCGAGCGTCAGTACCGGCGGTGCCGTGGACGCGTCCGATTCGCGGGCGGCGATGCGGATCAGACGCACGTCGCTGCCGCGCTTCGGAACCATCACCCACTCGCTGAGGTCGAGCTCACCGTCGGCGAGGCCGGCGAAGCGGAGGAAAGCCTGATGCGCGGCGAATTGTGCGAGGAGCGAGAGGCGGTCGCGCGTCCCGAGCTCGCGCGCCTGCGTCAGCGGCTTGGCGGAGACGGTCTCGTTCCACGGCATCGAAATGTGCCGCAGCGTCGCGGTCCACGCGCGTCCCCAGGCGAACGCCTGCGGCGAGACGGCCAGCGTTTCGCGCTCACGCCGTGTGCCGCTTCGCATGTTCATGAGCGGAAGGGAGAGTAGCGGATAGGTGGCTTTAATTAAAGGCGGTTCCCCGGACGGAGGCGATGAACCGCCTTGTCACAGAACCCACACGCCCCCGTCGCGAAACCGCATCACGGACCCCGGTTGTAACAAAGGTCCGTAGAATCACCCCACACCATGCTCGCCAGGGTCTATCGCCCGCTCCTTCTCGTGCTGCTCGCCGCAGGCTGCGCGTTGTATTCGGACGTCGCGATCCAGCCGCTGATGATCCTGCCGTCGAACATCGATCGCGGCTCGGACCTGCCGTCGATGCTCCGGAAAGCGGATTACCTGCGGGCCATCGACATGGCACCGGTCGTCGATGCCCGCGCGAAGCAGGACGCCAGCGACCTGGCCGCGATCGGTCAGGCCAACCTCGCCGCGGGGCGTTTCGACGAGGCGCGGAAGCGGTTGCGGGCGGCCATCGACCTCAAGCCGTTCCGGACCACCTACGCCACCATCGCCTGGGACCTCGCGCAGGTGGAGTACCTGTCGAACAACTTCGAGACGTCGCTCGACTGGGCAGAGGTGGCGATCGAGCACGGGATGAGCGTGCGGGACTGGCACCTCGCGTACCTGCGGTCGCTCTCGAACGTGCCGGTCTATCAGTTCAGCGGGGCGTCGACCGATCGCCTGCCGTTCCACTTCGGCCGTCCCGACGTGCCGCGCGTGGCGGTGAAGATCAACGGCAGCACGCCGTCGGAGGCGATCATCGATTCGGGCGCGGTCGTGTCGATCATCTCGAAGCGCCTCGCCACCTCGATCGACGTCCGCAGCCTAGGCGACTTCGAAGGGACGTTCTTCGGCCTCCTCGGCGAGCCGATCCCGGTGCGTTTCGGCCTCCTCGAGAAGCTGGAGCTCGGCGACATCATCCTGGCGAACGTGCCGGTGGCGATCATGCCGGACGACAAGATGAAGTTCCTGATCAGCCGTTCCGCCGGTGAGGAGTTCCGCATGGACTTCCTCCTCGGCACGAACCTGCTCAAGGAGTTCCGCCTCGAGCTGAACTTCGACAAGAGCCACGCCGTCTTCACGCGCCTGACCGCCGCCGACAGGAAGATCGACGCGAATCAGAACCTCTTCTACGACGGCTTCCGCCCGCACGTGCGCGGCGCCATCAACCGGCGCGGCTGGTTCCTGTTCATCCTCGATACGGGCTCGGAGATCACCTTCCTGAACGAGTCGCGCCTCGCCTCGCTGCCGGTCACGACCTTCACCCCGAAGGTCCACACCGCGATGCTGCAGGGCCTCGGCGGCGCGACCAAACGCGGCGCGAAGATCGAGAACGTGGAGATCGGCGTCGACGAATGGGCCGGCATCTTCAAGACCCTGCCGATGTACGCGAGCGGCGACCGCGACCAGGCGGTCGGCATCGTCGGGCAGAACTACCTGAAGAACTTCAACGTGATCATCGACTTCGGAACGATGCGCGTCGATTTGCGCCGCCGCTGAGTCGAGTTCGATCGAGCCGGCGTTCGCGTTGACCGGCACCTCTGTCAACGTCGATGAACCGGCTATGGACGTTGATGGCCACCCCGTCGACGTTCAAGGAGGGGCCGTCGCCGTTGATAGCCACTTCCATCAACGTTCAAGGAGGAGGCCTTCGCCGTTGATAGCCGCCTCCATCAACGTTCAAGGAGAAGGCCGTCGCCGTTGATAGCCACCGCCATCAACGTTCAAGGAGGGGTCCGTCGCCGTTGATAGCCACCTCCATCAACGTTCAAGGAGGAGGCCATCAACGTTGATAGCCACCTCCATCAACGTTCAAGGAGGAGGCCGTCGACGTTGATAGCCACCTCCGTCAACGTTCAAGGAGGAGGCCATCAACGTTGATAGCTACCTCCATCAACGTTGATAGCGATGGCCTTCGTCGTTGATGGTCACCTCTTCAACGTGATGGTCGGCCCGTCGACGTTGATGGCCACCTCCATGAATGTTCATGGGCAGGCGGTCATCGTTGATGGGCAGTGTCATCAATAGATGACAAGACTTCATCGTCGTCGGCAGCGGTTGTCGTGCAGTGCGGGGACGTCTCGCCCGCTCCCCGTGAGCGCGCGGCGTCACTTCTTCTTCAGCTGCTCGCGCCGCTTGCTGGCCCACCCTTCGACGTTCCGCTGCGGCGTGCGCGAGAGGGCCAGCGCATCCGCCGGCACGTCCTTCGTGATCGTCGATCCCGCGCCGACGTACGCCCCTTTGCCGACCCGGACCGGCGCGACGAGCTGCGAGTCCGATCCGATGAAGACGCCGTCCTCGAGGACGGTCTTGTGCTTGTTCACCCCGTCGTAGTTGCAGGTGATGGTGCCGGCGCCGATGTTCACGTCCGCGCCGATCTCGGCGTCGCCGATGTAGGAGAGGTGCGAGGCCTTGGCGTTGTCGCCGAAGACCGCCTTCTTCGTCTCGACGAAGTTGCCGACCTTCACGTTGCGGCCGAGTTTCGTGCCGGGACGCAGGTGCGCGTAGGGGCCGACGGTCGCCTCTTCCTCGATGATGGCGTCTTCCGCGACGGTGCCGGTCTTGATGTGCACGTCGTCGGCGACGCTGACGTTGATCAGGTGCACGCCCGGCTCGATGACGCAGCCTTCCCCGATCTGGGTCGTCCCTTCGAGCGTGACGAACGGATAGACCACCGTATCGGGTCCGATCGAGACCGACGAGTCGATGACCACCGTGTTCGGATTGCGGAAGGTGACGCCCTCGCTCATCAGCTTCGCCACGACGCGGCGCTGCAGTTCCGCCTCGACCTGCGCCAGCTCCGCGCGCGAATTCACCCCCAGCGCCTCGGTCGGATCATCGATGATCATCGCGCCGACGCGATGTCCGCCGTTGCGAATGACCGCGAGCAGGTCGGTGAGGTAGTACTCCTTCTGCGCGTTGTTCGACTTGAGGTTGCGCAGGTTCTCGAAGAGGTGCGCGCCGTCGAAGATATAGATGCCGGCGTTGACCTCGTCGATCTGCTTCTCGAGATCCGATGCGTCCTTGAACTCCACGATGCGCTGCACCGCGCCGTCCTGGTCGCGCACGATGCGGCCGTACATGGCCGGATCGCTCAGCTTCATCGAGAGCAGCGTCAGCGCGTTGCCGGAGCGGTCGTGCTCCTCGATCAGGCGGCGCAGCGTCTCGGGACGCGTGAGCGGTACGTCGCCGGAGAGGATCAGCACCCGCTTGTTGCCGAGCTCTTTCTCGATGACCGCCGCGGCCTGCAGCACCGCGTGACCGGTGCCGAGCTGCTCTTCCTGCACGGCGAAGCGCGCACGTGTGCCGACGGACTGCTGCACGTTCTCGCGCTGGTAACCGACGATCATCACCGGCGGCTGCTCGCAGAGATCGTTCGCGAGGTCGAGCACGTAATCGATGATCGGCCGTCCGGCCGCGCGGTGCAGGATCTTGATCTGCGACGATTTCATCCGCGTGCCGAGGCCGGCCGCGAGGATGACTACTTCGAGGTTCTGCTTCATCCCTCTGTCCTTCTCATTCTTTCCAGCGTCCGGCCGTAGCTGTCGTAGAGCCGGAAGACCGTCTCGGCGAGGCTGGTGGAGTCGTGCCGTACGAAGTTGCCCTCTGCAATGATGTCGCCGAAGAACGGCGTGACGCCCAGAGTGCGGATGGCGTCGGTGTCGAACGGCACCGGCCAGGCGTTCACCGCGGCGTACTGCGCGAGGATCTGCTCGGACGGCTTGCGCCCGTTCATGACCATCACGTCGACCACCAGCCCGGCGTGCTCGATGATCGCTTCCAGGTGCTCCTCGGCCGTGTAGCCGTCGGTCTCGTTCGGCTGCGTCATGACGTTGCAGATGTAGACCCGCAGCGCGCGCGCCTGCCGCAACGCGTCGGCGATCGGCTCGATGGCCAGGTTCGGCAGCACGGAGGTGTAGAGCGAGCCCGGTCCAATGATGATCAGGTCGGCGCCGGCCAGCGCTTCCAGCGCCCGCTCCGGCGGGCGCGCATCCGCCGGCTCGATGCCGAGATGGGCGATGCGGGCGTGGCGGGCGATGGTGGTCGGCTCCTCGCCGATCGGCGAGCCGCTGATGGCCACCTCGCCGAACAGCTCCGTCCCGTCGGTGAGCATCGCCCGCAGCCGCACGTCGGAGAGCGTCGACGGAAAGATCTCGCCGCGGATGTTGAGTACTTCCGCCGCCTTCAGCACCGCGTTGTCGAAGCTGCCGGTGATGTCGGTCATCGCCTTGAGCAGCAGGTTGCCGAGCGAGTGACCTTTCAGCGCGGTCTCTTCACCGAAGCGATAGGCGAAGAGCTTCGAGAGGATCTCTTCTTCCTCGGCGAGCGCGACGATGCAGTTGCGGATGTCGCCCGGCGGGAGCATGCCGAACTCCTTGCGCAGCACGCCGGAGCTGCCCCCTTCATCCGTCACCGTGACGATGGCGCCGAGGGAGGCGATCGACCACGGCCCGTCGGAGCCGACGTAGAACTTGAGGCCGCGCAGGAGCGTCGAGAGTCCGGTGCCGCCGCCGATGGCGACGATGTTCAGCCCGCGCGAGGTCATCCGCCGGTGATTCTATCGCCCGGCCCCCGCCGGTGCTGCGGATCTGCGGCTTTTGTCACCGACACGCTGAGCAGAGTCGAACGGTCACACGTCAGGCGGTCTCGCGGATGACCCGTCCCAGTTGATGCCGGAACGGCTCGAAGAGCGTGTAGTGCGAGGTCAGCCGGCTGTGGCGTTCCTTTTCCGGATCGTGGAACAGCTCGCGGATGGTCGCCTCGCGCTCGTCGCACCACTTCTGGTCGACCTCGTGATGGGCGAGCTTTTCGTCGAGCACCTGGCGGAAGTGATCGCGGTCGATGATCTCGGGGTGGTGGTTCATGCCGAGGAAGCGGGGCATGCCGTGGCTGTCGCGGGCCAGCTCGATCATCGTCAGGGCGGTGCTGCCGGCCGCTTCGAACGCGATCGGCATCGACGGGCCGGCGTGGTCGAGGATGAGGTCGAAGAGGCGGTTGTCGATGACCCGGAAGTGCTGACGGTCCGGCAGCTCGCGCGCGAACTGCTCGAACCACGGATGGTGCAGCGCCTCGCGCGAGAGGCGATTCAGCGGCATGCCGGTGCTCTTCTCCTCGCGCAGCCGCGGCTCGGCGACCCCGCTCCAGCGGCAGACCAGGCCGAACGAATGGCAGATCGCGAACATCGCCGCGTCGTTGCTCGCCAGGATCTCGTCGAAGAGGTGAAAGAGCGGCGCTTCCCACGACGGATCCTCGTCGATGCCCTGGCTCCACTCCTTGATCCCGTCGTTCTCGCGCGGGTCGAGATGACCCGGGCCGCCGGTGCCGACGTAGAGGCGGAAGCGCGCACCCGGACCCTCGGGGATGTTCTGCGCGCGACGGACGTCGTACGACAGCAGGCGCACCTTGCGCTGCGATGCGACGAGATCGGCGCGGAAGCTCTCGGCCGCCTCCAGGATGCCGTGCGCGAGCGAGTCATGGCCGACGTTCGGCCAGGCGTGATTCATGTCGAGCAGCGCCACGTCGATGCGGCTCGGATCGGCCTCCGGCTCCGAGTCGACGATGCGTACGTACTCGAAAAAGTCGTACGCGACGTGCAGGTCGCGCTTCTTCATCAGAACCCGTACTCGGTCTCGCGCACGATCTCGTCGACGACGTCGCGCAGGTCGTTGCTCTTCGCGTACGTGGCCAGCTGGCGATCGGCGCCGGTGCCGCGTTTGACGATCTCGCGCGCGTAGTAGACCTCTTTGCGCGAGCCGAGGTCGTCCACCACGTCATCGACGAACTCCAGCAGCTCGTCGAGCAGCGGCCCGAACGGAACCTCTTCACGCTTGCCGAAGTCGATCAGCTTCCCCTCGATGCCGTAGCGCGCCGCGCGGGCCTTGTTCTCGTGCAGGAGCGTGCGCCGGTAGAGGCGCCAGCTCATATTGTTCGAGTAGAGCCGCCACAGCTTCACCGTCACGGCCTGGAAGAGCGCCGCGAAGCAGATGGTCTCGTCGATGCGCATCGGCACGTCGCAGATGCGGTACTCGAGGGTCGGGAAGAAGGGATGGGGACGGACGTCCCACCAGATCTTCTTCGGGTTGTCGATGCACTTGGTGGCCACGAGCGTCGCCACGTACTCCTCGTACTCGCTGGCGGTGCGGAACATCTCCGGCAGGCCGGTGCGCGGGAAGCGCTCGAAGACCTTCGCGCGATAGCTCTTCCAGCCGGTGTTGTGGCCGCACCAGAACGGCGAGTTCACCGACAGCGCGAAGATGTGCGGCAGGAAGTAGCGGGCCGCGTTCATCACCTGGATGCGCGTCTCCATGTCCTCGATGGCCACGTGCACGTGCAGGCCGAAGATCAGGTTCGCGCGCGCCACCATCTGCAGGTCGTACACGATCTGGTCGTAGCGTGCGGCGGGGGTGATGGGGACGCTGGCCCAGTGCGAGATGGGGTGCGTGCCGGCGGCGGCGATGCGCAGGTTGCTCTCGCGCGCCAGCGTGCAGATTTCCTTGCGGAGGCGCGTGATCTCGCGACGCGCCTCCGCGATGTTCTGGCAGATCGGGGTGCCGACCTCGATCACGGGGTCGTGCATCTCGCGCTTGATCTCTTCCTTCAGCCGCTTTTCACCCTCGGCGAACATCTCCTGGATGTGCGACTTCAGCTCGCGTGAGACCGGATCGATGACCTGAAACTCTTCTTCGATCCCGAGTGTGAACGTTGGTTGTGCCGGCATGGACCGCAGAATAGCCGATCACTGCTTCTGGCGAATGGGTTGATCGATGGACTTACGCACGTCCATCACCTGCGGCCAGTTGCCGGTCAGCTCGAACTGCGAGACTCCTTCGACGATCTCGATCAGCACCTCGGCCATGTTCGTGACCATCCACTCGAAGTTCTCTTCACCGACCGAGGCGCGATCGGCATCGGGCGCGCAGTTCATGAAATCGATGGCGATCGGCACGCCGCCGCGCACCGCGAATTCGACCGTGTTCATGTCGTAGCCGAGGGCTTCGCAGAGCGCGAGCGCGTCGCGGTGGATGCGCGCCTCGAACTCCGGCGCCATCGGAGGCGGGTTCTTCACGTAACGGTCGTGGAACGGCGCTTTCGGGTCGTAGGCCATGATGCGCACGCGCTTCCGGCCGAGGACATAGCAGCGGTAGTAGAGCTCGAAGTCGATCGCTTCCTGCGCCATCATGGTCAGGTCGCGGGTCTGGTCATACGCGGCGAAGAACTCCTGCGGGTTGTCGCACTTGTAGACGTCCTTCCAGCCGCCGCCATAGGCCGGCTTCATGAAGACCGGCCAGCCGAGGTAGCTGAAGACCTCGTCCCAGTTCACGAACTGCATGTTCCGGAACGACCTCGCCTCGGTGTTGGGCGGGTACTGCTTGTGCGGCAGCAGGACGGTCTTCGGCACGGCGACCCCGGCCGCTTTCGCGGCGAGGTTGTCGAAGAACTTGTCGTCGGCCGACCACCAGACCGGGTTGTTGACGATGCGCACGCCGGAGGCCATCGCGCACTTGAGGTACGTGCGGTAGAACGGCACCTCGTGGCTGATGCGGTCGAGGATCAGGTCGTACGGAAAGACGCCGTCGTCCTTGAGGTACGAGATCTCGCAGAGACCCGCTTCGACCCGCTCGCCGCCACGCTGATTGATGGCCTCGATGAGCGCCCAGGGGAAGGTGTCTTCCATGCCGAACAACAGTCCAATCCGCTTCTTGCGCATTCGTCTTCCTTCGCCGGTGAAATGGCGCGGATCGTATAGAATCCGCTGCGCTTCGCGCAAATTGAGAATTGTGATGAAGAATTGAGTAGCAGTTATCGTGATGCTTTCCTCTCATTCTCAGTTCACGATTCTCAATTGATTAAGAGAACGAATATATGTATCGCGAATACGTAAAGTGGTGGAGCCCTTCGCTCGGACGGGAGATGGAGTTTCTCTGGTTCGGCAAGTTCGGGCGGCCGGTCATCCTCTTCCCCACCTCGGCCGGGCGTTTCTACGAAAACGAGAACATGCACCTGACCGATTCGGTGGCCGACAAGGTCGACGCCGGCGAGTGTCAGCTCGTGCTGGTCGACACCGTCAACGAGGAGAGCTGGTACAACAAGAACGTCCACCCGGCCGTGCGCGCCGCGCGTCACGTGCAGTACGACGCCTACTTGCGGCACGAGCTGGTGCCGTACATCTTCAACCGCGCGCAGCGGGGCGATCTGGCAGTCTACGGGGCGAGCTTCGGTGCGTATCACGCCTCGAACTTCGCGGCGCGCTATCCCGATCTGGTGTCGCGCGCCATCCTCTTCTCCGGCGTCTACGACATCGATTCATTCACCGACGGCTACTGGGACGACAACTGTTACTTCAACAGCCCCAACGCCTTCATCGCCAACTCCGACAGCAACCAGGCCGGGCGTCTCTCCCGCGTGCAGTGGATCATCGCCACGGGCGAATACGACTCGCTCGTGCAGAAGAACCGGGAGTTCTCCGCGCTGCTGTGGTCGAAGGGGATCCCGAATCATCTCGAGATCTGGGGCGGGGTGTTCGGCCATGACTGGCCGTGGTGGCGGGAGCACTTGCGGCGGTTCGTCTGAGAGCTCCTCAGCCGCCCAGCTGTTCAGCTGCTCAGGGATTGCCTGAACAGCTGAGTCGCTGAGCAGCTGAGTGACCCGGTGCCTTACTTCGCGGTGGTGCCGACGGACGCCTTCTTCTTCGCGGCGAGCTCGCGCAGCGTGCTGGCCGGGATCGAGCCGGTGATGGTGATGCTGTCGTTGTTGCGGGCGATGTCGAAGCGGCGCAGCACCGAGACCATGTCCGGGGCCTTGTCCTTCACCGCCAGGCGCAGAGCGGAGAGCGCGCCGCGGACGGTGTCTTCGAGCAGGCCGAGGGTCTCCTCGTCGGTCGAGACGCCGAACGCGCCGAGCTTGAGCTGATCGCCGCTGTCGGTGGCCCAGACCGCGAGCGTCGAGACGCTCTTGACCGCGGCCGCGAGCGCATCGCCCGCCTGGCCCTTGCCGGTGGTGAGCGTGCCGCCCTTGGTCAGGCGCGCCGCGCGGACCACGTCGACCAGCGCCCACGCGGTGGCGTTCGTGTCGATGCGGTGCATCTCACGGCCGATGCCGCTGGCGCCGGGGAAGCCGGTGCCGCCGGCCGTACGGGCCGCGAGAGCCGCGGCGACCGCGCGCTCGTTACCGGCGATGGCCAGCGAGGCGGACGGGAAGGCGACCGCGCCGACCTCACCCTGTTCGTTCTTCTCCGGCAGGATCAGGTAGCTGCCCTTCTTCACCGCGCCGCGCTTGATCAGCGCCGCGCTGAGGCGATCGGGCTGGAAACGGCCCTCGACGAGGACCACGACGTCGGCTTCCGAGCCGAGGTTCGTGCGCGGGCTCGTGGCGACGACCAGGAGATCGACGTCCTTGGAGAGCGAGAGACCGGCGTCGGCGAGGAACTTCTGCGCCTCACCGTCGGCGCTCATCTTGTCGGTGTGCTGGAAGAGCATGGAGGAGAGTGGGCTCGTACGCATGTCGCGCAGCTTCACCACACCGACGGTGGCGGCATTGGACGGGACGAGAGCCAGTGCGCCATTTTGCGCGGCGATAGCCGGGATGGCGAGAGCGGTCAACGCGACCGCGGCAACGACGGAACGGAGCAGGGACTTGGATTTCATCTAGAACTCCTTTCGAGTGAACAACCAGGACGCGAGGACGAGACAACCGACGCCGAATGCGGCGGTGGTGACGAACGGTGCGGGAGAGAGGGCTTTCATCAGACGTTCCGGCAGCTGCTCGCCTCCGACGAAGGCAAAGATGGCCTGGCCGAGCTCCGCGGTCTTCGGGAAGACCCAGTACAGCGTCTCGATCACCCACGCCTGCCACTCGTGCGATACGGCCGCCGAGAACTTGTCGTGTCCCATCAGCATCAGGCCGAAGAAGAAGACACCGTAGGTGGTCATGATCGAAACCGCCGTCGACGAGGTGACGACGCCGATGAGGAACGCGAAGGCGAGCAGCGTGGCGATGACCAGGAAGATGATCAGACCGCCGACCAGGAAGCGCGCCGGGTAGACCCCGGTCTTCCAGCCGATGATCAGCCACATCGAGCCGATGAGATAGAGGAGGTTCGTCCCCGCGAGGATGAGCCCCGCCGCGTAACGCGACATCAGCAGCTTCACCCGGCCGACCGGGCGCGAGAGGTAGAGGTCGACCGTTCCCTTCTCCTGCATGCGCGGCACGAGGTGCGCCGTGGCGAAGACCGCCAGGAAGGTGCAGATGAAGTAGAGGAAGACGCTGAAGCCCGACTGAAAACCAAGCACCAGGCGCTCGATGTTCATGGCGTTCCCGCCGTCCACGTCGACTTCTTTGCCGAACAGCTTCGCGCCGGCCAGCGCCCCGTCGACGATGTCGAGGTTCACCGCCGAGGCGAAGATGATGATGAAGATCGAGGAGAGGAAAAAGTAAGCGAGGAGCGTCCAGCGCGCTGCTGCTTCGCGCATCACGTCTTCGATGTTGGCCACGAGCACTTTCACGACAAAACCTCCGAGGAACCGCCGACGGATGCGTGCTGGTCGGCGCGGATCAGATCGACGAATACGTCTTCGAGCGTGGAGCGCACCGGCGTCAGCTCGCTGAGGATGCCGCCGCGGGCGCGCACCTGATCGACCAGCGCATTGAGGTGCTCGAGGTCGTCGACGCCGAGGATCATGTGACCGTTGACCCGCTCCACGCCGGCGCCGCTCTCGCGGAACGCGGCCACCAGCGCGTCGTCGATCGGCGTCGCCACCATCTTGTACTGCGCGCTCTGGCGGGTCAGCTCTTCGACGGTGCCGAACGCCGCCACCTTGCCGTTGCGCAGCACCGCCACGCGATCGCAGGTCAGCTCGATCTCCGACAGCAGATGCGAGTTGAGGAGGATGGCCGTGCCGTAGGTGCGCGCTTCGTTGATGAGCAGGTCGCGGATCTCGCGGCGGCCCACCGGGTCGACGCCGTCGGTCGGCTCGTCGAGCAGCAGCAGCTTCGGCGAGTGGATCAGCGCGCAGGCCAGGCCGAGGCGCTGGGTCATCCCCTTCGAGAACTTCTTGATGCGCACGTCGGCCCAGCTGGTCATCCGCACCCGCTCGAGCAGCTCCGGGATGCGCCGCTGGATGTCGCTCTTCTTCATCCCCGACATCCGGCCGAAGATCGAGAGCGCCTGCCGGGCGGTGAGATAGTTCGGGATCTTGTGCCCCTCCGGCAGGTAGCCGACGTGGCGCCGCGATTCCGGATTGCGAACCGGGAGGCCGCAGACCGTGGCCGTCCCCTCGGTGGCGTGCGTGAGGCCGAGCAGGATCTTGACCGTGGTGGTCTTGCCGGCGCCGTTCGGCCCCAGCAGGCCGAAAAGCTCGCCTTCCCTGACGTTGAAGTCGATGCCGTCGAGCGCTGTGATGCGCGGCTTACCGAAGGAAGATCGGTAAAGCTTACGGAGACCGGAGACCTCGATGAGCGTTGACATGGCTGACTAGGTTACGTCCCCGGGGAGCTTTGGTTGCACGGCGCTCCCGGTTGTGGTCATGCGAGTACTTTACATTACAAAGCTCGTGCCGGCAAGCGTGGTGTGGTTTCCCACACCACCAGGATTAAGCCGTGACTGCGGCGTTTGCCGTAATGCGTGACTCGACCGCGGACCAGTCGACGTTGGAGAGGAAGGCTTCGATGTACTTCGGACGATCGGCCGGCTTGTAGTCGAGGAGAAAGGCGTGCTCCCAGACGTCCATGACCAGCAGCGGCACGAAGCCGGCCACGTTGTTGGTCTCGTGCAGGTCGATCCAGTGATTGGAGATGAAGCCGGTGCGCGGATCGAGGTAGCAGATGGCCCAGCCCACGCCGCGCATCGTGCCGACGCTGGAAAAGTCGGCCTTCCAGAGCTCGAACGACGGGAAGACGCGCTCCACGGCGCTGCGGAACTGCGTGCCTTTACCCGGCTCGCCGCCGCCCTGGCGCTTCATGTTCGCGAAGTAGTACTCGTGCAGGACCATGCCGTTGTACTCGAAACCGAGCCGGCGGGTGAGCTCCGAATAGACCGGCATGTCCGCCGGCGCGACGCCGCTCTCTTTCACCAGAGAGGCGATCTTCTCGTTGAGGGTGTTGGTGTTGGTGACGTACCCCTCGTAGAGTTTGAAATGCATCTCCAGGGTCTGGTTGGAGATGCCGTTGAGATCGGAGAGATTGAAGGATTGCGGTTTGTAAGTCTTTGGTTGCATGACGCCGCAAATCATTTGCACGACCCACACCGTGGTCAAGCAACGTCAGCGTCACGATCTGGCGAGACAAACCGTCACACCGTGAGGCGGAAGGTGGCGTAGACGTACGGATAGTTCGGCCGGAACCAGTTCCGGAAGCTGCGCCGCACCAGATGCTTCGGCGTGACCGGCGAGGCGCCCTTCAATACGTAATGCGCGCTGTCGAAGAAATCGACGGAGTACTCGCGATACGAGGGCATCGGAGCGAAGCCGTCGAACGGCCCGAACAGCGACGACGTCCATTCCCACCCATTGCCGACCAGATCCTCCACCCCCCACGCGCTGGCACCCCGCGGATGCGAGCCGATGCCGACCGGATGCAGCGCCGAGAAACCAAAGTTCCCGCGCGTCGCGTCCGGCAGTTCATCACCCCACGGTTGCAGGCGCTCTTCACCCCCCGGCGTGCCGTACGCGGCGCGATGAAACTCCGCCTCGGTCGGAAGGCGCATCCCCTTCCAGCGCGCATACGCCGCGGCCTGCTCGTACGTGACGTACACCGGCGCATCGAGCAGCAGCGGCTCGTTCGCAAACATCCCCCGAAACATCCACGTGTCGTTGTCGCGCACCCAAAAATGCGGCGCCCCCGCGCCGGTGGCCTCCATGAACGCCAGCCACTCGCCGTTCGTGACGTTGTGCCGCGCGATGGAGAACGCGTCGACGTCGACGACAAAGGAGGCGAATTCGTTGTCCCAGCCGAAGGTGTCGCGCGCCGCGCCGAGCGTGGCCCGGCCGCGAGGAATGGATACGAGGGCCGAGGGCCGAGGGCCAAGGGCCGAGGAACGCTCCGCGGGGTTGCCCCCCTCGGCCCTTGGCCCTCGGCCCTCGGCCCTTGGCCCTCGGCCCTCGGCCCTTTTTAACGCATGCGGCAGATTGTGCAGCATGTACAGCAGCGTCTCCTGATGCATCGCCTCGTGCTCGAGGATCGTGAAAACCGCCTCACCGCCGCGCAGCTGCGGCACGGCGTCGTCCTCGAGTTTCCCGTTCCCCAGCACGTCGAGGATCAGCGCGTCGGCGGCGTCGGCGTAGGCCTGCACGTCGTCGCGGGAAGGCCAGACGTCGGTCGGGCTCTTTACCGCGTCTTCGCTGTCCGGATCGATGCCGCGCGCGAACAGCGCCTCGAAACGCTCGTCGATGCCGCGACGTCCCTGCGCCCCTTTGATCAGCGTGTTCACGGCGAAGGCCGGCAGGTGCCCCTCGTAGAAGACCAACGGATTGCGCAGCGCGATCGGCCGCTCGTAGTACGCCTCCGGCGTCAGCATCGCGAACAGCTCCTTCGAGCGGGTGCGCAGATCGCGGTACCAGGCGACGAGCCCCTCGCGGGTCACCCCGTCGGGAAACGCCTCATGACGCATCACAGCAGTTCCTCCTGACGATGGCCAGCCACGCCAGCCGCGCTCGCAATTCGTGCGCCGCGCAACGTGCAGCTGCTCGAGAAGTCCACGTAACCCGGCGCGCAGAGCGGCGGCGTTGCCACCGCGGCCCAATCAATCACAACACGGCTCATGCTCCGCGTCGATGGTGGTCATCTCCGCCATCACGAACTCCTCCCCCGTCGCGGCGCCGGCGCTTTCAATCTTGCCTCCCGGAATCATCAGCGCGAGGAAGAACGAGATCGCGACGACGATCGCGCAGATGAGAAAGGTCGTGCGCAGGGCGCTGGCCAGCGAGGTCTGGAGGATGGTCAGCACCTGCGGGGAGATGCGCGCGCGCGCTGACGGCTCGACGAGGGCGTTCGGGTTTTCGGCGAGCTTGTCCGCTTCGGTCGCCGTCAGCGGGGCGTTCGGTTGCAAGGCGGCCGTGCGCAGGTTGGCGGTCAGGCCGGAGACCATCAGCGCGCCGAGGAGCGCCACGCCGAGGGCGCCGCCGATGGAGCGCGAGAACTGGTTGAGCGAGGTGGTGATGCCGAGCTGCTCGCGGCGGACGGAGTGCTGCGAGGCGATGAGCAGCGTCAGCATCGTCAGGCCGAGGCCGGCGCCGATGACGCCGAGCTCCGTCAGCAGCAGAGCGTGCGAGGTTTCGGCGTTGAACATCGCCATGGCGCCGAGGCCGGCCATCAGCAGGACCAGGCCAACGAGGACCAGCGGGCGCGCGCCGACTTTGATCAGCAGACGGCCGCCGACGATCGACGAGGCCACCCAGGCCAGCATCAGCGGCATGAGGAACGTGCCGGCCTGCGTCGCGGTCGCGCCGAGGACCCCCTGCGCCATCAGCGGGACGAAGGTAATCGCGCCGAACATGGCGATACCGGCCAGAAAGCCGACCGCGATGGCCACGCTGACCACCCGGTTGCGGAAGAGCGTGAGCGGGATGACCGGATCTTTCGCCCGCATCTCCACCCGCACGAACCAGACGAACAGCGCGATCGCCGCGGCAATGAGGATGAGGTTGCGCGTGGTGAAGATCGCCGCGACCTCACCCCCTTCCACCAGCACCAGCATCAGCAGCGTGACCGAGGCGGTGAGCAGCGTGGCGCCGAGGTAATCGATGACCGGGCGCTGATCGCGCGGCGGCTCCTGCAGGGCCAGACCGATGATCACCGCGGCGGCGATGCCGACCGGGAGATTGATGTAGAAGACCCAGCGCCACGACAGCTGATCGGTGATGAACCCGCCGAGCAGCGGTCCGACGATGCTGGAGAGCCCCCACACGCCGCTGAAGAGGCCCTGCATCTTCGCGCGCTCCTCGAGGGTGAACATGTCGCCGATGATGGTCATGGCCAGCGGCACGAGCGCCCCCGCACCGAGCCCCTGGAACGCGCGCGCGAAGACGAGCTGCATCATTGTCTGCGACAGCCCGCACGCGGCGGAGCCAACCAGGAACACGGCGATCCCGGCCTGGTAGACGGGACGGCGGCCGAAGAGGTCGGAGAGCTTCCCCCAGATCGGCACGGTGACGGTCGAAGTGAGCAGGTAGGCGGAGAAGACCCAGCTGTAGTGCGCCAGCCCGCCGAGCGTGGAGACGATCGTGGGCATCGCCGTCCCGACCACGGTCGCTTCGAGCGCCGCCAGCAGCATTCCGGTCATGACGCCGATGGTGACGGCCCAGCGCCGGCGGGAGGACATCGCTAACATGCGCGGCGCGATTGTGCACGATACGCACCGGGGGAGCTGTTCAGCTGTTCAGCCGTTCAGCCGTTCAGCCGTTCAGCTGTTCAGGGGGATGCACCACGTGAAGCGCCTGAATAGCTGAATAGCTGAATAGCTGAATAGCTGAGCAGCTGAATAGCTGAGCAGCCGCCGCGCTCTCACTCCCCCTGCTCATCCACGAACCGTCCCGCAAACAACGGCGCCAGCATGTTGTCGACCGGCGCGTAGTCATCGGTCAGGACGATCGCCTCGCGCTCTTTCAGGTAGCGCGCGACCTGCGCCTGCGGCAGCATCGTGCCGTTCGCGTCCGGCCCGAAGATCGACGGCAGCGATTCCGACGCGACCACGACGAACGTCGAGCGGTCGCTGCTCAGGTCTTCCATCGCCTCGGCGATCACGCCGACGTTGCGCTCGCCAAAGACGGATTGCAACGTGCGGACGTAGCTCGCCAGGAAACGGCCGCGCTGGTAATCGTCGATCAGGTTCACCACCACCGCACCGCCGGGGTTGAGCAGGCGTTTCAGCGATTGCGTGTACTCGCGCGTGGTGAGGTGGTACGGCACGGAGAGGTCGTTGAACGCGTCGACGAAGATGACGTCGTACGGCTCGCTCGCGCGCATCGAGAACCAGCGCGCGTCTTCGTTGATGGTGCGGATGGCCGCGTCGCGCGGCACGCCGAAGTAGCGCGCCGCCACCCGCGTGACCGCCGGATCGATCTCCACGACGTCGATCTCCGTCATCGGATGCGTTTCGCTGACCAGGCGCGGCAGCGTGTAACCGCCGCCGCCGACGAAGAGCAGGCGCGACGGCGTCCGCTCGCGCGCGGCCCACTCCACGGCGTCGTTGAAGATGCGCAGGTAGCCGTACTCGAGGTAGGTCGGGTCGTCGGGGTCGGCGTACGAATGCACGAGGTGATCGAGCTGCAACTCGTGCAGCGGCCCGCCGGTATCGTCGCGCACCGTGCGCGCCACGCGGATCGTGTAGTACTGGCTCTCCTCGAAGTGGATCTCCCCCATCTCCGCGGCCGGCAGCAGCGGGTCCTGATACGGTGGCGGAGGATCGGCACCGGGCCAGAGGCCGCAGTATGCGAGACCGCCGAGGAGCATCAGCACCGCCCCGGCCTGCCCTTTGCGCCCGAAGAAACCGCCGAAGAGGAACGCGCTCGCGATCAGCGCCACGCTGACGCCGATCAGGGTCGCCTTCGTGCCGAACCGCGCTACGAAGACGAAGCCGGTCAGGAACGTGCCGGCGATCGAGCCGAGTGTGGAGAAGGCGTAGATCTTCCCGACCACGCTCCCCGCCGTCGCCAGATCTCCCACCGCCAGCTTCACCGCCACCGGCGAGATCATCCCGAGAAAGAACGACGGCAGGAAGAAGAGCAGAAACGAGAGCACGACCACGCGCGAGAGCAGCGTCGTGGCCACTCCCATCGACGACAGCAGACCTCCGTCGCCGCCGAGGAACTGCGTGGCCGGGGCGATCAGCATCGCCGTCAGGCCGGAGGCGAGCAGCAGCCAGCCGAGCGTCGACGGTGCCGGCCGCCGGTCCGCCAGCCGCCCGCCGGCGTACGCCCCCGCGCTGATGCCCGCGAGGACGACGCCGATGATGCTGGTCCAGGTGTAGAGCGACACGCCGACGTACGGCGCGAGCACGCGGCCGGCCACGAGCTCGACGACCAGCGTGCAGAAGGAGGCGATGAAGACGACGAGCGCCGCGCGGATCACGCGCGGAGCTTACCGCCTACTTCACCGGAAAATAGCCGACTTTCGTGACGATGGCCTGCCCCTCGGCGGTCAGCGCCCAGTCGATGAACTTCTTCATGTCGCCGGCCGGCCTGGCCCGCAGGTAGAGATAGAGGTAGCGGCTGATCGGGTACGAGCCGTTCCGGACGTTGTCGAGCGTCGGCAGCACGCCGGGCGTGCTCGCATCCTTCTTCACCGCCGCGAACCGGATCCCCTTCGCGTACGCGGCGCCGCCGTAGCCGATGCCGTTCGGATCCTTCGCCACCGCGTTCACCACCGCCGCCGTTCCCTGCAGCGTCTGCGCGCGCGGCGCGAAATCCTTCCCCCGCAGGACGTTGTCGCGGAAGTAGGTGTAGGTGCCGGAGGAGTTCTCGCGCGAATAGAGAATGATCGGCGCGTCGTTGCCGCCGACCTGCTTCCAGTTCGTGACCCGGCCGGTGTAGATGTCCATGATCTGCTGCATGGTCAGCTCGCGCAGCGGATTCTTCTCGTTCAGATAGACCGACAGTCCGTCGCGCGCGATCGGCACCGCATGCCCGAGCGTCGCGAAACGCTGCTTGAGGCGATCGATCTCCGCCGGACGGACCGGCCGCGACGACGCGGCGATGTCGGTGGTGCCGTTGAGCAGCGCCGCGATGCCGACGCCCGACCCGCCGCCCCCTACCTGGATGGTGACGCCCGGATTCTTCGCCATGAACGCCTCCGCCAGCCGCGCGTTCATGATCACCATGGTGTCGGAGCCCTTGATCGAGATCGGCTTTGCCGCAAAGAGGGGAAGCGCGAGAGGAAGCGCGAACAGCAGCGCAAAGAGTGTCCGTTTCATCGTTGTCTCCTAGAAGGTGTACTGCACGCGGATGGTGGCCAGGTCGTCGTCCGGATCGTTGCTCTCGAGACGCGGCTGCTCGTAGGCGACCATCACTTTGATGTTCGGGTCGTAGTGAAAGATGTAGGAGCCGCCGAGAGTGCGGGTGGCGTTGTTGTCCGTATCGACGTTCGGGTCGTACTGATCGGCGCGCAGCACGAGCTGATGCTTCGTGCCGAGGTTCTGGATCAGGTAGACGTACCAGCCGTCGACGTCGGCCGTGCGGGCGCTGGCACCGGCGTTCGCGTTCGGCGGCTGCGTGCCGCGAATGTACTCACCGCGCACGCCGAGTCCCGGCAGCGGCGTGACCCACTGCAGGTCGATGCCCCAGCGGTCCTTCTCGAACTCCCCCTGCGGCAGCGGATTGCCGGTGGCGGCGAGCGGCACGATTTCCGCGCCGTTGTAGCCCGAGACGCCGAGGTCCAGCGCACCGAGGTTCACGCCGACGCGGCCGACGATGTCCTTCCGCTTGTTCAGATCGCGATCGGCCGACGTCCCGTTGCCGTTGAAGACGCCGATGCGGTAGTTGAAGCGCTCCCCGAAGCCGGCCCCGCTCATCTGCAGGCCACGATCGCGCTCGCCGGGGAAGAGCGTCCGGACGACCAGCGTCCGCTCCGGCATCTCCCGGTCGCGCGACGACTGCCGCACCTCGTAGCCGAACGGCCACTTGAACTGCCCGACCGTGGCGGTGTGCCGCCACGACGTCCACGGCTCCGCGATCTCGATGTACGCATCACGCAGCGCCACGCCGCTCGAGCTCAGGTCGGGCTGCAGCACGAAGCGCCCCGTCGGCAGGAACTGGTACTGGAAGTTGATCCGCCCGCGCCGGACGCGGAACGTGTCGAGGTTGCGCGTGGCCGTGGGGCCGGTGAGCTGGTTCTGCGACGCGTCGCTGTGGACGTACTCCGCCTGGATGTACCCGGCGATGCGCAGCCGGTTGAGGATCTCCAGGCTGTTGCGCGACTCCGTGAACGCCTCGGTCAGCGCCTCGAGCTTCCCCGCCAGCTCCTCGACCGTCGGCGTTTCCTTCGTTTCTTCCGCGGTCTGCGGCTGCGTCGCTGTTTGCGTCTCCTGCGCCGCCAGCGGCAGCCCCAGCGCCAGCAGCGCGATCAGAAGTGACTTCTTCATCGTTTCTCCTTAGACGCGCAGTGTCGGCGTCAGGAGAAAAGCGGAAGGGCAGCGGGAGTAAAGGGCGGGTGAATTGCGTGGATGGTTTCGGAGTGTGTTGTGCTTCAAAACGACTTCTCGCTCAATAGCTCAACAGCTCAACAGCGAATCCTCCGCGAGTCTCCCGACGTTGCTCGTCATCAGTGCATCAGTAACGGGCGGCGCGAGAACCCCCGCGCCGCCCGTCCTGTTACGACTGCAAACGAATGCCCGCCGCTTCGATCTTCTGATACACCCAGTCCGGAAAACAAAAGTCGGTCTTGTCCGCGCGGCAGTTCGAGTGACAGAGGATCGTGGCCACTTCGAAGCAGCGCGGGTAATTGAACATCGTGGAGGGGTAATAGAAGACCGGGTCGATCTTGTGGCGGCGGCAGATGTCGAGGGTCAGCTCGATGCCGGCGTCGATCTGTTCTTCGTCCGGTACGGCGAAGAACCTCGAGCCGCGCCACTCGCGCGTGAGATACGGCCCGTTGTAGATGGTGTTGGGGGTCTTGAAGCCGAAGGCGTGCATGCGCCCCTGGTCGAGGTCGAGGGCCAGCTCATTGGCGAACTCGATCGCGACCGACGCTTTGTCATAGCGGCCGTTGGTGCCTTTGATGCCGAGGTGGTAGATCCAGTTGCGATCGTCGAAGGTGCGGTAGACGGTGCCGTCGCGGTCCACCAGCCACGGCGCGCCGACATGCAGGGCGTCGCGGTTCCAGCCGTCGATCGACGTCGTGGCCTTTCCCGGCTTGCCGTTGACGGGGGTGGACTCGGTGCGGCCGGCGGTGCCGTGCCACACCACGTAACGTTTGGTGGTCCTGGTCGGAAAGAACTGTCCGGCCTCCAACGGGTAATCGGTGATTTTCATGGTGAGCCTCCTTCCAGTGCGCGCCAGCCGCAGACGACGTCGTCGAGGATGGGCGTGGCGCTGAGAAATGCGGGGGTTGGTGTTGCGCCGGCCGCGTTGCCGAGGACGCGTTGCGTCACCAGGCTGTAGGCGTCGGCATAGAGCATCGAACAGATGACCGCGCGGCTCGAGGAGAGCGGCAGCGCTACCGGGTCGGCGTGGAAGCCGCGCCACGACTGCAGCAAGAGCCGGACGAGCGTCCAGAGCGAGTAGTACCAGCGCATGCGGAAGAGGGCGTGCATGGCGATGTCGTAGCCCTGCATGGCGCGGAGCTGCGGATCGCGGCGCACCCGGATGCGATGGGTGCCGACGTATTGATCGAGGTCGCACGCCTGCACACCGCGCAGAGTTGCTTCGCAGATGCGGCCATTGCCGACGTACACGGCCGCGTGGTGCCAGCGTGCATCGTCGGCCGCAAAGCCGCCCTGTTCCTGCGCGGCCATGATGCGGCGCGACAGCCAGGTCGGCTCGACGGCGCTGACGAGCACGAGGTCGCCCGGACGCATCGCCGATACATCGGGGTAGCGTCCGAAGGCACGCACGTGCGGCGACATCGGCCCGGGCCGCGGGCAGAGGCCGACGACGTCCGCGTCGGCGGGATCGAGATAGCGCTGCACGGCATCCTCCTCATGCCGCGAACGGCAGCAGGCGCACCGTGCGCACCGTGCCGTTCTCCGCCGTGAACTCGACGGGCCGTCCGGCGCGCAGTCCCAGGGCGCGCGCCGTCTCCCCTTTCCAGCCTTCGATGTGAAAAAAGTCGAATGAGTACGCCTCGCCGCCGTCGTCCGGTTGAATGAGACCGATGCCGGGACGCTCCGCGAAGCGATCGATGTGGCCATATCGCATGTGATGTTCTCCTTGTTGTTTGGTTTGGAGTTCTTAGCTCTTAGCTGTTAGCTCTTAGCTCTTAGGGGCGGCGCCTCGCTTACGGTCGGTGGCTACAGGCGGAAATCGCCGTGCGTACCCTAAGAGCTAAGAGCCAACAGCCAAGAGCCAGGTGACAGCTAAGAGCCTTGGGGGCCGGCCTGCGCCGGCCCCCCGCTCGCGTTACAGGTCTTTACCGGCTTTGAACATCGCCGTGACCTTTCCGCCGATGATTCCGCCGAGCGGCCCACCGATGGCGGCGGCTGCCGCATCGATCAGCAGCTCGGCGATCGCGGACGCTTTGCTGTTGCGCTGCATCACCGCCTGGACGGCGGTGCGCTGCATCGCGAACAGCTCGCGGGCGCGGTCATCGTTGATCTGCCCCATGCGGAGCAGCGCGTCGATCTCGCCGGCCGCTGCCGCGAGGTTCTGCAACTGCGTCTCGGCCACCGGTGCGACCTCACCCCACTGCTGCGAGGCCGCTCGGCGCGCTGCTTCGATCATGGACTTGCCGAGGATCTTGACGTTGATGGCCATGGCTTACTCCTTCCCCGGCGTAGCCGGACGTGCGGCGGCTTCGAGCTGGCAGAGCGCCTCGAACTGCGGACCGAGGATTTTCCGGAGCACCGGCACCTCCGGGGCGGTCAGCCCCTGGCGGTGCAGCGCTTCGAGCCGGTGCAGGTTCTCGGCGAGTGCATTCAGCGACGTGAGCGTCGGCCCGTTGGACGGCCGCACCTCGGCGCGCTGGCGCAGGGCGTCGAACGACACCCACAGCTCGTCGTAAAAGACCTCGTTCGCCGCGTACGTCCCGCCGTCGCTACCGGCGGTCTGTTCGAGCTGCACGAGGAATCCGTCGACCTTGTCCCGCAGCGCGACCAGGTCGCGATCGAACTGCGGGTCGTAGTCGCTGGTCGCCGCGCAGGCAGCGGCCAGGAAGAAGATCAGGGCGGCAAGGAGAGTGCGAGTGGTGGCGCGCATCACTTCTTTCCTCCCTTCCCGTTGCCGTTGCCGGCCGGCGGGGTGGTACTCGGCGGGGCGTCGTCGTCCGGCTCCTCGATTCTCGACCGGCTGCGGCCGAGGGCATCACGCATGGCGTTGATGTACGGAACGAGCTGCTCGCGATCCCCGGGGCGGTTG
>DASWOB010000089.1:0-9214 GCA_036398925.1 Thermoanaerobaculia bacterium
CAACCGCCCCGGGGATCGCGAGCAGCTCGTTCCGTACATCAACGCCATGCGTGATGCCCTCGGCCGCAGCCGGTCGAGAATCGAGGAGCCGGACGACGACGCCCCGCCGAGTACCACCCCGCCGGCCGGCAACGGCAACGGAGGACACGAGTGATGCGCGCGAGTGGCGCGGCTCGAGGTTCTTCGCCGGACTTTTGTTTTCCGGACTGGGTCTACCAGAAGATCGAAGCGGCGGGCATTCGTTTGCAGTCGTAAAGGAACGGGCGGCGCGGGGGTTCTCGCGCCGCCCGTTTTGTTCTGCACTGATGACGAGCAACGTCGGGAGACTGGCGGGGGATTCGCTGTTGAGCCATTGAGCTATTGAGCGAGAAGTGGTTTTGGGCACACAACACACTCCCTCGCTTAACAGCTCAATGGCTCAACAGCGAATCCCCACGTGGCGACGGCCGCCGAAACCCGTGCGTCCCCTCTCGTGTCATCGCAAGGAGAAAGCCAATCCTTTTCGCTTTCTCGGCCAGTTCCCGGAAGCGATGGAGGCTCTCGATCAGGCGGAAGCGGAACACGGCCGGTTGCGTTTTCCCGGGCTGGGCCTGGTGGCGGTGCAGTACGTGCGCGCGTGGATCCTCGTGGAACAGGAACGCCTCGATGAGGCGGAGGAGTCGGCCAACGCCGCCGCGCTCGGCGCCATGCACTTCGCCGACGAGGAACGCCATCGCGCATGCAGGAACCTGCTCGGCATCATCGCCTTCGACCGGCAACGGTACGCGGACGAGCTCCGTATCGAGAGCCAGCCGTGAGAATCGGGGAGTCCGGATCGAAGCGTGGCTTCAGTGCAACGGTTTTACCGCTGCAGAGCTGGCCGAAGCGTCGGGCACCGGCCGCGAGCAGATGCGCCGGATCCGGCGTGGCGCGAACGTGCGAATGTCCACGCTGATTCAGGTACTTCACGGTGCACGTCGTCTCGCCAGACGCGAGCTGCACATTTTCGAGCTTTTCGATCTCGATTCGGACGATGCCGCGTGGCCGCCACCCGGGTCGACGTCCGCTCCATCAACTGCCCGCACCGGCCAGGCAAAAAACCAACGTCAGGATCTGCCATGAAACGACTTCTCTCGAACATTGTCATCAGTCTGGCCATCGTCTTCCCTGCGACGGCGTTCGCCGCGAGCCCGGAGCTCCGCTTCGAGGATAGGGCGATCACGATCGGCCAGGTCACGCCCGGCGGCCGGGTGCTGCTCTGCGGCGTCGCACGTGAGCCGCTCCCCGGGATCCAGGTGCGGCTGGCGCGCGTGCCTCGCAGCATCATCCTGACCGACGACGACGGCGACGGGGTGGTGCGCCACGACCTCGGTAAGACGATCCCGCATCAGGGGATGTGGGCCGCCATCGACATGTCGAGCGGCGGTCACGCCGAGGCGACGACGCCCGGTTACGAACGGCCGCCGCTTGCGATTACGCCCGACCTCGCGAAGCATGACAACAACGGTCAGTTGCGCAAGCTGCAGTGGCCGGTGCCGGAGATGTACACCTGTCTGGTTCGGCCGGGGGACGGCGCATGGCAGCTGTACGCTGTGCGGGAGACGGAAGCCGACGAGAGTGGCCCGGATGAGCCACTGCGGATCGACATCGGCCGCTTCCGGCCGCTGGCCGAATCGGGTGGCGCCCCCCCGAATTTCCGGCCGGGCGACGTGCTCGTGATCTTCGATCCCACCTGGATGAAGTTCGGTGCGATCGAGGTGGGGCGATGAGGCGGATCGCGGCGTGGCTCCTCGCGTCGACGCTTGCGCTGGCGGCGAGCGGACAGCAGCACATCCAGTCGGTGGAGAAGGGCTTTCAGGCCGAGAAGGTCTATCACTTCGGCGACGTCGACAGCGTCAACGTATTCAACGGCAACCTCATCGTGACGGTACCGATCGGGCCGGCGTTTCCACTCAACGGCGGTCTGACGTACCAGTTGCGGCTCAGCTACAACAGCAAGGCGTGGGATCTCATCGAGGCGGGCGGAAAGACGCATGCCGTTCCGTCGGCGCGGTCGAACGCCGGGATGGGGTGGGTCTTCGGCCTCGGCCGCTTCGTGCCGCACGATGATCCACGCAACGAGTCGCACGAGCACGTCTATGAAGCGACGGACGGGGGCGATCACCGGTTCCACGGCGATCGTACGCGGGACGGCTCGAATCTCCGGCTGCGCCGGCCGTCGTCGACGATCGCAGAAATCGACTTCCCCGACGGAACGGTTCACCGGTTCGTCCGTAACGCCACGATCGGTGAATATCAGCTGACGGAGATCCGTGGCCCCGTCGCGAACGGTGACAAGCTCACGATCTCCTATGTCGACGACTGCGGGATCTCGACGCCGTGCCCCCCGCCCTGTCTGAACTTCGACTCGGCGTGGACCCTCCAGGACTCGCGCGGCCGCAAACACTACGTCTGTTTTCGCAACTACAAGGTGAACGACCCCGAGCGGCCGATGGTGGAGAAGGTCGTCGTCAGCGCAACGCCCGACGAGCCGTACACCTTCGCGTACACGCAGCGGACGAACATCAGCAAGCCGCCGGAAGACACCGATCATTCGAACACCTGGCAGCAGACGCATTCGGCACCGGTGCTCGATTCCGTGACTCTGCCGGACGACTCCTCGTTCGCCATGACCAGCAACCTGCGCGCGTATCTCGAGTCGCTCACGTTGCCGACCCTCGGCACGATCGCTTACGCGTATGACACGTACTCGATCCCATCGCTCGATTTCTGTACCAACAATTACGGTCCGGCCTTCGGGTTCGGCGCAAAGACGACCGGCGTCGTCAAGCGCACGCTGACCTCGGTCGTGCCAAACGGTCAGCCTGCCGACACGCGCGTCTGGAAATACACGCCCGATCTTCGGCCGTCGCCGTCGTACACCTCGGTCTTCCAATGTGTGCCGAACCCCGAGCTCGACCCCACACCGCAGTCGGTGCAACTGTACGAGGAGCTTCTCGTCACGGTCACGGATCCGGCCGGCCATCAGGTCGTCAACCACTTCAGCGTCTGGCCCGGCAACGACCACGGGCGATTCCCCGACGAAGACACCTCTCCGGCCGGGTTCCAGCGGCGCCACTACGGCTGGCCGTACGGACCGAAACACGAGACCGAGGATCTCTACCTCTCACAGGAGTTTCTGGCCTGTGCCGGCACGTCCTGTGTTCCGAAGCGATCCGTGTATGTCCGCCACGAGGCGGATCCGGAGGGCACGCCCTTCTCCGTCGACGATCCCGAAGTTCCGCACCGGCAGGTGCGGCAGCGCACGATCTTTCACGACGACTGTCCGAGCGGCGCCTGCAAATGGGCGGAGACGGAGTCGTCCGACTGGGACGGCTTCGGTCACTATCGCAAGTCGAAGACGAAAGGCTTCGATGCCGACACGCCGGAGCGGGTCGTCGAGACGTCGTGGAACTCGACTCCCCCGGTGGGCTGGGTTCTGAACACGTACGACAGCGTGAAGGTGACGGAGAACGGCGAGAGCTCGATCGAGCAGACGTGTTTCGATCGCCAGACCGGTTTTCTGCGTGGCAAGCGGACGCTGCTCGGCCTCGCCCCCGGCCCCACCGATCTGGCGGTGGTCTACACCGCTGACGCGAGCGGCAACCTCGACACCGAAAAGTATTACGGCGGCGACGGCGCGTCGCTGCCGATCGCTGCGGACCTCTGCACGGCACTCGGCAGCTTTCCGCCGACGGCCGCGTACACGCTGAGCCACGACTGGCAGCACGGTGTCCGCAGCACGACGCAGTACAGCGGCGTGAGCTGGAAGTCGCTAGACCTGACGATCGATGCGGCGGGCCGGGTAATGGCGGCGAGAGACCCGGGCGGATTCACCACCGCCTACACCTACTATCCGACGGGTCAGCTCGAGTCTGTGACGCCGCCGGGGATGGCCAAGACGACCTACACCTGGGAGAAGGCGGCTAAGACGGACGGCGCGTTGACGACGCCGGCAAACATCGCCGCGTCCACCGCTTCGGCGAGCGGCGGCATCGAGACCGTCTATCAATACGACTCGTTCGGCCGTCTGTGGCGCGAAAAGAGTCGAATGCCCGACGGGGAGTGGAACCTGCGGCAGACGAGGTATGACGGTCTCGATCGCCGGAGCTCGGTGTCCGAGGTCGTTTCTTTGGCCGGGATCACCGACGAGCTGGGCTACGTGCCGCAGTCGAAGACCGACCTCGCGTACGACTCGTTCGGACGCGTCACGAGGGTCACGCCGCCGGACTCCGCCGAGGTCGGCACCGTGCGCACCGAGTACACCGGCGTGCGCGCCGTCACGCGCAAAGTGCGGACGGCCACGGGCGGCACCAGCATGACCGACGTGCAGACGACGGAGACGTACGACGCGCAGGGGCGCCTTGCCTCGGTGACCGAAGGGGGGCTGACCACCAGCTACACGTACGACATCGGCGGGCGCCTGCACCTGGTGCAGATGTCCGACGGCGCGGGCGGCATTCAGAGCAGGACGTTCACGTACGACAGGCGCGGTCTGCTCGCATCGGAAGAGCATCCGGAGCTCGGCGCGAGCGGGTACGGTTCGATCACATATTCGAACTACGACGCACGCGGCCAGGCCAGGCGGAAGACCACCGGGCCGATCCAGCTCGATACTGTCTTCGACGCGGCGGGGCGGGTGACGGAGGTCACGCAGAGCGGGGTCGGAACGCTGAAGGCGTTTGCGTGGGATGCGGGATACGCGTGCGGCTCGTGCCCGGGCCGTCTGGCAGCCGCGGGGCGCTACAACTACGCCCCGCTGCTCGGGGCGGTCCTGGTCGCCGACACGTACCAGTACAGCGCCGCACACGGTAAGGCCGTACGCCGCGACCAGATCGTGCACAACACGGCGTCGTTCTCCGGTGCCTCGTTCTTCTTCGCGCAGGGCTATGACGACACGGGCGCGGTGAGCACGCTCTCCTACCCCTGCATGAAGGACAGCGGGCATCTCTGCCGGCCGCAGGATCGGCAGCGCGCGATCTCGTACGGCTATACGCGGGGAGTGCTGACGGACGTTCCGGGATGGGCGGGCATTACCTACCAGCCCAACGGACTCCTCGCCACGGTGACGCACAAGACCACCGGCGAGGTCAAGGAAACGTGGGCAGCCGATCCGCGCGGCATGGCGCGCGTGCGGCAGATCTCGGCGACACGCTCCGGCGCCGAGATCTGGTCGACCGGCATCTACGAGTTCGACGGCGCCGGCAACATCCGGAAACGGGGCGCGACCACCTACGTCTACGATGCCTTCCAGCGCCTGGCCGGCTGGGGCGAAGCGCTGGCCGCGGGCGCGACCGCGAACACCCGGGTGGTGTACGACCCCTTCGGCAACCTGTTGCACACGGCGGTTCAGTCGTGTGCCGCCGGCGGCTGGCCGTGCGCGACCGACATGCTCCTCTCCCCGCGGATCGCCGGAACCACTAACCACTACTACGGTGATTTCGAAGACGATCTACCACATAACGATTTCGTCTACGACGCCGCGGGCAACGTGGTGAGCGACGGCAAGCGCCGCTTCTCCTGGGATGGCCTCGGGATGATGACGCGGGCCGAGGCGGGAGGGCGCGACTTCCACTACCTCTACGCGGCCGACGACGAGCGGATTGCCATCATCGAGCGCAGGAACGGCGCGAACAAGACCACCTACACCCTGCGCGACTTCGGTAACCGCGCCCTCAGCATGTGGACCGACGACGCAACCAGCGGAGCCCGGACGATCGCGTGGAAGGAAGACACGATCTGGCGCGGCGCCTCACTCCTCGGCAACGTCACCCCGCCCGCCACCGGCACCGTGGAGGTGGTCAAACACTACTTCCTCGATCACCTCGGATCGCCGCGCCTGATCACCGACGGAGGAGGGAACTTCCTAGGAGTACAGGAGTTCGCGCCCTTCGGCGGTGGCGGGTCGCGTGACGGCGGGACGCTGCAGTTCACCGGGCATGAACGGGACGCGGCAGCGGTGGCAGGGGGGAGCGTCGACCTGCCGGACTACATGCACGCGCGGTACTATGACGTCGGGAGGGGGCGGTTCTTATCTGTCGATCCGACGTGGGAGAGCGCGGATCTAGGGAAGCCGCAGACTTGGAATCGGTACTCGTACGTAACGAACAATCCGGTCAACCTTACCGACCCGGACGGAAAATGTCCGCTTTGCTGGGAGGTCGTGGAAGAGCTGGTCGGTGGTGATACGCCTTTATTCGAAAAGGGCTACGACCCCGCGGTCTCCGACAACCCTCCGCGAAGCCAGACGGAGTTCGATCAACGCGTGAGAGACGGGCGTGCGGTACGGCCCCGTGAACAACACGCGAAGCTCGATCAGCCGGGAGGGCCCAAGACAGGTAGCTCTGGCGGCCCGGGCGCTGGTAAGAAGTTCGGGGAGAAAACGAAGGAATCGGCACGAGCGCAGAGTGACAACAAATGCGTCTTTTGTGGCACTGATACGACGCGGACGCCTGGCCCGAATCAGTCGAATATCGACCACGCCGTCGCAAAAACGCGCGGCGGAAACAACACCTTGGGTAACGCGCAGAACACTTGCCGAACGTGCAACTTGAAGAAGGCAGTAAAGGACACGTTAGAGTACCTGAGGAAGATAGTGTTCTGATGAAGCGATGAGCGAACCACATGATAGATCCCGTGACCAGTTCGTAAAAGTCGCGATCAATTTACCTGTGTCTGACTGGCATTCACATGCGTTAGAAACGGTTTGGGCTGAACCTCTGGGCGGCGATCGCTACCGACTGCAGAACGTGCCGTTCTACGCGTATGGATTGAGCTTCGATGACGTAGTGAGCGCGAAGCAAATCGGCGGACAGCTATTTGTGCAGGATGTCGTTGAGCGCGGTGGGCACTCGACGTATCGCGTCTTCCTGGCGCAAGACGTGAAGCGCGATGGAGGCCGTTTTGAGGAAGCTTGGCGGCCACTACAGGCACTCGGCGTCACGTACGAGCAGGCAAATGATCGCCTGTTGTCGATCGACGTGCCCAACAGTACTGACATCCATCGAGCCTACGACCTTCTGCAGCGAGGCGAAGAGGTAGGCGTTTGGGACTTTGAGGAAGGGCATTGTGGCCACGTGCTACCGAGGTGATGCGGGGAAGTGGCGCTAAGGATCGTACGCCAGCGACGTCCTTTGCGGCAACTTCGACATCTTCCCTCAGGTCAAACGCGTACAGGACGAGAGAATCAGCAGCAAGCGCAGGACTACGAGAAGCTGAGGAAGGAAGATCCGGAGAAGTTCGAGAAGGAAGTGGTCGACATCTTGCCGCTACCATGAGGGTACCTAAAATGAAAAGCTCGGTAGCTGGCTACGCGCTATTGCTGATCGTTCTTCTGCCGGTGATTGCGATCGCTCAAACAGTGCAGACCTATTCCGACATCAGGGAAGTGGAAGAGAGCGGCGATGTAGTTGGAACCGAACTGACGTTGCACGTTTCTGGCGAGGCGGCCACCGGAACCCTCCGGCACTACGAAGGAATGGAGCCAGAGCCGCACATGGTCGGCGAAGGTCAGATGAGTGAGGAGCAGTACTGGGCGAGACGGCGCTCCGAAGGATACGGCGGGATGATCGGCGCTGCGGGAGCGCTCGGTTGGGCTGGTGGGGCTCGATTACTGACGATGGGCTACAGCGCGTATCAGGCATGGCGAGCCGCGTCTGTTGCTGGTGCGACTCTCGAGGCCGTTGATCAGATCAGCGCCAAAGACGGTCAGATCATGAGAGTGGCCATGCAAGCCGCTCAAGCCGGTAAGAACACGTTCATGAACAATTTTTCGGCCCTCGCCGACGCTGTCCGTCAGGTGATTGGGCCAACCGGGCGACTAACGCCGATCGGCAAGATTGGCGACCAAGTAGTCTACGGCTCAGCACGCAGCGGGATCGGTCTCGCTGACATCAACGGCAAGACGTATGTCGTTCGAATTGTGAGAGACACCTACGAAGTCCTGGGGCCGTTCAGGACGAGATGATGCCATGAAGGTCCTGACAGTCCCGCAAAACGCGTACGGCGAAGCCACTGATTCGGTGAACCGTCTTTTACAAGTCGCGCAGCATTTCAAGTGGTTCCCTCCTGTAGCTAACGACAACGCGGAGTACATGGTTGTTCGGCATGCAGATCTCTTGGCGAAATTCGGCATCACAGCCCGAGAAGGGGACGTTCATGTGGTGACGGGCGACCTCCGAGAAGCGGCTCGGATCTATCGTGCGGCGAATCCAGTTAGCTCCACGGATGACCCGATATATGCGCGCGGGCGGTGGCGGTCGAGAATCAGCGACATTTTCGCGCCTGTGGCTTCTAATGCTGCCCGCGATGAAGTAAAGCCTCGATTTGGGCCGCCACTATTCCCCATTGCCGGCAATGCACTCGTCTGCGGTGCGACGCTTGTAGCCGATCGTGATGAACTGCTGAGACTCGTGAACGATCCTGAGTACCGCGCAACAATCTGGTACCTCATGTGCGACGTTGAGAGTGACTTTTGGAACGCGATAGCCGCTGAGATCGCCGGCGAAGAACAAATTAAGGATGCGTTCGCCGGCCTCATCGACCTATACGCAAATGGCTACTACCCCCTGGGATTCGTCGCTGATCGGTTCGTCACGTTCGTTCTCAAAAAATGACCAACGCTGCTATGCGATTGCAGAACGGGACGCGGCAGCGGTGGCAGGGGGGAGGCCCATGGGGGTCAGAGCTTCGTTCTTTCTTCCGATGGTCACGGTCTTGGGCGTCACACCTTCGATCTTGCGTGCACATCGAGATTTTCGCGGCAAGCTCAGCGGAGAAGAGTCGCGAGCAGTGAATTCAAGCGCGTTCAGCTGCTCTTAAGCGACGCCACGTCGCGGCGCTCTTCCGGGAGGAGCGCAGGTCACCCTCGGGCGTCGCGAGGATGCGACGTCGGATGCCGACGGTCAGTTGGGTTGCGGTTGTGTGTCAGGCGCGGAGGATGGCCAGCGTCGCATCGAGATTCGCCAGAAGGCCGCTGTCGCTGGCGAACTCCCGCTCGCATCGTCGGATGAGATTCGAGACGTACCCCTCGCTTCTCAATCGGAGTGCGGCGGCAATGCTTCGGAGCGTCACCAGCCCTTCATGCCAGCCGATCCAGGCGATGAGGCGGCGCAACGGGCCGCCTCTGACAGATCGCGCCGTTTCGTGCGAAGTGCTGCCGACGACGGCAACTGTTTTCACGATGGCGCGCATGTCG
>DASWOB010000090.1:0-8195 GCA_036398925.1 Thermoanaerobaculia bacterium
ATACGAGGCTGCGCTCGCGGAGGCTAGGCCAACTAATGGGGTCCGGGGCCGATGGCCCCGGCCGCCGGAGGCCCCTCGTGGGCTGGAGCCCACACACAACCGCACGAACCGGATAGCCTCGCTACCGCCCTCCGAAAGATACTCCGCGTATGAATCGCACCCTCGATCCTGCCGACTGGTCGCCGCTCCGTTCCCTCGGGCACCAGATGCTCGACGACATCTTCGATCACCTGGCGTCGCTGCGGGAGCAGCCCGCCTGGCAGCCGATGCCGGCGGCCGTACGCGCCGCGCTGCGCGAGCCGCTGCCGCGCGACGCACAGGGCCCTGACGCGGCCTATGCGGACTTTCTGGAGAACGTCCTCCCCTACCGCAACGGCAATCTCGGCCCGCGCTTCTGGGGGTGGGTGCAGGGGAACGGCACGCCGGTGGGGATGCTCGCCGACTTTCTGGCGAGTGCGATGAACCCGCACCTGGCCGGCTTCGATCACGCGCCGGCGCTGGTCGAGCAGCAGGTCATCGACTGGCTGGTGGAACTGATGGGGATGCCCTCCGGCGCGAGCGGCGTGCTGACCAGCGGCGGAACGGTGGCCAACCTGATCGGCCTCGCCGTCGCGCGGCAGGCAAAGTGCGGCTTCGACGTGCGGGAGGACGGCATGCAGTCGGAGCATCCGCTGCTGACCGTCTACTGCTCGACCGAAGCGCACGGATGGGCGCGGCGGGCGATGGAAGTGCTGGGGCTCGGCAATCGCGCCCTGCGGCGCGTTGCGGTCGATGCGGAGCTGCGGATGGACGTCGACGCACTGCGCGAAGCCATCGCTGCCGATCGTGCGAAGGGAGCGCGTCCGATCTGCGTCATCGCTACGGCAGGAACGGTGAACACCGGCGCGATCGACGATCTCGTCCGCATTGCCAATCTCTGCGCGGAGGAGAACCTCTGGTTCCACGTCGACGGCGCGTTCGGTGCGCTGGCGCGGCTGGCACCGTCGCTCGCCGACCGGGTGCGAGGGATGGAGCGCGCCGACTCGCTGGCGTTCGACCTCCACAAGTGGGGCTACCTGCCGTTCGAGGTCGGCTGCGCGCTGGTGCGCGATCCGGAGCTGCACAAAGCGACCTTCGAGCTGAAGGGGCGCTACCTCGATCCGACCGATCGCGGCGTGATCGCGGGCGGACTGCCGTTCGCGGAGCGCGGTCTCGAGCTGACCCGCGGCTTCAAGGCGCTGAAGGTCTGGATGTCGTTCAAGGCACACGGGGTCGACGCGATCGCGGAGCTGATCGAGCAGAACGTCGCCCAGGCGGCCTACCTCGCCAAACGGATCGAAGAGCATCCCGAGCTCGCCCTGACCGCACCGGTGGCGCTGAACGTGGTCTGCTTCCGCTACGTGCCGGGCGACGACGCGGCGAATCGGGAGATCCTCATGCGCGTGCAGGAAGAGGGGATCGCCGTGCCGTCATCGACGGTGGCCGGCGGGCACTACTCGATCCGCTGCGCGATCACGAACCATCGCAGCCGTCTCGAGGACTTTGACCTGCTGGTGGAGGCGGTGGTGCGGATCGGGCGGTCTTTGTAGTTCCTTGCTTATTTATCCCGAGCGCCAGCGAGGGATCTTGGGTGCCATCTCGACGAGGTCCGCTGCAGCGCGATGACACCGGAGATCCCTCGCTGCGCTCGGGATAAACTGAGCGGACGAACTACAACGCTCGCGTCATGACCACGGCTGCTTCGCCATCGGGGTAATACCGCGGCCTGACGTACGACGAGCGGAAATCGAGGCCGCGGTAGAACTCGATCGCGCCTTCGTTCGACTGCCGCACTTCGAGGGTGATCAGGCGGATGGCGTGATGCCGCGCGAAGGCGAGGCCGCGCTCCATCAGTTCGCGCGCCACGCCGCGGCGGCGCTCCGGCGCGATGACCGCGATCTTGTTCACGTGCATCTCGTCGAAGAGGAACATCGAGAAGAGGTAGCCGACCACGCGCCCGCCGCGTTTGGCCACGAGGCAGAACCGGCCGCTGGCGGTCAGCTCGCTCTCGAAGAACTCGCGGCGCCACGGCGCGGGAAAGGAGGCTTCTTCGATCTGGTGGATGGCGGCGATGTCGCCCCGCGTCGCCGGCGCGATGATCAGCCCTTCAGCCACCAGCCAGGCGCTCCTGCAGCTTGACCTCCGCCTCGGCCAGCCGCACGTAGATCGGGGTTACGTCGCGATAGCGATCGCCTTCGCCTGCCCGCTCGATGGCCAGCGCGCGCCGCGCACAGCGCAGGGCCACGTTTCCCCGCTGCAGAAACTCCGTGACGCGGATACCGGCCGGCGCTTCCCTGGCGAGATGCGGCGCGACGAGCTCCCGTCCGTCCTCGAAGGCGGAGAGGTAAAACTCGCCGCGGCCGGCGTCGTCGATCACCGCCACACGCCCCGGCTCACCGAACGCGATCGCCTCGTGGGTCGACATCGCGCAGACCGGCTTGCCGAGGGCCAGGGCCAGCCCCTGCATGGTCGCGAGGCCGATGCGCACGCCGGTGAAGGAGCCGGGGCCGCGGGTGACGGCAAAGAGGTCGATGGCGCCGCGCTCGATGTTGTTCTCCGAGAGCAGCCAGTCGATCGAAGGCAGGAGCTTCTCGTTGCGCGAGCCGTGTCCCTCCATCGCCATCGCTCCCACCAGCGCGTCGTCGTGAATGAGCGCAACGGAGAGGATGGGGAGCGAGGTGTCGGCAGCGAGGACGATCATGATTCGAGCGATGAACGATGACCGATGAGCGATGAACGGTCAACACCCGCCCCGCCGCTCATCGCTCATCTCTCAGATCATCGCTCGGCCCTGGCCGGCATTTCGAGATCGACCAGGTCGATGCCGATCTTCGCCGCCGTCTCGCGCGAGCGCTCGTCGCGATAGAACTCGCCGTAGTAGATCTTGCGGATGCCGGCGTTCGCGATCAGCTTGAAGCAGTTCCAGCAGGGAGAGGCGGTGGTGTAGAGCTCTCCCCCGTCCAGACTGACCCCGTTCTTGGCGGCCTGCAGGATGGCGTTCGCCTCGGCGTGCACGGTGGTGATGCAGTGGCCGTCTTCGACCGTGCAGCCGACGTCCTCGCAGTGAGGCAGGCCGCGGATCGAGCCGTTGTAGCCGGTCGAGAGGACGGTCCGGTCGCGGACGATCACCGCCCCGACCTTCTTGCGGAGGCAGGTCGCGCGCGTTGCCGCCTGATGCGCGATGCCCATGAAGTACTGGTGCCAGTCTGCTCTCATGAAATTCGGTTTCCTGAATCGAAAAACCGGCGGATTCTACTCCCGGTATCGAGGCTGACGAAGGCAACTGACGCCCGTTCCCGCGCCTCAATTCCGCCACATTCTATTTATTTGCGGATATGCACGTGAACATCACGCCATGCCTCTTGTTTATGCTGAACTAACATAAATTTGGCCTGCAAGTGCTTACTTTCCGAGGGTTTACGAATATGGCCATACATTCCAATAACGCTCGTTTTCGAGCGAGTTTTTCGTTGACTCAGGGGGGTGGTATCGCGACAATACGCGCTCACCAACGGCTACGGTTCACTCCAATTCGTCATCATTCGGTTCAAGGGAGCACGCATGGATAAGCGGTATTCAACGATCATTTTTGTCCCGCATGCGCGGGCAAAGTTCAGAAAGTTGAAGGTCTCGCATCGCCTGCTCTTCTCCCTGATCTCCCTGGTCACGTCGTCGCTTTGCCTGTCGACCTTCTTCTCGGTGCAGTATTTCACCTCCCTCTCGCAGACTCACGAGCTCTCGAAGCTCCGCCGCGAGAACAAGGAGCTGCAGGTCGCGAACGAGCAGTTCAGCGGCTCGGTCGAATCGCTTCGCACGCAGCTCCGGACCGTGGAAGACCGCACCCGGAAGCTGGCCATCATCGCGGGCATCACCACGCTCGACGAGACCAGTCAGGGTGGCAGCGGTGGTCTTCGCAACGACGAAACGGCGGCCAACGCCCCGTACCGGGACGACATCGAGAAGATGAGCTTCCGCTCGACGCGTCTCGACAAAGACCTCAACGTCCTCGAACAGAAGTTCGTCGCCCAGTCGCACCTCCTCTCCTCGACCCCCTCGATCGCCCCGGTGCGCGGCATCCTCACGGATGGTTTTGGCGGCCGTTCCGATCCGTTCACCGGTGAGTCGGGACAGCACCACGCCATCGACATCTCCAGTGCGGTCGGCCAGCCGATCCGCTCCCCGGCCGACGGCATCGTCATCAAGGCGGAGTGGGCGAACGGCTACGGCAACGTGATCTACGTCTCGCACGGCTACGGCTACTCGACCCGCTACGGCCATCTGGCCGGCTTCAACGTCCGTCCCGGCCAGCGCGTCAAGCGCGGCGACGTGATCGGCTACGTCGGCTCCACCGGCCGCTCCACCGGCCCGCACCTCCATTACGAAGTGCGCGTGAACAACAACCCGGTCAACCCGCTCGAGTACATTCTCAACGCCTTCTAACTCGCACTCGCGAGAGATGAAAAAGGCCGCCCGATGGGCGGCCTTTTTTTGTCCCTCGAGGAACCGAGGAACCGCCTCTAACTTTCCAGCCGCTCTTCCTCCCCTTTGGCGAGGCCCCACCGTTCGGTGATCCGCTCGTGCGTGAGCCAGCGCTCGCAGTCGAGGGCGGCCTGGCATCCGCTGCCGGCGGCGGTGATGGCCTGGCGGTAGATGTGGTCGACGACGTCGCCGCAGGCGAAGACGCCCTGGATGTTGGTGAGGGTCGAGTTGCGGTGCGGGAGGCAGATGTAGCCGGCCTGGTCGAGCTCGAGCTGGCCGACGTACGGTGCGGTATTCGGGGTATGGCCGATGGCGACGAAGAGGCCCTGCGCCTTCATCTCCGTCACTTCGTCGGTCACGAGGTTGCGGAGCTTGACCGCCTTGACGCCGGTCTCCTTCGCGCCGATCACCTCTTCCACCGTCGAGTTGAAGACGAACTCGATCTTCGGGTTGTTCTTCGCACGGTCCTGCATGATCTTCGAGGCCCGCAGCTCGCCGCGGCGATGCACCACCGTGACTTTGTTGGCGAACTTGGTGAGGAAGGTCGCTTCCTCCATCGCCGAGTCGCCGCCGCCGACCACCACGATGTCCTTCTGCTTGAAGAAGAAGCCGTCGCAGGTCGCGCAGTACGAGACGCCGAAGCCCTGCAGCGCCTTCTCGGACGGGATACCGATCTCCTTTGCCGAAGCGCCCGAGGCGATGATCACCGCGTCGGCGACGTACGTGGCCTGGTCGGTCTTCACCTCGAGCGGGTGCGTCCGGAAGTTGACGCTCTCCACGGTCTCCAGCGAGCGGAAGACGGCGCCGAAGCGCTCCGCCTGCTGCCGCATCAGCTCCATGAGCTTCGGCCCCATGATCCCTTCCGGGAAGCCGGGGTAGTTCTCGACGTCGGTGGTGATGGTGAGCTGACCGCCCGGCTGCATCCCCTCCAGCACGAGCGGAATGAGGTTGGCCCGGGAGAGGTAGAGCGCGGCAGTACAACCCGCCGGCCCCGAGCCGATGATGATGATCTTGTAGTCGGTAACACGTTCCATGACGGCGGGGATTGTACCGCGCCGCCGAGAAGTGACAGGGAACGACCGGGGGGCCTCCGGCGGCCGGGGCCATCGGCCCCGGACCCCATTTGGTTGGCCTAACAGAACGCACGCACTGCGCCCACGGATGAGGGGAACGACGGGAGGGGTCCGGGGCCCCTGGCCCCGGCCACCGGAGGCCCCCCGTCGTTCCCTCATCTATTGGTGAAGTGAGAGCATTTTGCTTAGGCCCACCAACGGGTCCGGGCCCGTGGCCCGGCCGCCGGAGGCCCCCCGGTCCGTCTCCCCGTCGACTACTTCGCCAGTGCTGCCAGCAGCGCCTCGCCCATGACCCGCTTCTGCCATTCGCGCATGTTCGGCACGTCGAGCGAGCCGGCCGAGGCGACGGCCGTCAGGATGTGGCGTGCGCCGAGGATCGACGGATCGATCTTCAGCTCGGTCGCGTAGCGGTCGCGAATGGTCTTGAGGCGATTGATCTTCCCCTCGAGCGCCTTGTCGCGGATCCACGGCTTCGGATCGCTCCGCTCCGGCAGCGCCTCCTCCGGCAGGGCCATTGCGGCGCGGACCAACGCCACCAGCTCGCGTCCGTAGCGGTCGGCGTGGTAGCGCGGGACGGCCTTGATCTGGGAGAGCTCGCGGGCGGACTGCGGCTTGATCTTGGCGATCTCGATGAGCGCGTCGTTGCCCATGATCTTGAACGGCGGGCGATCGGCCTTGCGGGCCAGCGCGTCGCGCCAGCCGTGGATGTCGCGGATGATGGCCAGGGTGCGGCGGTCGGCGTTGCCGATGTTCTTCAGCTTCCGCCAGGTCTCCTGCTCTTCGTCCGACTCGCGGTAGCGGACGGTCTCGAGCCGCGCGAACTCCTCGATGGCCCACTCCCACCGGCCGAGCGCCTCCAGCTCTTCGCGCAGTTTCGCGGCCAGCGCTGCGAGGTAATGCGTATCCATCGAGGCGTACGCGAGCATGTCGGGCGGCAGCGGGCGCATGGCCCAGTCGGCGCGCTGATGCGCCTTGTTCACCTTCACGCCGAAATGCCGCTCCAGCAGCGCCGCCAGGCCGAACGCCTCGTACCCGAGGAGCTGCGCGCAGATCGAGGTGTCGATGAGGTTCCGCACCACGAAGCCGAAGTCGCGGTTCATGATCCGGAGGTCGTAGTCGCCGCCGTGAAAGACCTTCGTGATCGAGGCATCGCCGAGGATCGCGCCGAAGCGCGCCAGGTCGATCGGCGCCAGCGGATCGATGATCAGGTCCTCATCCGCGGCCGTGATCTGCACCAGGCAGACCTTGTCAAAGTACGAGTGCAGCGAGTCGGCCTCGGTGTCGACGGCGACGATCGGCTGGCTGGCGACCTGTTCGAGCGCGGCATCGAGGGCCGGCTGCTGATTGATCCACTTCATTCCGCGACCACCATTCTGCCGAGACCGATCGAGACGAGCCGCTGGTTGTAGCGGTGGCGGTTGAAATCGGGGAGCATGGTCAACATCCTGACGGAATCTTCGTCGCCCGTCACGGCGAGCAGCAACGCCACGTCCTCCGCGCCCGGCACTTTGAGGGCCCGCTCGCCGAGGTTCGTCTCCACCGCGTTGCCGAACATCCGCCCGTAGAGCGCGTTCGTCGCGAGCAATACGTGCACGCGCACGTCTCCGTCGGGATCGACGAAGTTCATCGGCACCAGATCGAGCTCCTCGGTTGCTGCGAGCTCTTCGCGCTCGACGCGGAAGCCGCGGTTGCTCCCCATCATCGCCACCTGATTTTTCTGCGGCCCGTTCATCAGGGTGAGGACGTCGATCGCGCCGTGCTCGACCTCGGATCCGAGATAGGCGGAGCGGGCCACGGAGCCGACGAACATCGCGTCGATCTTCAATCGGTTGAGGAGGTCGGCCGTCGCTTCAATGGCGCGGGCATGTCGCGGAGTGGCCCGGATCGCGTGCATTCGTGGCGGAGAAATATCACGGATCGCACCGAGGTACTATCCGGCCGTGAACGACCCCCGCCTCCTGGAGACTCTGCAACGGCATTGGGGCTACGACTCACTCCGTCCGCTGCAGGAGGAGGCGATGCTGGCCGCCCTCGGACGCCGCGACTCGCTGGTGGTCATGCCGACCGGCGGCGGGAAGTCGCTCTGCTACCAGGTCCCGGCCATCCTGCAGGAAGGACTGACCGTGGTGGTCTCCCCCCTGATCTCGCTGATGAAAGACCAGGTGGACGGGCTGCGGGAGTGCGGCGTGCCGGCCGCGCAGCTCAACAGCTCGCAGAACAGCGAGGATTCGCGCGAGGCCGCGCGGGAGATCCTGGCGGGACGGACACGCCTTCTCTTCGTCAGTCCGGAGCGGCTGATGATGGAGTCGTTCCGCGACCTGATCCGCCGGGCGAAAGTGGCCACGTTCGCCATCGACGAGGCGCACTGCATCAGCCACTGGGGCCACGACTTCCGTCCGGAGTACCGGCAGTTGCGGGCCATCCGGGAGGAGTTCCCCGAGGCCTCGATGCACGCGTACACGGCCACGGCCACTCCCGAGGTGCGGCGCGACATCGCATTGCAGCTCGGATTGCGCGACCCGCTCGTGCTCGTCGGCGACTTCGACCGCCCGAACCTCACCTATCGCGTCCTCCCGCGGCAGGACGAGGCCAAGCAGGTGGTGGACGTGCTGGAGCGCCATCGCG
>DASWOB010000091.1:0-108846 GCA_036398925.1 Thermoanaerobaculia bacterium
GCTGCGGCCGAGGGCATCACGCATGGCGTTGATGTACGGAACGAGCTGCTCGCGATCCCCGGGGCGGTTGAACCGCTGGGCGACGCCGTACATACGCAACGCCTCCTGAGCGACGCCGTACCGGGCGGCGAGCCTCGTGTCGTGGATGCCACGAAGGAACTGCTGCCCTTCGGATTCGACGTGCTCGTACAAGACCGACAAGCTGATGGCATCGGCGTATGCGGAGGGCGGGAGAAGGCTGGCCCGGCCGAGCAGATCCGAGCGTCCGACCGCGTTGCCGACGGTCAGAATGAACGCCTCGGGGATGTTCGCGACCGGAATCATCCGTCTGACGGAGGTGGGCGAGAGGAAGAGCAATCCGGGGATGGACTGCCGCATCGCCTGGAGCTGTGAGATCAGCACGCGGGCGGCGGTTTCGGGAGAGAGAGGGGTTTCGATTGTAGACATGACTGTTATTTCATCCTTTCTTTCTGTTTGCCCCCTGCGCAAGGAGCGATTTCGGCCGTGGCAACACTATCGGTCTGTAAGGTATAACAGTCAAGACCCAATTCACAGAAAAGGATGACCGCCGATCACAAGGGTTGTTAAAAATCATCAACAGCGCTGATGACGTGAGACCACGGTCGAGAAGGGACACCTCATGGCATCCGTCGAGGAGTCATGTCGAAAGTGATGACGCTCCATCTCGAACGTGATCGACCGGCACGGACCACATGTCGTGACGTCACCTGGCACGTGACGCCTTCGCTCATCGGCAGTGATCCCGCCCACGCACGACGTGACGCAATCGCTTCCGCGATGTCGAAATCTCACGCACCTCCGCGCCGGCGCGCCACGCGGCCAGTGGACGTCTCATTCATGCCATGTGATGCATCGTCACTTGCGAGATGCCGCTTCATCACGTTCGAAATGGAGCATCGTCACCTTCCGCGTGGACCGTCGTCACACCGCGCGTGAAGCGTCGTCACACCGCGCGTGAAGCGTCGTCACATCGGGCGCAGATCGTCACCATTCGAAACGTGAGGACCAACCATCACCAAAGTGCCCGCCGCTCTTCCGCTGAGAGGCGCGACTGCCCCTCGTGCGCGTCGCGTGACCTCTTCGAAGGTGGATCAGCATCGCGCGACGCAGCATGGCTCGATCACAAGCCCGTGACTGTTTAAACCACCGCCCAAGGCGCTGTTGCCCAAACCCTACAATCCTGCTACTCTAACGTCCGATGCACGAAGAGATCGTCAAGGCTCGACTCGCCGCCCGGCTCTCGCAGGTGAAGCTGGCCGAACTGGCCGACGTCCCCCGCAGCCAGCTTCGCATTCTCGAGGAGGGGGGCAACGTCACCCTGCAGACGCTCCGCAAGGTGGTCGCGCAACTGCCGAACCTCCGCGAGATGTACCTGGACGGCGTGGCCATCCGCACCGACCGGAACGCCGAGGTCCGCGACGCGCTGCGCGACCTGATCGACGCGGCCAACCGCCTGCTCCGTCTGATGGACGAGCCGGCCGCGCTCGCCGCCCCCGAGGCGGATCGCCCCGCCGCACCAGACCCGGAACGGGAGCGCATGGCACGCATCCGCAGGATCGACGCCCTCATCGACGCCGGGAAGCCGCCGCTCGACGACGAGCACTGACGATCAGCCCGCGCCGGTCGCGCGGATTGTTGACGTCTGATCCGGGGGTAAGGAATTCCCTCTCTCGGGACACTCCTCTCATAGATATGAGGAGCGACTCCCCCCTTTCCCAGCTGCGCGGCCGTCTGGTGCGTTACGTGATGCGTCTCCGCGCACGCTCACTGGTCCGGCGCGGGATCATCGATCTCAGCGTGACGCCGCGGGACACCGAGTCCGTAGAGAGGCTCATCGAAAGCCGCGGCCTTCAGGACTTGCGGACGAAGTCGTCGTCGTCCAGCTCGTCGTAGGGGGCGAGCTCGAGCAGGTAGAGGACTTCCCCTTCCACCCGGTAGAAGAGGCGCAACGCGGCGTAACCGGGATGGGAGCGCGTTTTCACCACGCGCACACTCGTATCCGGAACGAGCTTTCCACGGTCGGGATACGTCTGCGCGAAGGTGAGCAACGCCAGGCGGGCAGCATTCACCTCGTCGGAGTCGCCAAGCTCGGCCACCACTTCCGCGTAACCGCTGACCGCCACGAATCGCATGATCTTGAAGTCGGACCGAGCGAGCCTTTTCCTCAACTTAACGCTATTTTATGTTTCAGTAGCATATCAGGAGACGGCAGCATTCACGTCGTTCGAGTCAGCAAACTGTGTGTGGGGACCGGGCGATATCGTAAACGAAACGACTCCGCACTGCCTCTTCTGACGGCGACGGCGGTGCTATCGTTACGGCTATGAAGTCGCCGCTGCTGACCGACGATCGGGCGCTCCGCGACTGGTTCAACGACGGCCATGATGCCGCCGCGCGAGACGCGGCCGCGATGCTGGCGCTGCCGCCGGAATCGTGGGCGCAATGGCTCGAGGAGCACCCGGAGGCGCTGACCTATCACTTTGCCAGCGTGCTGCTGACCCGGTCGGTGGAGGCGCGCGACCGCGACCCGTCCGAGGCGGTGGCGCTGACGGCGTTCGTCGCCGACCGCCTTCCGCGGCTGGACGTGCCGGTCCCGGAGGCCGGCCGGATGCTGCGCGCGCGGACGTGGATCGAGCGCGGGAACGCGCTGCTCGTCGCGGACGATCTGCCGGCAGCGCTGGCGGCGTTCGAAGAAGCGCAGACCGTTCCGGTCGACCCCGGCCTGCCGCTGCTCGCCGCCATCGCCCGGCGCGGCGCGGCATACACACGGCACCGCCTGGGTGATGAGAGCGACGAACCGCTGCGCGCCATCCGCGCCGGGATCCCGCTGTTCGAGGCCCACGCCTCGGCCGGCGACGTCCTCCGCTCCCGCTTCCTCGAAGGCGCCATTCACTACGAGCGCGCCCGGTACGACACGGCCCGCGAGATCTTCGAAGAGGCGGCGCGCCTCGCCCGCGATCAGCGCGACGAGCGGATGCTGGCCCGCCTCGCCAACAACCTCGGCCACTGCGAGCGGCAGCTCGGCCGGCCCGACGAAGCGGTGCGTTACCTCGTCGAAGCGATCGCCCTTTTCGAAAAGCTCGGCATGACCGGCGAACGCTTCCGCGCCGAATGGGGCATCGAGCTCCTGCGCGCCGACGAAGGCGCCGCCACCGCGGCCGTCACCGCATTACGAGCGACGATGGTCCGCCTGATCGACGCCCACCGCCCCCTGGAAGCCGCCCAGGTCGCGCTCGATATCGCCGAGTTGCTCGTCCTCTCCGAACGCCACGAGCACGTCCGCCGCCTCGCGTCCGAATTGGTGTCGGTCTTCGACACCGCCCAGATGTCGCGGGAGGCGGTGCGGGCGTTCAGCGCATTACGCGCGGCAGCCGCCGAACGGGTGCTGACGGTAAGAGACGTGCGCGCGGCGGCGGGGGGACTGCGCGGGATCTAATTCGCGCCTGACGCTGGGGACCCGGCTTCGGACAGCACACCGTCCAGCTGTCGCGCAGATGCGCCCCGACGCAACACACGGAAGGCGACCGCTGGACGAGCTCCCGCGAGAACCGCGACCTGTGCCCTACTGCGGTGACCGCCCAGCCTATCGGCCTCACCGAGATTTGTCCGCGTCACTGGCGCGGCCCGCATTATGCGACGGACGCGTGCAATGCGACTTCCCGCGCGATCCGCCGTTTCCGCACTCGTTCACCGCGCTACGCATCTTTTCCGTCGCATAGCGCGGCACGGCGAACGCGCCGGTTCGTACGAAAACACGTTGGCTAACATGCGCTTGCAGCTGACGCGGACCGCGTGTCTGTTGATCTGTGGCTTGCGAGACTCTCTCCGTGCGGTCCGTGCAGCTGAAGCGGCGGTCCGTTTAGTTAGAGTCGCATCGACTGCCAAGACACAACCTCACCTTCAATTCAACGTCATCGCGCGAAGAGCGGGGCGTAGGATGAAGCTCCTTCGACCTTCACGCTGACTGAAGCGGCAGCTTCAGCGTGAAGCTGGAGCCTTCACCCTCGATGCTCTCGACGGCGATGTCGCCGTTGTGGGCTTCGATGATGGCGCGGGCGATGTAGAGGCCGAGGCCGAGGCCGCCGTAGTAGCGGCTGGAGACGTTGCGGGCGCGGTGGAAGCGCTCGAAGAGGTGGGTGATCTCGTCGGCGGGGATGCCGATGCCTTTGTCGATGAAGGAGGTGAGCATGGAGCCGTCTTCGACGAAGGCGCGCACGTCGATGCCGCTCCCTTCGGGGGAGTATTTGATGGCGTTGGAGATGAGGTTGTCGACCACCTGGCGCATGCGGTCGGGGTCGGCGTGCACGATCGACTCGGGCGCTTTGGCGTCGAAGCGGATGGGGCGGCTGGGGTGCTGGACGCGGAAGGCGGAGACGCGGCCTTCGATGAATTCGATCCAGCGGATGGGCTGGGGGTGGATCTGCAGGCGGTTGGTCTCGATGCGGGAGACGTCGAGCAGCTCCGAGATCAGCCCCATCATCCGCTCGATCTCGCCCAGCACCGCGTTGATGTACGTGGCCCGCTCTTCCGGCGCCAGGTCGTTGACGGTCTGCGCGAGGAGCTGCGTGTAGCCCTTGATGGTGGTGAGCGGCGTGCGCAGCTCGTGCGAGGCGACGGAGAGGAACTCGTCTTTCTTGCGGTCGAGCTCCTGCAGCGCGGTGATGTCGCGGATCACCAGCACGGCGCCGACGATGCCGTGGCTCTCGATCGGCGCGGCGGCGATGGAGAGGTCGAGGTCTTTGCCGGTGATGAGGTGCCGGGCCATGACCAGGTAGTCGGGCACGGTCTGCCCGGCCAGGGCCCTGGCGAACGGCATCTCTTCGCGCGGGATCAGGCGCTCGTCGGCATCGCGCAGGCGGAAGGCTTCGAACGAGCCGTTGGCGATGGCCTCGGCGCGTGAGGCGAGGCCGAACAGGTTCAGGGCGGCCTGGTTGACGTCGACCACTTCGCCGGCCGCGTCGTAGACCCAGAGCCCGTCGGTCATCGAGCCGAGGATGGAGTGGAGGCGGGACGAGCTCTCGGCCATCAACTTGGCCAGATCCTCGATCTCCCGCTTCGCGCGCACCTGCTCGGTGACGTCCTGAATGAGGACGGTGAGGTTCTGGGTGATGCCGGAGAAGCGGCCGCGCACCGCGGAGATGATCCGGTTGACGGTCATCGGCGGGGAGCCGGCCACCGGATAGGCTTCGTCGAAGCGCGGCTCGCCCGACTCGGCGACCTGCTTGAGGGTCTGCTCGAAACCGGGGATCACTTCATTGACGCGCAGGCCGAGGAGACGGGTGTCTTCCGCGACTTTCCCGTGGCGCGCGGCAAACTCGAGGAAGCGGGCGTTGGCCAGCTCGAAGCGCAGCTCGTCGGCCGAGATGACGGCCACGCCGACCGGCGCGGTCTCGAGCACGGCCTCGAAGCGGACGCGCGCATCGACCTCGCGGCGGGCCAGCTCCTCCGCGGCGCGGTGACCATCCTGCGCGATGCGGGTCAGGCGGTGGATGTGCCCCGCGGCGCCGATGCGCTCGGCCACGCTTTGCGCGAACTCGAGGTCCTCCGCGTCGAAGTTACGGCGCGGGTCGGACTGGGAGATGATCACCGCGCCGATCCGCTCGCCGTACGACTCGATCGGGCAGGCGATGGCGCTCTGCTCGCGCATGGCCGCCTTGACCTGACGTTCTTCTTCATCGCGGGCGAAGCCGAGCAGCGCGTCGCCGCGCACTTCATAGAAGAGGAGCGGACGGCCGATCTGGAAGACGGTGCCGGGCAGGCCTTCGCCCACCCGATAGCCGGCCCGTGCAAAGTAGGCGCGGAACTGTTCGTTCTCGCCGTCGGCGGTGGCGAAGCCGGCCAGCTCGAGCATGCCGGTGGTGGAGTGATAGAGATAGATGCGCACCGTGCCGGCCACGGCCTGGGCGATGCGGCCGGCGGGGTCGTCGAGGTTGTCGAGGCTCGGCTGCATGGCCACGAACTCGAGTCCGAGGTTGGCGAGGCATTCGGCACGCCGCCGGCGCCACGCTTCGCGCTCGGCGTTCTGCCGCTCCTCGGTCACATCCCGCGAAAGGACGACCGAGCCGATGATGCGGCCGGCGTCGTCACGGATCGGCGCGGACTTGAGGTTGACCACGCGATCGTCGTTCGTGCGCGCGTCGCGGACGAGGTAGTCGGATTTCACCACGTCGCCGGTCAGGGCGCGCATCGACGGGAGCTCGCTCGGCAGCAGAGGGCTGCCGTCGACGTAGCGGTGCTGACTCGTGCGGAGGCGGCCTTCGGCCTCGGTGACGAAGAGGACGCCCGGCTCGCGCTGCGCGGCGGCATTCATCCGCTCGAGCCTTCCGTGGGCGTCGTAAATGGCGGCCGATTCGGGGATCTGGTCGAGGATGGCGTTGACCTTGGCCATCTCCCGGACGGCGCGGGCGTGCAGCAGGGTGTTGTTGAGGGCCAGGGTCGCGTAGCGGCCGATCTCGCCGAAGAGGGAGATCTCTTCCTCGGTCCATTCGTGCTGCCGCCGGCAGTGCTGCAGGCCGAAGACCCACGGCTCTTCCTCGCGCGGACGCAGCGCCTGCAGCATCTGCGAGCAGGCGTCGAAGCGCTTCACGAGCTCCGGATCGAGATCGGGGTCGCCCTCGTGCACGACGATCGGCAGCGGCGAGTCGAGCACGCGGCGGATGATGCCGCGCGAATTTGCGAGCGGCACCGGGGTCTTGTTCGAGAGGTCGTTGCCCTCGTAACCGGGTGCGGCGACGGAGAAGGCGATCTTCGCGAACTCGACGTTCTCGTGGATGGGATGGAGGAGCCAGGCGCGGTCGGCGCCGAGCTCTTCGCGGGTGATGGTGACGATGCGGCGCAGCACCTCGCGCAGCTCCAGCGTGCCGGTGAACGATTCCAGGATGCTGGAGAGGAAGCGATAGCGCTCTTCCGAGGCATACCGCCGCGGCGGCGGCAGCGGCTCGAGGTAGCGGACCATGAGACGGCGGATGGCGGCATCGTCGCCGGCCAGCTCGGTCAGCTCCAGCACGCGGGTCATCGGCTGCTTGCTGGCCGCGGCCGCGCTGACGCGGCGCCAGGCGCTCGCGCCGCTCACGGCGATGAGGGTGAAGTCGTGCCGGTCCAGCAGGTGAACCGCCTCTTCTTCATCACCGGCAATGACCGGTGTGAATTGCAGCGATCGGGCAACTTCAGCCGGCGTCCGCGCGGCGGCGCCGGGTGCCACGATGAGGACCTGATTGAGCATGGGTTTGTTGATTGGTGACGCAGCGCGACATGCTAACAGAGCCCGAGCGGCGACCTACAATGGCGCGGCATGGCAAGACGAACCTTTGACGACCTCGTGCAACTGATGACGCGGCTGCGCGGACCGGACGGCTGCCCGTGGGACCGCAAGCAGACCCTGCCCGACCTCAAGCCATACGTCATCGAGGAAGCCTACGAGGTGGTCGACGCCATCGATCGCGACGATCGCGCGGCGCTGGTGGAGGAGCTGGGCGACCACATGCTCGAAGCCGTCTTCGTCGCGGAAATCACCCGGGAAGAGGGCTCGTTCGACATCTACGATTCGATCACCGCGGTCTACGACAAGCTGGTGCGCCGCCATCCGCACGTCTTCGCCGGCGTGGAGGCGAAAGACGCCGAGCAGGTGCTGGTGAACTGGGAGAAGCAGAAGAGCGAGGAGCGGAAGGCGGAGAGCAAGAGCGTCCTTTCCGGCGTGCCGCGCTCGCTGCCGGCGCTGCTGAAAGCGTCGCGGCTGACCGAGAAGGCGGCACGTGTAGGATTTGACTGGCGACGCACCGACGACGTCTTCGACAAGCTGGATGAGGAGATGGCGGAGCTGCGCGAGGCGGTGGCCCTCGACGATGCGGCGAAGATCGAGGAGGAGATCGGCGACCTGCTGTTCACGATCGCGAACATCGCCCGCAAGGTGAACGTGAACGCCGAGGAGGCGCTGCAGGCGACGAACCGCAAGTTCGCGCGCCGCTTCGAGGCGATGGAGTCACGCGTGCACGAGCGCGGGCAGAACATCGATCAGTTGTCGCTCGAGGAGATGGATCAGCTGTGGGACGAGGCAAAAGCAGCCGAGCGAAGCTGATCCTCCTGGCGCTGCTGGCGGTGGTGGCGATCCACGACTTTGCGGTGCCGCGGGGACATGGGCTGGCCGCGCGCGGGGCGATCTTCCTGATCGATGAATACCGCGCGCACGTTTCGCCGCGGCTGCGGGGGAAGGTGTTCTGCCGTTTCGAGCCGACCTGCTCGGCCTACGGACGCGCGGCGTTCACGAAGGACGGCTTCGGCGTGGGCGCGGCGAAGACGGCGTGGCGGATCGCGCGCTGCGGCCCGTGGACGCCGGCCGGGACGCGGGACCTGCCTTAGCCGTTGCCTTCGCCGTTGCCTGAGCCGTTGCCTTAGCGGGGGCCTTCCTGACCGGAGCCACTTCCGCGCTCGGGCAGAGGGCGTTGACGACGCACTCTTCGCACTTTGGCTTGCGGGCGATGCAGGTCTCGCGGCCGTGGATGATCACCAGGTGGCCGAAGCGGGTCCATCTGTCGCGCGGCACGAGCTTCATCAGGTCGGCCTCGATCTTTTCGGGATCGGCTTCGCTGGTGAACCCGAGCCGCCCCGAGACGCGCGCCATGTGCGTGTCGACCACGATGCCCACCGGTGTCTCGAAGGCGTTCGACAGCACCACGTTGGCGGTCTTGCGTCCCACCCCGGGCAGCGCGGTCAGCTCGTCCATCGTGCGCGGGACCTCGCCGCCGTGCTTTTCCATGATGACCTTCGCGCAGTTGATCACCGCCTTCGCTTTGTTGCGAAAGAAGCCGGTCTGCTTGACGTCGGTCTCCATGGCTACGAGGTCGGCGTTCGCGAACTCCCTCGGGCCGGGGTATTTGCGAAAGAGCGATTTGGTGACGATGTTCACCCGCACGTCCGTCGACTGCGCGGAGAGGATCGTGGCGATGAGCAGCTCGAACGCGTTGGTGAAGTCGAGCGAGCATTTCGCGTCCGGATAGCGCTGCTCGAGGCGCTCGAGGATCTCGGGGAGGCGGGCTTTCGGTGGCTTCACGGCGGGCGGATTCTACAGGGAGAGACGACGGGGGGCCTCCGGCGGCCGGGGCCATCGGCCCCGGACCCCGTTGGTTGGCTAGCCTCCGCGACACTCTGTCGCGAGATACGAGGCTGTATCGCGGAGGCTAGGCCAACCAACGGGTCCGGGCCCGCGGCCCGGCCGCCGGAGGCCCCCGGTCGTCTTCCCCTATAGAATCCCGCCCACCATGACGACCACCGAGACTGCTCCCCGAGTCATCCGCGCGCCGCGCGGCAGCGAGATCTCCTGCCTTGGCTGGCAGCAGGAGGCGGCGTTACGGATGCTGATGAACAACCTCGATCCGGAGGTGGCGGAGCGGCCGGAGCAGCTGATCGTCTACGGCGGCATCGGCAAGGCCGCGCGCAACTGGGAGTGCTACGACGCGATCGTGGCCACCTTGAAACGCCTGAAAAACGACGAAACGCTGCTCGTGCAGTCGGGCAAGCCGGTGGGCGTCTTCCGCACGCATGAATCCGCGCCGCGGGTGCTCATCGCCAACTCGAACCTCGTCCCGCACTGGGGCACCTGGGACGAGTTCCGGCGGCTCGAGGCGCTGGGGCTGACGATGTACGGCCAGATGACGGCCGGCTCGTGGATCTACATCGGCACGCAGGGGATCCTGCAGGGGACGTACGAATGCTTCGCCTCCGTCGCCAAACAGCGTTTCGGCGATTCGCTGCGCGGCAAGCTGGTGGTCACGGCGGGACTCGGCGGGATGGGTGGCGCGCAGCCGCTGGCGGCGACGATGAACGAGGCCACGGCGCTCGTCGCCGAGGTCGATCGCACCCGCATCCAGCGCCGCATCGAAAAGCGCTACCTCGATGAAGAAGCGCCGTCGCTCGACGCCGCGATCGCCCGGGCCCTCGAAGCGCGCGACCGCGGCGAGGCCGTGTCGATCGGCGTCGTGGCGAACGCGGTGGAGCTGCTCGAAGCGCTGATCGCCCGCGGCATCGTGCCGGACGTGCTCACCGACCAGACCTCGGCACACGACGAGCTGCAGGGCTACGTCCCGGCAGACATGACTTACGAAGAAGCTTTGTCACTCCGCAATAGCGATCCTAAAAAATATATACATTTATCGTACGAGACGATGGCGCGGCACATCCGGGCCATGATCGAGCTGCAGAACCGCGGTGCCATCACCTTCGACTACGGCAACAACCTCCGAGGGCAGGCCCGCGATCATGCCGGCGTGACGAATGCGTTCGACGTGGGCGGCTTCGTGCCGCTCTTCATCCGCCCGCTCTTCTGCGAGGGGAAAGGGCCGTTCCGCTGGGCCGTGCTGTCCGGCGACCCGAACGATCTCCTGGTCACGGATGAAGCGATCCTCGAGCTCTTCCCGCACGACGCGGCGCTGCATCGCTGGATCCGGATGGCGCAGAAGCGGGTCGAGTTCCAGGGACTGCCGGCGCGCATCTGCTGGCTCGGCTACGGCGAGCGTGACAAAGCGGGGGCGCTGTTCAACCGGCTGGTGGCGGAGAAGAAGGTCAGCGCGCCGATCGTGATCGGGCGCGACCATCTCGACGCCGGCTCGGTGGCGTCGCCGAATCGGGAGACCGAGGCGATGAAGGATGGGAGCGATGCCATCGCGGACTGGCCGATTCTCAATGCGATGCTCAACACCGCCTCGGGCGCGACCTGGGTCTCGCTGCATCACGGCGGCGGCGTGGGGATTGGCTATTCGCTGCACGCGGGGATGGTGATCGTGGCAGACGGAACCGGCGCGGCGGCCGAGCGGCTTGCGCGTGTGCTGACGTGCGATCCTGGAACCGGGGTCATGCGGCACGCTGATGCGGGGTACGATGACGCGATCGGAGTGGCGCGCGAGCGCGGTGTCGATATTCCGATGATGCAGAGCCGTTGAGCTGTTCCGCGACTCAGCTCTTCAGCTCTTCAGCTGTTCAGGCGGCGAGCCGTGGCACTGCACCTGAATAGCTGAACGGCTGAGCAGCGGAAGAGCTGTCGCGACGCAATACCCAATAACCCCCAGGCGTTCTGGTGATCTCGACCTCAGGAGGTGCAGCATCGAAGAGCGGTACACAAAAGACTGGGTGAACATCCTTTTCCTCACCCTCACACCCATCGTCGGCGTCCTCGGCACGGCCGCGTATACCTGGTATCGCGGATTCAGCCTCTGGATGCCACTTCTCACCGTTGGAATGTACCTGCTCGTCGGGATGTCGATCTGCGCCGGGTACCACCGCTTCTTCTCCCACAAGAGCTACGAAGCGTCGCCGATCGTGCAGTTCTTCTTCGCGATCTTCGGGGCGATGGCCGCGCAGAACTCGATTCTGTGGTGGTCGTCCGCGCACCGCGTGCACCACAAGCACGTCGACAAGGACTGGGATCCGTACAACATCAAGCGCGGCTTCTGGTGGGCGCACATCGTCTGGGTCTTCTACCGGAACCAGGAGCGCGACGACACCTTCGCGAACTCGCCCGACCTGCTGGCGAACAAGATCGTCATGTGGCAGCACCGCTGGCACAAGCACATCATGGTGGTGGTCGGCTTCGGCCTTCCGACCCTGATCGGCTACGCGTTCGGTGATCCGATCGCCGGCCTGCTCTGGGGCGGCTTCACCCGCGTGGTGGTCATCCACCACACCACGTTCTTCGTCAATTCGCTCGCGCACAGCCTCGGCAAGCCGCTCTTCAACGCGGAAGTCTCCGCGCGCGACAACGGCCTGGTGGCTCTGCTGACGCTCGGCGAGGGCTATCACTCCTTCCATCACCGCTTCCCGGCCGACTTCCGCAACGGCATCCGCTGGTATCACTGGGACCCGGCCAAATGGTTCATCGGCGCGCTCAAGGCGGTCGGTCTGGCCAGCGACCTGATCACCACGCCGCTGCCGCAGATCGAGCAGGCGCGCATGCGTGCCGCGCTCCGCCTGGTGGAGCCGAAGATGGCCCACGCTCCGAGCACCCTCGTCGAGGAGGCCCGCCGCCGCTTCAACGAGGCAACGCAGCACCTCGAGCAGGCCTACGCCCTCTGGCGCCAGTCGCTCGATCAGAAGGCCGCCGGCGTGGCTGAGTGGAAAGCGGCTTGGAAGGCATCTCTCAAGCACGTCAAATCGTCGCGGCGCGAGTGGCGCCTCGGCGTGAGGATGCTGAAGACGGCTTAACGCTTCGTCAGCTTCCTGAGCGCCCGCTGCGCGTCTTTCGCCTGACGCGGACACATGCAGCGCTGCTCCCAAACCTTTCGGTACATCGCAATCGCGGCGTCGGTCTCCCCCGACGCCGCTTTTTCTTTGGCGGCATCGAGCGAGGCATCGGCGGCGGTGCTGCGGTCGTCGAGGGCATCGCGCACGAGCCGCACCACTTCGGCGGCCGGCAGCGGGCCGTCCTCCATCTCGAGCCGCGCCAGCACGGCGCCGTTGCCGTCCGCCAGGATCGCGGTGGCCCGCCGCGGATCGACCTTCAGCGACTCGATGGTCGGGAAGTCGTCCGGCCGCACCACCACCATGGCCACGCACTGCGTCGCGTAGCGCGCGAGCTCCTCGGACGTCAGCAGCTCGGAGCGGCGCAGCTCATCGCGCGAGCCGGGGATCCAGAAGAGCATCAGCGGCGCGTGCGGCGGCGGCGTTCCGGGGCGCAGCATCTTCCATGGCACGAAGACGACACGGCTCTCCTCGTCCGGCACCGGCGCGGCGCCGGTCAACGCAATCGCGAGCACCGCGAGACTTCGCGCAAACCATTGATGCATCTGTTGTGAGCGAGGGAGACCCGAGGGCGATTATACGCGCGGGCAGAAAAGCGTTCGCCCCGCCACCGGCCGCCGGTAGAATCCCGCCAGTCCCGGTAACAACCCGATGGAAGCGCCGCAGCAGCGACAGACCCTTGGTCATTACGAGATCCTCAATCCGATCGGTGCGGGTGGGATGGGGGAAGTGTACGTCGCACGCGATCCGAGTCTCGGCCGCCGCGTGGCGATCAAGATGCTGCCGGAGCGGCTGGCCGGCGACCGCGAGACGCTGAGCCGCTTCACGCAGGAGGCCCGCTCCGCCTCCGCGCTCAACCATCCGAACATCGTCACCATCCACGAGGTCGGCGCCGAGTCGGGCGCGCCCTACATCGTCATGGAGTACATCGAGGGGCGCGACCTCCGCTCGATCATCCACGAAGGTCCGCTGCCGGCCCGGAAGGCGCTCGACATCGCCTGCCAGATTGCCGACGGCCTCGGCGCGGCGCACGAGCGCGGCATCGTCCATCGCGACCTCAAGCCGGAGAACATCATGTTCACCCGCGACGGGTACGTGAAGATCCTCGACTTCGGTCTCGCCAAGATGATGGGGCCGGCCGCGGAAGGGGACGACACGCTGCAGCTCGACACGCCCGGCACCAACCCCGGCACGATCCTCGGCACGGTCGGCTACATGTCGCCCGAGCAAGCCCGCGGGCGGCGGCTCGACTTCCGCTCCGACCAGTTCGCGTTCGGTGCGATCCTGTACGAGCTCCTCACCGGCACCTGCGCATTCGACGGCGAGACGGCGATGGACACCCTCGCGGCCATCCTCCATCACGACCCGGCGCCGCTCTCGAAGCACAACATCCGCGCACCGCAGCAGTTGCAGGACATCGTGCAGCGGCTGCTCGAAAAGCATCCCGACGATCGCTACAACTCGACCAAAGACCTGGCCCGCGAGATCCGTCTGCTGCGCGATCGCGTGGCCGCAGAGGAGAGCGGCTTCCACGTCTCGCAGCCGATCCCCGCGCCGCGCGGACGCGTCGCGATGGCGGTGACCGCCGCGGTGGGGCTGGCGATCTTCCTCGGCGCCGCCATCTGGATCGCCAGAGATCGCGTTTCGCCTCCCGCGACCACGACCGCGCCGCCGGTGCAGAACGCCGCCGCGTCGAAAAAATACCTGGCCGTGCTCCGCTTCAAAGACCTGACTGGCGACGCGAACGGACAGCTGGTCGTCGACGGATTCGCGGAGACGCTCACCGCGCGCCTCGCCCACTACCCCTCGATCCAGGTCATGCGCACGACGCCCGACAAAGACGCCGGCGGCGACATCCCGAAGGTGGCGAAGGAGCTCGGCGCGAACATGGTCCTGACCGGCACGATGCAGCGCGACGGAGAGCGCCTCCGCGTCAGCTACTCCATTCTCGATCTCACCAGCGGCACCGAGAAACGCGACCTCGTCGACGGTCCTGTCTCCGATCTGTTCGGCATTCAGGACGACGTGGCGCGCCGCATCGCGCAGTCGATGAGCCTCGGCGCTGCAACGACGCGTGTGGCCACGCTCGACCCGACCATCTCGCAGCGCCGCTACCTCGAAGCGCTCGGCAACCTCCGCCGCTACGACGACAAGACCTCGGTCAACAACGCCGTGCAGATCCTCGAGGAGATCAGCCGCGACAGCTCGTCGGCCTCCGTCGAAGCGGCCCTCGGCCGCGCTTACCTCTACAAGTACCAGCTCGAGAGCGAGAACTCCTGGGCCACCAAGGCGAGCGAGGCCTGCCAGCGCGCGCTGCAGAGCGATCCGCAGAACCCCGACGTCCACATCACCCTCGGCGATCTCAATCGCCAGACCGGCCGCTGGGACCAGGCGCTGGCCGAGTACCGGCGCGCGCTCGACCAGCACCCGACCAGCGTCGACGCGATCCTCGGCATGGCCGAGGCGTACAACGCGTCCGATCGCGACGGCGAGGCGGAGAAGTGGTACGCGCGGGCCATCGAGCTGCAGCCGAACTTCTGGGCGACGTACAACAAGGCGGGGGTGTTCTACGTCAGCAGCGGGCGGTATCAGGATGCGGTGCGGATGTTCGAGCGGGTGGTGCAGCTCGTGCCGGACAACCTGCGGGGGTACAACAACCTGGGAGGTTGCTACCAGCTTCTCGGTGACTACGAAAAGGCGCTGACCGTCTTCTCGCGGTCGTTGCAGCGCCGGCCGAATTTCGAGGCGTACACGAACGTCGGCACCTGCCTCTTCTTCCTCGGCCGCTACAACGAGGCTGCCTCTGCATACGAGAAGTCGGCGGAGCTCGCGCCGAACGAATACGTGGTCTGGCAGAACCTCGGCGAAGCGTACAGCCGCGTCGGCGACGGGAAGGAGCGCGCCCAGGTCGCGTTCAAACGCGCGGTGGACCTCGGCAACCAGGCGCTGGAAGTAAACCCGCGCGACGCGTCCGTCCACGCCGCGATCGCCCTCTGCCTGGCGAAACTCGGCGAGCACGATCGCGCGCGGCGCTCCATCAACACCGCGCTCCGTCTTGATCCGTCGGCGATATCGCTCAGGTACAAAGCGGCGCGCATCGCGGCCTTGCGCGGCGACTCCGCGCAGGCGCTGGCGCTTCTCCGCGGTGCGATCGAAGGCGGCTACAGCGTCAGCGACGCCGCGAACGATCCCGACTTTGCCGCCATGCGGAACACGCCGGAGTTCCAGCAGCTCCTTCGCCGCTGACCGGGAACAGCAGCGTCAGCTACAATCGCGACGGTCCGAAACACCGAAAGCGAGGTAGCTCATGGCAGATAAAGACGTACAGGTATCCGTCTCCGGCAGCGGCGTTGTCAGCGTCGACAAACAGGTCGTCGAAGTGAAGAAGGGTATGGATCAGGTGAAGTGGAACATCACTGCCACCGGTCTCGAGTCGCTGACCCTCACGAGAAAAGACAACGGCGAAGTGCTGGCGTCGTGCACGCCGGGCAACGGCAACAGCTCCTGCTCGTGCAAATCGAAGACGTTCGAGACCGAGGGAACCATCTCGTACATGGTGACGGTGCGTGTCAGCGGAACCGATCACGAGCTCGACCCGGATATCGTCATCAAGCCGTAGTTCATGTCCACCGTTCTCTCTCCCACTCCCTATCTCGGGCAGCTGCCGACGGCGGAAGGCAAGCGCTTCATCCAGGCCTTTCACCACGGCACGCTGGAGGTGGAGGTCTATGCGCCGCGCGGAGTCGATCCGCAGCAGCCGCATACGCGCGACGAGGCGTACGTGATCGTCAGCGGATCGGGGACGTTCGTCCATGGCGAGCGGCGCGATCGGTTCGCGGCGGGGGACTTTCTCTTCGCCGAGGCGGGGGTGGTCCACCGGTTCGAAGAGTTCACGGACGACCTGGTGGTGTGGGTGATTTTCTACGGTCCCGAAGGGGGCGAGAGGCCGCGCTGACGCGCGTGCCTCTCGCCGGTTTCCGGTCTAGTCGAGGTTCTCGGGGAACGTCGAAATCTTGCTCTGGGTGCGCAGCTCGTTGGTGAGGCGATTGACCGACTCGACGACCTTCGCGCCGTGCTGGCCCATCAGGAACTCGCGGATGTCGGGGCGTGCTGCCTCGTAGGTCTCGGTAGTGGCGTCGCGCTTGTCCTCGAGGAAGATCAGGTGCATGCCGAACTTCGTCTCGACGATGCCGCTCATCGTGCCGGGCTGAAGGTTCCAGACCACCTCGTCGAACTTCGGATCGAGCAGACCGCGCTCGACCCAGCCGAGGTCGCCGCCCTGCTCGCGCACGCCATCCTCGGAGTACTTGCGCGCCGCTTCGGCGAAACGCGCACCGAAGCCGGCCTGACCGCGGTACGGATGCAGCTCGCCCATGATCTGGGACATGGTCTGGAGGGCCTGCTCGCGGTTGCGCGGCTGCGGACCGCCCTCGCGCGGCGTGATCACGATGTGGCGGACGCGGGCGCGCTCCGGAATGACGAACTGGTTCTTGTTCGCCTCGTAGTAGTCGCGCACGGCCTGTTCGTTGACGTAGGCCTCGGCCAGCACATCGCGGACGTAGAGGTCGAACATCGCCGACTCCTTCGCCGCTTCGACTTCGAGCTGCACCGATTTGTTCTTATCGAAGTCCTGCTTGAGCGCTTCCTGCAGGACCAGACGCTTGCGGATGTAGTTATCGAGGAAGCCGGCCTTGCCGCCGGTCTTCTCGTACTGCTGGCGCATCTTCGCGCCGGCGCGAGCCCAGAGCTGATCGAACTTCGCGCGCGTGATCTTCTCGCCGTTGACCACGGCGACGATCACCTCTTCGGCCGGCGCCGCCGGCTTCGCTTCCTGCGCGGCGAGCGGCAGAGCGAGGGCGACCGCAAGGGCCGTGAGCAGATGTCGTTTCATCAAGATAAGTCTCCTCCGGAATCGTTGGACGCAGAACGAGAGAAGAGGTTCCGGTGACCGGAGCCGTGTTCTGCAGTCGGCGGCGGCAACATGGGGTGAAAGAGGGGCATTCCGAAGTCTACGGCTGGTGGAGTCACCCTTCCTCGGAAGGACCGTTTTCTCTCGCTGGTAGAGTTTTCGTGTCAAGAGTTTTGAACCTGATATCCGCAGCTGTGGAAAACTGGATGCGGATAGCCGCCAGACGTGGCTGGAAGGGAGGGGGAGTTGAGGAAATGCGGCGGACGGTTTGTGGGCTTCGATCCCCTCAGAACTACCGTCCGTAGAATCGCCCCCGTTCGTCCATGTCCGTAGCCCAATTAGACGTCACCCTCGACCGGCCCATGCCGCAGAGCCCCGATGCGGAGCGCGCGGTGCTCGGCTCCATCCTCATCAATAACAACGCCTTCTACCGCGTCATCGGGACGATCGACACCGATGACTTTTTCAAAGACTCGCACCGCACGGTCTTCGCCACCATGCGCCGGATGGCGGAGGACAGCCGCGCCATCGAGCCGCTCACGCTGAAGGAAGAGCTCGCGAAGCATGCGCAGCTCGACAGCGTCGGCGGCGTGGCCTACATCTCGTCGCTCATCGACGGCGTTCCCGACGTGGCGAACGTCGAGCGCTATGCCTCCATCGTCAAAGAAAAATCGACACTGCGCCGGCTGATCGTGATGGGCAACTCGGTCATGCGCGCCGCGCTCGAGATGCCGACCGAGCCGAGCGAGGTGCTGACCATCGCCGAGAAGTCGCTCTACGAGATCGCGGAAGGAACGACCGACAAAGGGTTCGTCGGTCTCGACCGTATCACCCGCTCGAACATGACCGCGATCGAGCAGATCACGAGCGCGGGCAAGCTCCTGACCGGCATCCCCACCGGCTACGACCGCTTTAACGAGATGACCTCCGGCTTCCAGCCGCAGGATCTGATCATCCTCGCGGCGCGCCCTTCCATGGGGAAGACGTCGTTCATGATGAACATCGCCGAGGCGCTGGCGATCCCGGGGAAAGACGGGATGCCGCGCAATGGCGGCGACCGGCTGCACTCCGTCGGCGTCTTCTCGCTCGAAATGTCGAAGGAACAGATCGGTTTGCGCATCCTCTCCTCGGAGTCGGGCGTCTCGAATCACCTGATCCGGTCGGGCATGCTCAGCGAGCGGAACTGGCGCGAGCTGGCCGAGGCCTCGGCGCGGCTGTCGAAGGGGCGGATCTACATCGACGACACGCCCGGGATGGACCCGCTGGAGATGCGCGCCAAGGCGCGGCGCCTGAAGATGGAGGTCGGCCTCGACATGATCATGGTCGACTACCTCCAGCTGATGGCCATCAAGGGGAAGATCGAGTCGCGGCAGCAGGAGGTCGCGCAGATCTCGCGCAGCCTGAAGGGCATCGCCAAGGAGCTGAACGTTCCGGTGCTCTCGCTCTCGCAGCTCTCCCGCCGTTCCGAGCAGCGCACCGGCGACCACCGCCCGCAGCTCTCCGACCTCCGCGAATCAGGCTCGATCGAGCAGGACGCCGATCTCGTGCTCTTCATCTATCGCGACGAGGTCTACAACAAAGACACGGAAGAAAAAGGGATCGCCGAGATCATCATCGCCAAGCAGCGCAACGGCCCGATCGGCGACTTCAAGCTCGTCTTCCGCAACGACATCACCAAGTTCTTCAACTTCGAACCGCAGCCGGATTACATGCCGGGGGAGTAGGCGGTTCCTCGGGTTCCTCGGGGTTGGTCGTTTGGCCGAGGAACCCGAGGAACCGAGTACCCTATCGGCCATGAGGAAGCTCGTTCTCGCGCTTCTCTTCGCTTTTTCCGCCAGCGCCGACGTCGTGCACGTGGTGGTCGATGGCGTGATCCATCCGATCGCGGATGAGTACGTCGGCCGCGCGCTCGATGAGGCCGCGGCGCGCAACGCCTCGGCGGTAGTCCTCGAGCTGCGCACGCCGGGCGGCCTCGAAACGTCGATGCGCGGCATCGTCGAGAAGATGATCCGCTCGAAGGTGCCGGTGATCGTCTGGGTCGGTCCCAGCGGCTCGCGCGCGGCGTCGGCCGGTTTCTTCATCCTCCTTGCGGCCGACGTCGCGGCGATGGCCCCCGGTACCAACACTGGCGCCGCGCATCCGGTGCTCCTCGGGCAGGAGCTCGACGACGTGATGAAGATGAAGATGCAGAACGACTCGGCGGCGTTCATCCGCACCATCGCGCAGCGGCGCGGCCGCAACGTGAAGGCGGCAGAGAGTGGCGTGCGCGAAGCAAAATCGTTCACCGAGGATGAAGCGCTCGCGCAGAAGCTGATCGAAGTGGTCGCCCCTGATGTGCCATCGCTGCTGCGCTGGGCGGAGGGGAAGACGGTGAAGCGCTTCAACGGCACAACCGCCACCCTGCGTGTGGCGGGGCAACCGGTGGTGCGCACCGAAAGCTCGTTGCGGCAGCGCATCCTCGGCTGGCTGATGGATCCGAACGTCGCATTTCTGCTTTTCTCGCTGGGGATGCTCGGCCTCTATGCCGAGTTCAATCATCCGGGGATGATCTTTCCCGGTGTGATCGGCGGGATCTCAATCCTTTTGGCGGTCTTCGCGCTGAACCTCCTGCCGACCAGCTACGCCGCGCTGGCGCTGATCGTGGCGGCGTTCCTCCTCTTCGCGCTGGAGGCGAAGTTCACCTCGTACGGTGTGCTCGGGGCCGGCGGCGTGGTCTGCCTGGTCCTCGGCGCGCTGCTGCTCGTGGACGGGCCGATTCCGGAGATGCGCGTGCGGCTCGGGACGGCACTCGCGGTGAGCGTGCCGGTCGGCGTGATCGCGGTCCTGCTGATGACGCTGGTCATGCGCGCGAAGCATCATCGCGTCACGACCGGCATCGAAGCGATGGTCGGCGAGATCGGCGTCGCACGCGGCGGCGGGAAGGTCTTCGTCAACGGCGAGTTGTGGAACGCGATCTCGACGCGGCCGATCGAAGCTGGAGCGCGCGTGCGGGTGCAGCGCGTCGAGGGGCTACGCCTGATCGTCGAGCCGCTCTGACTTCTTCTCCCACGGCAGCTCCCACCGCTCTTCTTCTTTGTCGAGCTCCGGCAGCGGCACCGGCTTGCCCATGCGTTTGAGCTGCTGGAACTCCCACAACTTCGCGTACTTCCAGAAGGTGTAGTAGACGTGCATGCCGACGGAGATCAGCCCGCGCACTCCGTCCAGAAACCCGAGGTTGAGGATGTAGTCGCGGAGGAACTTGCCGATGGTGTGGCCGAAGATGTCGGCCGCGCTGGTGGTCTTGCCGTCGATGAACATCTGCGCGGCGCCCCAGTTCGCGTAGCGGGTCATCTTCGCGATCATGTGGTCGAACGAGCGGATGTAGTAGTGCAGCATCTTCTGCCGCAGGGCGCCGGTCTCGCCGTCCACCAGCAGGTCGGCGTGCACGCGCTTGTTCGGGTAGCGCGCGTGGCCGCGATGGAAGAGCCGCGTGACGCGATCGCGCTGCAGGCCGCTGTACTTCACCTCTTTGCCGAGCATGAAGTTGCGGCGGCCGATGGAGTAGGCCCAGCGGTCGAGCGGCCCCTCCAGCGTGCGCAGCATCTCTTTCTCGAGCTGCGGCGTCACACGCTCGTCGGCGTCGATGACGAAGATCCAGTCGTGCGTGGCGCGATCGATGGCGTAGTTCTTCGTTGCGGCGGCGCCGAGGTACTGACGCTGCTCGACACGGACGTGGGGGAACTTTTCGCGGACGCGCTCCACGGTCCCGTCGGTCGAAAAGGAGTCGACCAGATAGATCTCATCCGCCCACGAGACGGACGCGAGGACCTCGTCGATGTGCTCGATCTCGTTGAGGGTGTGGATCAGGGCGGTGACCGGGGGGCGCGGCATGACGGGGCGCATTCTATCGAGGAGAAGAAACCGGACGACAGACGCGCCGTAAAATCGCGTCATGCGGAAACTGCTGCCTCTCCTTCTTCTCGTTGCGGCGTGCGCCCATCAGCAGACGGGTTCCGACGTGCGCCGCTACACCGTGCTGATGAGCACCAACACCGCCGGTCAGCAGGTCGTCACGACCCGCGGCAACGAGGTCACGGTCGACTTCGAGTACAACGACCGCGGGCGCGGCCCGAAGCTGCGCTCGGTGATGACTCTCGACGAACGGCTGGTGCCGACCTCGATTCACACCACGGGGAACGATTACTTCAAGTCGCCGGTCGAGGAGCGCTTCTCGATCGCAAACGGCACCGCCACGTGGAAGAACCCGTCCGAGGATGGACGCGGTGATGCGGGCGGCTTCTTCCTGGCCATGCAGGCGCCGCCGGAGATGATTGGCATGCTCGCCAAGGCGATCCTCCGCGCGCCAGGGCAGCAGCTCGAGCTCCTCCCCATGGGCAACGCCTCCATCCGCAAAGCTGGCGAGTTGAACGCCGGCGACCGGACGGTCGGCCACTACGAGATGATCGGGGTCGATCTCGCGCCGGTCGACCTGTGGCTCGATGAGAACCACGACCTCTTCGCCCTCGTCTCGCCATTTCAGTCGGTGGTCCGCAGCGGCTACGAATCGCATCAGGTTGCGCTGCAGAAGGCGCAGGACGCGCGCAGCACCGCGCGGCTGACCGAGATCGCGCAGCGTCACAGCAAGCGGCCGGCGAACGACACCGTCATCGTGCGCAACGCGCGCATCTTCGATCCGGTGACACTGACCGTCTCCCAGCCGCAGACCATCGAGGTGCGCGGCAACCGCATCGTCCGCGTCGGTGCAGCCACGGACGCAACCGGCGAAGTGATCGACGCTGCCGGCAAGCTGGTCCTCCCCGGTCTCTGGGACATGCACTCGCACCTCGGCGATCTCGACGGCATTCTCGACATCGCGGCCGGCGTGACTGGGGCACACGACGTCGGCAACTCCGTCGAAACGGTCGTGGCGTACAAACAAAAATACGACGCCGGCACGCTGATCGGACCGCGCGTGGTCATGCGCGCGCTGATCGACGCGCCGGGCGAGTTGCAGGCGCCCACCAATCTGCTCGTGAAGAATGAAGCGGAAGCGCGGGAGGTCATCGATCGGCTGGCCGGCCTCGGATTCGAGGGCATCAAGATCTACAGCTCCGTCAATCCGAAGCTGATCCCCTTCATGACCAGCTACGCGCACTCGAAGGGCCTCCGTGCGAGCGGCCACATCCCGGCAGGCATGACCGCGTCGCAGGCGATCGACGCCGGCTACGACGAGATCCACCACATCAACATGCTCTTCCTGAACTTCTGGCCAGACGTGAAGGAGACGAACTCACGCCTCCGCTTCACCGCCGTCGCCGATCGCGGGCCCGAGCTCAATCTGAAGTCGCCGGAAGTGCAGGCGTTCATCCAGAAACTGAAGGACACCGATACGGTCGTCGATCCGACGCTGGTCGTCTTCGAATGGATCTTCGTCTCCCGTCCCGGCGTGATGTCGCCGTCCTACGAGGCGATCGCGGACCGTCTTCCGCCGCAGTTCCAGCGCGGCTTCAAGTCGGGCGGAGGCCTGCCGGTGACGGCTGAGAACGACGCCCGCTACAAAGCCACCTTCCGGAAGATGCTCGACTTTGTGAAGGAGCTGCACGACAGCGGCGTGAAGATCGTCTCCGGCACCGATCAGTGGGCCGGCTTCGCGCTTCATCGCGAGCTGGAGCTGTACGCCGAAGCCGGCATCCCCAACGCGGAGGTCCTCCGGATCGCAACCCTGCGGCCGGCGCAGATGCTCGGCCTGGAGAAAGATCACGGCACGGTCAGCGAAGGAAAGCTCGCCGACTTTGTCATCGTCGACGGCGACCCGCTGCGCAACATGCGCGACATCAGGAAGGTCGTGACGGTGGTGAAGGATGGGCGGGTGTATGACGCGAAGGCGTTGTACGCGGAAGTCGGCGTGCGGTAGCTGCTCAGCGATTCAGCCACTCAGCTGATCAGCTGAATGGCTGCTACAACGTGTAATTCTTCTCCAGCAGCACTCTCGCACGCCGGTCCCGCAGGTTCCGGATCTGCGACTCGATGTCGCGTTCGAACGGCAGCTTGCGGTGACTGGCGTACACCGGGGCGTCGGCGGTGATCTTCTTCAGCTCTTCGCCGAAGGTGGTCGGGCAGAGATGCGCGGTCTCTTCGGCCAGCGATTGCTGGTCGTTCGGAAACGAGGCCTCGGTCACCACCGCCACGACGTTCGCGGTCTTGTTGGTCCGCTTCCAGATCTCCTGCGTCGGACCGGTGTCGCCGGTGAAGACGATCGACTGGCCGTTCATCTCCAGGATGCAGCCGGCCGCGGGGATCTGGTGATCGACGGACACCGCGGTGATGCCGACGTCGTTGAACATCATCTTTTTTCCCGGCGCGAGCGGCCGGTAGGTCACCACCGGTTTTCCCGACTGGGCGTTGATGGACGAAAAATCGGGCCAGTGGGTGCCGTTGAAGACGTCGCGGACGAGCAGATCGAGCACCTCGCGCGAGGCGAAAAGCGTCAGCGGCGGGACGTTCTGCGCGAAGCGGTTCTGGATGAGATGGGGGAGATCGCGGATGTGATCCGCGTGCGGATGGGTGATGAAAACCGCCTGAATACGCGACTGCTGCGCGAACGACAGCTTCGAGGTGAGAGTGCCGGCATCCACCGCGAACCAGTCGTCGATCAGGTACCCGGTCAGATTATGTTCTGCATCCGACGCACCATAGGCGCCGAGCACCTTCAGCCGCATCTCCCGTCCTTCACACTTCAGCCATCTCGATGGGAACTGATCATTATTCTTGCAGTCCGCATCGATCGTTGTCCAGCAGAAGCCATTGTGCTGGTTGATGATGTGATCCAGCTCACCAATGCCAAAGCCCACTGAAGCCAGCGCCGCGCCGTCGCAAGCACCGTTCCATCCGGCGGTGCGCGAATGGTTCGAAGCATCGTTTCCGGCACCGACCCGAGCCCAGCAACTCGGCTGGCCGGCGATCGCGCGCGGTGATTGGACACTGATCTTCGCGCCGACCGGTAGCGGGAAAACGCTGACGGCATTTCTCTGGGCGCTCGACCGCCTGATGTTCGCCCCACGCCCGCCGAAAGAGCGCCGCTGCCGGGTGGTCTACATCTCGCCGCTCAAAGCGCTGGCGGTCGACGTCGAGCGCAATCTGCGCGCGCCCCTGGCCGGCATCGCCAACCTCGCGGCCGTACGCGGCGACGAGTTCGTGGTCCCAGAAATCTGGATCCGCACCGGCGACACGCCGCAGAGCGAGCGCGCGAGATTCGCCCGCGACCCGGCCGACATCCTCATCACCACGCCGGAGTCGCTCTACCTGATGCTCACCTCGAACGCCCGCGAGGTGCTGCGCGGCGTCGAAACGCTGATCATCGACGAGATCCACGCCCTGGTGCCGACCAAGCGTGGCGCACACCTGGCGCTGTCGCTGGAGCGGCTCGCGCGCTGGTGCGATCAGCCGCCGCAGCGGATCGGGCTCTCCGCGACGCAGCGTCCGCTCGACGAAGTGGCGCGGTATCTGGGCGGCGTTGCCGCCGTTCCTCGGGTTCCTCGGGGTTCCTCGGGTTCCTCGGGGGAGAACGACGCAAGCGCCGAGGAACTCCAAAACGAATTCACCGACCATCATCGCGCCGAGTTCCGCCCCGTCACCATCGTCGACACGGGCGAGAAGAAAAAACTGGCTCTGCGGGTCGAAGTGCCGGTCGAGGACATGGCCCGTCTCGCCGAAGCGAGCGAGATTCCGAGCGGCCCGGCCTCGGCCGGTCCTCGCGCGCCGTCGATCTGGCCGGCCATCCAGCCGCGGTTGCTCGAGCTGATTCGCCAGCACACCTCGACGCTGATCTTCGTCAACTCGCGCCGTCTGGCGGAGCGGCTCGCGGCCGCGATCAACGAGCTGGCGGGCGAGACGCTGGTGCAGGCGCATCACGGCTCGATCGCACGCGCGCAGCGGATCGAGATCGAGGACAACCTGAAATCGGGACGCCTGCCCGCCCTCGTGGCGACATCGTCGCTGGAGCTCGGAATCGACATGGGCTCGATCGATCTCGTCGTCCAGATCGAAGCGCCGCCGTCGATCGCGTCGGGGATGCAGCGCATCGGCCGCGCGTCGCATCAGGTGGGCGCGGCGAGCTCCGGGATCATCTTTCCGAAGTTCCGTGGCGATCTCGTGGCCTGCGCGGCGGTGGCCGAGGCGATGCACACCGGCGGGATCGAACCGACGCGGTATCCGCGGAATCCGCTCGATGTGCTGGCGCAGCAGATCGTGGCAATGGTGGCGATGGACTCGTGGCATGCGGACGAGCTGTTCGACTCGATCCGCGGCGCGGCGCCATACGCGGAGCTGAGCCGCATCGCGTTCGACGGCGTGCTGGACATGCTCTCCGGCCTTTATCCGTCGGACGAATTCGCGGAGCTGCGGCCGCGCCTGACGTGGGATCGCGTGACGAACATCCTCACCGCGCGTCAGGGCGCCAAACGCGTGGCCATCACCAGCGGCGGTACCATCTCGGACCGCGGCCTTTACGGCGTGTTTCTCATGGGCGGCGAGAACGCGCCGTCGTCACGCGTCGGCGAGCTCGATGAGGAGATGGTCTTCGAGTCGAGCGTCGGCGAGACCTTCCTCCTCGGTGCGTCGACCTGGCGCATCGAAGAGATCACCCATGACCGCGTGCTCGTCACGCCGGCGCCCGGTCAGCCGGGCAAGATGCCGTTCTGGAAGGCCGACGCCGCGGAGCGGAGCGTGCCGTTCGGTGAAGCAATCGGGAAGCTCGTGCGCGAAGTGCGGGAGATGAAGCCGGCCGAGGCGGTGCGAAGGCTGACGAAGAACAACGACCTCGATCCGCTGGCAGCCGAGAACTTCCTGCAGTACCTGCGCGATCAGGAAGAGGCCACCGGCGCGGTGCCGGACGACCGCAACATTGTCGTGGAGCGGGTCGTCGATGAGCTGGGTGACTGGCGTGTCTGCGTGCTGACGCCGTTCGGCGGGCGCATTCACGCGCCGTGGGCCATGGCGGTGACGGCCAAGGTGCGCAACGAGCTGGCCATCGACGTCGAATCGATGTGGAGCGACGACGGCTTCATCGTCCGCTTCCCCGAGACCGATCAGCCGCCGTCGCCGGAGCTGGTCATCCCCGACCCAGACGAGATCGAGCAGCTCCTGCTGCGGCAGCTCGGCGCGAGCTCGATGTTCGCCGCGAAGTTTCGCGAGGCCGCGGCGCGCGCGCTGCTGCTGCCGCGCATGCGCATCCAGGGGCGTACGCCGCTCTGGCAACAGCGCAAGCGCGCGTACGACCTGCTGCAGGTGGCGTCGCGTTTCGGCTCGTTTCCGATCATCCTCGAGGCGTATCGCGAGGTGCTGCGCGACGTCTTCGACGTGCCGGCGCTCGTCGAGACGATGAAGAAGATCCGCCAGCGCACCATCCGCGTGCACACGGCCGATACGCAGAAGCCGTCGCCGTTCGCCGCGTCGGTGCTCTTCCGCTTCGTGGCGAACTTTCTCTACGACGGCGATGCACCGCTGGCCGAACGCCGCGCGCAGGCGCTGGCCATCGACCAATCCCAGCTGCGCGAGCTCCTCGGCGAGCCGGAGCTGCGCGAGCTGCTCGATCCGAATGCGCTCGAACAGATCGAGCTGGAACTGCAGCACCTCGACGAGAACCGCAAGGCGAAGAGTCTCGATCACCTGCACGACCTGCTGCTGCGGCTCGGCGATCTTTCCGCGCGCGAGCTGGCCGAGCGAACGAATCCCGCCACCTCCGCGACCACCTGGATCGCCGAGCTCGTGAAGCAGCGCCGGATCATCGAGATCGTCGTCGCCCGCGAGCGCCGCTTCATCGCGGTCGAGGATGCATCGCGCTACCGCGACGCCCTCGGCGTGCCGATTCCGCACGGTGTGGCCGAGCGCTATCTGCAGCCGGTCCCCGATGCAGTCGGCGATCTCGTGCTCCGGTTCGCCCGCACGCACGGCCCCTTCACTCCCACCGACGTCGGCCGGCGTTATGGCCTCGGCAACGCCGTGGTGACGCTGGCCCTGGAGCGCTTCGTCGAGCGCGGGCGCCTCATCGAAGGGGAGTTCCGCCCCGGCGGCACACAGCGCGAGTGGTGCGACAACGAGGTGCTGCGCACGATCCGCCGCCGCTCGCTGGCGAAACTGCGCAAGGAAGCGGAGCCGGTCGACCCACCGATCCTCGCGCGCCTCTTCACGCACTGGCAGGGCGTCACGCGCAAACGGCGCGGGCTCGACGCTTTGCTGGAGGTGATCGAGACGCTGCAGGGCGTACCGATCGCCGCGTCGATCTTCGAGAGCGCCATCCTCGCCGCGCGCATCGAGGAGTACAAGCCGAGCGATCTCGATACGCTCAGCGCCGCCGGCGAGATCGTCTGGACAGGCGTCGAGCCGCTGGGTGAAAAGGATGGCCGGATCGCGGTGTATCTCACCGACCATCTGCCGCTGCTGAGCGGACAACGCGAGGCAAGCCCGAGCGAAATGGGGGTGAAGATCATCGACTACCTCCGCTCGCACGGCGCGTCGTTCTTCAACCAGATCCAGGTCGCGATCGGCGGCTTTCCCGCGGAAGTGGTCGACGCGCTGTGGGACCTGGTGTGGCAGGGTGTGATCACGAACGACACCTTCCACGCCTTGCGTGCCTTCACCCGTACGGCGGTGAAGAAAGGAACGCCACGCATGGGTGGTGGGTTTCGTTCGCGGCGCGCCGAGACGCCACCGTCGACGCAGGGGCGCTGGTCGCTCGTGCCGCCGCCGGCTGGAACCGAAACGATCCGCGCGAACGCCATGGCGCAGCAGCTCCTCACCCGCTACGGCGTGGTCACGCGCGAGGCGCCGGGCGTCGAAGGCCTCAGCGGCGGGTTCAGCGCCGTCTATCCCATCCTGAAAGCGCTCGAAGAAGCGGGACGCATTCGTCGCGGCTACTTTGTGGCGGGACTGGGGGCGACGCAGTTCGCGAGCGGCGGTGCGATCGACCTGCTTCGCTCGCTGCGCGAGGAGCCGGATGTGCCGGAGAGCGTGATGATCTCCGCCACCGATCCGGCCAATCCGTACGGCGCGATCGTGAAGTGGCCCGACTCGCCGTGGACGCTCTCGCGCAGCGTCGGCGCGGAGGTGATCCTGGTGAACGGTCTCCTCGCCGCGTACGTCAGCCGCGGTGAGAAGCAGTTGTATGTGTTTCTGCCGGAGGACGAACCGCTGCGCGGTCACCTCTCGAGGGAGATCGCGCGGCTGCTCGCGTCACTGGTCCACGGCGGGCGGCGGCGCGCGCTGCTGATCGTCGAGATCAACGACGAGCCGGTGGGAAAGAGCGCGATCGCGGCGCAGCTCCTGGAAGAAGGGTTCGTCGCCACGGCCATGGGATATCAGTTACGAGCGGAGGTCACGACGCATGTCCGAAAGCCAGATACAGGCAACGTTCGCTGAGTTCGCGGAGGCGTGGAACGCGCACGATCCGGCGGCCATGGCCGCCTGCTGGACGGCGAACGGCAACGCCATTCACCTCTGGGGGCGCTTCGTCGCGGGACGCGACGGCGTGGCCGAGCTGCTCGACGGCGAGCATGAAGGTCCAATGCGCGAGAGCCGCTACCGCGTCGCCGCGCTGCGCGTCCGGCCGCTCTCCGACACGACCGCCGTCGTCGAATGCGACGCGGTGATCGAAGGGGTGCGGGCGCCGAACGGCCGCGTGTACGAGCTGCCCCATCGCGTCGATGCCGTATGCGTCGCCGAGGAAGACGGGCGGTGGCGGTTCGCCACGCTTCATCCGAGCTTCCAGCGGGCCGACCCGGCCTGACGTCGTCCGCATGCCGGAAGGGGATACGATCTATCGCGCCGCGCGGACGTTGAACGCGGCGCTGGCGGGACGCGTGATCACGCGGTTCGAGACCGTCTTCCCGAAACTGACGCGCGTCGACATCGAAACGCCGCTCGCCGGCCGCACCATCGACCGCGTCGTCTCCGCGGGCAAGAACCTGATCATGGAGTTCTCGGGCGACCTCCATCTCCTCACGCACATGCGCATGCACGGCTCGTGGCATATCTACCGGCCGGGCGAGCGGTGGCGGAAGCGCTTCTCCGACATGCGCATCATTCTGGAGACGTCGGAGTACGTGGCGGTGGCGTTCAACGTCCCGGTGGCGGAGTTCCACGACGCCGGCTCACTCGCGCGGCAGGACGACCTCCGCCACATCGGTCCCGACTTCCTGGGCGAGGAGTTCGATTCCGCCGAGGCGCTGCGGCGGATCCGCGCAAAAAACAACGACGAGATCGCGGAGGTGCTGCTCAACCAGCGCGTTGCCGCCGGCATCGGCAACGAGTACAAGTCGGAGATCCTCTTCATCTGCCGGGTGAATCCGTTCACCCGCGCCTCGGCACTCGATGACGAGACGCTCGATCACCTGCTCCGCGTGTCGCGGAAGCTGATGCTGGCCAACGTCAACAAACGAACGCAGGGGCGGGAGACCACGTTCAGCCTCGACAAGAGCCAGAAGGTGTACGTCTACGGCCGGGGAGGCAAACCGTGCCGCCGCTGCGGGACGCCGATCGAGTTTGCCCGGCAAGGGCCGTACGCCCGCGTCACCTACTGGTGCCCGAAGTGCCAGCACCCTCTACAATGACTTCCGAAATGGCGATCATCCTTCCGCTCAGCCTCACGACGCCGGAGATCCGCGTTCTCCAGGAGTTCCGCCGTCTCGCCACCGAGACGCTGACCCTCGATCAGATCAAAGCGATCAAACACCCCGCCGGAGGCGGCGAGGCGCCCGCCGCGGGTCTGGTCGGCAAAGGCTTCCTTTCGGCCGACGCTGGCGTCGCGACCTACTCCCTCACCCAGCAGGGGAAGGACTTCCTGGCCATCGACGCGGTCCCGCTCGGTGAAGAAGGCACCGCCCCCTCCACGGACACCGAAGCAGCCGCCGAATGATGCACAATTCCGTGGGCAACTCGGAAAGTTCGTAACCCGTCCCTTTTCAGTTACTTACGCAGGTCGCTGACGTTCCTACTTTGGTGGGTCAGAAGCTGATGCACGCGTAAACCGCATTGACTCAAAGACTTAACCGTCTTACCCTTATCGCCTGAGGACTGAAATGAAGCATGGCGACCAGGGAAAAGGGAAAACAGCCAAAGCAGCCAGCCAAGCCTCAGCGACCCGCGGCAAAACCGTCCCCGTCTCCCAAGGGGGCAAAGCCGGCAAAGCCGTCAAAACCAGCAGCAGCAAAGCCGGTGAAGACGGCGGCGGCCAGAACGGCAAAGGCTCCGGCAGCAAAAAAGCCGGCAGCGCCAGCAGCAAAGCCGCTCCCGAAAAAGGCAGCCGCCTCCCCGTCCAGCAAGCAGCCGCCGCCACCCCCGTCAAAAAAGGCGGCAGCGACGCCGGCGCCAAAGGCCGCCCCGTCGAAGAGCCCGGCGGCTTCAACAACCCCCTCGTCGCCAACGCCTTCAAGCGCGCCGTCGCGAAGTATCCCAACGCCTTCCGTAAGCTCACAGATTGACGCGGGCGGCATCCGCTATCTCTCCGTGCAGGACCTCGTCGACCTGCACAAGGCCGTCAGCATGGAGTTCGGCGGCAGCCAGGCGCATCCCGGCGCGGTCGATTCACAGTTCGGCCTGACCAGCGCGGTCCAGCGTCCCCAGATCACCACCCTCGGACGCGAGGCCTATCCGTCCTTTCCTGACAAAGTCGCGGCCTTCGTCTTCGCGCTGCTCCAGGCGCGCCCGTTCCGCGGTGGCAATCGCCGCGTTGCGCTGGCGTCGGTCTTCGCCTTCTGTGAGCTGAACCACCGCGTGGTCGACTCGCGCGTGTTCGACGAAAAGACCGCCGAGAATCTCCTCCGCCGCGCCGGCAACTATCGCGAGCTCGGCATCCCGCCGGAGAACGTCTTCCGCGAGCTGCGGGACGTGATGACCCGCGCGATCGTGAATCAGCAGAACTGAAGGCGCGGCACGCTTCGTGATCCTCCACCCTCCGGAGGAAGTTGAATGCCAGCCAAACGAAAAGCCGCACCACGTCCGAAACCGCTCGACGCGGTCGCGCTGCTGAAGAAGGATCACCAGACCGTCCGCGAGCTGCTCGGTCAGTTCGAGAATGCGTCAGGTGCGCGCCGCAACAAGCTCGCCGCGCAGATCGAACGGGAACTGAAGGTTCACACGACCATCGAGGAAGAGATCTTCTACCCCGCCTATCGCGAGGCCTCGCGGAAGAAGGAAGACAGGAAGCTCTTCTACGAAGCGGTGCAGGAGCATCACGTCGTCGACCTGGTCCTGCCCGAGGTGAGCGAAGGCCAGGACGTCGAGGAGCTGAAGGCGAAAGCGAAGGTGCTCAGGGAGCTCGTCGAGCACCACGCCAAAGAAGAGGAAAAAGAGATGTTCCCGCGCGCCAAGAAGCTGCTCGACCGCGAAGAGCTGCTGGAGCTCGGCGAACGGTTGCAGCAGCGCAAGCTGGAGCTGATGGCCGGGCGCTGAGCAGTTCCTCGGTTCCTCGGGTTCCTCGGAACTCGAGGAATCCCGAGGAGCCGTTTTACGGCCGCCGCTCGTCCTCGATCGCACCGCGGCGGTGCAGCTCGGCGTTCATCCGTCCGAGAAGGATGCGCGCGACGCGCAGATCGTGACCGGCGTCGATGAGCAGCAGGGTCAGGTCGCCGCCGCCCCACATCAGGCCCGCCAGCACCAGCATCTGCGTGATCTCGCCGATCAGGGTGGCGATGTCGACGTCGGCCGAGGTCACGCCGGCCACCACTTCGCCGATCATCATGACCACCATCAGCACCGCCAGCACCTTGAACAGGCGGGCGATGTAGCGCAGCGTTACATACGGCTCGAGATCCGCCGAGCGGACTTCCTCGTCGGTCCCGCGCTGGTCCGAATCGCGGATCGGCGGCGCGCCGCACGTGGTGCAGACGACCGACGTATCGTGCCGCGGCGACTGACATTCAGGGCAAGCAACTTCAGTTACCACAAAACCTCCTCATCCTTACCCGTTCCCCGTCCCGCGCCACCGCGCGCGATAGCCGCGCACGTCGACGTGGGTGAAGGGCCCGTGCCCGCAACATGCGGAATAAACGCCAATCCCTCCGACGAGGGAACGATGCTTGTTTTCAACCGCTTCGGCCGCTTCGCCGAAGAGCTCCGCGTCGCGCGTGGTGACCCGCCCGTCGCCGGTAATGTCGTCGGGCTGGCCGTCGCGATTGTTGTCGACGTAGACGTCGGCCCCGTCGCCGTACATGTGCCGGCTCAGGCCCGCCCGTCCCGCGGTGTTGCCGCCGCCGGCGTTGTAGCGCGGCGTGCGGAAGCCGCTCATCACGTGGACGTGCTCCACGCGCACGCCGCGGCGCTGCAGTTCCTGAATGGTCAGCTCCAGCTTGTCGATCAGCAGCGGATCGAGCAGCAGGTACTTCGGCCAGACATTGCGCTGGTCCTTGGTCAGAAACTGCTGTAACCGGAAGTGCTCCGAAACATGGAACGTCTGATTCTGCGGCGTGACCTGGATGAAGCCCTTCGGCGCGGCGTAGCGCGGCGTCTTTGGCACGCCGCCCTTCTCGAACGGCCACGTGCCGAGGGAGTACGTCCCGATCCGCCCCGCCTGCTTCTGCGCGCGCGGGACGAGGGTGATGATGCTGACGTCGACCTCGGCGCGAGCCTGGTTCACCTGCACGCCGAGCTCGTAGATGCCCGGTTTGCGCGGCGCGACGAACTGCGAGGTCGACCCGCCGATGAGCGCGGTCATCCCGCCCGGCACCTGCGCCGCCACCTTCTCGCCTGGCAGCGCCGGTACGTAACGCAGCTCCTTGCTGATGCCACGCAGCGGGTGGAGGAACGACAGCATCGACTCCTGAAGGTAGGTCGGCGCGCCCGGTTTGGCCGGACCGAAGATCGCTCCGGTGATCTGGCGGGTCGGCGAGCTCGGCGGCGAAACCGGCTCGGTGTGCGTGCCGGCACCGGCGAAGGTCGGCTGATGCCGGGCGCGGCGCATCTCCACCAGCGCGGCGATCCAGGCGGTCGAGTAGAGCAGGACGACGATGACCGCCATCCAGGTGAAGATGTGCTCCTGCCGCTCGGTCACCAGTCCGCGATGGATGCGGTGGCGCTTCTGTTCCCCCGGAAAAAGTGGTGCTCCCCGATCGTTCACTTCGAAGGGCACCGGTTCACGCTCTGTGCCCGGTTACGGAAAGTAACCCTTGGGGATGCGCAACTTGTGGCCGGCGCGCGACTCGATCTTCAGCGAATGCCACTGCTCCGGCGCGTTGCCGTCACCGTAAAAGACCACCTGATACTGCTGACGCAGCTCGGCCGCGATGCGGGCGTAGACCTTATCGAGCTCGCGTTCGCTCTGGATGATGAAGTAGGTCGCCCCCGTATCCTCGGCGATCCCCTTGAGCTTCCGCGCCTGAAGCTGCCCCACGCCGAACTTCATCCAGCGCGACAGCTGCACGTTCTTCACGATCGGGTAAACCGGAATGCCGGCGTAGCGGGCGTAGTGCACGAGGTGCTCGAGACGGAACCTGCTCCCTTGGTCGACGCCGTCGGTCAGCACCACCAGAGCATGCCGCCCCTGCGTCTTCTGCAGCTCGTACAGCATCTCGATCATGCTGTCGTAGAGGTGCGTCTCGCCAATCGGCTTGACCCGGTCCACCGCCTGCGCGGCGAGGTTCCAGTCGTTCGTGTAGCCGGTCAGCCAGAACGCCTTCTGGTTGAAGCCGACCACGGCGATGCGGTCCTGCGGGCGCAGCAGCGAGCGGGCGAACTGCTTCGCCGCCGCCTTCACCACTGGCAGCTCCTTGAGCATGCTCTCCGAATAGTCGATGAGCAGGATGACGTGCAGCGGCTGATCGCTGGCCGCGACCAGCGACTCGAGCTTCCTCGGCACGCCGTTGTCGTAGAGCACCACGTCCTGCACGCGCAGCGGCGCGGCGCCGGAGGCGATCGACAGCGGCACCTGCTGCAGCGTCACGTCGATCTCATCGCGCACGCGATCGCCGAAGAAAAAGACATCGTTCGACTCCTCGCCGTTCGTCGCCCGCGCCACCACGCGCGTGTAGACCGCGTTCGGGAAGCGGCTCGCATCGAAGTTGACGTAATACGGCGCGGCCGGGTCGGTGGCGATCCGCTCCTCGCCGACGTAGAAGTCGACTTCCTTGACCTGAATGTCGGAGGGGCGGATCACGTTCGCGTGCAGCTCGACCAGCCCGCTCTCCGGGTACTTCGGCGGCGCCTGCAGCCGGACGCGGAACGGCGGCCGCGGATCGTTGACCACCATCTCGTCCTCGCCGACGATGTTCCCCTCCGCGTCGTAACCGACCGCCTTCATCCGCATGCGGCGGATGTACTGCCCGAGGTTCACCTGCGCGGTCATCTGCCGTCCGACGGCAGTGGTCCAGGGGACGCCGTTGATCACCAGCTCGAGGCGGGTCACCGGCTCGGTGGCAACGATCGGGACATGGAGCATGCCGGACCGGAGGCCGGTCGCCTTTTCGGTGATGCGCACCGTCTGGGCGTTGGCCGAAAGGGCGCACAGCGCGAGGAGCACGAAAACCACGCGGGTCGTTTTCACACCGGGTTGAACAGCGGACCGCCGCTCATTCGTTCCTGGTGTGGTGTGGGCGGTGGCGTGGCCACCGCGGTCGGGATCAGAGCAGCGCCAGGTCCTTCCCCTTCGGAACCCGGCTCGGCAGCACCTGGTCCATCGTGCACTGCTTCGGCTTCTTTTCCGGCCGCCAGCGCAGGAACTTCGAGCCGTGGCGGAAGCGCCCCTGCGAAAAGTAGTCGTATTCGACCTCGCAGACCAGCTCGGGGCGCACCGGCTCCCATTCGCCGCTGCGCGAGCCGGCCCAGCGGCTCGGTCCCCCGGGGACGCGCACTTCGAAGGCGTTTTCGGAGCGCATCGCTTCGAGCGTCTCCGTCAGCTCCATCCGGTCGGTCTTTTTCACTGAGGAGGTGTGGCCGATGTAGACCAGCCGGTTCTCGTCGTCGTACAGACCGAGCAGCAGCGAGCCGACCGACTTCGTCCCCTCGCCGTAGCGGAAGCCGCCCACGACACAGTCCGCGGTCTTGAGGTGCTTGACCTTGACCATCCCCTCGCGATCGCCGGAGTGATATGGCTCGCCGAGGCGTTTGGCCATCACGCCGTCGAGCCCGAGCGCGCCGAAATCGCTGAACCACTTCTGCGCCATCTTGCGATCGGTGGTCGCGGGCGAGAGGTGCAGCAGCCCTTCCGGGATGCTCTCGAAGAACGTCTCGAGCGCTTCGCGCCGCTCTTCGATCGGCTTCTCGTTGAGCGCTTTCCCTTTGGCCACCAGGATGTCGAACGCGTAAAAGTGTGCCGGCGACGACGCGGCCAGCTTTTTGATCCGCGACTCGGCCGGATGGATGCGCTGCAGGAGGTCGTCGAACGACAGCCGCCCTTCGACCGGCACGACGATCTCCCCGTCCACGACGAACTGCTTCGCTTTCAGCGCGCGAAACGCCTCGACCAGCTCCGGAAAGTAGCGGCCGAGCGGCTGTCCCGCCTTCGACTGCAGCGCGACCTCGTCGCCGTCGCGGAAGACGATGCAGCGGAAGCCGTCCCACTTTGGCTCGAACAGCCACGTCTCGCCCGTCGGAACGGCCGCGACACGCTTTGCTTCCATCGGCGGGTAGGCCGGCTGGAGCGGCAGCTCGAAGGCCGGCCAGCCGGAGGTGGTGATCTTCGGTGCTTTCATGCCGTGGCTGCCTTCTTGGTCGTTTTCTTGGTTGCTGCCTTTTTGGGCTTCGCGGCCGCCGCGAACACTTTCATCAGGTCGAAGCGCTTCGTCTTCGCCACCACCGGCTTCCAGAGGTCGCCCACTTCCTCGAGCCGCTCGCGGGCGTTGTCGATGCGAAAGTCCTCCACCCGCACGCCCGCTTCGATCTCTTCCCACGTTACCGGCATCGAGGCGCCGGCGAAGGGGGTGGGGCGGAGGGAGTAGATCGAGGCGAGAGTCCGCCCCCAGGCGTTTTGGTTGTAGTCGACCAGCACGCGGCCATAGGGGCGCTTCACCTTGCGGTATTCGGCCGTGATGATGTCGGGGTGGCGGTTCTCGAGCTCGATGGCGATCGCTTTGGCGAACGTCCAGACCTGCTTCTGCAGCGGCTCGCGCACGACCGGGATGTAGACGTGGATCCCTTTCGAGCCGGTGGTTTTGGCATAGGTCGGCATGTCCAGCGCGCCGAGGATGTCGCGCACGCGCAGCGCCACCTCGCGCACCTTCTGAAAGTCGGAGCCTGGTCCGGGGTCGAGATCGAAATGCAGAAAGTCGGGACGATCGGTGTCGTCGCAGCGCGCGTACCACGGGTTGAGGTCGATGCAGCCGAGGTTGATCAGCCAGAGCAGTGACGGCAGGTCCTGCACGATCGGGAAGTTCACCGGCCCGGCGTTGTGCATGATCAGGCAGATGTCGATCCACTCGGGCCGCGGCTCCGGTGCCCGCTTCATGTAGAAGAACTCCCCCTCCGCGCCGTTCGGATAGCGTTTCATGACCATGGCCCGCTCCACGAGATGCGGCAGCAGGTACGGCGAGACGTCGGCGTAGTACTGGAGGAGATCGCGCTTGGTGATACCGAGGTTCTTCCAGAACACCTTGCGCAGGTTGGTGAGCCGCACTTCGCGGTCACCGAATTCGAGGATCGTTTCGGGCTCGTCGGGGATCTCGACGCGTTTCACACGCACATGATCGGGCTGTGCAGTGCTCGTGCCTCACCAGTCCGCCGGCATCTTCCCCGACCCGCCGGTGCGGTGGCGGGGAGCGTCGAGGGTGGTGTACGACAGCTCGCGGTTCTCGCGGACGGCGCGGAGCATCAGTCCACCGCGAGCCATGTCGCCCAGGCCGGCGAAGACCTTCGGGAAGCGCAAACGCTCGCCGAGGATCGGCCGGAGGACGTCGACGTACTTGCCGGTGGCGACGCTGCCGAGGAGGACCACCACCGCCTCCGGATCGCTCTGCAGTGCCCGCGCGAGGGTGGTGGCGTGCTCGCGGAGCGGCTTCGTATAGCTGCGCGAGGCGGTGTCGACGTCGACTTTCTTCATCCGCTTGAGACGCTCTTCGTTCAGCCGCCAGTCGGGCGGGACGAGGCCGTAGCCGGAGGTGATGACGAAGATGCCGTCGCCGCCGATCGCCTCCGACGGCACGGCGAAGTGGCGCGCGTACGCGATCTTGCCGCGAAAGTAGAGCGCCGACATGAACGCGAACGCGTCGGCGATCGGCACGCCCTCTTCACTCTGGTAGCGCAGCGCCGTGGCGAACTTTGCGCGCGGTGACGCGAGCTGCTTCGCCCGCAAGCCGTTCAGGTTCGCAGGCGAGAGGAGGAAGATCTTGGCGGACATGCGGCTGAACGGAACGGCCGTAATGTGCAATATTCTTCCCGCCTGCGCTTGAGTCGCGATGATCACCGTGAGCAGCAGTCGCTTCATGGTGCGCCCGCCTATGCGCGCGCCTGCACCGCGACTTGTCGCGAATCAGCAGCAACGCCGCGATGGTGCGGTGTGGGCTTCCAGCCCACCCCTCCTGTTTTGGGGACCTCACCGCAAGCGACCCGCCCTCGCGTCTGAGGTCCTCGTTTCCAAAAGAAATAGTCGCGGACCTCACCGGAAGCGTCGATCGACCTTACCGGAAGCGTCGCCGACCTCACCGGAAGCATCCATGGACCTTGTCGGAAGCGTCGCGGACCTCACCGGAAGCATCCATGGACCTTGCCGGAAGCGTCGCCGACCTCACCGGAAGCATCCATGGATATCACCGGAAGCGTCGCCGACCTCACCGGAAGCATCCATGGATCTTGTCGGAAGCGTCGCCGGCTATTTTTCCGAGACGTCGATCTTCATCGGGAGCGATCCGGATCTCACCGGATACGCTTGATTTCATGAGGGAGAGAACGGCGCGCCGAAGCCCACACCATACGTTTTGAGCGTCCGCTTCTCGCCTCTCAAGAACGCCGCGAGCAGTCCGGCTTCGCCTTCGGCTCGCAATCGACTCGAAACGTCACGCGCTCTTTCCCGCGTGACGTTTCGTCTCACTCAGGCAACGGCAGCGTTCTTCGTGAGCATCTTCGCCAGGTACTGACCGGTCGGGCTGATCTTGACCGTGGCGATCTTCTCCGGCGTGCCGGTGGCGATCACTTTGCCGCCGCCGTCGCCCCCCTCGGGGCCGAGATCGATGACGTGGTCGGCGGTCTTGATGACGTCGAGGTTGTGCTCGATGACGACCACGGTGTTGCCGCGGTCGACGAGGCCGTGCATGAGGTGCAGCAGCTTGGCGACGTCGTCGAAGTGGAGGCCGGTGGTCGGCTCGTCGAGGATGTAGAGCGTCTTGCCGGTGGCGCGCTTGGCCAGCTCTTTGGCCAGCTTCACGCGCTGCGCCTCGCCGCCCGAGAGCGTCGTCGACGACTGGCCGAGGGTGATGTAGCCGAGTCCGACCTCATCCAGCGTACGGAGGATCGTGGCGATCTTCGGCACGTTGCGGAAGACGTCGAACGACTGCTCGACGGTCATCTCCAGGATGTCGGCGATCGAGTAGCCCTTGTACTTCACCTCGAGCGTCTCGCGGTTGTAGCGCTTGCCGTTGCAGACGTCGCACTTGACGTAGATGTCGGGCATGAAGTGCATCTCGATCTTGATCTGCCCGTCGCCCTTGCACGCCTCGCAGCGGCCGCCCTTGACGTTGAATGAGAAGCGGCCCGGCCCGTAGCCGCGCATGCGCGCCTCCGGCGTCCCGGCCATGAGGTTGCGCAGCTCGCCGAAGACCTGGGTGTAGGTGGCGGGATTGGAGCGCGGCGTGCGGCCGATCGGCGACTGATCGATGTCGATCACCTTGTCGATCAGCTCCAGCCCGTCGATGCGGTCATGCTCGCCCGGCGTGTCGAGCGCGTCGTAGAAGTGGCGGGAGAGCGACTTGTAGAGGATGTCGTTGACGAGCGTCGATTTGCCGGAGCCGGAGACACCGGTGACGGCGATGAAGACGCCGAGGGGGATGGTGACGTCGAGGTTCTGCAGGTTGTTCTGGCGCGCGCCGCGGATGACCAGCTTGTTCTCGCCGAGAGGACGCCGGCGCGCCGGCACGTCGATGCGCAGGTCGCCGCGCATGTACTTGCCGGTCAGCGAGCGCTCGTAACGCTTGATGTCGGCGAGCGTTCCTTCGGCCACCACTTCGCCGCCGTGTACGCCGGCGCGGGGACCGAGGTCGATGATGTGATCGGCGCACTCGATCGTCTCCTCGTCGTGCTCGACGACGATGACGGTGTTGCCGAGGTCGCGCAGCTCCAGCAGTGAGTCGATCAGCTTCCGGTTGTCGCGCTGGTGAAGGCCGATTGACGGCTCGTCGAGGACGTAGAGGACGCCCATCAGCTTCGAGCCGATCTGCGTGGCCAGGCGGATGCGCTGCGCCTCGCCGCCGGAGAGCGACGCCGCGTTGCGGTCGAGCGTGAGGTAGCCGACGCCGACGGAGGTGAGGAAGCCGAGACGGTCGCGCACTTCCTTGAGGATCTTGCCGGCGATCGCTTCCTCGCGCGGGGTCAGCTCGATGCCGCGGAAGAAGTCGTTCGCATCCTTGAGCTGGAACGCGACGATCTGATCGATGAAGCGGTTCGCGACCGTGACGCTGAGCGCTTCCGGCTTGAGGCGCTTGCCGCCGCAGTCCGGGCACTTCGTGTGGGTCATGAAGCGCTCGATCTCCTCGCGCGTGTCGTCGCTGTCCGATTCCTTGTAGCGGCGCTGGAGCATCGGCACGATGCCCTCGTAGTTGCCGCTGTACTGATACGTGCTCTCCGAGCCCTGGAACTCGAATTTGATCTTGTCCTCGGAGCCGTAGAGGATGCAGTTGCGCGCCTTCTCCGGCATCTTCGACCACGGCGTGTCGAGCTTGAACTTGTAGTGTTTGGCGAGCGTCTCGATCTGGCGGAAGCGCCAGTGGTCGCTGCCTTCTTTCCAGAGGGCGATCGCACCGTCTTTGACCGACTTGGAGTGATCCGGGACGATCTTCCGCTCGTCGATCTCCAGCAGCAGACCGAGACCGGAGCAGCGCGGGCAGGCGCCGTAGGGGGAGTTGAAGGAGAAGAGGCGCGGGGTGATCTCGCCGATGGAGACGCCGCAATCGGGGCAGGCGTAGTTCTGCGAGAGCAATTCCTCGCGGTTGTCGTCGGCGTAGAGGATCTTCACGAGCCCCTTCGTCACACGGGTCGCGGTCTCCAGCGAGTCGGCGAGACGCTGGGCCACGCCCTCTTTGACCACCAGGCGGTCGATCACGATGTCGATGGTGTGTTTCTTCTGTTTGTCGAGAGCCGGCGGATCGGCAAGCTCGACCATCTCGCCGTTGACCACGGCGCGGGTGAAGCCCTCCTTCACCATCTGCAGCATCTGCTTGCGGTATTCGCCCTTCTTGCCGCGGATGTACGGCGCGAGGACGGTGAACTTCGTACCGGGCGGGAGCGTGAGCAGCCGGTCGACCATCTGCTGGATGGTCTGCGGACGGATCTCCTGGCCGCAGTTGGTGCAGTGCGGCGTGCCGATCGACGCGTAAAGGAGTCGCAGGTAGTCGTAGATCTCGGTGACCGTACCGACCGTGGAGCGCGGGTTGCGCGAAGTGGTCCGCTGCTCGATCGAGATCGCGGGCGAGAGCCCTTCGATCGCGTCGACGTCCGGCTTCTCCATCTGTTCGAGGAACTGCCGGGCGTAGGCGGAGAGCGATTCGACGTAGCGGCGCTGCCCTTCCGCGAAGATCGTGTCGAACGCCAGCGATGACTTGCCGGAACCGGAGACGCCGGTGATGACGACGAACTTGTTGCGGGGGACGACGACGTCGATGTTCTTGAGATTGTGTTCGCGGGCGCCGCGAATGATGATCGATTCCATGGCGTGAGACGACTGTAACTCCGCCGGTCAAATCGGTGTTCCCGTTCTACCACCTGTAGGGGGCCACCCGGCCGTTGTATCCTCCCGGCGCCTTGCCCGCGCTGCTTCTCTACGTCGCCGTCACCGCCGGACTCTTCACCCTGTGGAGACGCTTCATCCAGCCGATCTCCACCGCGGCGATGCTGGTGCTGGTGCTGCTGCCGGTGCTCTTCACCGGCCGGGCGCTGCTGACGGCAAAGGTCTACGCGCCGATCGATCTGCCGTACGGCTCGGAACCTTTGGGTGACTACAAGCGCGAATTCGGCGTGGAGCAGTCGTACAACGGCGCGCTGTCGGATCTCTACACCCAGATGATCCCGTGGCAGCGGGCGGTCCGTTTTGCGCGGGAGCAGAACGCGCCGCCGCTGCTGAACCCGTTTCTCCTGAACGGCAGCATCCTCGCGGCGAACGCGCAGGCGGCGCCGTACGACCCGTTCAACGTCGTCGCCTATCTGTTGCCGCTCGATCAGGCGCTGACCTTCGGCGCGGCCATGACCTTCTTCCTGGCGGTGCTCTTCACGTTCGCATTCGCCCGTGCGCTGGGGATCAGCGAGTGGGCGTCGCTGATCGCCTCGGCCGGTTTCGCGTTCTGCGGCATCCTGACGTTCTTCGTCGGCTGGCCTCTCGGGCGCGCGTGGGCCTGTATGCCGCTGGTGTTTCTCGGCGTGCGCCGGGTCGTGCGGGAACAGACCCTTCGCGCGGCCGCGATCCTCACCGCCGGCTTCGTGCTGGTGATCGTGGCCGGCCACCCGGAGTCGGTCCTGCACATCGTCGCGAGTGGCGCGGCCTACGGTGTGTTCGAGCTGATCGTGCATCGCGAGCGCCGCGGCCGCGCGATCGCACTGGCCGTCGCATCGGGCGCGATCGCGCTGGCGCTCACGGCGATCTCGCTGATGCCGTTCGCCGCCGCCTCACCGCACACGCGCGAGTTCAAGATGCGCACGCAGATCTTCGCGCCCGCCGAATTCGATACGTCGGCGGAGATCGTCTCGCGCCGCGCAGGCATCGCCCTCTTCCCGTACTTTGGCGGGCCGCCGTGGCGTCAATCGCCGACGGCCGCGTGGGATCCACAGGCGGCGCGGGTCGGCTCGATCGTGCTGGCGCTCGCGCTCGCGGCGATGCTGCTCGCGCGCAGGCGCCGGGAGATGTGGTTCTTCATCGGCCTGTTCGCCGTCTGCTTCGTCGCCGCGATCGACGGCTGGCCGGTCGCGCATCTGCTGCACGAGATCCCGCTCTTCGACATGGCCTTGAACGAGCGGCTGGCCTTCACGGCCGCATTCGCGCTGGCCATTCTGGCGGCGCTTGCCGCCGATACGCTCGCCGGCGCGCTGCCGCGCAAACGGACCGCAATCTACATCGCCGCGTTCACGGTCCTCCTCGGCGTCGCGAACTACTTCGTCGGACGACATCAGATCGCGAGCGGCGTCGACGCGGCTCTGGTCCGCGAGCTCGCGCTCGCCGAGCTGATCCCGCTCGCGCTCGTGGCACTGCTGTTTGTCTTCCGCACCAGGTACGTCGTCCCGGCCATCCTCACGCTCGTCCTCGTACAGCGGGTGATGGAAGACGGCGGAATCTATCCGGCCATCAGCCGGAAGGCGTTCTACCCGGAAGTGCCGATCCTGGCGGAGCTGCAGCGGCGCAAGGCGGCGGAGCCGCCCTTCCGCATCGCCGGTCTGCACTACGCGCTGGTGCCCGATACCGCGGCCCTCTACGATCTCGAAGACGCACGCGGCTACGAGGCGATGACGTTCCGGCGGCTGAGCGAGACCTATCCGCTGTGGTGCGTCTCGCAGCCGGTCTCGTTCAACATCATCGGCGACCCCGGCAGGCCGTTTCTCTCGTTCCTCAACATCCGCTATGCCATCGGATCGCTGGACGCGCAGCCGAACGACCAGTGGCGGCTCGTGCTCGAGGATCGCCAGTCACGCCTGCTCGAGAACACGCACGTCCTGCCGCGCGCCTTCGTGCCGCCGCGCATCCGCTACGAGCGCGATGACACCGCCGTGCTGACAGGGATGTGGAGCGAGACCGACTTTTCGCAACGCGCCTGGGTGCTGGCGCCGGAGTATCCGCCGCACGAGATCGCGAACGGCCCCGGCACGATCTCGATGAACGGCGCCGGTCTCGATTACGACCTCACCGCGACGATGGAGAACGACGGCTGGGTGGTGGTCTCGAACGCGATGTGGCCCGGCTGGCGTGCCTACATCGACGGCAAGCGCGTCGAGCCGCGTTTCACCAACCACGCGTTTCTCGGCGTCTTCGTGCCGAAGGGCGTGCATCGCGTGCAGCTGCTGTTTCGCCCCGAGGCGTACACGCGGGGGCGCAACATCTCGGTGGCCACACTGGTGCTGCTGGCGCTCAGCGCGATGACGCGAGCAGCCATTCGCCGTACTCGGCCGACGTCTCGCTGACCGGCACGACCACGAACTCCGGCAGCTCGTACGGATGCCGCTGCAGCAGGGCCGTCTTCAGCTCCGGCACGCGCGCGTCCATGGTCTTGATGAGCAGCAGCTGCTCGCTCTCTTCTTCGACCTTGCCCTGCCAGCGGTAGATCGACTGCATCCGGTCGATGACGTTCACGCAGGCGGCGAGATGGAGCTCGACCAGCTCGCGCGCCAGCGCTTTCGCATCGAACGAACTGCCGACCGTGGTCAGGACCAGGACCGGCTTCATTCGCCGCGCACCGTCGCCACGACCGCGGCCGCGGCTTCGCGGGCGGCGCCGCGGACGACGCGGCGGTTCTGCGTCCAGCGTGCGAACGGCAGCGCGACGCCGAGGTGACCGTTGCGGCCGCCCAGGCCGATGTAGGTCGGCATCACGCCGGACGCGCGCTCGTGGAGCTCGCGCGAGCCGAGCAGCTGGAGCGACCGGCCGTGGTAGACGCGCAGCTCTCCGGTAAACCGCGAGACCACCACTTCGATCGACACACCGACGTTGCGGCCGCCGACGTCGATGCCGCCGTGCGGCGTGGTCGAGCCTTCACTCACCACCTCCACGTAAAAATCGGCGTCGGCGCCCATGCCGTCGCGCACTTCCTCGTACGTGGCGGGGACGGTGTAGGCGTCGTAGCCGGCATCGCGCAGCTCGCGGCGGATGTGATTGACGATCTGCTCGCCGACGGTGCCGCTGTTCGGCATGCGCAGCAGTCCGATACGAGCGTTGCGGCTATCGGTGCGGCCATCATCGATGCGCTCCTCGACGATACGCGGCTCCGGCTCGAAGGCGTACGCCACGGCCGGCACGACTGTGAGCAGGCAGAAGGCGAAGGCAAAGCGTCTCATGCGCATAGTGTAGGTAGAATCGCCACACGTGATCAAACGGGTGCTGCTGGTTCTGCTGCTCATTTTCCTCGGCTGGATCGCCTGGGAGGTCATCACTTTCCCCGATGTGGGGAAACTGGCGAAGGAGCCGCCGAAGACCACCGCGTTCATGGAGCGGCGCAAAGAGCTGCTGCGCGACCAGGGGAAAGACGCCACGATCCGCTACCAGTGGGTCTCGTACGACCGGATCTCGCCGTATCTGCGGCGCGGCGTGCTGGTGGCCGAGGACAACTCGTTCTACGAGCACGAAGGCGTCGACGTGAAGGGGATGAAAGAGGCGCTCGAGAAGAACTGGAAACGCCGCAAAGTCACGCACGGCGGCTCCACGATCACGCAACAGCTGGCGAAGAATCTCTATCTCTCCCCTTCCAGAAATCCGGTGCGCAAGATCCGCGAGTACTTCATCACCCGCGCGCTCGAACAGGAGCTCTCGAAGAAACGCATCCTCGAGATCTACCTGAACGTCGTGGAGATGGGAGAGCGCGTTTACGGAGCGGAAGCGGCCGCGCGCCACTACTTCGACAAGTCCGCAAAAAGTCTGACGCCGCGCGAAGCGGCGCTGCTGGCGGGTTGCCTCCCGAATCCGCGCCTGATGAACCCCGGCAAGCCGAACAAACGCCTGCGCTGGCGGCAGAACATGATCCTCTCGCGCATGCGGCGTTGGGGACATCTCGTGGAGAGCGAGGTGCTGACGGAGAAGAAGAAAGAGGCGGAGAAGACGGAGAGCGTGGAAGCGCCTCCCACGGATACCGCGGCGACGGAAACGACGGAGACGACCGACACGACCGGCACGACCGAAACCACCGATACGTCGGTGCCCGAGGAGCCGGCGACGACGGTGGAGCCGCCGGATGAAGAGTTGCCGCCGACGTCGACCGATACGGCGCCACCGCCGTGAGCCGTTACACTGTCGCCATGCAACAGCACATCAAGATCCTGTCGATCGTGTTCTACATCTTCGGAGCGCTCGGTCTCCTCGGCGCGTTGTTCATGCTCCTGGGAGGCGCGGGGCTGGCCACGATGATTGCGGCGCAGGACACCGGGGGCGACGCGGCGGGTGCGTTCGCGGCGGGCGGCTGCATGACCGGTGTGGCGGTGCTGATCGCTCTCTTGTCGCTGCCGACGATCCTGGCCGGCTGGGGTCTCTCCAAACGCAAGTCGTGGGCGCGCATCCTCACCATCATCATCGCCATCCTCAACCTGCCTGGTTTCCCCCTCGGAACTGCGCTCGGTGTTTACGCGCTCTGGGTCATGTTCAACGACGAAACGAAGGCGCTGCTCACCGAGTAGCTTGCGCGCGGCGTAAGCCAGCCGGTTTGAACGGAGCTTCCAAAATTGATTCATAGGTGCGCGGACGGGATGTCGCGGCGCATCAGCAACTTCGCATGCCTCGCGGTCAAGCTGGTCCGCCTTTTGCCCTTAGCGGCAATCCAGGTATGAGCATGAAACAGCAACGCAGGCAGATGAAACATCAGTGGAGACCCGGCGCGGATTACCGGATCGTCTGCGACTGCCAGCGGCACGCGCGGCGGGCGGGGAGCGTGTGGAGACGCGTACTCCGCGTTGCGTCGCGCGCAACGGCCGTTCTCGTCGGCGTACCGGTTGCCCTGGCTGTCTTCGACATCCCGACCAAAGCGATGAATCTCACCGTCGGAGCGGCAGGCGCGCCGGCCGCCGCGCACGTCCGGAAGGTCGAGACCTCCCGCGCAAACCTTCAGCGCTCGCTCCCGATCTTCACCACCGAAACGACGCGCGAGCAGTTCCTCGGCTCGCAGCCGCTCGCTCACCCGCGCACGTTCACCTTCGACAGCGTGAAGGAAGAGTTCTTCCGCACGCAGGTGCCCTACGGCTCGATCATCTATCGCGAGGCGATCAAGAACAACCTCGCGCCGGAGCTCGTCGCCGCGATGGTGCACACCGAATCCGACTTCCGGGCGGGGCTGGTGTCGAACAAGAGCGCGCAGGGCCTCATGCAGATCGTCCCGAGCACGGCCCGCATCCTCGGCATCGCCAATCCGTTCGACCCGCAGCAGAACATCGCCGCCGGCACGAGGTACTACCGCCGCCTCCTGAACCGCTTCGGTGACGAGCGGCTGGCGCTCGCGGCCTACAACGCGGGCGAAGGCAACGTCGAGCGCTTCGGCGGCATCCCGCCGTTCGCCGAAACGCAGGGGTATATCGAGAAGGTGCACTCGCGCACGCATCGCTACCGCATGCGCGTCCGCAACACCTACATCGCATCGACCCGGGTGCGCACAGCCTCAGTCCACTAAGAGACCGGCTCTCGGCGTAGAATCCCCCGCATGCATGGTATGGGTGAGGAGCGGCGCGAATTTCAGCGCCTCCATCTCGATCCCCCTCTCATCGGCACGTTCGGCGATCAACCGGTCGTCATCGCGGAAATGGGCGTCCTCGGCGCCGGGATCCGCCACGAGGAACCGTTGGCGACGAAAGCCGCGGAGCTGCACACCACCTACGGTGACGCGCCGATCCGGATGCGTTGCGAGGTGGTGCGCTGCGTCCACGGCGCGTACTCCGGTCTGCGCTTCACCGCGGCCCTCGGCGAGTCGGGCGACCACCTCCGGCGGATGCTCGGCGACCTCGTGCTGAAAGCGTTCGAAGGCCGCCGCGAAGCGCCGACCGGACCGATCAACATTACCGTCGACGGCGATCGCACCGTGCGCGGCACCGACGCGCAGTTCCTCAGCTATCGATACGAGAGCGGCATTTGGACCCGGCGGCGCGTCTTCCTGCCCGAGCAGCCGGCGGTCGGCTTCACCGTCGCGCGCGGCGAGGACAGCGAGGAGATGCAGCGCCTCTGCCGCGTCTACGCCTCCTCCGACGACGAAGGGCGCAGACTGATTCGCCTCTTCGCCGAGCTGAGCGTCAGCGACGCGCTGGAGATTCCTCCGCGCATGTAACCCCGCTGTCCGATCGCTCAGCGGCGCGCTTCTTCGATGTGCGCGGGAGTGGCGCTCTCGATGTGCACCGGAAGCGTAAAGTAGAAGCGCGTCCCTTCGCCCGGCTCGCTCTCCGCCCAGATCCGGCCGCCGTGCGACTCGACGATGCCCTTCGCGATCGGCAGTCCGAGACCGGCCCCGAGACGCTCCGCGCGTTTGGCCTGCCAGTACGGGCTGAAGACGTCGGCCAGGTTCTCCTTCGGAATGCCTGGGCCGGTGTCGGAGACGAGGAACTGCACGTCGTGGCCGTGCTTCTCGGCGCGCAGGGTGATGATGCCGCCGGCAGGGGTGAACTTCAGCGCGTTGCCGATCAGGTTCGACAGGACCTGCATGATGCGATGGCGATCGGCGTGCACCGGCGGCAGGCTCTCGTCGGAAAGGAACTGCAGCGTGACCGCTTGCGACGCTGCCTGCGCGCGGAACAACTCGTGCGTCTCGTCGAGCAGCTCGCGCACTTCGACGCGCGCCGCTTCGATCGGCAGACGCTTGCCCCCTTCGAGGCGGGTGATGTCGAGGAGATCGGCGATGAGGCGGCTCATCCGCTTGCCGGAGAGGACGATCGTGTCGACCTGCTCCCGATCGTCGTCGGACAGCGTCTCCGACATCTGCAGCAGCGACGCGCCGAGGGTCACAGCATTGAGCGGATTGCGAAGGTCGTGGCTGACGATGGCCAGCACTTCCTCGCGTGCACGCACGGCCTGCTGCGATTCGAGATAGAGGTGTGCGTTGTCGATGGAGAGCGACGCGCGGCGGGCCAGCTCGGTGAAGAGCGGGAGGTCGTCGGTGGTGAACGGCCTGGCTTGGGTGGAGATCGCACTGACCATGCCGATGGTCTGACCGCGGCTCACCAGCGGCATGAAGACCATCGTGCGTGCGCCCGCGAGCTCCTGGCTGCCGGTCACCCAGGCGTAGAGGCTCGACGTCCCGCCGACGAGATTCGCGTCGTGGCTCTGCATCATCCGGACGATCGCCTCCGGCACTTCCGTCTTCACGCTGCCGACCTGCGAGGCCAGCACAGTTTCATCCTCTGGATTGCGATGCGCGACCGCGGCGCGGCGCAACGAGCCGTCAGGCTCGGTCACGTCGACTACGCACATCTCGGCGATGTTCGGGACGATCAGGCGCGCCAGCGAGGCGATGGTCTGTTCGTATTCGAGCGACGACGCCAGCTCCTGACCGGCACCGGCCAGGAAGGCGGCGCGGCGTTCCTCGCGCTCGGCCGCGGCACGCGCGACCTTCGCTTCGTTCGCTTCGCGCTCCGCTTCGAGACGGCGGCGCGTGGCCTCGCGTGCGAGCAGGCGCATCTGCCGGCCCAGTCCCGCCACCAGCAGCGCGGACGTCAATGCGAGCAGCGTCAGGACGATGGTCAGCGAGAGATTGAGGCGCTCCGCGTCGCGAATGCGCTGCAGACGCGACTCGATGCCGCTCTGCAACTCGAGCTCGAGCTCCGAGGCCGCGTTCAACGATTTCTCGTACGCGGCGTGACTCTCGAAGAGACGGGAGAGAAAGATCTCCGTCGGCAGCTGCCGCGAGAGGAACTCCCCCTGCACGACGTTCTGGTGCCACCGGCTGGTCTGGCCGAAGAGGGCGGTCAGGTCATCGCCGAGGTTCTCGTCGAGATGCGGAAGGAGGCGGGCCAGCGTCTGACGGTTCTTCTCCTGCTCGCCGACCAGGCGGAAGTACTCCTCGCGGTACTGCTTCTGCCCGGTGACCTGGAAGGCGATGATCTTGTCGAGCTCCGCCGAGATGTCCATCTGAATCTGGTTGGCGGAGCGGCGGGCCGGCTCGGCCACGCGGGTGATCTCGTGGCGCATCTGCGCGGTGTGATTCGAGACCACCACCGGCAGGATGACCAGCGAAAGAAGCGAGAGAATGATGAAGATGACGGGCACGACCGTCGTCCAGGTACTCTCCGGCCCGATACGCCAGAAGCTGCGTCTGTCGCGTGACGGTCTTTCGGGCAAGCCTCGCCTCTGCCGTTTCCGACAGCAAAGCGCTTACCATGACGCCCGAATGGTTGCGGACGACCGCCGAAAGTTTCAACGTCTGGAACTGCAGAAGCCGATTCTGGCGACGATGCGGGGACAGAACGCGCTGGTGCTCGACATCGGGATGGCCGGCGCGCTGATCGAGCATTACGGCGAGGCGGCGCACGGCGACCGCTTCCCGCTGGTGTTCCGATGGCAGGGCAACGACGTCGAGCTGGAGTGCGAGGTGGCCCGCTCGCAGGTCGTGCGCACCCCCGCCGGCGACGGCAAGAGCATCCTTTCGCACACCGGCGTCCGCTTCGTCTCCCCCTCCGGCGTCGCGGCCGAGCGCCTGCAGGACCTGATCGTGACCTTCGTCGGCCGTATCCTCGCCGCGCAGAAAGCCAACGCCGCCGCCGAGGGCCGCGTCTCGGCCGGCGAGTCGATTCTGGCCACCCTCGGCGAAGCCCGCCGTGCCCGCACCCGCGGCTTCGTGAGCTATCGCCTGAAGGAAGAGACCTGGTGGCGCGTCCCCTCCGAGGATCCGGCCCAGCCGGCAGACGGCTTCACGGTCTCGGCCTGGGAAGACGAGGACGAGGTGGAGACCCTCTGCCGGACGTACGAGAACGCGGACGAGGAAGGGCGGCGGCTGATCCGGATGGTGGCCGAGCTGAGCGTGCACAACGCTCGGCTCTGAACGTTCGCTACTCCAACCCGAAATCTTCCATCGTCGTCAGCACGACGTCCGCTTCCGACAGATCCTGCGCCGATTTCGCGTGAGGATTGCGCACCGCGATCACGTACATCCCGGCACGCTTCGCGGCCACGACGCCGACGTGCGAATCCTCGAAGACGATGCACTGCGACGGCGAGACGCCGAGCTTCCGCGCGGTGATGAGGTACGGCTCCGGATCGGGCTTACCGCGCGTGACGTCGCTGCCGTCGACGATCAGCGCGAAGAGCTCGCGCAGTTGCAGCCGCCGCAGGATCGCGTCGATGGCCGCACCGACCGCCGATGACGTCACCGCGAGCGTGATCCCGCGCGCGTGCAGCGCGCGAATGGTCGCCTCCACGCCCGGCAGCAGATGCAGCTCGCTCTCGGCACAGGCCTGGTCGAAGGCGCGCTGGCGGATGGCGAACAACTCTTCTTCGCTGTGCGGCCAGCCGAAGAACGCGCGCATGTCGCGCACGTCGTCGACGATGCGCGTACCGGAGCTGAAGCGGTAGCTCTCCGGCAGGTCCATGTACTCGCTGCCCATCGCGTGACACAGCGCAACGTCGGCAGCGGCGTGCTGCGGCTCGAGATCGATGATCGTCTCGTCAAAGTCGAAGATCGCGGCGGCGAGGGGCGTTGGGATAGTGTGCGCCGGTGGATCCGGAGTTTCAGCGGGCACTCGTCTTCGTCCTCGTGGCGGGGTCGGTGGTGGTGGCGATCGGCGCGTCGGCGCTCTTCCTCATCTTCCGCACCTTCGGCGGCAAGGAGGCGGGCAAGCCGTGGCACATCGCGCTGATGGTGGCGATGATCGGGTTCGTCTTTCTCTGCTGCCTCGTGCTGCTCATGCTTTCGTACGCCCGGCGGTGAGCTCCGCGACGATCGCCGCGGTGTGCTCGCCGAGTTGCGGCGGCGCGCTGCGGACCGGCAGACGCTCCCCGTTCCAGCGCACCGGGTTGCGCACCGCGTCGTAGCTGCCGGCCGGATGATCGACCGTGGTGAGGAGCGGCTGCGCCGGCTCGCTGCGTAATGCCTCGAGCACCCCCTGCACCAGCGACACCGGAATGGCCGCCTCGCGGCAGCGCGCCACCCAATGAGCGGCGGGAGCGGTCGCAAAGATCGATTCGAGCAGCGGCACGAGCGTCGCGCGATGCTGCACCCGTGCGGCGTTCGTGGCAAAGCGCTCATCGGCGGCCAGATCGGCGCGCTCCAGCACCTTCTCGCAGAGCAGCCGCCAATGGCGGTCCGTGCCGCCGCCGATCGCGAACGGACGGTCGCTCGCATGGAAGAGTTGATACGGCACGATGGACGGGTGCGCATTGCCGAAGCGGCCTGCCTCGTGGCCGGTGACGAGCGCCCCCTGCGCGACGTTCACCAGCGACGCCAGCGTCGCGGAGAAGAGCGAGATCTCGAGCCGTGCCCCGCGGCCGGTACGCTCGCGCTGCACGAGCGCCGTGCAGATCGCGCCGTAGGCGTGATGCGCGGTGAGCACGTCCGAGAGCGCGACGCCGATCTTCACCGGCTCCGCCTCGCCGGTGATCGACATCAGCCCCGCCCCCGCCTGCGCGAGGAGGTCATACCCCGGCGTATTCGCCTCGGACGTATCACCGTCGAAACCGCCGATCGAGCAGTGGACCGCACGCACCGGCACATCGGTCAACCCGAGCGCCTCCCGCTGCGACGGCAGAAAGTTGTCGACCACCACGTCCGCCTTCCGGATCAGCAGCCGCGCCAGCTCGCGCCCCTCGTTGCTGCGCAGGTCGAGGGCCAGCGACTCCTTGTTCCGGTTGACGGATAAAAAGTACGTGCTGACGCCGTTCAGGAACGGCGGCCCCCAGTTGCGGGTCTCATCGCCGCGCCGTGGCTCCTCCACCTTGATCACCCGGGCGCCGGCATCGCCGAGCAGCTGAGTGCAGAGCGGTCCGGCGAGGACGCGGGAAAAGTCGGCCACCACGAGTCCGGCGAGTGGAAGGTCGGCGCTCAAAGGTAGGACTGCTTCAGCGCCTCGAGCTCGTCGACCGCGCGGCGGATGATGTTCACCACCTTGTGGATCTCCGAGCCGTACATCCGCAGCTCCGCATCGCACTCGGTCATCGAGTAGATCGCTTCATCTTTCTCGAGCCGGTCGCGCTCGAAGCGGAGGCGCTCCACCAGCTCCTCGATCTCCGTCACCAGGACGAAGTGCACGTCCTTCTCGCCGAGGTAGCGCTTGCACTGCGGGCAGTGAATCGAGCGATCGGACTCTGTCTCCATCAGTTCGACGACGAACTGTCGCTGGCAACCCGGACACTCGAAAACCTCAGGCAACATGGAAGGTCATCACTCGAAAATTGTGCCACGGCCGAGGGTGCATGGACTTTGGAATGTAGATCTTGACCCTCACGTTAGCCGCCGTGTAGCATGCGCGCCCTCCGTTGCTGGGAGATCGTTCAATGGTAGGACAATCGGCTCTGGACCGATGAATCGGGGTTCGAGTCCCTGTCTCCCAGCCAATCTTCACCACCCGCCGGCGCTTCCTGGCCGAGGTCCCGGTCAACCTCGGTTCCCCTCCTGCCCTTCGGCGGATCCGGCCTCACGCGAGTACGCGCGTGTCAGCTCCGCACCGAAGAAGACGATCTGCGCTGAGTAGTACACCGAGAGGAGGAGCACGATCAGTGCGCCGGCCGCGCTGTGGCTCGAGTCCACCGCTTTCCTGTCGAACCAGACGTTACGCCACGCGATTCGCACGTCCGGCATGTAACGGAAGACAACGCGAACAGCACCGTGATCGTCGCGGTGGAGACGAGGAGCTCGACGAGATGCCACAGCCTCTCACCGCCAAGGTAAACGGTCGTCCATGTAGTTGCCGGCGGCCGAGATGGCAGTCCGCGATTCCGACCGTCGCCGCGATTGCTCGTCAGGATCAGGGGGGATACGTGTACGGGGCCTGCAGACCGAGGGGAATCCCGAACGCCCAGAGCACCGTGAGGAAGAGGCTCCAGGAGACGAGGAACGCGATCGAGTACGGCAGCATCATCGAGACCACGGTGCCGATGCCGGCAGACTTGACGTAGCGCTGGCAGAAGACGACGACCAGCGGGAAGTAGGGCATCAGCGGCGTGATGATGTTGGTCGACGAGTCGCCGACGCGATACGCCGCCTGGGTGAGCTCCGGCGAGAGGCCGAGCTGCATCAGCATCGGCACGAAGATCGGAGCGAGCAGCGCCCATTTGGCGGAAGCCGACCCGATCAGGAGGTTGACGGCAGCTGTGAGGAAGATGATCCCGGCGATCGTCACCTGGCCCGGCAGCCCCATCGTCTTCAACACATTGGCGCCCTTCAGAGCGATCAGCGCGCCGAGATTCGACTCGCCGAAGGCGGCGATGAAGAGCGACGCGAAGAAGGCCATGACGATGTAGTACGCCATCGTGCCCATCGCTTTGGTCATCCCCTTGATGATGTCGCGATGCGATTCGATCGTTTTCGCCGCATAGCCGTAGACGATGCCGGGAATGAGAAAGAAGAGGAAGATCAGCGGCACGATCGACTGCATGAGCGGCGCTCCGCTCGCGGTCAGAGACCCCTCGGGAGACCGTAGCGGCGAGCCGGCAGGAGCGGCGGCAATGGCCAGGAGAGCCGCGGCAATCAGCGTGGCCAGCAGCGCCAGCACCAGCCCGCGCTTCTCCCGCGCGCCGAGCTCCTCGATCTTCGTGAACTCGCTGGTGTCGCCGTCGACGGCCACCGATTTCAGGCGGGGCTCGATGACGCGATCGGTCAGGTACCAGCCGACCGCGATGATCAGCACACTCGAAAGCGCCGTGAACGTCCAGTTCGAGAGCGGGTTCACGGTGCGCGCGGGATCGATGATGTTTGCGGCCGCCTGGGTCAGCCCCGCGAGCAGCGGATCGAGACTCGACGGGACGAAGTTCGCGCTGAACCCGCCCGACACACCGGCAAAGGCCGCCGCGATTCCGGCCAGCGGATGCCGCCCCGCGGCGTAAAAAATCACGGCGCCGAGCGGAATGACGAGCACATATCCGGCGTCCGCCGCCGTGTGGCTGACGATCGCCACCATGATGAGCATCGGCGTCAGCAGCACACGCGATGTCACGTTCAGCATCGCCTTCAGGCCGGCGTTGATGAATCCTGTGTGCTCGGCCACGCCGACGCCAAGGAGCGCAACGAGCACCACGCCGAGAGGGTGGAAGCCGGTGAAGATCGTCACCATGCGCGAGAGAAAACCGGTCAGGTTGGGCCCGGCCAGCATGTTCTTGACCGCGATCGGCTGGTTGGTGCGCGGGTCGATCTCCGCGAACTGGACCGTCGCCAGCAACGCGGAGGTGATCCAGACCAGGATCAGAAAAATCAGGAAGAGGGCGGCCGGATCCGGGAGACGGTTGCCGATCGTCTCGATGCTGTCGAGGGCACGGTCCACGAATCGTCGCGGACGGGGGGCAGGCGTGGCGTTACCTTGATCACGACTCATCGGCACTTCCTCTCGCGTGCCGCGAGTGTAGGGGGCCGAGCCGGGCGACGCAATGTCGGTTCGAGACTCCGCCAGCACAGATTGCCGCCGTCGCGCGGTCGCATGCAACTGTCACGTGAGGCGCCGTCTGTGCCGAGGGGCAGCCGTTCGAGGCGGTCCTGGCGAAGCGGATCGTCACAGCTATGAACGACACCGGCATGCTGAAGCAGCACCTGGCGACGGAAATGGTCGCGCCCTGGCCATCCTTGACGCTTTTGCAACACCTCAGCCGCTAATCTGCAGGTGACTTGTCACCAAATCTGCCCCGTGTCTCGGTTGTCCTGCCGGTCTGGAACGGCGAGCTCTTCGTCGCTCGTGCAGTCGAAAGCATCCTGGCCCAGACGTTTCGCTCCTTCGAACTGATCGTCGTCGACGACGGCTCGACGGACCGGACCGCCTCCATCCTCGAAGAGTTCGCCCGCCGCGACCGGCGGGTGGTGCTGATCCGCTCGGCACACGGCGGGCTCTCGCACGCCCTGAACGCCGGCATCGACGTCGCCCGCGGGCTCTGCATCGCCCGGATGGACGCCGACGACGTCTCGCTCCCGAAGCGGCTCGAAAAGCAGATGGCGTATCTCGACGCCAATCCCGATTGCGTGGTGATCGGCTCCGGTGTCGAGGTGATCGACGACGCGGGCGCCGTGGTCGGTGAAACGACCTTCGCCGAGACGCACGAGGCGATCACCGCCGCACTGATCGGAGGACGGTCGCCGATCGCCCATCCGACGGTGGTGGTGCGGCGCGATGCGCTGGTCGCCGCCGGCGGCTACGACGGCAGCCGCTATCCGAGCGAAGACTTCGATCTCTGGTTGAAGCTCAGCCGCGTCGGCAGGCTCGCCAACATGAGCGAGTCGCTCCTGCAGTACCGGCGGCACCAGGGGGCGGTCAGCGTCCGCGATCGCGCGCAGCAGCTGGCCATGACCACCAGCATCGTCAACGAGGCGCGGCGGCACCTCGGCATGAGCCCAATCCGCAAGCGCCTCCTCGAGGGTGGCCGCAGCCACAAGGCGCGCTATCACTTCGACTGCGCCCGCTTCGCGCTGGTCGGCGGACGGCGCGTGGCCGCGGCGCGCCACGCCCGCATCAGCATCGCCAACGATCCGCTCTGCGTCGAAGCGTACGCGGCGCTCCTGGCCTGCCTGCTGCCGCGGCGCACGCTCCGCTACATGGTGGAGCTCCGCGCACGCCTGCGCGCCGCGTAAAGCGAGAGGCATCGAGAGACGGTCAGGCCCGCACGAGGCGGCGCGCATCGTCCCACGTCTGCAGGAGCCGCGCGGGGAAGAGCAGGTAGTGCACTGCCAGCGCGAGCAGATCGCGCCAGTCGTGCATGGCCGCGGTCAGCAGCAGCGCCAGCGGATAGAAGACGTCGTAGTACTCGTGCAGCACGATGAAGAAGCGCGGCTTCGGCGCCACGACCACGACGTTCATCTGCCACCAGCGCACCCGCCGCACGGAAAGGAATGCGTAGAAGAGGAGCAGCGCCGGCGGGACGATGCTGCGCAGTTGCACCATCAGCGAGCCGAGGGCGAGCAGCTCGAGCGGAAAAGCGACGAACGTCCCGAGCCGCATCGCCACCGCCGGCGAGTGCCTTTGCGCGAAGGTGCGCACCCCGGAGCTCTGATCGTTGTCGCGGTCGGTGAGCTGGTGCCAGAGGATGCCGCGCAGTCCGTAGGCGAAGGCCCAGACGGCGACGGAGACGACCCAAAGCGCGCTCACCGGACGATCCGCTTCGCGGAAGGTGAGCACGGTGGCGACCAGCGTCGGAAAGAGATGCGCGCCGCTGGCGTCGCAGAGGACGCCGAGAATGCCGCGTGTCTTGAAACGGAACGGCGGGAGCGAGTAGAGGGAGAAGGCCAGCCACGCGCAGAGGTAGAGCGAGAGCAGCAGTGGGTCGCCGCGCCAGAGCCAGGCGAAGACCAGACCGGCGGCGATCGTCACCATCACGATCGCGGCGATGACGGGGCGCGACTTGCCGGCGGTGCGATTCGGCTTACCGGCGGCGAGGTCCTCCTCGCGATCGGTCAGGTCGTTGATGACGCTGACGTAGGCGGCGCCCGGCACCATCGACAGCAGGATCATCAGTGCGGCCGGCCAGAGGGTGATGACCGGGACGTGCAGCATCACCGCGGTCGCGTAGAACGCGGAGACGATCGGCACGAGCTTGTACTCCCACCACTCGCCGGCACGGATGACCTCTGTCAGACGAAGTCCGATACTCGGGAGAATATCGCAGCCGCTATACTCCGCCGCCACTTCGCCCGCGCATGAATTTCTCCTTCATCAGCAGCAACCGGACATGGGGCGGCAGCGAGGAGCTCTGGAGCGCCACCGCGGCCGCGCTTGCGGAAAGCGGCCACGCCGTCACCGTCTTCAAGAGCCGCGTCGATGAAGCGGAGCCGCGCATTCAGCGGCTGCGCGAGCTCGCGGCCGACATCCGCGATCTGACCCGCATCGCCAAACTCCCCACCAAAGTCTTTCTCGGCGTGCAGCTCGTTTCGTATCCGCTCTCGTATCTCCATGAAGCGGTGGCGCTGCGGCTTGGCCTCGCGACCTCGAAGAAGCCCGACCTCGCCATCGTCTCGCAGGGCGGCAATCACGACGGCGAGCTGATGGCCGACGCCTGCCGGCGGAAGGGACTTCCGTACGTCCTGATCTGCCAGAAGGCGACCGACCTTTACTGGCCGACCGACGGGCGGATGGCGAACATCCGCAAGCTGTATCGGGAGGCGCGGGCGATCTACTTCGTCGCCGAGCACAACCTCCGCCTGACCGAAGAGCAGCTCGGCATGTCACTGCCGCACGCGCGCGTGGTCCGCAATCCGTTTCTCGTGCCGTGGGAGCGGCGCTCCGACTGGCCCGATCAGAACGTCCGGATTCGCCTGGCCTGTCTCGGCCGGCTCTATCCGAAGGAAAAGGGACAGGACATCCTGCTGCGCGTGCTGGCGCGCGATCACTGGCGGGAGCGGCAGGTGTCGGTCACGTTCTACGGCGACGGTCTGCAGCGCGAGGGGCTCGAGCAGATGGCCCGTTACCTCGGCCTGACCAGCGTCACGTTCGCCGGCTTCGTCCGCGACGTGGCCGCGGTCTGGAACGACCACCACGGTCTGGTCCTGCCGTCGCGCTGCGAGGGGCTGCCGCTCGTGCTGGTCGAAGCGATGCTCAGCGGCCGCGTCCCGATCGTCACCGACGTCGCCGGCAGCGGCGAAGTGGTGGAGAACGACGTGACCGGCTTTCTCGCCGCGGCAGCGACCGAGGATGCGCTGGACGAGGCGATGGAACGGGCGTGGCAGCGGCGAGGGGAGTGGCGGGCGATCGGTGAAGCGGCGGCGGAGCGGATCCGCACGCTGGTGCCGCCCGATCCGGCCCAGGAGCTGGCCGCGCTGCTGCTCAAAGTCGCAGCGCGATGAAGCGCGACATGACGTGCGGCGAAGCTGAAGGTAGAGTGCTGCCGCGACAAACAAGGAGTGAAAAGGCATGACGTTCTTCGATCGATTCGGCAGTTGGGCACCTTACATCCTCGGCATCACCCGCATCCTGGCCGGCGTCATGTTCGCGCTGCACGGTGCGCAGAAGACGCTCGGCTGGTTCGGCGGGATCCCGCCGGGGGCGCCGGCCTGGATCGTCTGGGGCGGCGGGCTGATCGAGTTGATCGGCGGTGCCCTGATCGCCCTTGGCCTCTTCACCCGGCCGGTGGCGTTCCTCTGCAGCGGCACGATGGCAGTGGCGTACTTTTACGGCCACGCGCGCAACGCCAGCTTCTTCCCGACCGTGAACGGAGGCGAGCTGGCGGTCGTCTATTGCTGGCTCTTCCTCTACATCGCGGCGGCCGGCCCGGGGGCGCTCGCGCTCGACAATCTCCTCTTCCGGCGCCGTATGGCACCAGCATTGAACGGCAGAGCCTCCTGATACTTGTAAGGAGGCTCCATGAAGTCCAGCAGTCTGTTCTTAGCCCTGTCCCTGGTCGTCCTGCTCCCCGCCTGCCAGAAGAGTGAGCTGGCCGACAAACCGGCCGCGGAAGTTTCCGACACCGCCGCCGTCACGACCGATTCCGCTGCCGCGGCCACCGACACGCAGCAGGCCGCCGGGGGAACACGCGCCGGCGTGATCAAGGAGAAGAGCTCCATCAACTTCGTCGGCGCGAAGGTGACGCGCGATCACAAAGGGAAGTTCAACAGCTTCGACGGCTCGATCAACTACGCCGGCGGCAAGCCGGTCGACGTGTCGTTCGACATCGACCTGAATTCGCTCGAGACGGACGACCCGAAGCTCGACGGCCACCTCAAGAGCCCCGACTTTTTCGACGTGGCCAGGTATCCGAAGGCCACCTTCACCTCCACCTCGCTGACCGAAGCGCCGGCCGGCTCGCCCGCGGGAACGACGCACATCCTGAAGGGGACGCTCGACCTGCACGGCGTGAAGAAAGAGCTGACCATTCCGGTGAAGGCGGAGCAGACGGCGGAAGGCGTGCGCACCACCGCCGAGTTCACCATCAATCGTCACGACTGGGGCATCTCCTACAAAGGGATGGCCGACGATCTGATCAAAGACAACGTGCTGATCCGGCTGGACCTGATGTTCCCGCCTCCGCCGGCGGCCTCGGTCTAATTCTTATGGACTGCGGCAGCATCGCTGCCGCTCTGTCACAGCCGAGGCAACGCGTCGGCCCGGCGGCGTTGCCGCCGGTGTAGAGAGCGATGGCGGTGCCACCGCAGTCCATATTCGCCTACCCCAACTGCCCGCGCAGCCGCTCGTATCCCGCGCGGCTGACCGGGATGCGCGTGCCGTCTTTCAGCACGAGCACGCGGCTGTCTTTGGCGTACGGCTCGACGCGCGCGAGGCTCTCCAGGTTGACGATGTAGCCGCGGTGGACGCGGACGAAGCGGGAGGGGTCGAGCAGTTGTTCGAGCTCGGTCAGGGTCTGCTGCTTGACGTGCTTTTCGCCGCGGGTGAAGACGTGGACGTAGTCGTCCTGCGCTTCGATGTAGTCGACGCGCTGCACCGGGATGACGTCGATGGCGCCTCCCTCTTTGAAGGCGATCCGCTGCAGCGGTTTCTTGCGCACGGAGGGGGAGAGGCTCTGCGTCTCACCGCGGCCGATCCGCTCTTCGACCTTCGCCAGGACGCTGGCGAATCGCTCGGCGGTGAACGGCTTGAGGAGGTAGTCGACCGCGCTGACCTCGAACGCACGCACCGCGTATTCGTCGTACGCGGTGACGAAGACCACCTTCGGCTTCGGCTCTTCGAGCAGCTCCAGCACCTCGAAGCCGTCCAGCTTCGGCATCTGGATGTCGAGGAAGATCAGGTCGGGGCGATGCTCGGCCACCGCCTTGACCGCCTCGTAGCCGTTCGCGCACTGCGCGACGACGCGGAACCGCGGGTGCTCGGAGAGGTACTCCGCCACGATCTCGCGCGCGGGCGCTTCGTCATCGACGATCAGGACGTCCATCATGCAGGCAACACCATCGCCACGCGGAAGCGATCCTCCTCCGCCACGATCTCCATCTTCGCGGAAGTTCCGTAATACGTCAGCAGCCGTTTGCGCGTGTTCTCGAGGCCGATGCCGTGGCCGCTCTTCGCGACGGCGTCGCGGTCGCGCGGATTCTCCACGCTGATGCGCACGTGATCGTCATCGCGTTGCACGTCGATGCGCACCACACCACCATCGAGCAGCTGTCCGATGCCGTGCGTGACCGCGTTCTCGACCAGCGGCTGCAGGAGCAGCGGCGGCACCCGGAAGGGGCGCGCCCGCTCATCCACACTCTGTTCGAATTCGAGTCGCGAGCCGAAGCGGATGCGCTCGACCGCGAGGTAGCTCGACGCCAGCTCGAGCTCCTCCGACAGCGTGATCGACTCCGCGCTGCCGATGCGCAGGCTCTTGCGCAGGTACTCGGCCAGCAGCGTCGTCAGCGTCCGCGCCGTGGCCGGGTTGGAGCCGCAGAGGGAGCTGATCGAATTCAGGCTGTTGAACAAAAAGTGCGGGTCGAGCTGCGCCTTCAGCACCTTCAGCTCCGCCTCGCGCGCCAGCATCTTCACCTCGATCTCGCGCCGTTCGATGCCGCGCGCTTCTTCCGCCGCGATCAGCACGTAGTGGAAGAGCGTCGCCAGCAGGTAGAGCAGCGCACCGGTGGCGAAGAGCATCATCACCCGCGGCGTGATCGTCGCGCCGCGCCCCAACAGTTCCGCCCACGCGCCGACCGCCGCTGCCCAGAGGCTGCCGAGGAGGATCGCGGCGACAAAGTGCGCCAGGACGATCGAGGCGATCCGCGTGCCGCGCAGCGGCAGCGCCTGAGCCGGATACCAAGCCGCCAGACAGACGAATCCGTACACCATGGCCGGCGGCACGATCAGCAGTGTGGCCGCCGGCCAGGTGACGCGCCCCGGCTCCACCACCACCAGCGCCAGCAGCGTTGCGAGCAACAGCCAGCCGAGGAGGTAGAGCACGAGCCGCTTCGGATCGCGGAGCAGTGGATGCATCAGTTCTTCACTTTGACGCCGCCCATGATGGCGGTTCCGCGGACGATCAGCACCGGCCCGCTCTGCGGCGCCACGGTCACGTCTTCGAAGCCACCCATCAGCGGGAAGACCTCATTGACGACCCGCCACGTCTGCGGAACGCGGATCTCGATGCCGCCCCAGAGGGCGAAGGTATCGAGCACCGCCTGTTTTCCCGCGCCGATGTCGGCACCGCGCAGGTCGAGCTCCACCCCGCCCATGATCGCGTTCGCGTCGCCGCCGCGAAAGTCGGTGGAGAGGCTCCGCCGCTGCACGCTGGCCATCATCGCGAACGAGTTCACCACCGAATCGTGATCGTCGGTCGCGGCCACGACCGGCGCCGAGCGGCGCCGCAACGCATCGAGCACCAGCTTCACGCCGAGGCCGGCGATGAGCAGCGGAATCAGATCGCCCAGATCAAAGTCCCAGACCCCGAGGTTGTCGAGCAGGAAGGCGAAGCCGAAGCCGACCAGCAGGACCGACGGGATCTTGTTCGCCACCGGATCGAGGAAGCGCACCCCGCCGATGGCGATGAGGACGACCGGCCACCAGTCGGTGATCCGCTCGGATTCGACGATGTTCATGTTGTCGAGCGTCCAGAGGAGCCCGACGGTGAGCACCGCGATGCCGATCAGCAGGCGTGGAAAGGTGCGGACGAACGAGGAAGCGGGAGTGGTTCCGTTCATGACTTTTTCTCCTGCGCCGACTTTGGACGGTCGACGATGGCGTGCAGCGTGAGGAAAGCGCCCCAGACGGCGATGGCGATCGGCAGCGCGCGGCCGAGGCTCAGATCGAACCACCCCTGGGTGGCGACGAAGAACCAGACGCCGATGGCGATCAGAAACGCGCCGCCGTCGCTGCGCCGGTTGCGCAGCGCCTCGATCTCGGAGCCGAGCCCGATGATGATGAGGATCAGCGGCCAGTACTCCCAGATGCGCGGATTCCAGAGATCGACCGAGTCGAGAAAGGCCACGACGCCGACGACGACCAGCACGAGGCCGAAGACGATCTTGCCGGTCGGGACGCGGTGGATCTCGTCGTTGTTGGTGGCGGTGGTGATGTTCGGTTGTTCCATTTGACTGTCTCCTGACAGCGGCAAAGTACGGCGGCAGACGGGCCGTGTCTCGCGTGGATCGGTGAATGGCGGTCTCTTACCGGTAAACGGCGCGAAGGGGCCGTCCCGCCGGGCGATCCATCCGGCTGGATTGATGGGATTCAGATCTGAACCGTCAGGTCGCGGACATCAACGGTGAGGTCGCGGACTTCAACGACGAGGTGGCGGACTGCAACCGTGAGGTCGCGGACTGTAACCGTGAGGTCGCGGACTGCAACGGTGAGGTCGCAGACTGCAATGGTGAGGTCGCGGACTGCAATGGTGAGGTTGGAGGACTGCGTCGATGAGGTCGCGGACTTCGACGATGAGGTTGGAGGACTGCATCGATGAGGTCGCGCGACTGCATCGATGAGGTTGGAGGACTGCATCGATGACGTCGCGGACTTCATCGATGAGGTTGGAGGACTGCATCGATGAGGTTGGAGGACTGCATCGATGAGGTTGGAGGACTGCATCGATGAGGTCGCGGACTTCATCAATGAGGTTGGAGGACTGCATCGATGAGGTCGCGGACTGTAACGGTGAGGTTGGAGGACTGCAACCGCGCAGTCGCGCACCTTATCGATGCAGTCGCGGACCTCAACGATGCAGTCGCGGACCTCATCGATGAAGTCGCGGACCTCATCGATGACTCAGCTCCAGGTGCCGTAAATTCCGGCATGGCTGATGGGCGGATCTGCCGCAGAAACGTCCACTCGCCTCTGTCGTTTCATGAAGTTAGCGGAAGCGACGTGCGGGAACGACCGGAGGCCCCCCGTCATCCGCGAGTCAGGGCGGGGAGGACCCGCAGCGGGACGTTGCTGATCGCGCCGAGCACCGCTCGGGCCGCGTTCACCTGGCTGATGCTCCCCGTCTCCACCAGCACCGCCTCGGTGATGTCGGCGTAGCTCTCCCCGCCGCGGATGACCAGGTTCACGACCGCCGCTTCCATCGCGCCGAGGGTGGGGTTGTAGGCGGCGTTCTCCGCGAGCGCTCCGGCGTAGATCGCTCCTCCGGTGGTGCGGAAGGCGACGCCCGCGAAGCTGCTGCTGTACGGCGCGTACGAGGCGTTCGCGGCGGCGAGGGCAGCCAGCGCCACGTCGTCGTCGGCGTCGATCGTCAGCCCGTGCGACTGTGGCGAGAGAAGCGCGGCCGTCACACCGAGGTCGGCGGGGCCGAAGGCCTGCGGCAGAAGGGCGGTGAGCGTCGTCGGCTGCGCATTGACCACCAGGACCTCCAGCGTCGACGCGGTGGTCAGCTCGTTGAGGAACTGCCGGCAGAGGCCGCACGGGGCGGCGGAGACGGCCAGCTTGCGGATGCCGCGCTCGCCGAACGACATCGCCATCGCCACGGCCGCCTGCTCGCCGTGAATGGTGAAGGCGAGCGCCTGTCCGGCGAACTCGTAGTTGGCGCCGAAGTAGATCGCGCCGCTTTCGCCGAGGAGCGTCGCTCCGACGAAAAAGTTCGAGATCGGCGGGATGGCCAGCTTCTGCGCGACCGGCACGAGGCTCAGCAGCAGCTGGTCGATCGGCGTGCCGGCCGCGACGATTTTGTCGACCACATCCGCGGGCAGGTAGCCTCCCGCCGCACGGCGTTGAACCTCGATCTCATCTGTGTGCATCGGAGGATTGTGCCACTCATGACACCGGCGTGCAGTTGGTCGTTGTCACGGAAACCTCGACCGGCGCGTGGCGTTCGAAGAGGGAGACAAGGAGACGAGTATGAAATCCAAACGACTGATCGCGGTGCTGCTGGTGGCGGTGATCGCCACCGTCGCCGTACTGGTGCAGCGCGACCTGTTCGCGCGGGAAACGACCACCTGGCGCCTGGCCACGGTCGAACGGGGCGACGTCGAGTCGACCGTGTCCGCCACCGGGAAGCTCAGCGCCGTGACGACGGTGCAGGTCGGCACGCAGGTCTCCGGACAGATCTCGGAGATCCTCGCCGACTTCAACGACGTGGTGAAGAAAGGGCAGTTGCTGGCGCGCATCGATCCGAAGCTGCAGCAGCAGACCGTCACCGACGCGCAGGCCGCACTGGTGCGAGCCCAGGCGCAATACCTTCAGGCGCAACGCGAGAACAACCGCAGCGGGGAGCTGATGCGCTCCGGCCTCGTGGCGCGCAGCGAATACGAGACGACCGATTCGTCGCTCGACGTGGCCCGCGCGAACGTCACGTCGGCGCGGGTGCAGCTCGAACGCGCGAAGCAGAACCTCGAGTACACCAACATCTACGCGCCGATCGACGGCGTCGTGGTAGAGCGCAACGTCGACAACGGGCAGACCGTGGCGGCTTCGCTCTCCGCGCCGCAGCTCTTCCTGATCGCGAACGACCTGACCAACATGCAGATCCTCGCCGACGTCGGTGAGGGCGACATCGCCAGCATCAAGGAAGGGCAGAAGGTGAAGTTCACCGTCCAGGCGCTGGCCGGGCAGACCTTCGAAGGCGAAGTGAAGCAGGTGCGCCTGCAGTCGAAGACGAACGAGAACGTCGTCAACTACACCGTCGCGGTGTCGGTGCCGAACCGGGAGCGCAAGCTCCTGCCGGGCATGACCGCGCGCGTGGAGTTCCTGACCAGCTCCGCCAACGACGTGCTGAAAGTGCCGAACGCCGCGCTCCGCTTCAAACCGGCCGACGACGTGAAAGTCATCGCCGCGCAGGCCCCGCAGCAGACCGGCACGCAGCAGCAGACCAGCACGCAGGGGGGCGAACGCCGCCAGCGCACCGGCACCCGCCAGCGCTCCGGCAGTGGCGGCAGCGGCTCGCTTTACGTCGTCGATCCGAGCGGCGCCCTGAAACAGATCCGCGTCCGCACCGGCCTGACCGACGGCTCGACCACCGAAGTGCGCGGACGTGAACTGACCGAGGGGATGAAGATCGTGGCCGGGATCGCGCAGCCGCAGAACGCGCAGACCTCCACCGCGCCGGCCAGTCCGTTCCAGCAGAACAACCAGCAGCAGCGCGGCCCGGGCGGGCGCGTGGGAGGCTTCTGATGAAGGACGTGGTCATCGCCACGGAGGCGCTCACCAGGACTTACGTCAGCGGCGCGAATGAGGTGCACGCGCTGCGCGGCATCGATCTGACGATCGAGCGCGGCGAGCTGGTGGCGATCATGGGGACGTCCGGCTCCGGCAAGTCGACGCTGATGAACCTCCTCGGCTGCCTCGACACGCCGACCGGCGGCAGCTACACGCTCGACGGCGTGCGGGTCGACAACCTCGGGCGCAACGAGCTGGCGGCCATCCGGAACCAGAAGATCGGCTTCGTCTTCCAGGGCTTCAACCTGCTGCCGCGCACCACGGCGCTCGACAACGTCGAGCTGCCGATGCTCTACGACCGCCGCCCTGCAAAGGGCGACAAGAACGCCAAGAAGCGCGACACCCGGGCGATGGCCTCGAAAGCGCTCGAGCGGGTCGGCCTCGGCGACCGGCTCGATCACCAGCCGAGCGAGCTCTCCGGCGGTCAGCAGCAGCGTGTGGCGATCGCCCGCGCGCTGGTCACCGCGCCCGCGCTGGTGCTGGCCGACGAACCGACCGGCAACCTCGACAGCCGCACGACCATCGAAGTGATGGCGCTCTTTCAGGAGTTGAACGAACAGGGCATCACCATCGTCCTGGTCACCCACGAGCCGGAAGTCGCGGTCTACGCCAGGCGCATCGTGGAAGTGCGCGACGGACGGATCGTGCGCGACCAGCCGGTGCGCAACGGACGCAAAGCGGCCCACGATCTCGTGGAGCTCGACGCAAGGAGCGCCGCATGAAAACCAAAACGCTGATCAAGCTCGCCACGCAGAGCATCCGCAAAAACAAGATGCGCGCCGCGCTGACGATGCTCGGCATCATCATCGGTGTGGCCGCGGTGATCGTGATGGTCGCGGTCGGCTTCGGGGCGCGCTCGCGCATTCGCGCGCAGATCAACAACCTCGGCACGAACATGATCGTCGTCACGCCGGGCGCCGCGCAGCAGGGAGGCGTGAGCCAGGGCGCACAGGCGTTCCCCAACCTCTCACTCAAAGACGTGGAGAAGATCCGCGACGAAGCTGAGCTCGTGGCCGCCGTGTCGCCCGTCATCGTGACGCGTACGCAGGTCATCGGCGACGCCGGCAACTGGCGGACGCTCATCAACGGCGTCGACTCCGACTACCCGACCATCCGCGACTGGCAGACCATCTCCGGCGAGTTCTTCTCGCCCGAGCACGTCAACGCCACGCGCAAGGTGGCGGTGATCGGCAAGACCGTCGCCGATCAGCTCTTCCCCGGCACCGATCCGGTCGGGCAGGAGGTGCAGATCCGCAACGTGCCGTTCGACGTCATCGGCGTGCTTGCGCCGAAGGGACAGACCGCGAGCGGCACCGACTCCGACGACGTTGTGCTGATCCCGTACACCACCGCGAACGCGGCGCTGTCGGGACGGATGTTCATCCCGCAGATCCTCGCCAGCACCGCGACCGAGGGAGACATCCCGGCGGCGCAGGAGGAGATCCGCGCGCTGCTGCGCGAGTCACGCCGCCTGGGCGAAGGCGACGCGGAAGACTTTACGGTGCGCAATCAGAACGATCTGGCGCAGGCGGCCGAAGGGACGACCAAGGTCATGACCCTGCTGCTGGCGGCGATCGCCTCGATCTCGCTGCTGGTCGGCGGCATCGGGATCATGAACATCATGCTGGTCTCGGTGACCGAGCGAACCCGCGAGATCGGGATCCGCCTGGCCATCGGCGCCCGCGGCTCGGACGTGCTCACGCAGTTCCTGGTCGAGTCGATCGTGCTCGGCGTCCTCGGCGGCCTGGCCGGCCTGATCCTCGGCGTCGGGAGCGCGAAAGTGCTCGGCCACTTTACCGGCTGGGAGACCGTCATCTCGCCGATCCTGATGATCGTCGCGGTCGGCTTCTCGGGCGGAATCGGCGTCTTCTTCGGCTACTACCCGGCCCGGAAAGCGGCGGCGCTGAATCCGATCCAGGCGCTGCGGTACGAGTAATCATCAGGGGCGGCCGCGGAGCTTTTTGATCTCCGCGCGCCGCTTCTTGTTCTCCACCCGTCTGGCCTTCTGGGCTTTCGACACCCTGGTCTTCTTGCGCGGCGCCTGCACGACCAGCGCGTCGCGAAGCAGCTCTTCGATACGCGCCAGCGCACGGTCGCGGTTGCCGACCTGCGAGCGCTCTGACTGCGAGGTGACGTGCAGCGTGCCGGCCTTGGTGATGCGCGTGCGGAGGTTCTCGCGCACGCGCGCCTTCTCTTCATCGGACAGCGGCAGCGCGTCGACGTCGAGCTCGACCGTCACGCGCGATTCCACCTTGTTGACGTTCTGACCGCCGGGCCCGCCGCTCCTGGAAGTAGCGAACCGGAGCATTGCCGCCGGAACGATGAGTCCGTTGCCGAGATCGAGGTCGCGCATGCTTGTACATCATATTTGCAGTAGGAACGACCGGAGGTGTTTATGACCAAGAAGCTCGCAATGGTGTTGCTGCTCGTCGCGGCCCTCGTTCCGCGCCCCGCCGCAGCCCTCGAGACGAACGAGCTGCTCGCGCTCGTGGCCATGCCGCTCGCGGTAGCCGCGGTGTCCGAGGTAACAGACGTTCCGATGAACGAGCTGATGAACTTCGTCTCGTTACTCAACCAGGCGGAGGTTCCGCCGACGCAGTTCGTGGAAGTGGTTCGTTACGTTCCGGTGGCACTCGAGGACAGGACGTTCGTGGAGAGCATCCGCTCGGGGCATCAGAGTGGTTTGTCCGGCTCGACGCTGGTCACGATCATCGAGGATCGCTATCGCACGGTCTACGGCCAGCGCTATCTCGATTTCGATGACGAACCGAACTGGAATGACGCGTCGACCATCGTTCCGGCCGTCGTGCGGAATCACCCGCATGGTGGTCCCCCGGGACAGCTCAAGAAGCAGCGCGGCGTGCAGACCGGCGCCGAAGTGGTGCATGACGTGGCGCGCAAGCCGGCCAGGGTGAAAGTGAAGGATCGCGATGGTGACCAGCCGGTCCGCGTGACCCGCAAACCGTCGAAGGTCGAGCGTCACCAGGTCCGCGAGGTGCGCGACGTGAAGCCTCACAAAGTCGAGCGCCGCGAAGTGAAAGCCAAAGGTGGCAACGGCAAAGGTGGTGGCGGCAACGGCGGAGGAAACGGCAACGGTAACGGCAACGGTGGCGGAAAGAAGGGGAAGGGATGATGCGCAAACTGGCATGGACCACCGCGCTCCTCTTTTCGCTGGCAGCCTGTCAGAACGACCGCGGCGCTTCCGTCGCCGGATCGGACACCAGCGCACAACCAGCAGCTACACAGCAGGCGAAGCTGACGCCGGAGCAGCTCGGCGAGCTCGGCGCGAAGATCCGCAAGTCACCGAATGACGCGCAGCAACTGCTCGCGCAGCACAACCTGACGGCGGAGAGCTTCGAAGCGCAGATCCGCGAGGTCACGGAGAACGCCGAGGCGTCGAAACGCTACTCGGCGTCCTACGCCGCGGCGGCCAGGGTCACTCCCTGATCGCTACCTCGACCGGTTCGGTGAGATAGATGACTTTCGTGGACCGCCGGCGCAGCAGCCGGCGGTACCACGGTTCCGGCATCGGCTTACCGCCGTGCTCCATGACCAGCTTGCCGAGCTCGGTCACGTCGTCGGGATGCATGCGCACGCAGCCATGCGATTCCGCACGTCCGAGCGAGTCGGCATCGCCGGTTCCGTGGATGTAGTAATCGGGCTCGCGGAAGAAGATCTTCACGACCTTCATCGGGTTGTCGGGATCGCCGGGAGCCTTGGGCGTTTTGCCTTTGGCCCACTTTTCCGCGGGCGGCTTCCAGCTCGGATTCCAGATCACCTTCTTGATCTTGAATTCCCCTTCCGGGGTGGGATTCTTCGGTTTTCCTACGGCCACGTCGTACTCGCGGAGGATCTCGTCGCCGACCATGGCCACCAGCTTGCGGTCCGAAAGGTCGACGGCCAGACGCAGGTCGGCCGCGAAGGCCGAACCCGCTGTGAGAATGGACGTAAATGCAACCAGGAGAATGGGTTTCACATCATTTTCAACTGCAACCGGGATTCCAGAACTACCCCCTCCAGTGACGGTCGTCACCACACATTTGTGACAGCTTGCCATTGACGGATCGGATTTCCTGTAGCACTATTCGCACGTTGAGACTGAGTCTCAGCTGCGAATCGACGACAGGCAAAAAACAGGAACGGAAGACGTGATCATCTGCATCTGCCGCGGTAAGTCCGACACCGACATCGCCAAAGCGATCGAGCGCGGGGCCTCCTCCGTCCGCGATCTCCAGCGTTGCGGGATCGGCGATCAATGCGGCTCCTGCCACACCACCCTCAAGGGGATGCTGGCCCGCGCCGCCGCCGCTCCGGCCGCCGCGGCTGACGGCTGCCCCGGCTGCAACACCACCGTCGGCACCCCCGCCGCCCTCTCCGCGATGGCGTGATAACCTCCGGCGGACGCGTGCAGCCCGCACGCGGGAGGTACGGCATGAAGGGTGACGCGAAGATCATCGAGATCCTGAACGAGGTGCTGACGGCGGAGCTGACGGCCATCAACCAGTACTTCGTTCATGCCGAGATGTGCGAGAGCTGGGGCTACGAGCGGCTGCAGAAGAAGATCCGCCACCACTCCATCGGCGAGATGAAGCACGCCGAGAAGGTCATCGAGCGAGTGCTGTTCCTCGAGGGCATCCCGAACGTCCAGCGCCTCGGCAAGATCAGCATCGGCGAGAAAGTCGAAGAGATCCTGAAGGCCGACTACGCGCTCGAGATGGAGGCTCTCCCCCGCCTCAATCACGGCATTGAGCTCTGCCGCGAGCTGGGCGACAACAACAGCCGCCACCTGCTCGAAGAGATCCTCCACGAGGAAGAAGAGCACGTCGACTGGCTCGAGGCGCAGATCGAACAGATCGCGCAGATCGGCATCCAGAACTACCTCGCCCAGCAGATCCGCGAGAAGGAGAGCTGATGAGGGAACGACGGGGGGGCCTCCGGCGGCCGGGGCCATCGGCCCCGGACCCCATTGGTTGGCCCAGCCTCCGCGACACAGCCTCGTATCACGCGACAGAGTGTCGCGGAGGCTGGGCCAACCAACGGGTCCGGGCCTGTGGCCCGGCCGCCGGAGGCCCCCGTCGTCTCCTCATCCGTGCCTGCGGGCTCTGACGCTGTGCTCGCGCTGACGAACGGGAAGATCTGGACCGGCGCCGGCTTCGCGCGGACGGTCCTGATCGAGGGCAACCGCATCCTCGCGCTCGACGCGCCCGTTCCGTCGGACGCCGAGGTGATCGACCTCCGCGGCCGTCTGGCCGTCCCCGGTTTCATCGACAACCACGTCCACTTCATCCTCGGCGGCCTGCAGCTCGCGCGCGTTTCGCTGCGCGATGCACGTTCGCCGGAGGAGCTGGCGCGACGCATCGCCGCGGAGGCCAAGCGCGTCGGCCGAAACGCATGGGTCCTCGGCACCGGCTGGGACGAGCAGCTCTGGTCGCCCGCGCAACTGCCCACGCGCGCGCTCATCGATTCCATCGAGAACCCGGTCTTCGTCACGCGCCTCGACATTCACCTCGGCCTCGCCAACTCCGCCGCGCTGCGGCTGGCCGGAATCACCCGCGATACGCCCGATCCCGCCGGCGGGACGATCGTCCGCGACGAGAGCGGCGAGCCGACCGGCGTGCTGAAAGACGCCGCGATGCAGTTCGTCACCGCCGTCATTCCGCCACCGTCGCTCGACGAGCGCATGGCCGCCGCGCGCGCCGCGCTCGCTCTCGCCGCGTCGCTCGGCGTCACCGCGTTCTGCGACATGGGGATGACTCTCGAAGCGTTCGACGACTTTCGCGCCTACCAGCGGCTCGAGCGCGAAGGGGCGCTCACCGCGCGCATCGCCCTCTACGCGCCGATCGGTGCGTACGAGCGCCTGAAAGCGGCCGGCGTCGAGAAACGCTTCGGCAGCCAGCGCCTGCGCATCGGAGGGCTGAAAGGCTTCGCCGACGGCTCGCTCGGATCATCGACCGCCGCCTTCTTCGAGCCGTTCTCGGACGACGCCTGCAACTGCGGCCTGCTGATGGCCGCAATGAGCGACGGCCGCATCGCGCGGTGGACGAACGATGCCGACGCCCACGAGTTACAGATCACCATCCACGCGATCGGCGACCGCGCCAACGCGGACGTACTGTCGCTCTTCGAATCGCGTCCCAATCATCGCCAGCGCCGCTTCCGCATCGAGCACGCGCAGCACCTCACGCCGGAGCTGATCGAGCGCTTCGCGAAGAGCGGCGTGATCGCCTCCATGCAGCCGTATCACGCCGTCGACGACGGCCGCTGGGCGCAGTCGCGCGTCGGTGCCGATCGGGCGCCGTTCTCGTTCGCATTCCGCTCGCTGATCGACGCCGGCGCGCTGGTGACCTTCGGCTCCGACTGGTCGGTCGCCCCGCTCGATCCGCTGCTCGGCATCCAGGCCGCCGTCACGCGCGAGTGGGTCCCGGAACAGCGCGTGACCGTCGAAGAAGCGCTGCGCTGCTACACCGTCAACAACGCCTACGCCATGTTCGCCGAGGACGAGATCGGCCGCATCGCGCCGGGGATGCTCGCCGATGTCGCGGTGCTGTCGCACGACCTGTTCGAGAGCGTCGACGGTGCGAAAGTCGACATGACCATCTTCGACGGGCGGGTGATCTTCGAGCGCTGACCGTCAGCCGCTGATGACTTCCAGCTCGTTGATGATCTCCACCAGCGAGTGATACCGCAGCTCGTCCGGGTCGGCGACCAGCAGGTCGAGGCCCGGCGTTTCGAAGCCGGCGGCGGCGAGCTGGCGGGCCAGCGGAATCGCTTCCATCCGCAGTTCCTCCGGCGGATGCGGCAGCACCGGCTCCGGCGCTCCTTCCAGCCGGTACTGCGCGCGCTCGATGGCGTTCTTGCGCTCGCGCAGTTTCGCGCTGAGTGAGCCGATGGCCTGCGCGATCTCCGGCGGGAGCGTGGCGGCGGCGCGCAGCTGGGCGGCATCGTGCTGCAGCATTTCGATCACGCCGCGGATCGCCTCCGACGAGTCGTTCTCCGCGGCCGCCGCGAGGTCGTTCAGCGCGAACTCGATGTCGCTGACGCGCGCGACGTTGATCCCGTTCTCTTTCGCCGTGGCGATCGCTCCGCCGAGCACGTTCGCACCGAGGCGCATTTCCAGGTGGGAAGGGTCATCGGTGAGCGCCGTCTTCAACTGGAAGAGGGCCGCCTCCATCATCACCAGCTCGTTCATTTCTGTGCGTTCGCGAACTTCTGCAGGCCGGTGATGATGTCGATCGGCAGCGGGAAGACGATGGTGGTGTTCTTTTCGACGCCGATCTCCGTCAGCGTCTGCAGGTAGCGCAGCTGGATGGTGGTCGGCTCGCTCGCCAGGATCTTCGCGGCGTCCGCGAGTCTCTGCGAGGCCGCGAACTCACCCTCGGCGTGAATCAGCTTGGCTCGCTTTTCACGCTCGGCCTCGGCCTGCTTGGCCATGGCGCGCAGCATCGACTCCGGCAGGTCGACCTGCTTGACCTCGACGTTCGACACCTTCACCCCCCACGGCTCGGTGTGCTGGTCGAGGATGGTCTGGATGCGCGAGTTGAGCGCGTCGCGGTGCGCGAGCAGATCGTCGAGCTCCACTTCACCGAGGACGGAGCGCAAGGTCGTCTGCGCGAACTGCGAGGTCTGGTAGCGGTAGTCGAAGACCTGCACGACCGCGTTGCGCGGCTCGATCACGCGGAGGAAGACCACCGCGTTGACCTTCAGCGTCACGTTGTCGCGCGTGATGATGTCCTGCGGCGGCACCTCGAATGCTTCCTGCCGTAGCGAGACGCGCACGATCTTGTCGATCGGCGCGAAGACGAGAAAGATCCCCGGCCCTTTCGCCTCCGGCAAAAGCCGGCCGAGGCGGAAGATCACGCCGCGTTCGTACTCGGGAAGGATCTTGATCGAGCTGAGCAGGTAAAGGATGAAGACCACACCCGCGATGAGAGGAATCGTTAGAGATGACATGACGGCCTCCGGACCGTGTCGATTGTACGTCGACACGAAACCAGCCGTCCGCGCGGTTTGACATCTGTCCGTAATGAAGTGTATAAACATGGCCCACCATTCTTCCTGGCGTTCTCACCCGACGCACCAAGATTCCTGGACGGCGTAACCGATGGGGAGAGGTGTGCGTGGCGTGTTTTTGCCGGAGTACGCGTGAGGGAGAGGTGTGTCTGAGCTCGGCCGAGCGACGATAAGGCGTGCTGTCTCAAACAAATTGATTCTCAGGAGAAATCATGAAGAAACTTCGTCTGGTCCTACTCGCGGCTGCCATCGCGGCGATCCCTTTCAGCGCACAGGCGCAATCGTGCACCAGCCTGTCGTGCGACTACATTACTGATGGCGCCTTTACCCAGGAGGACACGTACTGGACCCGATCGGCAAACGCCACCTGGGATTACGTCCCGGGCTGCCTCTGGGGCAATCCTACGACCACGGTCGCCGAACCGAACCCGGGCGGCAGCGTCTCGCAGACGTTCTACGTCAACGGCGCTTACACCTCGTACGCGATGCGGTGGGTGGCGTTTCTGCTGAACGACACCAACACGGCCTATGACCAGCTGACGGTCAGGGTCTACAACCACAGCACCGGAGCCACCGAATCCCACTACTTGAACGGCAACACCTACAACGGCTCGTGCACCTACAACAGCTGGACCCTGTCGAACGACTATGACTACGACTGGGTCACTGTGACGTTTTCCGTCGCTGGGCTGACATCCGGCACATGGCAGGTCGACGACGTCGCCTGGTTCGCCCGTTTCTACTGAGGTGTTGCCGTCGGTCAATTCTCGAGAGGACAACATGAATAAAACCTATCTGCTGCTGCTCGCGCTCGCCGCTCTGTTTCTCCCTCTAACCGCGCAGGCCCAGACCTCGTGCTGGACTTACTCATGCGACTACATCGAGGACGGCATCTTCTATTACGGCGGAACATACTGGAATGACAGCAATACCACGTTCCCCAACGTGACTGATCCGTGCGGCGGCTGGACGAACCGCGTGGCCGACATCGGCAACCAGGGGTATGTCGAGCAGACGATCTACATCAACAACACGTACACCTCGTACGACCTGCAGTTCAACGCATACCTGCTCGACGACACCGACAACTGGTACGACCAGCTCAAGGTGACGGTCAAGAACCACAACACCAACCAGACCGAGTCGTTCTATCTCCGCGGCAACGAAATCGATCTGAGCTGCGGCAGCTTCTCGTTTCCGCTGTCGAACGATTACGACAACACGTACGTCACGGTCCGTTTCACGGTCTCATATCTCAACCTCGGCACGTGGTACCTCGACAACGTGGCCTTCTGGGGGAACTTTTACTAACGCTCACCGCTTCCGCTTCGGCGGCGGAGGAGCCGATGGCTCTTTCGCCGCCCGTAGTGCCTCGGCAATGTCCTGCGGTACGTTGCGGGCCAGCGTGTCTTCCGCCTTGAACGACACGCCCCCTTCGAACATCCACTCGTGCCGCGGGCGGTAGACGCCGACGTCGTGCACGCGGGAGCCGACCACGAAGCGCAGCACGCCGCGCCGGTAGTCGAAGGCGCGGCCGTTGCGGGTGTGGATGGCGGCGTCGATGCGATAGGTGCCGGCCACGAGGTCGAGCGACGGCATCACGAAGCGGACGCGCGTCGCGGCGTGCAGACGCTCCGCGACGAAGCCTTCCAGCTCGGTGTTCGTGCCGTACACGCAGGCACCGTCGGCGTGATAGATGCCGATGCCGAAGACGAAGTCGTCCAGCGGCGTGCGCACGTCGACGTCGAGCTCGATCGTCACCGGCGTGCCGGCGCCGAGGGCCACCAGCTCGCGCCCCTTGTCGTCGGTGAGTGAGACGCCGCGGATGACCGCCTCCCCGCTGCCCCAGCGCTCTTCCTCGAGCGGATCCTTCGGCTTCGGCGGCTCCTGCTCGACCACCGGCGCGGCCTCGGCCGCGGAAGAAGAGGGTGCGTGCGTCGGCGCGGCGACCTCCTGCAGATAGGCATCGACGACACGCATCGGATCGCCGATCGCCTCCACGAAGCCGCGATCGAGCCAGAGCGCGCGATCGCACAGGTTGCGCACCTGGTCGAGCTGGTGCGTGACGAAGAGGAGGGTCACTCCCTTGTACTTCATCTCCTGGATCTTCGCGATGCAGCGCGCGGAGAACTCTTCGTCGCCGACCGCCAGCACCTCATCGATCAGCAGGATGTCGGGATCGACGTGCACGGCCACCGCGAAGCCGAGTCGCACGTACATGCCGGACGAATACGTCTTGACCGGCTGATCGAGGAACTCACCGACGCCGGAGAACTCGACGATCTTGTCGAAGCGCTGCTCGATCTCGCGCCGGGTCAGGCCGAGCATGATCCCGTTGATGAAGATGTTCTCGCGACCGGTGATCTCGGGATGAAAGCCGGCCCCGAGCTCGATCAGCGCCGCCACGCGGCCGTTCACCGCGATCTTTCCCTCGGTCGGCTTGAGGATGCCGGTGACGATCTTGAGCAGCGTCGACTTGCCGGAGCCGTTCCGGCCGATGATGCCGAAGGCCTCGCCGCGGTGGATCTCGAACGACACGTTGCGCAGCGCCGGCACCGATTTTTCGGGGATCGGCTTCAGGTCGCGTTTGAGGAGAGCGCTCTTGAGGGTCGCGAACTGCGAGCGCGAGCCGTAAAGCGAGTAACTCTTCGAGACTTCCTCGAGCTGGATGGCGAAGTCGGACACCGCCGATCAGTCTATTTCATCCGGCCATCAGTCCGAGCTCGGCCGCGCGCCGGAAGAGATCGCGGTCGCCGCGCAGGGCCAGCTTCTGGAACAGCCGGCTGCGGTGCGTGCAGATGGTCTTCTCCGAGACGCCGAGGATCTCCGCGATCTCTTTCGAGCGCCGTCCGGCCAGCAGATGCTGCAGCACTTCCTGCTCGCGGGCCGAGAGCGTGCGCGTGCCGGGCAGCGTCAGATCGCGCGGCGAGGCGTGCGCGTGCAACTGCAGCTCGCGCACGACCGTGGTGATGAAGAACTCTCCGTCGATGCGGGTCTGGGAGACGGTGGCGTCGAAGCTGACGATGCCGCCGCCGCGGCCGACCGCGCGGAAGTTGTAGCGCGTCGGCGCCGGCTTCCCCTGCGCGCGGCAGCGCCCGAACCAGGTCAGCTGCTCCAGATCCTCCGGATGGGCGATCTCCCGGATGGTGATGTCGTGGAAGGCGGTGGTGCTCGGGTAGCCGAGAAGACGCGCGTAGGCGGCGTTGATGTAGGCCACGCGGTCGCGGCATTCGACGAGGACGCCGTCGTGCGCCTCGTCGAGGATCAGCCGCAGGTGACGATCGAGCATGCCCTTCTCCAGAGCAATACCCAGGCTAATTCACCTGATTCGTAAGGGTTTTCCTCGTCGGGTTAGGACCACACTCCATATTTTCTGACATCCGTTCGGCACCGGGCGACGTGCGTCGTGCAGCAGTGCCCTCCTGCAAAACACAGGAGGAATTCAGCAATGATCCAACGAACACTCACCCTCGCTCTCACACTACTTCTCTCGACCGCGCTGTTCGCTTCGTCGCATCGCGAGGCACCGCTCATCACGGAAGACCCGACCATGGACAACACCGACGTCTATGTCTTCCGCAGCCCGGACGCCCCGAACACCGTCACCATCGTGGCGAACTACATCCCGCTCGAAGAGCCGGCCAATGGCCCGAACTTCTACAACTTCTCCCCGGCCGGCGTCTACGAGATCCACATCGACAACAACGGTGACGCGAAGGAGGACATCACCTACCAGTTCCAGTTCCGCACCGACGTGCGCAACCAGAACACGTTCCTCTACAACACCGGCCCGGTGCTGACGCTCGATTCGGCCAACCTCAACGTCCGCCAGTTCTATACGGTCAACCGCATCACCGGCGCGCGCCGCGGCAACGCCTCGACCACCCTCGGCTCGACCTTTCAGGTGGCCCCGCCGAACATCGGACCGAAGTCGACGCCCGATTACGCCGCGCTCGCGAATGCGGCCATCTTCAACCTGCCGAGCAACGGCGGCAAAGTCTTCGCCGGCCCGCGTGACGATCCGTTCTTCGTCGATATCGGTGCGATCGTCGACCTGCTCACGCTCCGTCCCGTGCAGCAGCTCCACGCCGTCCCGCCCGTCGCGCAGTCGGCCGCCGGCGTCGATGGCCTGAAGGGTTACAACGTCCACACGATCGCCATCCAGGTTCCGATCACGCAGCTCGTCGCTGGCGGCAACACGCCATCCGGTCCGACCGCCGCCAACGCCGTCATCGGCGTCTGGGCTTCGTCGAGCCGCTCGCGCGTCACGATCCTCAACAGCGGCGCCTCGCGCCGTCAGTCGCTCGGTGGCACCTCGCAGGTCTCGCGCCTCGGCATGCCGCTGGTCAACGAAGTCGTGCTCCCGCTCGCGTTCAAGGACATCTTCAACGCTTCCGAGCCGGCCGGCGACGCACCGCTCTTCACCTCCAACGAAACCTTCCGCAACCGCGTGCTCGATCCGGAAGTGGCCAAGCTCATGACCGCGCTCTACGGCATCAGCGTGCCGCCGGCCCCGCGCAATGACCTGGTGCAGGTGTTCCTGACCGGCCTGCCGGGCGCGAATCAGCCGCCGAACGTCGTTCCGGCCGAAATGATCCGCCTCAACGTGGCCGTCCCGGTCACCGACAGCCCGAATCCGCTCGGCGCGATCGCAAACGACCTCGGTGGTTTCCCGAACGGCCGCCGCCTCAGCGACGACGTGGTCGACATCTCGCTGCGCGTCGTGGCGGGCGTCCTCGTCACCGGCTTCAACAAGTCTCCGAACAACGCCCTCGGCGATGGCGTGAACGCCAACGACAAGGCCTTCCTCTCGACCTTCCCGTATGTGGCGCTGCCGCACCAGGGCTTCGAGAGCCGTCCGCACAACAACTGAACGAGGAGCCCCGATGCGTAAAGGAATCCTGCTTCTTCTGCTGCTCGTCACGGCCGTCGCCGCGCAGGCGGATCACTACGCCGATACGTACGTGATCCCCATCGCCGGCCACACCGCCGGTGCGAACGGCACCACCTGGATGAGCGACATCGCCATCCGCAACTTCCGCACGACCCCACTCGACGTCCAGCTGATCGTCATCGAGTCGGGCTTCGACACCTTCAACAACGTCTTTCCGCTGGACACCGACGACATCGATGGCACGATCACCATCGCGCCGAACAGCACCGTGCTGCTGCGCGATGCCCTCGACGATTACCGCGGCCTCGAGAACGTCACCGGCGCGGTAGTCCTCGGCGCCAGCGCTCCGTTCGCCGTCACGAGCCGCGTCTACAACAACAACATGACCGTCGGGCAGACCGTCCCGGCGGCCCGCGACTTTCTCGACAACACCCTCGAGAACGCGGACAACAACGGCTTCGCCTACGTGCCGGGCATCATCAGCAACTCCCGCGCGCGGACGAACGTCGGCTTCGTGGCCGGCGCCGGTCCGGGCGCGCCGATGACCGTCGAGATCTCCGTGCGCGCCGGCAACGGCAACGTGCTCGGCACCCGTAACATCACCGTCAACGCCGGCACCTTCATGCAGTTGCAGGTGCCGCTCAGCTCGATCACCACCACGCAGTTCGAAGTCGGCAGCGTCGACTTCCGCGTCGCTTCGGGTGAAGGGGTGGTCGTGCCGTACGCGTCGATCATCGACAACGCCAGCGGCGCCGCGACGTACATCATGGGAACGCTGCCGGAAACGACAGCCGCAACGTCGAGGACGGAGTCGCTCTTCAAGCGGCTGCTGGTCTCGAGCTTCTGATCTAAATCGCTTCCGCGAGCGTGTCGCGCAGCCGGTCGAACACGAAAAACCCGGCGAACAGTGACACGCTCGCGTAAGCGACCATCAGGAACGCATCGCTCGCATTCGGCAGCCGCCCGAAGAAGAGCACGTCCTGGTACGACACCACGAACGGCGTCATCGGATTCATGCGCAGCAGGGCGCGCAGCGGCCGCGAGCCGACGTTATCGATCAGGTAGATGATCGGCGTGACGAAGAAGCCGAGCTGCATCAGGTTCGTGATGATGTCGCGCAGGTCGCGGAAGAGCACCGAGGCCGACGAGACGATCAGGGCGATCCCGGCCACGAACATCGTCTGCAGCAGCATCAGCACCGGTACGAGCAGGATGGTCGAGCTGATGGTGAACTGCCCCATCGCCGCGAACGCGAAGATTGCCAGCAGCAGGATCGGGATGGCCAGCGCGAAGTGGACCAGGTGCGAGAGCACGACCACCAGCGGCAGCGCCTCCGCCGGAAACATCACCTTCTTGATCAGCCCCGCGTTGCCGGAGATCGAGCTCGTCGCCTCGAGCGTCGCCGCCGCGAAGAAGGTCCACGGCAGGATCCCGGAGAAGAGGAAGAGTGGATACGGCGTCACCACCTGCTGCGGGAAGAACTTGGTGAAGACCAGCGTGTAGACGCCGAGAAGCAGCAGCGGATTGGCGAGCGACCAGAAGTAGCCGAGCAGCGACCCGCGGTAGCGTGCCTTGAGGTCGCGCGCGGTCAGCGCCGAGATCAACTGGCGGTGGCGGTAGAGCGTGCGCAGCTCGTTCATGAAGGCAGTTCCTCGGGGTTCCGAGGAACCGAGGAACCCAATGAACTACTGATCATCGGTCACGATCAGCATCAGCGTCGTGCCGCCGACCTGGAACTCCGATTTGTCGGCCAGCTCGGCGGCGCCGTCAATCCGGTTGCCGTCGACGAGGGTGCCGTTGGTCGAGCCGAGGTCCGTCAGGGTGAAGGTCAGGTCGCGGACTTCGACCGCGGCGTGCTGGCGCGAGGCCTCGCTGTCGTTGAGGGTCAGGTCGGCGTTCGACCGGCCGATGGTGACCCGCGGCTTCTCGATGCGGAACACGCTGCCGGCGTCAGGCCCGTCGAGGATGGCCAGCGAAAGGCGCTTCCCCTGAGGGAGCTGCGGCGAGCCGGCCGGCTTGTCGGGGAGCGGCGCCTCGGCGGTGGTGTCCTGCTCAGGCAGGCGCGAGGTGCTGGTCTTCTCGGCGCGCGAGGTGGATGTGGAATCGCCGACCACCGCCGCTGCCGCCTCTTTCGGAGCGAAGGCGGGGTTGTGGATCTCGAAGATCTGCTGGCAGCGCGCGCACTTGATCTTCTTCGATGGTTTGCGCTCGAAGCGCGCCTCATCGTACTGGTATTTCGAGTGGCAACTCGGGCATTCGATAATGATCACGGGTCGGACTCGGCGGGACGATAGCACGATTCACCATACAATCGCGGACCGCATGAGAAAGCTCGCGCCCTTCTTGCTTCTCCTCCCGCTGGCCTGCACGATGACGAACGCTCCGACGCCCTCTGCCACTCCCCAGCCGATGCCCGAACCGATGGTGCACACCGCCCACAAGATGGCCATCAAGCCCGACGTTCCGCAGCGTCTGGCGAAGATCCCGCGCACGGTCATCGACTACGACCGGACCCTCCTCAACGACAACGAGCGCCAGGTGCTGGCGAAGCTGATCGAGGCGTCGAAGTACATCGACGAGATCTTCTGGCGCCAGTCTGCCGAGGAGAACCCCGCCCTGCGGGAGCGGCTCGCGCGGCAGGCGCAGGAGTCGGCCCTCGACCGCGCCGGCTACGACCTTTTCCTGGCGATGAAAGGCCGCTGGGACAGCCTCGCGCAGGAAGAGCCATTCATCGAGCCGTTCGGCGAGGAGGGCAAAAAGCCGCCCGGCGCCGCCTTCTACCCGCCCGACATGACCAAGGACGAGTTCGAGCGCTACGTCGCCGCGAACCCGCAGCAGAAAGAGGCGCTGCAGGGTCTCTTCACCGTTGTCCGCCGCGACGGCAAGCGCCTCAAAGCGATCCCCTACTCCGAGTACTACAAGGAGCTGATCGATCCCGCCGCGGCGAAGCTGCGCGAGGCGGCGCAGATCACGAACAACGCCTCCCTGCGGAACTACCTCACCAGGCTGTCCGACGCCCTCTCCACGAACAACTATCGCGAGAGCGACATGGCCTGGATGGATCTGGAGGGGCCGATCGAGGTGGTCATCGGACCGTACGAGGTCTACGAGGACAACCTCTTCAACTTCAAGGCGGCCTTCGAGTCGTTCGTGACGGTGGTCGACAAGCCGGAGAGCGACAAGCTGCGGGTCTACGCGCAGCACCTGCCGGCCATGGAGCGCAACCTCCCCGAGCCCGATCAGTACAAGAACCCCAACCGCGGCACCGAGTCGCCGATCAAGGTCGTGCAGGAAGTCTTCACCGCCGGCGACGCCCGCCACGGCGTGCAGACCGCCGCCTTCAACCTCCCGAACGACGAGTACGTCCGCGAGGTGAAAGGCTCGAAGAAGGTCCTGCTCAAGAACGTGATGGACGCCAAGTACCGCCTCAGCGGTCAGCCGATCGCGCTGCGCGTCCTCGCCCCGGAGCTCCGCCCGCTGCTCTCCTTCGACGCCTACTTCAATCAGGTGCTCTTCCACGAGCTGTCGCACGGCCTCGGGCCGGGGCTCATCACTCAGCCGAACGGCGAGCGCGTCGACGTGCGCCTGCTGCTCAAAGAGACCTACTCCGCGATGGAGGAGTGCAAAGCGGACGTCCTCGGCATCTGGAACATCCTCTACGCGCAGCAGAACAAGCTGGTCTCGTCGTTCGACGAGAAGCAGCTGTACGCGACCTACACCGGCCTCATGTTCCGCTCCATGCGCTTCGGGATCGATGAAGCGCACGGCCGCGGAACCGCCGTGCAGTGGAACTGGCTGCGCGAGCGCGGCGCCATCACGCCGGCCGCCAACGGCACGTTCACGATCGACGTCGACAAGTACCGCACCGGCATCCGCGACCTCGCCACCGAGCTGCTCGTCACCCAGGCCACCGGCGACTACGCGCGGGCGGAACGGCTCCTGCAGAAGTACGGGGTCAGCAATCCGGAGATCGAAAGCGTCGTGGCGCGCCTCACCGATCTGCCGGTCGATCTCACGCCGGTCTTCCCGGCAGCAGGAGAACGGTAACGATGGAAGGACGTGTACTCCTCGAGTGTGGTGAATGCCCGAAGACCCGCGAGATCGTGGGTGAGATCCCCGAGGAGTACACGCGCTCGTTCCTGCGCGCGGTGGAAGAAGACGGCTGGGTCCCCCGCCCCGGCGCCAACACCCCCTCCCTCATCTGCGGCGACTGCCTGATGGGCTACATCGGCCACGAAACGGTGGACGACGAGGAGAAGGTTCGCGGCGAGCGGAATCCGATGGAGCCGTAGGGCGGCCGCTGTTCGGCTGTCAGCACTCATCTGGACTGCGGCGGCCTTCGCCGCGCTCCCACCGCAGTCCAGATCGTTCGCGCTACGCCAGCTTCCTCATCGCCTCTTCCACCTGTTCGGCGGTCGGCATGACGCCCTGGACGAGGTCTCCTTCGAGCCACTCGTACTCGCCCTTCATCAGCTTCTGCACGACTTTGTACGCCAGCTCGTCGTGGTTGTCGAAGAGGGTGCGGAAGTTCTGGTCGACGCGCGTTCTGGCCTCGCGGCAGAAGAGATCGGCCAGCTCCAGGGCGTTCTTGTTGCCCTGCTTTTCGAGCATCGCCGCGTAGCTGATCGTCGCCGCCATGGCGAAGAGATCGGTGCCGATGTCGACGATGCGGAAGAGCACCATCTGCTTCCGCTCGAGCTTCGCCTGGAAGCGCATCATGGCGTGGAAGATCGAGCGCGCCAGGTGGCGCGACTGGCGTTCGATATAGCCCATGTGCCCCGACAGCCGGCCGAACTCGCCATGCTTCGGGAAGCGGCTCCACCCCATGTACTTGCTCGGATACCAGGTCGCGTAGAACGCCCCCGCCTTCGCGGCCGCGGCGGCTTTCTCGCCGGTCGGGGTCTCGGGCAGGAGGATCTTGTAGCCGCGCTTCATGTGCGGATCGACCGCTTCGCGGGCGATGAACAGGTGCTGGATCTCGCTCGTCCCTTCGAAGATGCGGTTGATGCGCATGTCGCGCATGATCCGCTCCACCGGGTACGGTTTCTCGCCGCGCGCCTTGAGCGACTCGGCCGTTTCGAAGCCGCGGCCGCCGCGGATCTGCACGAGGTGATCGACGCACTGCCACGCCACCTCGGTGTTGAAGAGCTTGGCCATGGCTGCTTCGAGCCGCAGGTCGACCTCACCCTTGTCGGCCAGCCCCGAGGTCAGCCAGACGATCGCTTCCATGGCCATGGTGTGCGACGCCATCCAGGCCAGCTTCGCCGCCACCGCTTCGTGCTTGCCGATCGGGAGGCCCCACTGCACGCGCTCGTTCACCCAGTCGCGCGCGATCTCGAGCATCCGGCGGGCGCCGGCCGCGCAGCCGGCGGGGATGGTCAGGCGGCCGGTGTTGAGCGTGATCAGCGCCAGCTTGAGCCCGAGCCCCTCTCCCCAGAGCAGGTTCTCCTTCGGGACGTAGACGTCCTTGAACCGGATCAGCACGTTGCCGATGCCGCGCAGCCCCATGAACTGGCAGCGGTGCGCGATCTCGACGCCGGGGGTGTCGGTCTCCACGATGAAGGCGGAGATCTGCTTTTTCTCTTTGCCTTTGACGACCTTCGGCGGCGTCTGTGCCATCACCACGAGGAGCTCGGCCTTCAGGCCGTTCGTGCACCAGAGCTTCTCGCCATTGAGGATCCACCCCTTGCCATCGGGTGACGGCGTGGCGCGCGTCTCCATCTTGGCCGGATCGGAGCCGACGCCCGGCTCGGTCAGCGCAAACGCGGAGATCGCACCGTTCGCCAGGCGGGGGAGGTACTTTTTCTTCTGCTCCTCGGTGCCGAACAGCTTGAGCGGCTGCGGCACGCCGATGGACTGATGGGCGGAGAGCCAGGCCACGCTCGACCCGCACCAGGTCGCCACCAGGCCGATGGCGCGGTTGTAGTTCGTGGCCGAGAACCCGAGGCCGCCGTACTCCTTCGGGATCTTCATCCCCCACGCGCCGAGCTTGTTGAAGCCGTCGAACAGCTCGTAGTCGTACTCGCCCTGCGTGTCGATCTTGTCGGCATCGACGTTCTCGGCGAGGAAGCGCTCGAGGTTGGCGAGGAACTCGTCAGCCTCTGCCTTGTCGGCGGCCGGCTGCTCGGGGAACGGATGAATGAGATCGACGTTCAGCTTTCCGAGGAAGAGATCGCCGACGAATGACGGCTTTTCCCATTCGGTCTCGCGCGAGGCCTCGGCGACCTCCATCGCTTCGACGGCGCCCTGTGTCTTGACTTCGGCCATGTGGTAGCTCCTTGTGTGCTCTGCCGGGGAACGCTCATTCTGAATGAATGGTCATTCAGCCGTCAATCGGAGGAGAGAAAGTGCGGGATTTGTGCCGTGGCGGGAGCGCGCGCGATAAGCTGCGTCCATGAAGAACGACGAGCTCACCGTCGCCACGGAGTTCGAGGCCATCGTCGACGACCGCGGCCTGCTGACCGGCCCGCGGCCGAGCATCGACCGTGAGGCGCTGCAGCATCATCTGCGCGAGGCGCTGCGCCTTCTGCACGTCGACCTCAACGACGAGAACGTCCTCGACACGCCGCGCCGCTGGGCGGAGTCGCTCGTCACGATGACCAGCGGCTACGACTACACCGACGTCAAGAAGCTGACCACCCTCTTCCGCCAGGCCTGCTCGCGGGCGGACGAGAGCTGCCAGAACATGGTGGTCATCGGCGGGACGTACAAGACCCTCTGCGCCCATCACATCCTCCCGTTCTTCGGCCGCTTCATCGTCGGCTACATCCCCCAGAACTGGATCATCGGCGCGTCGAAGATCCCCCGCATCGTCGAGGTGCACATGCGCCGCCTGCAGTCGCAGGAGCATCTCGCGCACGACGTGGCCGACACGATCGAGAAGATCCTCGAGCCGCGCGGCATCGCCGTCTGGATGGGCGGCGTCCACCTCTGCATGGTCATGCGCGGGGTGGAGCAGGAATCGTCGTTCATGGAGACGAACGTCCTGCGGGGCACTTTCCTCAACGACGAGCGCACCCGCCAGGAGTTCATGTCGATCGTGAACCGCCGCGGCTCCCGCGATTAAAACTGTCGCGCACTTCTCCCGTAAGTAGTGGACACCGGAATGTCGCCACGGAAACGTCTACTGATCGTGCTGGTGCTGACGCTGGCGGCTGTCGGAGCCGCGCTCGGCTTTGCCATCGGCCGGATCCATCACTGGCACGGCAAAGGGTGGACGGGCGTGGCCTACACGCCGGAGCTGCCGGAGCAGCCGAAGTCGTCGTCGAAGATGGGCGGCTTCCAGAACCGCCCCGGCGAAGTGGTGATGACCTATGCCGGCTCGCCGGCGGACGGGAAGATCCACTCGTTCGACGAGATCATCTTGATCAACGGCATCGACCGTGCCGACGGGAAGAAGCTCAGAGCGCTGCGCGAACGCACCAGGTCCGGCGATTCGATCACCTACCGCATCAAGCGCGGGACGCGGCTGATCGACGTCCCGGTGCAACTGACCTCGCCGCTGCGATCGCCGTACGTGCTGACGCGCACGCTGCTGTCCTTCATCGTGGCGCTGACGTTCATCGGCATCGCCTTCCTCGTCTTCGTGCGCCAGCCGAGGGATCGGCGGGCGGTGGTGTTCTACGGATTTGCGGCCGTTTCGGCGATGGCGGTTCTCGGCACCGCTGCGGCGATGCTGGGTCAGTTGGGCTCGGCCGGGATCGTGCCGACCATCGGCGTCACCGCCGAGAGCGCGATCGTCACCGTCGGCATCTGCGTCGCCTATCCGCCGCTCCTGCTCCATCTCGCGCTGGTCTTTCCGAGACCGCGGCCGCTGCTGGAGCGCCGCCCGTACGTCGTCCGCTGGATCTACGCGGTCGCGCTGCTCGCCTCGATGGTCATGGCCTCGGGGGTCATGCTCCTTCTCAACCTGATGGAACTCGTTGCCGGAGGTGCGGCGGCGACAGACCGGTTCGGCCAGAACATCGCGACGCTGGTGACCGCCGGCGTGGCGATCGGCCTGCTCATGGCCCTGCAGGTCATCTGGTCGGGCCGTCGTGAAGGGATCGTGCAGGCGTTTCTTCACCGGCCGTTCCGCTCCGTCTTCGCGATGTACGCCCTGGTCCTGGCGATGCCGATGCTGCTCGCGAAGCTCGGCCTCAAGAAAGTCGCCGCGATCAGTGCCATCGGCACGACGCTGCTCCCGCTGCTGATCCTCGGCCTCTATCCGGTCCTCGCCTGCATTTCACTCGTGCGCAGCTACCGCGACGCGAACGTCGAAGAAAAGCGGCAGGTGCAATGGCCGCTGTGGGGCCTCTTCATCGCCGTCTCCACCCGCTTCATCTGTCTCGTGACCGGCTTCACCCTCGGCGTGAGCATGTCGTACCACCACATCCCGGTCACCGCCTGGCGCTGGCTTTTCCAGACGCTCGACGTGGTGCCGCTCGCGCTGTCGGTGCTGGTCCCGATCTCGTTCGGCGTCGCCATCCTCAAGTACCGGCTGATGAACATCGACCTGATCATCCGGAGGACGGTCGTCTACGCGATCCTCAGCGGCGCGATCATCGTCCTCTACCTCGTTCTGGTGGGCGGTCTCGGCACGCTGCTGGTCAACGTCGCGGGGATGCAGAACCAGACCATGGTCATCGCCTCGACGCTCGTCGTCGCGCTGCTGTTCGTGCCGCTGCGCACCAAGCTGCAGACGCTCGTCGACCGCAATCTCTTCCGCCACAAGTACGACTATCCGCAAGCGCTGCGGACCATCTCCGCCGATGCACTGACCACGAACGATCTCGGCGAGTTCCTGGCGTCGGCGGCCGAGAAGATCCAGCAGGCGCTGCAGAACCGCGCGGTGGTGATCTTCCTCGAGCGACACGACGAGCTGGTGGCCACCGCGAAGGTGGGCGTCTCCGATGCGGTCCTCGGCTCGCTGCGCGTCCCGGCCACGTTCGTCGGCGCGCTCGATCGCCCGTTCGATCCGCGCCGCCGCACCGTCGGCGACGATGCAGCGACGGCGCTGCGGCGCATCGAAACCTCGCTGGTCGTACCGATCGGCAACCGCGGCTTCGTGGCCCTCGCACCGAAGCTCTCGCAGGGGGAGTTCGACGTCGAGGACATCGATTTCCTCCGCTCCATCGCCGATCAGCTGCTGGTAGCCATCGACCGCACGCGCATGCACGCCGATGAAGCGGATTTCGCGCAGGCGCGAGCGATCCAGCAGTCGTTCCTGCCGCGCGAGATGCCGCGCGTGGCCGGCCTGGACGTGAGCGGCATCTGGCAGCCGGCCCGCACCGTCGGCGGCGATTACTACGACCTCCTGAAACTGAGCGACAGCGAGCTCGCCTTCTGCATCGGCGACGTGGCCGGCAAAGGCATGCCCGCGGCTCTTTTGATGTCGGGCCTGCAGGCGGCCGTGCGGGCCACCGCATCGCCGAACGGCTCTCCGCGCGACCTGTGTGAGCGCGTGCGCCGGGTGGTCGTCTCCAGCCTCACCGGCGGCCGCTTCGTCACCTTCTTCTACGCCACGCTCGACACCGCGACCATGCGCCTCAAGTGGTGCAACGCCGGCCACAACGCGCCGATTCTCGCGCGCGCCAATGGCGAGATCGTCCGCCTCTCCGGCGGCGGCTCGGCTATCTCCCGTCTCTTCCGCGACACGCCCTTCGCCGATCACGAGATCGACGTCCAGCCGGGCGACCGCATCGTCCTCTTCACCGACGGCGCCTCGGAAGCGACCGACGGCGCGGGGGAGCAGTTCGGCGAGGGGAAGCTCGCGGAGATCGCCCTCGCGCACCGCACCCGCGGCGCCGCGGAGCTGCAGCGGACGATCTTCGACGAGGCGCTCGCCTTCAGCCAGGGTGAGCTCGAGGACGACCTCACGCTGGTCGTCGTGGCCGTCGCCTGAGGCCGGAGGCCGCCGGACGCCGGCCGGGACTACAACGCTGTTGCGGAACGTTCAACCGGCCAGAACGTAAACTGAGGCGCCATGGCAATCGACAAGAAAAAGGTCCTGACCGAGATCCGCATCTTCGTGCTGATGATCCTGATCGTCAGCTCGCTCCGTTCGGCTCTCGCCGACTGGAACGACGTCCCGACCGGCTCGATGAAGCCGACCATCCAGGAAGGCGACCGGGTGGTGGTCAACAAGCTGGCCTACGACCTCAAAGTCCCGTTCACCACCAAGAAGATCGTCGGCTGGGGCGATCCGAAACGCGGCGACATCGTGGTCCTCTTCTCCCCGGTCGACGGCACCCGCCTGGTCAAGCGCGTGGTGGCCGTCCCGGGCGACAAGGTGGCCATGCGCGACAACCAGCTCTACGTCAACAACCAGCCGGCCAAACAGTCGCCGATCGCCATCGTCGGCACCCGCGACGAAGGCACCGCGTACGTCCTCGACGAAGACCTCGCCGGCTACAAGCACAAGGTCATGCTCACCCCCGAGATCCCGGCGGTCCGCTCGTTCGGCCCGATCGAGGTCCCGACCAACAACTATTTCGTCCTCGGCGACAACCGCGACAACTCGAACGACAGCCGTTTCATCGGCTTCATCGAGCGCCGCCGGATCGTCGGCAAAGCGGTGGCGGTGGCCTTCTCGCTCGACCGCTCGCGCTGGTTCATCCCACGCTTCGACCGCTTTTTCGAGTCGCTCGACTGAGGCAGCTCAGCTGTTCAGCTGCACAGCTACCCAGCCGTTCAGGCGCGGCACGCACGTTCAGATCCTGAACAGCTGAACAGCTGAACAGCTCAATCGCTCAACAGCTACCCCCGTCCGGGAAGACACCGCGCCGCGACACGGTTTCCCGACCCATGCGCAAGACACTCGCCCTCGCCGCCTGTCTCCTCGTCACCGGCATCGCCGGCGCTCAGATGAAGCCGAAGCCGACGCAGCCGGCTCCTGGTACCTCCGCCGGGGGGCTCACCCCACGGGTCGAAGGCAGCAGCACCATTCAGGTCAGCGGCGCGCAGGTCGCGAGCCCGCAGGTCAAGCTGATCAGCATCGACGACGCCTACAAGCTCTTCAAAGAGAACAAGGCCGTCTTCATTGACGTCCGCTCCACCGAACAGTTCGGCTCCGGGCACATCAAAGGCTCGCTGAACATCCCGGGCAGCCAGATCGTCTCCCGCTTCCGCGAGATCCCGCCGGGCAAAGCGATCATCACCTACTGCGCCTGCAGCGCCGAACAGTCGAGCTCCCGCGCGGTGCAGATGCTGTCGCAGCACGGAGTGAAGAACGCCTTCGCCCTCAAGGGCGGCTGGAACCAGTGGAAGGCCAAGAGCCTGCCGAGCGCTGCCGGCCCGAAATAGCCCCTCCTCCAGAGCGTGGCGCGGCATCGCATAGAATGCCGCGCCATGTTCAAAATCGTCGAAATCTTCGCTCGCGAAATCCTCGACAGCCGCGGCAATCCGACCATCGAAGTCGATTGCCAGCTCGACTCCGGCGCCCTCGGCCGTGCCGCCGTTCCGTCCGGCGCCTCCACCGGCTCGCGTGAGGCCCTCGAGCTCCGCGACGGCGACAAAGACCGTTACCTCGGCAAGGGGGTGCGCGTCGCGCTCGACAACGTCGACCTGATTGCCAAAGAGGTCGAAGGGATGGACGCGCGCGAGCAGGCCATGATCGATCTGGTGATGAAGCAGATCGACGGCACGGAAAACAAACGCAACCTCGGCGCGAACGCCATTCTCGGCGTCTCGCTGGCCGTCGCCCGCGCCGCTGCCGAAGCGGCCGGCCTCCCGCTCTTCCTCTATCTCGGCGGCGCCGGCGCCCGCACGCTGCCCGTGCCGATGATGAACGTCATCAACGGCGGCGCTCACGCCGACAACAACCTCGACGTGCAGGAGTTCATGATCATCCCGGCCGGCTTCGACACCTTCAGCGAAGCGCTGCGCGCCGGCGTCGAAACGTTCCACAACCTCAAGAAGATCCTGCACGACCGCAAACTCACCACGGCGGTCGGCGACGAGGGCGGATTCGCTCCCGACCTGCGCTCGAACGCCGAGGCGCTCGACCTGATCCTGCAGGCCATCGAGAAAGCCGGTTACCGTCCGGCCGAGCAGATCTACCTCGGCCTCGACGTCGCCGCGTCGGAGTTCTACGAAAAGAAAAAGTACCGTTTCGAAGAGGTCGACCGCTCCAGCGACGACATGGTCGATTACTACGTCGACCTCCGGAAAAAGTACCCCGTCGTCTCAATCGAAGACGGCATGGCCGAGGGCGACTGGGACGGCTGGGACTCGCTGACCGGTGTGCTCGGCAGCGGCACGCAGCTGGTCGGCGACGACCTCTTCGTCACCAACCCGGAGATCTTCCGCAAAGGGATCGAGCGCGGCATCGCCAACGCCATCCTCATCAAGGTCAACCAGATCGGCACGCTCACCGAGACGTTCGAAGCGATCGAGATGGGCAAGCGCGCCGGCTACCGCTCGGTGATCTCGCACCGCTCGGGCGAGACCGAGGATTCGACCATCGCCGACCTGGCCGTGGCCACGAACGCCGGACAGATCAAGACCGGCTCCGCCTCGCGCAGCGACCGCATGGCCAAGTACAACCAGCTGCTGCGCATCGAAGAGGAGCTCGGCGACGCGGCAGTGTTCGCGGGCAAAGCGATCATCAAAGCGGCGCTTTGATACGGTACCTCGGAGTTCCTCGGTTCCTCGGGTTCCTCGGAGTGGCGTAGCTCTCACTGAGGAACCCCGAGGAACCCGAGGCACCGCTGTTTGACACCGCCCGCCCCATCCGTCAACATGTTGACTACATGGCGGAACGCGATCTCGTCTCCGGCGTCATTCAGCTGGCGAACCTGCTGACGCGGCGGATGGCTCCGATCTTCGACAAGGCGAAGATCACGCCGCAGCAGTGGGCGGTCCTCTCGACGCTTGCCGATGAGGACGGTCCGGCCACGCTGGTGGGGCTCGCGCGGCGGCTGCTGGTCACCAAGCAGAACATGACCGGGATGATCGCCCGCCTCGAGCAACTCGGCCTCGCCGAGCGTCACGGCGATCCGACCGACCTGCGCTCGTCACGCGTGCAGCTCACCCGGCGCGGACGTTCGCTCGTGGAGAAAGTGCGTCCCGTTTACGCGGAGTGGCTGGAGAACGTCAGCGCCGACGTCGCCGATCGCGACCTGCAGTCGCTCGCACGGACGGTCGAGAAGCTCATCGAGCGGCTCGAGCACGACGCCAGCTGATTCACCGTGCCGCGCGACTGACGCGTGGTTTGGGCGTGGCGGGCGGCGTCGCCGCGACCACGCGATTGCGGCCGAGATTCTTCGCCTCGTACAGACGCTCGTCCGCTTTGCTGAAAAGCTTCTCGCGATCGGCTCCATCCTCCGGATAGAGCGCCGCGCCGATCGACACCGTCACCTGCGCGCCATCGGGCGGCGCTGGCAGCGCTTCGATGTTCGAGCGGACGCGCTCCGCGATCATCGCCAGCGTCGGCATGTCCACCTGCGGCACGATCACAGCGAACTCCTCCCCGCCGTAACGCGCCGGAAAGTCGACCGCTCGCACCGTCTCGCGAATCGCCTCGGCCACGCGCTTCAACGCTTGGTTGCCCGCGCCGTGGCCGAACGTGTCGTTGTATTTCTTGAAGCGGTCGAGGTCCATCACCAGGATGCCGAAGCGCTCCGGATAGCGATCGGCCCGTTCCAGCTCCGCGTCGATCCGTTCGCGGAAGGCGCGGAAGTTCGGCAGCGCCGTCAGCTCGTCCGTGCGCGCGCGGGCCTTCAGCTCGTCGGCCATGTGGTTGAGCGCAATGCCCAGCGCCGCGATCTCGTGATCGCCGGCCACGGGAGCGCGCGCGGAGAGATCGCCCGCCGCGATGCGATCGGCCGACGCGGCGAGCTGCTCGAGCGGCCGCACCACCTTGCGCAGCGTCGTCTGCGCGACCGCGAATCCGACTAACGCCACAATCCACGCGATGGCCAGGCCGCTCGACATCATCGCCCTCGTGTCGCGCTCCAGCCGCGGGATCTGCTGCTCGATCTCCCGTCTGCGCGAGGCGATGATCCGCTGCGCCTCGCCGACCACCAGGGCCGAGGTCGCATCGAGGTCGATGACGCGCGGCGAAGGCTCCTCAGCGATGACGCGGAATGCCTTCATCCGCGCGCGCAGCGTCACCAGATCGATCGACGCCAGCGACGGATCGGCCAGCAACTGCGTCACCACGAGATACCGATGCGGCGCCTCGCTCCCCGCAAGCAGCCGCGCATGAAACCCGTTCTGCGCGCGGATCACCTCTTCCAGCGTCGCCACCGCCTCCGTCTCCACCGAAATCAGCCGCGTCCACCGCTCCTGCGACCGCTGCGCGCGCCAGCTCAGCCCGAAAGTGATGGCAAAGAGGACGAGGACAAAGGCGGCCGTGATCAGCAGAACGCGGGAGCGGAGATGCGGACGGCGCACGAGCGCTAGGATACCGGGTCCGCCGCCCGAGACGGCAGATATGGGTTCAGCTCTCGACTCGCTGCAGCGCGCGCGTGCGAGACGCGTTCATCTGAGCGTTGGCCTCGACCAAGACCGCTGATTTGAGACTGATGTTCGCCTCGATACTTTCCACTTGCGCTTTTCTTAGGGAGAGCTGTGCCTTGCATGTCTGAACTCGGACTTGAACCCTTCGTTGCTGCTTCTGAAGGTCGGTGAGACCGACGCTCCATTGTTCGCGCGTATCGAGGACGCGGAGGTAGTTTCCTGCTCCGACGGCGCGCGGATACTCGATAGATTTGTCGAGTGCTGCGATCGACTGCTCATGTGCAACGATTTCGGCTGCCAAGGAATCGAGGTCCGCACGGAAAGGAAGGAGCTGCTCCTCCAGCGCCGCAACATCACGCAACGCACTCTCTAAATCCTCCAGCAACGGCTCGAGGTCTTCGCGTGCCATCTTCTCAACCTTCCGGAACGCGTCCTCTTCCGCCTGCTGCGTCACGATGACCTTGCCGATCCGGGTCACGTTTGTCACATGCTCCAGATGGACGGCATGATCGGTGCGACACCACTCATCGAACCGGAGCGGCGTCATGTCGCCGCCGCTCGCGACCTGCTCTTTCTGGGGCAACAAAGTGTCGAATTGTCCGGCTCGATAGCGGACATACATGTCCTGCCGCTCTTCACTGTAGTAAATGGCAACAGCGCGCGGCTGGAAGATTTTCAGAATCAGTATGGCGAGGAAGAGGCCAAAAAGAAACGCGCGGACCGTCCACTCCACTCGCAAAAAGCCGGGCTGCTGCTCGACCTGCTGCATGGCGGCGGTGCGCGTCTGGATTCCGCCGCCTTCCAGCACCACGCCGTACTTGTGCGCGATCTCCGCGCGCGTGAGGTTGTTGAACGCCGCGATCGCGTCGCGACGTGCTGCTTCGAGGGACTCAACCTGCCTCTGCATCTCGGTAAGTCGAGCCTCCATAGTCCGTACAGTGGCGCCGCGGCCACGAATGCCGGACGGGCCCTTACCGGCGGACTCACGAATGAGTTCACCCCGCAGTTGTGATTCCTGGCGGCTCACTTCTTCGATGCGTCGCGAATAGCCGGCGGTAATCTCGCGCCGGATCGCGTCAATCTTCGTGTTGTCTTGCAACTCAAGCACTGCGGCAACGTCCCGCGAGAAGACGATTTGAGTCAAGTAGGGACTCGAGACGAGGAGCGACCCGACCACCATGGTTAAGCGCGCTATGATTCCGATCGTCGTGCCGCGGAACAACCGGCGCAATCGTCCGAGCGGAGGGTGAAGTGGCTGCTGGACGGCGCGTTGTTGACGCTGGCTGTAATCGGCGCGCCTTACGTCCAGCATGAGTAAAGTCGAGTCGAGAATCCACACCAGAAGAAAGACCACGGCGCCGACACCGACCGCAGTCGCCCATCGCCACGATTCATTCCCAAGATAGTAGCCAACATACGCCCACGCGCTGCTTTCGGCGGCGGCCATGAGCAAGATCGCAAGTGCGGCACATGCCGTCCAGACGCGGGCGGCCGGCGAGAGAAGCGCGTTTCCGTAAGGCCGAAGAGTGACGAAATAGAGTAACTTGCGCATAAACGTTCTCCGGCGCGGCCGCCGATGATTACGTCTTCGGGCGGCGAGGAACCGACCACGGGCCGGCCGTTGTCGTGCCATAGCGTGCTCGCGCGCCCCCGGTAGTCTGGGCGGACACGGATTGCGACTGAACTGAAGCCGGCTGCGGCTGCGGAGCGATCACGACAAGGGGGCGCCGCCGCAAAGCCAGAAACCCGAAGAGCGCGCCCAGCACAGTGAAGATGGTAGCGATGTTATCGCGCTGCTGACGCACAACCGACGTTACCCATCGGAAGAGCAGCACACCGGTCGGTTCATGCCGCACTTCGCGTTGGTAAACGACGTCGGCCGACGTCGTGAAGTACGTCGCGTACGCCCAGCCGCGTTGCTTCGTTACGGTGTGCTCCAAGTGCAACCACTCGGCGCGCTCGTGGGGATTTTCCGAAACGCCGGGCGCCTTTTCACGCACGATCCACAACTCCGCCGGGTCAATGTACTCTTTGCCGTAATTTAGTTCGGCGAGCGAACTCGGTACTGCCTCTCGCAGCCGAACATGCGGCGCAGTTGCGTAGACCGTCTGACCGACTTCAATCTTCTCGACGGGAAAAAGGAGGGCAAGCAGCGCGATCAAAAACATGATCACGGTGACTAGGGCGGACGTATTCAGCTTCGGCACGGCGCTTCCTCTCTTTGTACAAATTACTATGAGTTCTGCGTGCCAAAAATTCCGCAATGAATTCTATTACGCCAAAATTGGTGGATATCTACCTCGCCACACTTGCGCGCTGCGCTCCCGACGTTCTCGTGCGCGCGCACGTCGACGCGTCGATGCCGCGCAACGTGGTGGCCATCGGCAAGTGCGCGGGTGCGCTGCTCGATGGTGTGGCGAGCGTGCATGCGATCGAGCACGCATTCGTGGCGATGCCGGAAGGCTATCGCCCGCCACTCACGCGCGCGGAGGTCCACCTCGGCGGGCACCCGGAGATGACACCTGCGAGCTTTGAGGCCGGCCGCGCGTTGCTGGCCTTCATCGAAAAACACGACGACCTCCTCTTTCTGATTTCCGGCGGCGGCTCGGCATGCGTGGAGGTGCCGCTGGCCTCCGAGGAGGAGACGGCGAAGCGCAACCGCGAACTGATCGCGAGCGGCCTTCCGATCGCGGCGATCAATGCCGAACGGGCGAAGCTCTCCGCGATGAAAGGCGGCAAGCTGCGCGAGCGCATCCGCGGCCGCTGCGTGACGCTGGTCTACTCCGACGTCGCCACGGGCCAGCTGAGCGACGTCGCCTCCGGACCGACGGCCGGCAGCGAGATGCATCTCATCGCCGACAACTCCACGCTCGTCCGGACGGCGGCCAGTCTCGTGAGCAAGCCGATCGTGCTCGAGCAGCAGATCGACGGCGATGTCGAAGACGCGGCGCAACTCCTCGCGAAAGCGGCCGAAAGTCTGCGCGCCGGTGAGACCCTCATCGCCGGCGGTGAGCCCACGGTCACCGTGAAAAGCACGGGCAAAGGGGGCCGCACCATCGAGCTCGCCCTTCGCTTCGCCATGCACGCCCGGCCGGGCCTGCGGGCCCTCTTCGCCAGCTCCGATGGCGTCGACGGCAACAGCGGGGCGGCCGGCGTTCACATCCCCGCCATCCCGACCTTGCTCGATCGGCACCGAATCGCCACCGCGCTCGGGCAGTCCGACTCGATGTCTGTCGTTACGCAAGTCGGTGAGCCCATTATGATTGCGCCTACCGGAAACAACCTCCGGGACCTCTTTCTCGTGGCTCGCGATTAGCAAGCGCTGCGGTAGCCCACCGCGCCCCGAAGCATGAATGTGAACGATCCAGCAGATCCGCTGCTGCCGCACCCCCCGGGCGGCCGGCACCGCTCTGCGCGCGAACGCCAGCGCCGCGGGCCGATGTGGGGCTGTCTGAAGGGGCTGATGTGGGTGTTCGGCGTCGCCGCGATTCTGCTGATCGTGATCTTCGGCGGCGGCTGGTGGTACCTCGGCACGACCAGCTTCGAAGGGCTCGTGGCGGCGCGCATCGAGAAGACTCTCGAAGAGCGCCTGGGCCGCGACGTCACCATCGGCAGCGTGCAGATCGTCCGCACCCGCCCGCAGAAAGTCATCCTCAACGACCTCCGCATCGCCAACGCCCCCGGCGCAAAGACCCCGTACTTTGCGACCGTCCGGCAGATCGAGATCATCGGCGGCGTCGAATCGTTCTGGAGCCGCCGCGTCAAAGTCGGCCGCGTCGACATCCGCGACCCGCACCTCTGGTTCGAAGTCTTCCCCGAGGGCGCGCCGCTGGTGCACAACTTCCCCCAGTGGAAGACCACCACCGTCAAGCGCCGCTTCGAGATCCTGCACCTCGAGATCGGAAAGCTCTTCATCGCCAACGGCGCGTTCGATTTCCTCGACCGCCGCCACGACATCAGCGCGGTCTCGAAAGGGATCAACTCCACCGTCACGATCACCAGCGCGCAGAACCTGTACGCCGGCGTGATGAGCAGCCCGCTCGTGCGCGTGCGGCTGCAGGATTACGAGCCGTTCGACCTCGACCTGCGCGGCGGCTTCCGCTACACGCCGGGCGTGCTGGCGCTGCAGTCGATCGCCCTCAAGGGGCGCGGCATCGAAGCGTTCCTGGCCGGCAAGCTCGATCCGCTGACCGAGGGGCAGTACGACCTGCGCGTCACCTCGCGCATCGGCCTCGAGCGCATCCGCGAGATCTTCCGTGTCGAAAAGCTGCTCGAAGGAACGCTCGCACTCGACACCCGCCTGGCCGGCAAGCAGGGCGACTTCGTCTTCAGCGGCGGCTGGGCCTCGGACCGGATCGTGGCCGACGCGTACGAGCTGGCAGATGCGAGGGGCAAGCTGCACGTCACTGGCGACGGACTGACGCTGGACGTCGATCGCGCCACCTACGGCGGCGGCCGGATCGGCGCGCACTACGCGCTGACAAAGTACGCCGAGCCGTACCCGATGTCGGTTGACCTGCGCTATTACGGCATCTCCATCGAACAGCTCTTCAACGACTGGACGGTGGAAGGGACCGGCCTGCGCACCGCGGCGACCGGCAAGCTCACCTACCGCTGGAACAAAGACAAGATTCTCGAGGGCAGCGGCGAAGGGACGGCGCAGCTCGCGAAGAACGGCACCGCGTTCTCGAACGCGCAGTATCCGATTCCCATCTCCGGCTCGACCGATTTTGCGCTGAACAACGGCGTCGTCACCTTCCGCCGCGCGGAGCTCGACACGACGTCGTCGCACATCAGCCTGGCCGGCACGCTGCGCATCGAGGACCTCCTCACCGACCTGCGCATGTCGATCCGCAGCCAGGACTTCAGCGAGCTCGATCGGATCGGCTTCAACTTCGCGCACGCCGCCGACAAGCGCGATTACGAGCTGCTCGGTCTCGGCGGGGCCGGCACGATCACCGGCACGGTGCAGGGGAAGATGGAGTCGCCGCGGGTGGCGGCGAACATCGTCGGCACCGCCATCCGCTACAACGAGATCACCCTCGGCAACGGCGACCTCGCGCTGCGCTACGACGGCGATCGCGCCACGCTGACGTTCGAGCGTGCGCTCTTCACCGATGCCAACGGGCGGCTCGCCTTTACCGGCACCGTCGGCTTCCCCGATCGCGGGCCGTCGCCGACGTTCGACATCGCCGTCGAGGCGAACAACTATCCGGCGCAGCGCGCCATCGACGCGATGGGGCTCGACTTCCGGATCGGCGAGGGGCTGGCCACCGGCCGGATGGTCGTCAGCGGCAACACCGAATCGGGCAAGGTCTCGTTCGCCGGCCTGACCATTCGCCGCGCTGACGCGGAGCTGCGTCTGGCCGGCGACGTCCGCTGGCTGCCGGGCGAAGGCAACATCGATCTCGACCTGCAGATCAACGCGCGCGACTTCCCGATCCGCGACATCATCAGCTTCCTCGATCTCGGCGACCTGCCGGTCAAGGGCGACCTCACCGGAACACTCGCGCTGAAAGGGCCGAAGACGGCGTTCGAAGGAAAAGGGACCGTTACCGTGCGCCGCGGCGAGATCTACGGCGAGGCGGTCGATCTCGCCAGCGCCGACATCGCCTTCACCCAGGGGCGCGTCCGCGCGACGAACGTCCTGGTGCAGGCACCGGCCGGTGAAGTGCGCGGCGAAGCGGAGTTCGACCTCAACACCGAGCAGTTCAGCTACACCATCAGCTCCGGCGCGCTCGACCTCTCGCGATTCAAATTGCTGGAGAGCATGAGCACGCTGCTGGGCGGCAACGTGACGCTCCGCTCCACCGGCGCCGGGACGTTCGCCAATCCGGAGCTGGTGGTCGAAGCGACGCTCAACGACGCCACGCTGCGCGGCCTGCAACTGCCGGCCGGGACGCCGCCGCCGTCGCTCTACATCGCCATTCGCGGCGGACGGCTGATCGTGCGCGGCGCGGTCGGCGAGCTGGTGACGATCGAGGGCGAAGGGGCGGTCGGCGAGAACCTGGCGGTCGACGGCCTCGTGCGCGTGGTGGTGAGCGACATCGCTCGGCTGGCCGCGATCTCGCCGAAGACCTCCACCATCCCGGCGGAGGGGAACCTCGTCCTTGACCTGCGGCTGATGGGACGCCTCTCGCCGATCGAAGAGCTGATCGTCGAAGCGACCGTACCGACGCTGAACCTCAGCATCGCGAACAACAAGTTCACCGCGCCGGAGCCGCTGCGGCTCACGCTGCGCAACGGCCGCATCGAGTTCGACGCCGTCACGCTGCAGGGGCTCGACTCTACTTTCGCCGTGACCGGCTTCGCGGAATTGACGGGCGAGAAGCGCGCCGACATCGACATCCGCGGCCGCGTCGAAGCGGCGCTGCTGCAGCTGTTCATGGCGGACGTGCGCGCCGAGGGCCACGTCGACGTGGCCATGAGCCTCGACGGCTCGCTGACCGATCCGACCCTCACCGGCACCGCCACGCTCGTCGACGCGCAGGTCCGCTTCCCGGGGCTGCCGCAGCTCATCGACGCGATCAACGGCACGCTGCGCTTCCGCGGCGACCGGCTGGAGATCGAAGGGGTGCGGGCGCGGCTCGGCGGCGGCGACGTCTTCGTCGGCGGCTTCCTCACGCTGGATGGCCTCATGCCGCAGTCGGCGCGCATCACCCTGCAGGGCAGCGACGTCGCGCTGCGGCTCTTCGAAGGGATCACCATCGAAGGGAACTTCACGCTGCTGCTGTCGGGCGATCTCGAGCGCTCGCTGATCACCGGCGACGTCGCCGTCACGCGCGGCCTCTACTTCCGCGACTTCGACATCCAGCAACTGCTGCTCAACGCCATCCTCGCGCGCAGCCGCGTGACACCGCTGTCGGCCGCGACGTGGCAGGATCGCGTCGGACTGCGCCTGCGCCTCGCCGCGCCGGGCACGCTGGCGGTGCGCAACAACATCGCCGACGTCACCGGCAGCGCCGATCTCGAAGTGACCGGCACGCTCGCGAATCCGGTCATCCTCGGTGAGGTCGAGCTCGACGAGGGCGGCACGGTGCGCATTCAGAAGATCGACTACCGCGTCGCCCGCGGCACGGTCGCCTTCCAGAACCCCTTCCGCATCGATCCCTTCTTCGACGTCACGATTGAAGGGACGGTCTCCGGCAGCGTCTCCGAGATCGAGAGCGGGCCGATCGACCTGACCGTCAACATCACCGGCACGCTCGATCACATCACCCCCACCATCACCAGCGATCCCCCCGCGTCCGACATCACCCTCTTCTCCATCCTCGGCTTCGGCCAGCTCACCGGCCGCAACGGCGAGACGGCGAACGTCGGCCTGCTCGGCCAGTCGCTGCTCGTGCAGAGCCTGACCAGCCTGATCGGCTCGCGCGTGCTGCCGTTCGTCGATTCGTTCGCCTACGACCCCGGCACGCTCGACACCGGCGCCGGCTCCGGCGGGCGCGTGACCTTCGAGAAGCGCCTCTCCGACGAGATCCGCTTCCTTCTCGTCTACAACCTCGAGACCTCGCAGAGCCGGCAGGCGGTGGAGTGGATCGTCAACCGCAACTGGACCGTGCAGCTCACGCGTGACGAGACCGACGAGTACCGCGTCGACGCACGCTTCCGCCGCCGCTACGACGCGCGATGGGAGCTCGGCGGCGGCGGTTCCGAGGGAGAGATGGCCACCACCGCGACGGAGGTGGCCGAGAACACGAACGTCGAAGCGGTGGCCGCGCCGCCGGTGACGAACGTCGACCCGATGGCCTCCGCCAACGCGCCGATCACGCAGATCAACTTCATCGCCGACGCCCGCTTCGACACGACCGCCGTGGCGGACGACGTGACCCTCGAGCCGGGCGAGCGGCTCTCGATCCGCGAGCTGCAGTCGTCGATCAAAAACCTCTACGCCACCGGCAACTTCCGAGACGTGCGCGTCGACGCGGCACCGACGGAGCTCGGGGTCGCGCTGACCTTCTCGCTCTTCCTGCACTACCGCGTCGGCGAGGTGGCCATTGAAGGGCTGACCGGCGGCGAGCGCACCCGCGCGCAGCGCGACATGACCATGCGTACCGGCGAGGTGCTCTCGCTGAATGCCGTCGACGACAGCGCCATCGCCATTCAGGAAGCGCTGCGCCGCAACGGCTACCTCGAAGCGACCGTCGATCCGGAGACGACCTTCGACCGTGCGCGCAGCCTGGCCGGCGTCCGCTTTCACGTCACGCCCGGGCCGGTCGCGCAGGTCGCACAGGTCATCATCGAAGGCGACGTCGCGCCGTTCAATGCGCCGCAGCTCATCGAGCAGATGCGCCGCGGTCCCGGCAGCACCTTCCAGGTGCGCGAAGCGCGCGAAGATGCGGAGCGGATCCGCAACTTCATGATTCGCCGCGAGCATCGCCGCGCCGACGTCGACTTCATCGACCACACCTACGACCGCGAGACGCACCAGGTCACGCTGCGTTACCGCGCATCCGCCGGTCCGAAGGTGCGCGTGGAAGTGGCCGGCGTGCCGCGCCGCAGCGTGCGCCGCCTGCTGCCGTTCCGTGGACGCAACGACGAGTACAGCGAAGACGCGATCGATCGGGCGGCGGAGGCGATCACCGTATCGCTCCAGCGGCGCGGGCACTTCCGGGCCACCGTCGACACCGAGAGCGGCGTGCAGGACGGCGTCTGGGTCACCACCTTCCACGTCAGCCCGGGCCAGCGCTACCAGCTCGCGGAAGTCGAGTTCGCCGGCAACATCAAAGTGCCGGAGAACGACCTGCACAAAACCGTCGCCACCACGCCGCGCGGCGGCATCCGCCGCATCATCGCCACGCTCCTCCGCCGGCCGCAGGGCGTCACGCGCGAACAGCTCGAGGACGATCGTGACGCCGTGGAGTCGTACTACCGCCTGCACGGCTTCTCCGAGGCGACCGTCGCCACGCCGGAAGTGCTGACGAACGACGCCACCGGTGCGATGGCGGTGCGTTTCGCCATCGAAGAAGGGCCGCAGACGCTGGTGGCCGACGTGCGCGTCGAAGGCAACCAAGAGGTCCGCGGCGAAGACCTGCCGCGCCTGCAGCTGCGCGCCGGCGAGCCGCTCAATCCGCAGCAGCGCCGTGAAGACATCGTCGCGCTGCAGACCTTCTACGCGAACCGCGGCAACGTCGAAGTGCAGGTCGCGGACAGCGTCACCGTCTCCGAGGACAAGACCTCCGCGACCGTTCGTTACGTGATCACCGAAGGGCCGCGCGTGCAGGTCGACGAGATCATCGTACGCGGCAACACCTACACCGACCGTGACGTGGTGCTGCGGCGCTCGAACCTCGACTCGGGCGATGCCTTCACCTACACCTCCATCCTCGAGGCGCAACGCGAGCTGTATCGCCTCGGGATCTTCAACCGCGTCGACATCCAGCCGGAGCAGGCCGGCACGACGGTCGGCGACCGCGACGTCGTCATTCAGGTCGAAGAAGGGCGGAACCTCACTCTGACCGGATCGCTCGGCGTGCGCGCCCAGCGCGTGGCCACCGAGGAAGGCAGCGGCACCGACGTCAGCCCGCGGCTCGCCCTCGCCGCCGCGCATCGCAACCTCTTCGGCACCGGCCGCTACCTCGGGCTGGAAGGGGTGAGGAGCCGTGAAGAGACCGAGGCCTTCCTGACGTATCGCGAGCCCTTCATCAGCCGGTGGGACGTCCCGCTGCAACTGCAGCTCTTCCAGACCGACGACGCCACCCGGCCCGGCATCACCATCGAGCAGCGCGGCGCTTCGCTCGAAGCGAGCAAGGTCGCGTTCTCGCGCACCCGCTGGTCGATGCGCTACGAGTACAAGATCTCCGAGTGCAAAGAGGGAACGACCATCTGCGACGAGATCATCAAGGGCAACCCGGTGGCGGACATCGACCGTTCGCTGCTCAACATCCAGATCTCCAGCTTCCAGCCGACCTTCTTCTGGGACCGCCGCGACGACATCCTCGATCCGCACAGCGGCTTCTTCACCAGCGCCTCGGTCGAGTACGCGTCACCGGTCTTCTCCGCGAACGCGCATTTCCTGAAGGAGTACGTCCAGGGCGCGTACTACATCCCGATCAGCGATCGCCAGGTCATCGCCATCTCCGGCCGGGTCGGGCTCATCCAGCCGAAGGGGGGCACCGATCACAGCGACGTCCCGCTGTCCGAGCGCTTCACCGCCGGCGGCGAGACCACGCACCGCGCCTTCGAGCTCGACCTGCTCGGCTCCATCTGCCGCGACCCGAAAGACTTCAGCGAGGGCTTCTGCGGCGCGACCCTCTTTCAGCGTTTCGACGAGGATGAGAATCGCTTCGTAGGACCGATCCTCCCGCTCGGCGGCAGCGGCCTGCTGCTGGTCAACGCGGAGTACCGCTTCCCGATCGCCGGCACGTTCGGCGGCGCGCTCTTCGCGGATGCGGGGCAGGTCTACGCCACCGACACCATCCGGTTCGATCAGCTCCGCTACGGCGTCGGCGTCGGCGTCCGCTACCTCTCCCCGGTCGGCCCGCTGCGCCTCGACTTTGGCTACAAGCTCGACCGGCGGATCATCGGAACCGACGCGGACGGCAATCCGAAGCGCGAAGATCCGTTCGCGTGGGTGATTACGTTCGGATTGCCGTTCTGATTATTTTATCCCGGCCGGTTAGTTTATCCCGACCGCGGGGAGGGATCTCCGGTGCCATCGCGACGGCCGGCGCCACGGGCGTTACGACAGCGCGGTGGCACCAAAGATCCCTCCCTTGCGGTCGGGATAAACTGGTTAAAACGACGGCTCGAGCGAATCGGCGGCCGCCTGTGCGCGCTCCTGCTCGAGGCGCGCCAGACGGGTGCGCAGCTCGGCGACCTCGGTGTGCAGTTTGGTGAAGTCGTCCTTCACCGCTTCGCGGGCCATCTCCTGCACGCGGTCGGTGAGTTTCTTCACCTGGTCGGACTGGAACTGTGTGAGACGGCTCAGCGGTTCGCCGAAAACGTCCTTGAGAAGCGATTCGAAATCCTGCGCCATAGCAGGGTCAGGGTCGTGCGAGAATCGGGCCCGCTCCGATGGAAATCAAGACGTTCGCCGAGTTCTGGCCCTTCTACGTGCGCGCCCATTCGCGGCCGCGGACCCGGATCCTGCACGCCATCGGCTCCACCATCGCGCTCGTCTGCATCGTGCTCGGCGTCGCGACAAGCGCCTGGTTCTTCCTCGCCGCTCCGCTGATCGGCTACGCCTTCGCCTGGTACGGCCACTTTTACGTGGAGCACAACAAACCGGCCACCTTCGGCCACCCCTTCTACTCGCTCGCGGCCGATTACGTGATGGTTTTCAAGATGCTGACCGGACGGATGGGCGCGGAGGTGGAGAAGCACTGCGGACCGCGCTGATATCATCCGCGCCGAAGGAGATCGGCATGCCGTTGCTGGAAGGAAAGGTCGGAATCGTCTTCGGGGTCGCGAACAAGCGCTCCATCGCCTGGGCCATCGCGCAGGCGCTCTCGCGCGAGGGGATGAAGCTCGCCTTCACCTACCAGGGCGAGCGGCTGAAGGAGAACGTCGAGGCGCTCGCGAGCACCATCCCCGGCTCGATTACGCTGCCGTGCGACGTCACGAATGACAGCGAGGTGGAAGCGGTCTACCGCCACCTCGACATCGAGCTGGGCCGCCTCGACGCGCTGGTGCACTCGGTGGCCTATGCGCCGAAGGAAGATCTCGAAGGCGAGTTCGTCAACACCTCGCGCGAGGGCTTCAAAACCGCGCACGACATCTCCGCCTTCTCGCTGGTCGCCCTCACCAAAGCGGCCCTGCCGCTCTTCGACAAATCCGGAGGCGGCTCGGTGCTGGCGCTGACGTACTACGGCGCGGAGAAAGCGGTGGAGGGCTACAACGTGATGGGCGTGGCCAAGGCGTCGCTCGAAGCGAGCGTGCGCTATCTCGCCGCGAACCTCGGGCCGCGCAATATCCGCGTCAACGCCATCTCCGCCGGGCCGGTGAACACGCTCGCCGCGCGCGGCATCAAGGGCTTCACGACCATGCTCAAGCACCACGCCGAGCGCGCGCCGCTGCGCCGCAACGTGGAGCTCGAAGAAGTCGGCAACGCGGGGCTCTTCCTGGTCTCGAACATGGCCTCCGGCATCACCGGCGAGATCATGTTCGTCGACTGCGGCTACAACGTGGTCGGCCTGTAAGCCAGATGAGGTAACGACCGGAGGCCCGCCGTCGTCTCTCATCAGCTAGCGGTCGCCCTGCTCCTTCGTCTCCTCGGGGAACTCCAGATCGGTACGAATGCCGGTCCGGCCCGGTTTGCTCAGGCCGGGGCTGCCCTTGGCCCGTCCGGCGGTCTGATCGTTCCGGCTGTGGGCGTCGGAGCCACCGTCCCAGAATCCCTTGTCCTTTACATGCTCGCGCGGATTGCCTGCCATCGATCTTCACCTCTGCTGGTTAAACGGTTGAATTTTCAGGAGATTGGCACTGCTCTAGCAATTCATGATAACTGTTAAAGGAGGATACTTAATGGTGGACAACACGAATCCTACCAGCCAGTTCCATCCGTACCAGCCGCAGGATGCGATTCCCCAGACGGGATCGAACGTCAGCGGCGGTCTCGGCAGCATGCTCAGCAAGTTCGGCCTCAACGGCAGCTCCCTGAGCGGTATTGGCAGCACCCTGAACAACATGAACGTCCGCGGCGGCATCGAGCAGATGCGCGGCATGGCGAACAAAAACCCCGGCATGGTTCTCGGCGGCCTCGCGGCCCTCGCGATCGGTGCCGGACTCCTGCGCAAGCGCTCCATGCGCGGCGTCTAACACAATCGTCTCCAGGCGGCGGGCGTGCAAGCGTCCGCCGTCATTTTTGCGCGCGCCTCTTTCCGCGCCCCTCATTGTGAGTGCATGGTGTAGTTGATCTTCACGCGCTTGAGCGCGGTCCCTTCGTCGACGATCTCTCCGAAGACCTGCACCTTCGAGCGGACCTTCACCGTTCCCTTCGTCTCCGCTTCCCCGATCAGCAGGAACGGCTGAATGTTGGCCGCGGTCGAGCCCGACCCGCCCTGCCGCCTCCCTGAATACGTCCCCTGCCAGTCTTCTTCGTCCACGAAACCGCCCGAGCGATTGACGAGGTCGACCGCCGCCAGCTCGACGCCGTTCTCCGCCAGGGTCAGCGCTGTGACGCGCGAGCGAAAACGTTGCGCCTCGCGCAGGTCGCGCTGCGAGTCGATCAGCAGCAACTGGATCAGACCAAAGTAGAGCATCGCCAGGACGATCGCGGCGATGAGGGCGATGCCGCGCTGACCGCGCCGCCTCATTGGTGCCCCCGCACCTGCAGGATCTGATCGATCGAGGTGCGCCCTTTGTCGTCGACCCCGATCAGTCGCACCGCGTAGGTGCCGTCCTCGTTCTCGATCGCGTCGACGGTCATGACCGGCACACCGTTGGCCGTCCAGGTGGTGGCCACGCCGACGTTGAAGGCGATCCGCTTCGCGACGTTGGGCGTCGAGAAATCCCAGACGATGGTCTGCCGTCCGCCGTTTTCCTGCACGCTCTGCATCACCAGCGTTTTTTTACCTTGTGTGTAGTCCTTGTAGTTGACGAACGGTTCCTTTCCCCATCCGTCGAGCACGTCCTTGCGGATGCGCGAGAGCATGGCCGAGGTCTGGGGATGCTTCATGAAGTTCACCGGCAGCTTCTTCTCGTACGCGCGCATCTCCGCGGTCAGCAGCATCAGAATCATCAGGAAGACGCCGAAGACGGTGATCGAGACGACCAGCTCAAGCATCGTGAAGCCGCGCTGACGCTTCACCACAGGTTCGTCCCTCCGGTATTCGTCCGCACCACCTCGAGCTTCGCCTCGCGTTTCCCTTCCCTCCAGCGGACGGTGAGCATCACGTACTTGACCCCGGGACGCGGCTGGCGGACGGCCACGACGGTAGCGTAAGGGGCGAGCGGCTCGAGCAGCTCAGTGTCGCTCTCGAAGCTCATCCGCGGCACGATCGTGCTGAAGGGCTGTTTGCGCAGCAGCTCGGTCTCGTTCGAGAGCGCCTGATACGCAAGGATCATCTCGCTGGCCTGCTGCGCGCGACGGCTGCGCTCGACGAAGACCGCCAGCGACGAGGTGATGACCAGCGTCAGGATCAACAGCCCGACGAGCACCTCCGCCAGTGAAAAGCCACGCTGTGTGGCCGAAAAACCACCTCTGGTGGCCGAAAAGCCACCTCCGGTGGCCGGGAAACCGCGCATTCAACGCCGAATTGTACGGTGCTAGACTCCGCGCCCGATGAAACTCCGCTTCGCCCCATCGCCCACCGGATTCCTGCACGTCGGTGGCGCGCGCACCGCGATCTTCAACCTGCTGCACGCGCGGCACTACGGCGGCACGATGCTGCTGCGCATCGAGGACACCGACGTGGAGCGCTCCAGGCAGCATCACGCGGAGCAGATCGTCTCGTCGCTGCAGTGGCTCGGCGTTGAATGGGACGAAGGTCCGGTCTACCAGAGCGATCGTCTCGACCGCTATCGCGAGCGGGCCGGGTCGCTCGTCACGCGGGGCCGCGCCTATCGCTGCTACTGCACGGTCGAAGAGCTGGAGGCGGAGCGGAACGCGGCCGAGCAGGCTGGCATCGCGTATCGCTACTCCGGCCGTTGCCGCGCCGTGGCCGAATCGGGGGGGGCGGTGATCAGCGACTCGCCGTTCGTCATCCGGATGAAGGTCGCGCCGGGAGCGATCGAGTTCCACGATCTCATTCGCGGCGACGTGCAGTTCGAGGGGGAGTTGATCGATGACTTCGTGCTCCTCCGCTCCGACGGCAATCCCACCTATCACCTCTCGGTGGTCGTCGACGACATCGACATGGAAGTGACGCACGTGGCCCGCGGCGACGACCACCTCTCGAACACGCCGAAGCACATCCTCCTCTTCCGCGCCTTCGAAGCACCCGTGCCGCTCTTCGCGCACCTCCCGCTGATCCTCGGCAGCGACCGCAAGCGCCTCTCCAAGCGCACCGGCGCGACGTCAGCCGAGGAGTATCGCGAGATGGGCGTCGTCCCGCAGGCGCTCTTCAACTTCCTGACCCTCCTCGGCTGGAACCCCGGCGGCGACCGCGAGCTGATCACCCGTGACGAAGCCGCGCCGCTCTTCGACCTCGGCGAAGTGAACAAAGCGCCGGCCGTCTTCGATGCCGAGAAGCTGCTCTGGATGAACGGCCAGTACCTGATGCGGATGAGCGCCGGCGAGATCTACCCGCACCTGGTCCCGTTCCTCGGTGACCACGCGCCGTCGCTCGATGCGCTGCGCGAAGTGATCGAGCTGACCAAATCGCGCGGCCGGACCCTGCGCGAAGTGGCCGGGCAGATGGAGCCCTTCCTCACCACCGACGAAGCGCTCACGTACGAGCCCGACGCCGTGAAGAAGCACCTCAAAGGAGAGGACCTCCCGGCGCGCCTGAGCGAGCTGCACGACGCGCTGGAGAAGACCGAGCCGTTCGACGTGACCACCAGCGAGCAGGCGCTGCGCGCCCTCGCCGAGTCGAAAGGCGTCAGCGCCGGCAAGCTCATTCACCCCCTGCGCCTCGCCCTCACCGGACGCGGCGCCTCGCCGCCGATCTTCGACGTGGCGGTCGTGCTGGGGAAAGAGCGCTCGCTGAAACGCCTGCGGCGGTTGATCGAGCAGTTGCCGACTTTGGCGTAATTCAGCTCAGCGTCGGCGTCTCCGATTCCATTTTCTCGGGATCAACGTCCAAGCGTGACAGTCGCGACGATCAACGTTTCATCCGCGAGCACCACGCTTGGCAGTCGCGACGGTCAAGCGTGGGTGTTGCGACTCCACGCTTGGCAGTTGCAACGATCAACGTTTCATCCGCCACTCCCACGCTCGACTGTTGCGACTCCCACGCTTGGGAGTGGCGGCTTCACGCTTGGCAATCGTGACTCCCACGCTTGGCGGCGGCGGCTTCACGCTTGGCAGTCGTGACTCCCACGCTTGGCTGCGGCGGCTTCACACTTGGCAGCTGTGACTCCCACGCTTGGCTGCGGCGGCTTCACACTTGGCAGCTGTGACTCCCACGCTTGGCTGCGGCGGCTTCACGCTTGGCAGTCGTGACTCCCATGCTTGGCTGTGGCGGCTTCACACTTGGGAGTTGCGACTCCACGCTTCGCTTGTGTGGCGCTTGATGGGGTCACACCTTCGTTCTTCTCTTCCGATGACGCTCTCTACCCGCTGTAGCAACATCTTCCATTCCGAGGAGTTTCAGGCGACGAGATTCTACGGTGATGACCAGAACTTGGTGGCGGGCAACACCCGAGGGATCCTCGGTGTCTATGGCACGACCGTTACGCATCGAGTTCGCTGGAGCGCTGTATCACGTCACCTCACGCGGCAATGAACGCCGGGCCATCTTCCGCAGTGACCGTGATCGACGGACCTTTCTCACGTTCCTAGGCGAGGCGGTGAAGCGCT
>DASWOB010000092.1:0-40169 GCA_036398925.1 Thermoanaerobaculia bacterium
TACGACTCCGGAGGCGATCGCCGGCAGTCACGGCACACTCGAGCGCCGGCTCGTCGCGTATCTTGCCTTCGAGGACGGACTTGTTCCTCTCCGCCGGATCGCGAGGCAGCTCGGCTTGAAGAGCGCGGGCGGTGTCTCGAACCTCGTCTCCCGCTGCCGGAAAGAGCTCGCCCGCGACTCCCAGATCCTCGGTCTCGCCGAAGCGTGCCGCGGTCGCATGCACCGCCGCCCGCCGCCATTCCTCTTCCCTCCGCTCATGCCGCCGGTCACCGCACGCCAATACCACCGGGCCGCGTCGCGCTCGCAGCGGTAGGGCTGTTCAAACGGCCGCCGTAACGACGCCTGCAGCCGTGCAGGACACCGAGTCTTCAACCCGCTGAGCCGACGAGGCTCACCGCTGTTTCCAGAGGCTGCCAGTCGCGGTCAAACGCAATGTCCGCGCTGACGTCACTTCGTTTGAGCTCTGTCCCCAGCGTTTGCGTTCGCGGTCCTGAGTACGTTATGCCGGCGGCGCGACATCTAAGCTCTGTCCCCTCTACCTGTGTCCAGTCGCCCTTGCGAGGCACCTTTGCCCTGAAGCTCTGTCCCCTTCACGATGTCCCTTCACGATGAACTCGCGGCGACATCTGAAGCTCTGTCCTCTTTACCTTGCTCCGGCGACATCTGAAGCTCTGTCCCCACGTCTGCGTGTCCCCACGTCTGCGAGCCCTCCCTCAATGAGCAGGATCGTGTTCTACGTCGGTGTATCTCCGGGATGACATCGAAGAAGCTCTGTCCCCATCGGTGAGTCTGTGGGTAACTCGGGGACAGGTCTCCGAAGGCAACTCCGTCTGTGGGGCAACCGGGGGACAGGTCTCCGAAGGCAACCGGGGACAGGTCTCCGACAGCTGTCCCTTACCATCTGAAGCCCCGTCCCCAATGAAGCAGGATCGTGTTTCCACGGTGACATCGAAGCTCTGTCCCCATCGGTGATCCGGTCTCCGAAGGCAACTCCGTCTGTCCGAAGGCAACCGGGGACAGGTCTCCGACAGCTGTCCCATACCATCTGAAGCCCCGTCCCCAATGAAGCAGGATCGTGTTTCCGCGGTGACATCGAAGCTCTGTCCCCATCGGTGATCCCTTCGTGATTCCCAAACGCCCTCATCGCGAGTTGATCGTCCAATCCACCCCCGGTCCCGCCAGCGTCGGCGCCGCGAGGACGGTGCGGACGTCCATCTGCCACAGGACGACTGTGCCGCTGTTCGCGTTGCGCCAGAGGATGTCGGCTTTGTTGTCGCCGGTGAAGTCGCCGGTGCGGACGATCTTCCAGTCGCTGGTGACGAGAGTGGACGAGGCGGCGCCGTTGAGGAGGGTGCGGTCTTTCATCTCGTAGATGGCTACCTGGCTGGTCGATTCGTTGCGGAGGACCCAGTCGTAGTAGCCGTCGCGGTTGAAGTCGGCCACGCCGGCAAGCTGCCAGTCGAGCGAGGCGGTGAAGGAGATCGAGGCGCGGCTGGTGACGGTCGTGCCGTCGAGATTCCACATGGCGAACTGGCCGTTCGTGACGTTGCGCCAGAGGAGGTCGGCCCGGCCGTCGAAGTTGAAGTCGCCGACGAACTGGAGGCGCCAGTCGAGCGGCACTCCGTAGTCGATGATCGTGCCGAGCCATGAGCCGTTCACGAGCTGCCATTGGGCGACGTTGCCGGCGGTCTGGTGGTACCAGATGATCTCGGCACGGCCATCGCCGTCAGTGTCGCCGGCGCCGATGACTTTCCAGTTCGAGTCCGTGACGGTGGGCAGGGTCTGTGTGGCAGCGATGGTGTGATTGTTCATCTGCCAGAGCTGCATCGCGCCGGATGACGGGTTGCGCACGACGATGTCGCTGTGGCCGTCGCGCGTGAAGCGGCCGGTCACTTCGACCACCACGGTCGGATCGACGGCGATCTGCGTCCCCTGCACGATGGCGTTGCCGGCGATGTTCCAGAGCGCCACGCCGCCGGTGGCGTTGTTGCGCAGCACGACGTCGTGATTGCCGTCCTTGTTGAACTCCCACGACGGGCGGAGATGGGCGATGGCCCCCCACACCTCGGGATCTTCCTCACCCATGCTCCAGTGCGCGAAGCCGCCGATGGTGCCGTGGTTCTGCATGACGTACTGCATCTTCGCGGCATGGCCCGGACCGTCGATGAACCAGACCGTGTGCTGCACGCCGCCGGAGGTGTAGGTGAAGGTCAGCTCGCCGCTGTTGGCGTCGCGCGTGACGACGGTGCCAGGATGCGCGGCGAGGATGTTCTGCACGTCCTGATACGTGATCGAGTCGGGCCACGACTGGCCGGACGGATAGTCGTGCGCGTACCAGTGCAGGCCGACCTGGATCTTTGCGTGGGGGATGGTCGACTTTGCATACGTCAGGACGTTGTTCAGCCAGGCGAAGGTGGTGTTCGGCTGCGGGGTGGAGTGGTCGCCGTACGTCATGATCTTCACGTAGTCGGCGTGCGTGCCGATGTGCGCGTAGTCCTGCATGGCGGCCGGCGCGTAGCTCGTGGCGTCCTTGGTCTTGCCGTAGACGCAGACGGAGAGTTTCTTCCCCTGCGCATGGAGCTTCGTGGCGAGCAGCTCGATGAAGGCGTTGAAGTCGGCGCGCGCGGAGAGGGGAAGCCCCTCGTAATCGATGTCCGCACCGGCGTAGCCCTTCGAGACGACGAGGTTGGTGAGGTTGGTGGTGTAGGCGTCGCGGTAGGAAGGATGGATGACGTAGTTGACCACCACGCTGCCGTTCCAGCCGCCGACGTAGTTCTGGAAGGTCGGCAGCACCTCGGTTCCGGTCATCGCGGCGGTCCAGGCCGGCGTCTCGGCGTTCCAGTTGACCTTGATGGATCCGTCCGCGTTCATGGTGTAGTAGACCGGATTCGACTCGGTCATGATCCCGGCGTGCTGCGTGGTGCGCGTCTGCGCGGCGGTGAGCCACGGCGGGAGCCAGACGCTGATGCGATACGCCGCGTGCGCGGCGCTGGTGGTGAGTGTGAGAAGGATGGCGGCGAGGGCGGTGCGGATGCGCACGGTGGGTTCTCCTGATTTGTGGTGGTACGGCAAAAACTTATTTGCGATTCCGTTGCCACAAACCGGCGCGCGCGACCGTAAGGCGAGACGTTCGCTTCGCGGATCGCGAGGGTGGAAAAGAGACCTCACGGAACCGTTTCGAAACAAGGCGCCGATGACGGATCACCCCGCCGAAAAGCATCGGGTGACGGTCGTCGCGTCTCGAGTGCCGGCGCGCTCGCTTTCGAAGGCGGCACCGCCGCTTTCTGAGTCACGCGGGATCAATCAACATCCGGCGCGGCTGCTTTCGAATGCACGCGAACTGATTTTGAATGCACGCCGGGTACTTTCGAATGCAGACGCGGTGCTTTCGAATACAAGCGCAGAGCTCAAATGTGTGAGCACCGCTGTTTTTGAATGCACTGCCGGTGCTTTCGTATTCAAGCGGACTGCTTTCGAATGCACGTGCGGAACATAAAGGTCTGACCACCGCTGCTTTCGAATGCACTCCTGCTGTTTCGATATTCACGACCGGTGCTTTCGTATTCACGCGCGTTGTCTAAATGTGTGAGGCGCTTGCTTTCGTATTCAATCTCGTTGCTTGAAAATGGAATCTCGTTTCCGTTTTCGTAGAAAACTTTGCGATCTCCGCGGAACCGTCGCGCCTGGTGGAGCGTATCAAGAGCGTCGCCACGGAAGGGCCTGTGTTTTGGCAGCCGGGGATGACGCGGGAGTAGAGCCGGGCTCCTCCCACGCGGCCGTCCGAGTTTCTAGACCTCGGACACCTTCATCAACCCGCCGGCGGCGCGTTGCCGGCGACCAACGAAAAAACCGAAAGGAGAAGAACTGTGTCCACTCTATCGAAAACATCCCCTGTCAACCCGGCGGCGGCTCAGCCGCCTACTCCCGAACAGCTCATTGCGCTCATCCGCGCGATCCGCGATCAGATCGTCGTTCCGGAGGGGGTGCCGGCGCCGGCTTCGCTCCGTCGACGCCTCGCGCACGTGCATCCCGACTTCGTGAACGCGACCATCAACGCGGCCGGCGTGTCCGAGCCGGTGCAGTCCGCCCTCGGGCGAACCGACGAGGAGCTGCGCCAGGACGTCGACGGCACCGCGCGGATGACCGCGGTCATCGACGAGCTGCACGCGCTCGAGAAGGTCATCGTCGACTCGGTCGTCGTCCAGCGGCAGCGCATCGGTCTGGCCGCCCTGCAGACGTACCAGATCTGCCGGCAGCTGGCCCGCGACGAACGCCATGCGGCACGCCTCGCCCCGCACATCGCGGAAATGAAGCGGCTGAACCGCTTCGGCCGGCGCCGTAACAAGCCGGCAGAGCCGCAGCCGGCCGTACAACGTCCCAACGTGCAGTAACCACGATGAATGAAGGTCCGGGCGTGCCGCGGCACGCCCGGGCTCTCTACACACTGCAAAGGGAGAGATCATGATCAATCCGACCGAAATCGTCCGCGTGGTGGATCAGACCGCGGCGTTCTTCGAGGCAAAGCTGACCGAGGAGGGACGCCAGGCCAGGGCGGCCCGCCCGAACAATGACGTGACGGGCCGCGAGTACGACGACCTCACATCGTCGCTGGTCTATGCAGCAGAAGAGCGCGAGGAGGCGTTGCGCGACTTCGAGCTTCTCTCGGCGGCCGACGCACTGCACGCGCTGGCGGCGGAGATCCAGGCCGAGTGCGACCGGCGCATGGAGGAGGCGTACCGCGCCGCGCTGGACGCGTATTACGTGGCGGAGGAGCTGGCGCGCGACCCGGCCCACGCCGAGCTGATCCCGCACGTGGCAGCGATGCGTGCCGCACACGAGGCGCAGTACGGGCGGCCGATTCCACCGAAGGCGCTCGAGTAGGAGCGGAAACACCTGCCTGGGACGACGTGCGACCGGCGCGTCGTCTCTTACCGCCCTCCCACGGCGGCCGCTGCACTCCTGAACTCACCGCACTACGATCTTGTTGCGGAACGGAAACTCGCGGATGCGAGGTCCGCCCGCGGCGACGATGGCGTTGGCCAGCGCGGGGGCTACAGCCGGCGTCGGCGGTTCGCCCACACCGGTCGGCGCATCGAGGCTGTCGATGATGTGGATGTGCATCTTCGGCGACTGGTGGATGCGCAGCACGGGGTAGTCGTCGAAATTGCCCTGGACGACGGCTCCGCCCTTGACCGTGATCTCGCCGAGCAGGGCGTAGCTCAGGCCGTAGACGATGCCACCTTCCATTTGCGCGAGGACCCGGTCGCGATTGACGGCCAGGCCGCAGTGGAGGGCACCGAAGACCTCATTGATCGTCAGCTCGTTCCGATCGTTGAGCGAAACGTCGACCACGATGGCCACGTAGCTCAGGAAGCTCCGGTGGGCGGCGATGCCCAGGCCGCGGCCCTTCATGTTCTTGTACTGCCGGACCTTCTCATTCCAGCCCGATTCCTTCGCCACCGCCTCGACTACGGCACGGAGCCGCGACGTCTCGGGTGGGTAGCCGGGGACCACCTGTCTCACTTTGCCGCCTTCGACGGGAACACTGATGATTTCGACCGGCAGCTCATTGTTGCGGTACTGCGCGACCTCTTCGTCGCGAAGCGGGAGGATGCGATCCCTTCCGATCAGCTCGAGCAGGTAGTCCTTGGAATCGCGTCCGGCAGCGATGGCCAGCTCGTCGGCGAACGAGCCGAGTCCGAAGGCGTGGTAGACGTTGGCGACCGAGCGCATCCAGCCGACGCGGATGTGGTTCTCGGCCGGGCAGTTTTCGATGCGGATGCGCGGGATGTCGAAGGGCATGTCCTCGAGCCCTTGCGCGCGCTCGATGCCGGAGCCGTACGGGTACTCGCCGCTGTCGAAGAAGCCGGCGCGCATCTTTTTCGCTCCCGCCATCACGTTCTCGTTCACATCGGGTGTCGAGGAGTTGGGAAAGATCGTGCCGAAGAACGACGTGAAGGCGCTGCGCTGCAGGAAGGCGGAGGGACGCCCGTCGGCACCGAGTGACGCCTCGAGGTGCTGGCTGCTGACCGCGTTGTAGTAGCTGAACCTGATGTCGTCCTCGCGCGTCCACTGCACGCGGATCGGCACACCGGGATGCTTCCTGGCGAGGATGGCCGCCTCCACGACGTAGTCGGGCTTCGACTTCCGGCCGAAGCCGCCGCCGAGCATGGTGATGTGCACCGTGGCGGCCTTCCGCGCCCTTTCGTTGCACGCCTCATCGGTCAAGGCACAGTCATCGACCCCGAGCGCAATATTGCCGACCTGAACCTGCGTGACGTCGGGACTCTGCGTCGGTGCCCAGACTTCCATGTGTCCGTTCTCGAAGACGGCTACAGCCACGGGAGGCTCCATCGGGGCCTGTGCCAGGTGGGGAACGTAGTATTTCGCCGCCACGGTGTTGCCGCCCGACAAGGCTGCGTCCACGTCGCCACCTCTGGCGCTGCGCACCTGCCTCCCCGGCCTGCCGGTCGCGGCTTCGAGCTCCTTGCGATACTCCTCGGAGTCGTAGGTCGCGTGGGGACCAAGGTCCCATTTGATGGTCGGACGGAGCGCCCTGCGGCCCTGCAGCGCCGCCCAGGTGTTCGTCGCCAGCACCGCGACGCCGGCGTGCGGCATGAAGGCTCTCCCCACGCCGCCGCCACGAACTCCCGGCTCGAACATCGGCACGACCGCGCGAACGCCTGGGATGGCGAGCGCCGGCGCGGGATCGAAGGAGAGGAGCGCCCCGTTGGCGACCGGGCAGCGCTCGATCATCGCCGTGAGCATGCCGGGACGATCGACGTCGGCGCCGAAGACGGTCTTTCCACGCACCATGTCCATGGCGTCGTAGAACGGCATTTTTTCTTTGCCTTTGCCGATGTAGCGCCACTGGTCGGGTCCTCGCTTCTGGACCGCGGCCTCGATCTCGTCGTAGGTCGGCGGCGTGACCCTGGCGGCGCGCAGCAGCAGCCAGCGGTAGTCGGTGGAACGGTTGCTGGGCGGGTGCAGCACGCGGTGCTTCTCCGCGCGGCACTCCTTCTCGTCGACTCCCCATTTCTCCGCTGCCGCGCGAATCATGGTGAGCCGGATGGCGGTGCCGAAAAGCCGCATCGGTGTGTAGTAGGCAGCCATGCTTCGCGAGCTGTCGGTGAACTGCGCTCCATCAGGAGGAATCAGGTACGGCGGCTTGCCAGCCGGCAACTTGTCGTAGGGGTACGGGAGCCTGGCGTCAGGGGGAACGTCGAAGGGAAACCGGATCGCGAATCTCTCCCCGTCGGCGTCGGCCTGACGCAAGGTGACGCGGCTCCAGTCCGCCTCGAGGTCATCCGCCAGCACCGCCGCGAGGCTGGAACGGATGCCCTGTCCCATTTCGGAACGGTGCGTGATGATGACGACGTCGCCGTTGACCTTCAGGGCGACGAACGGGACATCCTTGACCGGGAATCCCTGCCTCAACTTTTCGATGAGCCCCGGCTGGCCGTCGTCCGCGCGGGCCGACGGCGCAAGCGAAAAGCCGAACATCAGCGCTCCGGCGCCCACACCGGTCTGGCGGAGAAAATCTCTGCGTGTGACCCTGTAGATGCCGCCGCTCATGACGTCGCTCCCCCTGCAGCCTTGTGGATCGCCTCCCGGATGCGCGGGTAGGTGCCGCAGCGGCAGATGTTGCCGCGCATCGCGTCGTCGATCTGCGCGTCGGTGGGGTCGGGGTTGGCGGGATTCTCTTCTTTGACCCTGGCCAGCAGCGCCGCGGCCGCCATGATCTGCCCCGGCTGGCAGAAGCCGCATTGCGGCACGCCCAACTCGACCCAGGCCTTCTGGCAGGGGTGACTGCCGTCGTACGACAGCCCCTCGATGGTGGTGATTTTGGCGAGAGCCGCCGCGCCGACGTCGACGGCGCAGGAGCGCACCGCTCTGCCGTTCAGGTGGACCGTGCAGGCGCCACATTGTGCGACGCCGCAGCCGAACTTCGTGCCGGTGAGCCCCAGGATGTCGCGCAGAGCCCAGAGCAGCGGCATGTTGCCGTCGATGTTGACCGTGCGTTCGCTGCCGTTCACGTGGAGCTGAAATACAGGCATCGGGAACCTCCTCCTTGGGTCACTCGCGAAACGGCATCAGAATTTGCGACGAAGCTCTACGCGCACGCCGAAGACGTCTTCCAGTCCCTGCCGCCAGCCGTGCATGGCGTCGGCGCGGAAAATCCAGGCGTTGTTGATCGGCTGCTGAAAGCGGACCCCGAGGGCGTACTGGTTTCCGATCGGGCCGGAGTTCATGCGCTGCACGACCGCTCCCTCGACCACCACCTGCCGCGAGATGCCCCAGAGTTTCTCGAGGCCCACCGCCACGCCGTACGAATCGTTCGCGCGGCCGTCGAGTGTCGGGTAGCCGGTCAGACCGTCGGACTCGAAGTTGATGCCGGTGTTGTTCAGCACTCCGCCTGTTCCCGCGGCACGTGCCAGCGACTGCGGGCTGTCAAAGCCGGCGAAGAAGTTGGCGTACGGCACCAGGAAGCCGGGGTCGCTCCTGTGGAACGAATTCTCGACGAGGAGCAGGAAACCGTCGGCCGTCTTCACCGCCCCCTGCTGTCCGAAGTTGCCGATCAGCCGGACGCTGTTCGACAGCCCGATCGTCGACGTGGGGCGGTACCGCCGCGTGAATGCGGCAGTGACGTTGTGATAGCTCCGGTCGTCGTTGTCGGCGCGGACGTAGCCGTAGCCGTACTCGGCGTAGCCCTTGAGGAGGTCGGCGAAGCCGGCCATGCCGAAGACTTTGGAGTTGTCGTCGGGGGCGGCGTCCGTGGTGACCTTGTCGAACCCGGCGAAGAAGGTGAAGTCCATGTTGCTGATGTCGAACCGCGGGCTGCTCCTGGCGGTGATGCCCATGGCGATGCCGTCGAAGGCGTCGTTGAGCCAGATGCCGTTCTGCGTGAAGAGCGGTACGCGGCCGAAGGCGATCGGGAGGTCGAAGGTGGTCTTTCTGCCGGTGAAGCCTTCGCGGATGGCGTTGACGTCACCTTCGAAAAAGAGCGTCTCGAGCTTGAAGTCGAGCTCCTCGACGAACTCGTTGTCGCCGTCGCCGAACTGAAAACGGGTGAACGACGCGCCGCTGTCGAAGGGGCGGACGAAGGCGTGGACGCGCTCGGTGGCGGTGAGGGCGAAGTCCATGTCCAGGTTGAGGCGCACGGCGAGCGCCCCCTGCTCGCTGTCTCCGCCGGGGGGAGCGGTACCGTTGTCGTAGTAAGCGCCGCCCATGCGGAGGTCGCCGTAGGCCATGAAGTGGGAGTTGATGGGGTTCCTGACGCCGAGGAAGGTCGGGCGCGGCGTATAGGCGCCGCGGTCATAGAGGCGGATGCCCTGCTCGACCGGCATCTGGGCGGTCTTGTTCGTGTGCTTGCCGCCGTAGATGGCCAGCTGGGCCGCGGCGTCGTACGGCTCGTTCTCGTAGGTGGGATCGGGTCCGAACCACTCCCTCGGAGGCTCCTCCGTGAGCAGTTTTGCCTCGGGCGACATCTCCGGAGGGTGCTGGTCGTCCGCCACTGCACGAGGTGCCGCCGCGAACGAGAGCAGTCCGGCGAGCAGGAGATTCACAGTCCAGGCTTTCGCGTTCATGTTCGCCCCTCTCTCACCGGACCTCGAAGGCGACGGCGTAGACATGCGTGTCATCGGCCCATTCGTTCTCGGACCGGATCATGTCGCGCGTGGCTTCGACGAACTGCATGAAGTAAATCGGTTCGGTCCGCGCGCGCAGGCGGATGGCCAGCTTGTACGTGCCGGGTTTCGTCATCAGCTTTCCCGGCACTTTGTATGGGGCGACGCGGGTGCCGAGAGGGGGGATACTGCGTTTCTCCATGCGCGCGAGGGGAGGGTGATTGAGCAGCGAGGTCGGTGTGCCGCCGGGACGGATGAACGGCCGCTGATCGACATCCAGGTTGATCGGCAGATACATCTCCCGATCCGTTCCCTTCACGTTCGTGGTGATGAACTTCGCCTGCATGTTCACGAGCTGGTCGTCATGGGCGATCTTGCCGGCCCGGACGTCGAGCGACTGCAGGTCGGCCATGTCGCCATGGCTGTCGACGTAGCCCGATTCCCAGATCCGCTTGCCGTCAGGATCGATGAGGGCGACGTTGATCCACAATTCGGGCTGTGCGCCGAGGGAGCCGGAGGGGAGGTTGTGCCCCTTATTGAGATTGGTGAGCTTGTAATTGAACGATAAGGCTTTGCCGACCGACGGCCGTCCGTCGAAGAACGGACCATCGAGTTTGGATGCACCCTCCAGGAGCTTCAGGCGCTGCCGCTTCCGCTCGGCCCATCGGTCGAGGTTCTCCTGGACGATCTTCCAGGCCACCCTGCGTTGTGCGGGGTCCTGCCACTCGGGCGGGAAGGTGGCGGTGGACGCGCCGCTGCTCTCGAAGGCGTCGCTCCCCCACCGGTCGCGGTAATTGAACGTCAGCCACTGCTGCGGGGTGAATGGCGAGTCCTCCAGCCGGAACGGGAAGAGACCGGGATGGCTGATCGGATAGCCGGGGCCGACGAAGGTGTGGTCGGTCAGCGGCCGCTGGTCGTTGACATAGTGTCCCTCGTCGCAGGTGTACTTCCCGTCGGCGCCGAGCCTCACGCCGTTGATGCAGGCTGCCCACCCTTTGTCGTACCCGGCGTCCTTCCCCGGGTCGATGCTCATGTGGCACTCCTGGCAGGTAATGCCTTCTTTGCGCGCGGGAGAGGCGCGGTACTCTTCCCAGACCGTCTCGAGCTTGATGCCGGGATGGACCGCCACCTGATGGCAGGTCACGCAGAACTCCGACGCCTTGATCAGGTCGGACTGGACGGCCGCCTGATGCATTCGGATCCACTTCTTTCCGTTCGGCTCCGTCGGCCGGTCGGGCTGATCGGGGCTGACCAGAATCCCTAATCGCATCGCGTCGCTGATGGCCTTGATGCCGCCGGTGGTGTCGAAGGGGCCGAACACCGCCTCGTGGATGTCGCCCGGCGTGATCCTGCGCGCGCCGTTGACCTTGCCGTAGCCCTCACCGGCGCGGTGGCAGGTAACGCAGGTGATGCCTTCTTTGGAAGCCGCGCTGCGGTCCCACCAGGCGATGTCGCGCCGCTCACCGAGCGCCGTGCCGACGCTGGCGTGACAGCGGACGCAGAAATGGCCGATGGTGCCGGAGGCCAGGTCGTTGATCTTCTGTTCGAACTTGTTGAACATCGGGGAGACGCTGGCGTAGGCGTGGGAGGAGTTGCTCCACTGCCTGTACTGGTTGGGATGACACTCGCCGCACGCTCTGGCCGACGGATATTGCTTGTCGGCCGCCGCCCACCAGGCCTGGTGCGGCTGATCCTCCGGCAGCGGCTTCGGAAGTACCTGTCCGAACGCGAGTCCCACACCCGCGAGCACGACGATGAGGACGACAAGTCCGGCTCTACCCATGAGACTCCTCCTCTGCTTTCTTCGCGTCGGCGATGATCACGTCGGCGGCTTTCTCCGCGATCATGTAGATCGGGGTGACGATGAAAAACCCGGGGATGCGCGGAAACACCGACGCGTCGACGACGCGCAGGCCGTCCACTCCAATGACCCGGAAATTGCTGTCGACGACGGCTCTGGGATCGCTGGCTTTTCCCATCGCGTTCGTGCACGAGGCGTGGTGCCCCCAGGCATTCGCCTCGATGAAGTCCCGCAGCGCCGGACCGGTTTTTTCCTTGCCGGGGATGGTCTCGGCCTTCAGCTTCGAGTTGTGCTTCGCCATCCTGCGGACGAACTCCACCCCGGTCACCAGCGCGTCGAGATCGCCTTTGGCGGTGGCGGGATCGTCGAAGTAGCGCAGGTTGATCTCCGGCTTGTCGCGCGGATCGGAGGTCCTGAGGCGGACGTAGCCGGCGGTGTTTTTCGTGTGTGCCTTCAGCACCAGCCAGGTGAGGAAGTTCTTCGTCCGCGACACTTCCTTCGAATAGCCGGGAAAGTAGCCGTGGAACTTGCCGGCGATGGCGAACATGAAGAGATCGGGATCGGGAACGTTCTTCGATGACTTCTGGATCACCGCCACCAGCGACCCGTTGGTCGTGTAGACGCCTTTGCCGCCCTGCCATTCGACGTAGCAGGGATCGCCGCTCTCGTTCGTCGTCGGCGGCGGTTCGAAGGTGGCATTCTTCAGGACTTTCCAGTCGCGGGTCATCTCACTGACGACGCTGATCTCGTAGCGGTCCTGGAGGTTCTTTCCGACGCCCTGCCGGTCGGCCAGCACCGGGATCTTCAGCTTCTGGAGATCGGCGGCCGGCCCGATGCCCGAGAGCATGAGCAGTTGCGGGGAGTTGAAGGCGCCGCCGGCCAGGATGACCTCGCGGCGGCAGTAGTAGTTCGTGACGACGGGCGTGGCGCTGGAGGCCTGGGGGGCGGCGCGATAGAGATGCGCTCCTTCCCAGCACTCGACGCCGATCGCTTTTTTCTTCGCGTCGAACAGGATCTTCGCGGCGAGATTGCTTTGCTTGAGGATCAGCTTTTGCGGGACCCGGGCCTGGGTGTCCATCAGCAACTGGCGCGTGCCGGCGCGACGGCCTTTCAGCGTGGCCAGCGGTGCGAAGCAGATGCCCTGGAACTCGCGATCGCGCCAGGCGTTCGGGTCCTGCGGCAGCTTCGGCAGCACGCCGCCGAGACCTTCCAGCCACGCCGCTTTGCTCGCTTCCCAGACGGTCTTCAGGATGTCGGGGTCGCCGAGGCCGAGCTCCAGATCGATGCCGGTCGTGGTCAGCCACCCGTTGGTGCCGTGGCGTGAGGCGGGGCTCGTGTCGTAAGTGCAGCGCTCGAGCTTCTCGAAATACGAGCGCATCTTGTCGGGGGCCCAGGAGGTGTCGCCCGTCAGATCGACGATGTACTGCCAGTCGCTGGCGTGCGGGTAGACGGTGATCATGGCGTGATGCTGCGTGCAGCCGCCGAGGGTGCCGGCGCGGGGGTAGAAGACGCCGCCTTTGTCGGGGTAGTACTTGTCGTCGCGGCGGGAGCGCGTCTCGTCCTCGTAATGCTTGACGAAGAACTCCCACGAGATGTCGGGATGCTCGCTGGCCTGCGCGTGCAGGACCGGCACGTCGTACCACGGCGTGCGGGGGTTCTGGCCGGCCTCGATCACGCCGACCACATAGCCCGCGTCAGCGAGGCGGGCCGCTACCGGCCCGCCCCCGGCGCCCGACCCGATGACGATGTAGTCGAAATCGGGTTGTTCCGGAGTCCCCATTCATCCCCTCGCTCAGAACGTCTTCAGGTACTCGATCAGCGCACGCTTTTCTCCATCGGGCAGATCGGCGCCGAACGTGTGGCCGCGGTCTTCGATGAAGTCGGGACAGGAGTTCAGCTTGTAGAGCTCCTTCACGACGGGTGAGTCGAGCCACCGTTTCGTGGCCGCGTCTCCCGTCAGGCCCTGCCTCTTGATGTCCTTCATCACCTTCACCGAGTCGATCAGCAGCTTCGCCAGATCGCCGGCCTTGCGCACGCCGCCCAGCTCGAGGTTGGTGTTGGCGAGGAGGTTCACCGGCGTCCCTTTCGGGATCGGTCCGAATTCGAACGACTTTTCACCGGTCACCTGGTCGACGACCATGTGCTTCCGCAGCAGGCGCTTGAGGGTCCTGGAGTGGAGGTACGACTCGGGCATGCTCAGCCAGCTCTCTTCCGTGGTCAGCCAGAGAGAGGTCGACTGACCGTCCGCGCCGTCCTTGTTCCCCGCCGCACCGCCGCGTTTCTCCGGCCAGAGCAGCTTGGTGATGGCGTCGTTGAACGCTTCCATCCGCTGGTCGACCGAAACACCATGCACATGTTTGCCGATGACGTTGTGATGCAGCAGCGGAGCACCGCTCCAGACGCTGACCAGCGAAGGGGGACGGTAGTAGCCGCGGCCGGGGCTCGGTACGGTCCACTTGCTGGTGGTACCGGAGATCGGATCCCACACGTCGATCGCGCCGACGGCCGGCAGTTCCTTGTAATCCTGCGACGAGAAGTTGTCCCAGATCTGGTCTTTGAGGCCGTTCGTGGCCGACGCGCGCGCGGCATTGGTGCCGACCTCGGAGAGGGGAACGCGCTCTTCGCTGCCGAGGAAGTTCCCCACCAGGAAGTCGGGCTTCATCACTTCCTGTTCGAACCACGCCCGTCCTTCCGGCGAGTTCGGGGCGATCCCTGCCGGCGGCCGCTTGCTCGAGTGGCAGCGGGCGCAGTTCTGCGCGAAGGCGCGCTTGCCGCGGTCGAGCTCCGACGCGCTGGCGTTGAGATACCGGCTGCCGCCCGGTGCGTCGGCGAGCTTGTGCGGCTGGGCGAATTTGATGAGGTACTGCGCGAGATCGGGCGCCGCCTGTTCGCTCCAGTTCCACGCCGGCGAGAGCCGCTGCGCGTCTTTCACGCGGATGGGGCTCTGTTTCTTGATGCCCACCAGCGGCTTGAAATGCTGCGTCCACCCTTCCCAGTACTCGCCGATGTTCAGATAGACGCGGGAGAGCGCACCGTGGAAGCCAACCGAGTCGGCGCCCTCCTTCAGGACGCGCGGCGCCAGCACCTTACCGGGGTGCCCCTGCACCCATTCGAGGTTCTTCAGGTCGGTCGAGCCGCCGGCGAGCCGCTCCGGAACAGCGACCGAGATACGTCCGGGGAGGTTGTAGACGGCGTTCATCGTGCCGGGGTTGTTGATGTAGTCGGTAGCGATGAAGGCCGTATCGAGCGAGCCGGCCGGATTCGACAGCAGGATCTGCTTGACGAAGTTCTTCGCCGGCAGCTCGTGGGCGAACACCTCCCAGATCTTCAGGTAGTGCTGGCCGACGTAATCGGAGAGGTTGGCGTACTCGGGCTCGTTCGGATCGGCCGGCGGGTTCACCGGATCGGCGCCGACATGACAGAACGAACAGGCCATCCCGACGCGGTACGGCCGCTCGAGATCCTGCCGCTTGTAGTAGTTCGGATCGTTCCAGTAGCGGTTCGCGTCCCACTTGGCGCGATCGAACTTCGGATTCGGGTAGAGCCGCAGCCCCATCACGCCGCTGGAGATGCCGTACGTGGGGATGTGGAGGCGCTTGTCGATGTCGTACTGCGAGCCCGGCTGACGCGGGACGTCGATGTAGAGGCCGTACTGATCCGGCTGCGCGGGCCGCATGTAGCCGGGCTGATTGAAGATGCCGTAGGTCTGGAAGCGCTGGTTCCGCGGCGAGGCGATCATCTTCAGCAGGTCGCCCGTGCCGAAGCCCTCTTTGGCCAGCCAGTTCCAGAAGCCGGCGTTATCCCCCGACCAGAGGTTCCAGATGACGCGGCCGTTGATGTCCTGCTGCGTCAGCGTGACGTTGCGCCCCTGCACGTTCATGCCGGGAAACGGATCAAAGTCGACGTATTGGTAATCTTCGACCCAGCTCTGTTTCACCGGCCGGCTCGCGCACCCGGCCAGGGAGGCAATCAGAGCGGACACCAGGAATCCGACCAATACGCGATCACGGAATCTCTGCATTGAGAACCTCCCACGAGACTTGAATTTTTAGGATGGAACTAATGAAGGAGTGACGCCTAAGGGTAAATCCCTACCTCGGGGATGCTTTTTCACCAAATACGACCGCTTTACGGCATCTTCTCGAGTGCCAGGGTCTGTGAGGCCGCTCCATTTGGCGCGACGTCGAACGCGGCACTCGATGCCCCGACTTTGGTGGCGGCAGGGCTCCACGTTCCGCTGTAGGCGGCTGTGAGCTTGTGTGCTTTGAACGCGGGGACCTTCGTGAATTCGAACGGCCAGGGGCCGTTCGGCGCACCGGCCAGAACGCTGATGGTTTTGCTGCCGAGCAGCTCGCCCCAGGCCGTTTCGAGGCGCAGCGTGATCGTGCCGGCACCGGACGGCTTTCCTTCGCCCGCGCCCAGCGTCACCTGACCTTTGACCGTGCCATAGCTGATCACGGTGACGTTGTTGTTGATCTGCGCGGCGGAGAGCTGGCCGGCCTGGTGCGGCTCGCGCCGGATCCACTGACCCGCTTTCGGAACGCCGAGCGGCACGAGCTTCCACGTCACACCGGAGTCGGTGGAAAAGGAGTAATTGCGGAACGCGACCGGCACCGATTCGAACGGTGCGAATGCACCGCGGTCGGGCGTGGTGGTGACGCAGAAATGCATGTGCGAGCCGTCGGTGCCGGTGTTGCCGACCTCGCCGAGAAATCGGCCGCTGCCGGGCGCGGGACGCTGCTCCCACGGCAGCGACTGCGGAAGAATGCCGCCGCCAAAGTGCTTCGTGTACGAGCCGTTGCGGATGTGGAGGTACGAGCCGTAACGCCCTTCCCCGAAGCGCTGCACCACCACGTTCCCGGCGTTGTTCGGACCGGTGAGATCCTGTTGCACCCACGTCAGCTTCGCGCCGGCCGCGGCGACGAACGGCTTGGCCTCGGAGGTGGTGTTCGGCGGAAGCGCGAGCACGTAATCCCAGCAGTACGCCCACGATCCATTGTGACTGCCGCCGCTGGCCGGGGCGTTGGCCTGGACGATCAGCCACGCCTCCCCCGCGCGGAACGGCGGGTCCACAATGAGGTCGATCGACCGGACCACTTCGACGGTCGTCGAGCCGGTCCGCCAGATCACTTCGCCGAGCTGGAACTTCGACACTTTTCCCGAGCCATCGAAGAGGCCGATCTCGTCGGTCATCGGATAACCGAGCGTTCCGGTCTCCCCGCCAAGGGCGAGAAACTTCTGTCGAATCAGCCCGTGTACCTCGTGCGCACCGGTGGCGGGATGGAAGTAGATCGAGCCGTTCGCGTAGTGACGGAACGAACCAACCGCGTCGGTGGAGGTTTTCTCCGCCTCCGATGCCGCACCGAGAAAACCGGCGCTGCCACCGAGCTCCGCGTATTTGACGTCGATGGGGGTGGCAGACGCGGAGAGCGCGGCCAGAAGCGCGAACGCAACGGCGAATTTCGTCATGTGCATGTACTCGGAAGACGCGACAGCCACCCCCGGCTGTGAATTGTTTCGAAAGGTACAGACACTTTTCGGATTCGTTCCGTACGATTCTTCAACCACGAAGAAAGGAAGGATTTCTCGATGAACGTCCGGAAGACCGTCATTCTGCTCCTGGTCCTCGCCTCATTCGCCTCGGTCGCATCCTCTCTCCCTGCCAACTCCACTGAAACCGAGTGGTACGACGACGACACCTATACCAACGTCGTCGGCTGGCGGTACATCGACTGCAGCGGAGCGCGGTCGACGTGGGGAGTGCGCACGAACTGGTATCGCGTCTGGGGCGAGTCGTGCAACGGCAGCGGCGGATACTGCCAGACCTGCTACGTCCTCGACGGCTACACGTACTGCAACTACCTCTGCTAGTCGCTCAGGCTGCCGCCGGGCCGACCGTCCGGCGGCATCTCACGCCCATGAACAAAACAGTGCTCAACCGAATCTTCGAAGCGGCGGTGGTGATCGCCTTCGCCGCGCTGATCTTCATGAACTATCGCCTCCGCCGCGAGCTCGATCAGGCGCGCGCCGAGGTCCGTGGTCTCGCCGATGCCCTGGGGCGCGTCAGCAGCGGTACTTCGCGCGGCTCGTTCGTCCAGGGCGACAGCGTGGCCACGAAGGAGCTCGTCGCCTGCGCCGCCTGCGGCACGCAGCCGTGGCCCGAGGGGCGGAAGATGATGCTGGTCGTCAATCCGGAGTGCGCCTCGTGCGATGAGGCGATCAACAACCTCAAAGCGGCGATGCCGCTGAAGGTGCCGCACGTGATCGTCAGCACCGGCGACGAAGCGAGCACGCTCCGTCTCGCGCACGCGCACAAGCTCGGCAGCGCGATGTTCCGTATCCCCCGCCAGGCGCCGCAACGCGTGAAGTACATGAAGACGCCGCAGGTGATGCTCGTCGACGGCACCAGCGTCGTGGCGAGCTGTCAGAACGTGCAGCAGTGCGCCTCGATGGCCGCCGGGCAGAGGACTCTGGCCTCGGCCGCGACTCCATGAGTCGTGTGGTCGAGCCTCAACGATTGCTTTCAGGAGCTCGCGTGAGCCTCGCCGTCGGGTAGACGCCGCACGGAGGCGTCGGCAGTCGATACGAAGAGCGCCGCTGGTCAGACGCACGCTCATCGCTCAAGGCCACAGCCGCCTCTGCGTCCCGTCCGGTAGCACCTCGCTGGCCACGTCGTTGCCGTTCGTTCGTACGATGCGCAGCAGACCGCCGTGGCTGTAGCCGGTGCCGTCGGTGCCGATGCCGCGGCTCATGCCTCGATCGATCATGAAAAAGAGGCCGTGGAACTCGTGGAACAGCACCCCTTTCTTGCGGATCACACCGTCGTTGAATTCGTACTTGCCCGGTTGATGGCCGAAGACGATGTGCCGCACGCCGAGGGCGTTCGCGTAGCCGCGCAGGCGGGCGATGCTCTGGGCCGGCGTGTCGCCGGGGTTCTGCCACCAGGGCGGCTTCATGCGCGCTTCGAGAAGTCCGGCGTTCGCATCGAGAAGTACGCCGGTCTTGTAGCCGTCGATCCTGAAGCCGCTCTCGATCGCGGTGATCAGCTGCATCAGCGTCCTGCCGCCCGTGCTGCCGGCGTGCGAGAAAAACCAGTCGTTCACGCGAGTGGCGAACGGAAGGCAGAGCAGGAACCGGCCGATCCCACCTGGATCGGTGCCGTCGGCGACCTGTCGCGGCGCGCCGGCGCCACCCGAGCGGACCAGCTCATCGCGAAACATCTTCGTCTTGCTGCCGTTCGGATCGCCCAGAAACTCGGCCTCGTGATTGCCGGCGGAGATGATCACCCGCCCGCCCTGTGCCGGCGCGGACGCCGCCAGCGCGCGGAACGCGGCGATCACGTCGAGCGAGTTTGCCCACTTGTCGATCATGTCGCCCGTGACGACGAGCACCGATTTGCCGCCGCTCCACTTCAGTTCCGCGGGGGTGGCGGGGAGCGTTTCGGGGATGAGCTTTGCGCCTTTCAGCAGTGCCGCGAGGCGCGTGTAATCGCCATGCGTGTCGCCGAGTGCGTAGACCACTTCGGTGGTATTGAGCGAGACCACGGCCGGGCACTGCTGCCAGTCGCGCGACGGCGCTCCGAAGAGCGGCAGCGCGAGCACCAGAAGCAGCACGAGGAACGTTTTTACCGTGAGGATGACGAAGGGATGGTCACGGTTGAAACGGTGTTCCGGTTCATCGTGCATTCTTTATAGAAGACGCTGCCGGCAGCGCGCTGTGAAGTCGATGCGTCCGCAAGAATTGATCTCAGGAGCTCGCGGTGGGCTCGCCGTCGAGCACACGCCGCGCGCAGTCCGCGATGAATTCGGGCGCGATGCGCCGGACGGCGGCAGCGCGTGGATAGTGGTCGTCGATCCGGTCGCGCAGCGGATTGCCATCGCAGAGTGCCATCGCCTGGGCAAATGGCGTTGCGACCGCGTAGTGGCGCCGATGGCCGGTCGTGAATCGAAGATAGGAATGGCGCCCGTAGATTCCGATCACGCCGAGCCGAGTGTCCGACCTGGTCATGGCCGCTGCGTGCAGGAGGCCGGTGTCGTTGCCGAGGATCAGGGTTGCGTGCGCGAAGAGGCCGAGCAGTGCCGCGAGGTCCTGTGACTCGCGCGGGAGCTCGCGCAGCGGCGGGTGCATCTCCCGTGGATCGTCCAGACCGCGAATGAGCACGTGGTCGAAATCGCGTCCGGTGATCGCATCGGGCGGCGCGGGCTCGCGGCGGGAGGCGGCGACAGCGCCGGCAGGAACGCGCGGTCTCTCGGCAGCCGTACGCCCAGGCGCCGTTCGACGTCGAGATAACGACGCGACGGAAGATCGGCATACACGCGTGTCGCGGTGCGGAATGCCGGCACGTCCGGCCTCGGCATCAATGGACCCCCGCCGGATCCGAGCGCCACGCTGATGCGCAGGGCGCGTTCGGGCGGACGCCCGACGCCGGGCAGATCGACGAGCCGTGCAATCTCCGCCGATGCCGTCACGCTCACACGCAAGCCGAAAAGCGAGGCTGCGTCGACGACCGCCTCGAGGTGGGACAGCGCCAGCAGCGCATCTCCGAGGTTCGTCTCGCGGCCGTCGAAGTGGATCGCCTGAGCGGTGACGAGCGCGCGGAGGAACGGCTCGTCGCGCGTCGGCAGTACCTTTCCGGGCGCGAGCGAGTCGCGGTCGTACGGCAGCGGCTGCGCCTGGCTCTGCAGGACGGATGCATCGGCAGTCGATGCGAAAAGCGCGGGTCTGACGAGGCGCGTTGTCATGTCTGACGGCAACCGCTTCTCCGGGCGAGGCTACGATTTCATCGTGCAGCTCTTCAGGAGACGCAGCGGGCCGCCCGTTGTGAAGTTTGCCTGCCGGCGGGCCGCGGGTGAGAGGGCTTTGGCCATTTCTGCGACTCCATTAGTAGTGGACGAACTGGAAGAACTGTACGCAACGCTCGCCTCACTGCTCTTCAACATCGCGACCCAGAAGTTCGGTGTGCCGGAGGACGATGCACCCGATCTCGTGCACGACGCCTATCTCGCCTACTGCCGTTCCGTGCGAGTCCTCGCGCCGCGCCCGTATATCGTCGGCGCGCTGAGTAACGCCTGCCGCACGTACTGGCGCCGCCGCAGCCGCGCGGAGCTGATCGACATCGCAAGCATCGATCTGCCGGTGACGCCGCCAATCTTCGAACAGCTCTACGTCCGCGAGGCGCTGGCGCGGCTCAGCGAGCGCGACCGGCAGATCCTCACCCTTCGTTTCATGGCCGGCTACACGGTGCGCGAAGTGGCGGTGGCCATCGGGCGCTCCCTCGGCCGCACCGAGAAGCTGCTGCGCCGCGCGCTCGAACGGATGGAGGAGATCCTCACCGACGGCGATCCCACCCATCCTCCGCCGCAACGCCCCCGCTCGCCGCAACAAGTCACATATTTTCCTGTGGAATACCGCCACGCGCGGTGGTGTCTGCACCCCCGATGGACGACAACCAGCAGCAGCAACCGACGATCCGCATCGTGCTCGACGACGCCGTCGCGCAGGGCGAGTACGTCAACTTCGCCAACATCATTCATTCACCCAGCGAGTTCGTGCTCGACCTCGGACGGGTCGTTCCGGGCCGTACCGACGTCAAGGTCTACAGCCGGGTGATCCTCACGCCGCTGCACGCCAAACAGCTGCTCGAAGCGCTGGCGCACAACATCTCGCTCTTCGAGCAGAAATTCGGCGAGATCCGCTCGGCCGACTCGCCGCAGTTCTCGCTCGAACCGTCGAACTAGATGCCGCGCGTCAAAGTGATCGGAGCCGGCCTGGCCGGCAGCGAGTGCGCGTTCGCGCTCGCGCAGCGCGGGCACACGGTCGACCTCTTCGAGATGCGGCCGGTCAAGACGACGCCCGCGCACGCGACGTCGAACCTCGCGGAGCTGGTCTGCTCGAACTCGTTCCGCTCCTCCGCGGTGACGAACGCGGTCGGCCTCCTCAAGCAGGAGATGAAGCTGGTCGGCTCGATGATCGTCCGCTGCGGCGAGGCGGCGCGCGTCCCAGCGGGTGATGCGTTCGCCGTCGATCGCGATCGCTTCTCGCTCGAGGTGACGCAGGCCATTGCCGCGCAGCCGAACATCACCGTGCGGCGCGAGGAAGTGACGTCGCTCGACCGCGGCGATTACGACTACCTGGTCGTGGCCACGGGGCCGCTGACGAGCGACCCGCTGTTCCAGGCGATCAGCGAGCTGCTCGGCCGCGACGGGTTGTACTTTTACGACGCCATCGCGCCGATCGTGGCCGCCGACTCGCTCGACATGTCGAAGCTGTACTGGAAGTCGCGCTACGGCAAGGGCTCGGCCACCGATTACCTCAACGCCGCGATGACCGAGGAAGAGTACAAACGGTTCGTCGAGGCGCTGCTGTCGGCGGAGCTGTTCGCGCCGCACGACTTTGAGAACGCGGTGCACTTCGAGGGCTGCCTGCCGGTCGAAGAGATCGCCAGCCGCGGCATCGACACGCTGCGTTTCGGCCCGATGAAACCGGTGGGGCTCGAGCATCCGGAGACCGACGTCCGCCCGTACGCGGTGGTGCAACTGCGGAAGGAAGATCTCTCCGACGAGTACTTCAACCTGGTCGGCTTCCAGACCAAGATGAAGGTGAGCGAGCAGAAGCGGGTCATCGCGATGATCCCCGGGCTCGAGAACGCCACCTTCGCGCGCTTCGGCTCGATGCATCGCAACACCTTCATCAACGGGCCGCGCCACCTCAAGCCGACCTTTCAATTGCACCGTGACGAGCGGATCTTCTTCGCCGGACAGATCACCGGCGTGGAGGGTTACGTCGAGTCGTCCGCGGTCGGCCTGCTCGTAGCGCGCTACATCGATGAGCTGACCCGCAAGGGCGAGGCGACGCCGCTGCCGTATCACACCGCCCTCGGCGCCCTCGGGCGGCACGTCGCCGAATCCGCTCCCGATCGTTACCAGCCGTCCAACGTGACCTGGGCGCTGATCGAGGACGTGATCGGCCGGGCGAAGAAGATCGAAAAGCGCGAGCGGCAGGTGGCGAAGGCGCTGGAGACGATTGGGGCGATTGTCGGCGCGGCGGCTTAGCGCCGGAAGCGGCTATCCCGGCGTTCCGAACGATGAACGAGGAAGGATGAACGTTGAACGTCCGAGCGGCAGGAACCGTTCATCGTTCATCCTTCCTGGTTCATCGTTGGTAGTTCAGAGAAGCCGAATCAGCGCACGAAGCGGACGCCGCCGACGATCCGCCGATCCTCGTCGTAGTCCTCGAATTTGACATACGGCGTGAACGCGCCGAGGTCGAACTGCACGTTGGCGTCGAACGAGGTGAAGTGCTGGTGGACGACGACGGCGCTGGCGCGGAAGCGGCCGGCGGTGTAGCCGAGGAAGAGCGAGCCGGCGTTGCGCTCGATGCGGAGCAGCTCTTCGTCGCGATCGAAGCGGGTGTAGCTGAGGCGCGTCGCCAGCCGGCCGAACGTGCGCGCGTACGCCAGCTCGAGACCGCTGATGTCTACCGCGCCGCCGCTGACGAAGCGCTGCTCGGTGACGTCGAAGGCGATGCGGTCGCGGTAGTCCGACGCGAAGGCGGTGGCGTGCAGCGCGCCGCGCGAGAAGCCGGCCTCGTACGTGCGGCTGCGCTCCGCGGTGAGCGATTCGTCGCCGATGAAGGGGTCGTAAAGCTCGCGCAGCGTCGGCGCGCGAAAGCCCTCCGCGAAGCCGGCGCGGATGGTGTTGCCGGCGAACGAATACGCGAGCGCGACCCGCGGCGAGAGCTCGTCGCCGAAAGTGTCATAGTCGTCGTAGCGGAGGCCGACCGTTGCCTGGAGGCGCGCATCGCCGAGCGCATGCGCGACCTGCTGCTCGATGAAGACGGCGGTGGCGTTCTGCTCCGCATCCTCGACGAACGGGCCGAAGCTCGTCGTCTCGTTCGCCTCCGATTGTTTGCGCTCCGCGCCGACGGAGAGCCCGCCATAGCGGGTCACGAGCCGCGCGCGCCGTGTGGTCGAGGTGACGTTGCCGAAGAAGAACCCGTCGCCCGCTTCGTCATCGCGCTCCGACTGCGAGAGGTGCAGGTCATACGAAAAGCGGCCGAGCGTCTGCGCGATCGGGATCCCGACCTGCCATTCGTCGCCTGCGCGCTGTTCGACGCTCTCGATCAGCAACAACGAGTCTTCATGCCGAACGCCGCGCGCGGCGACGCCGACGGAGAACGTGGGCAGCGTGAAGCGATAGAGCAGATGTGCGGTGTCGCGCTGCGCCCGTTCGGCCTCGAGCGCTTCGAGCGACACCGACGCCGAATGCACGCCGTGCATGTACGAGGCGGTGCCGTTCACGAGACGGAGCTCGTCGCCGCCAACCTCCCCGGTCGCACGTAGCGTGGTGCGATCGGGATTCGTCACGAGATTGATCACACCACCGGCCGCCCCACCGCGGCTCACGGACTCGGGGCGCGCAACGCCAGCCGCCACCTCGAGGCGCGTCACACCCACGGTCGAGAAGCGGCGGGTGTCGACGACGCCGGTGTAGGGCTCGTCGATTTCAATCCCGTTCCAGAGGATGCGCGTGTGTTGCGGGTCGGCGCCGCGGATGAGGAGCGCGTCGCCCTCCACCGAGACGCCGGGAGCTTCGCGAAGAAGCTCCGCGACGTCGCGGGAGGTGCGGAGATCGATGTCCTGGGTGGTGAACTGGGAGACCGTGAAAAGGAGCGCGAGGATCATTGCGCCGATGCTAGCGCATCGACCACCGGACCCCTGCAATGACACGGCGCGGCGCGGAGGGATATCCGAAAACTTCCTCGTAATTCTCGTCCGTCACGTTCTCAATCTTGACGTACGGCGCGAGCGCGCCGCGGTGGTAATGCACTGCCAGATCGGCCGTGGTGTGGGCGTCGTTGGTGACGAATCCGAACGGCGCGAGGTCGGTCACGTCGAGGCGCTGCCCCTGATGCGCGACCACGAGATGCGCGGAGAACGGCGCAAAGTCGTAGCCGATGGCGAGCGAGCCGGAGTGCTGGGGACGGCGCGGCAGCTCTTCGCCGGTCGCTTCATCCTCCGAATCGAGGAAGGTGTACGACAGCGCGAACGTCAGCGCGTCGTAGCGGCGCGACGTGGCCAGCTCGACGCCGCGCGCGGTGGCGTTGTCGACGTTCTCGAAGGCGAACGAGGGGCCGAAGGCGATCAGGTTGTCGTAGTCGCTGCGGAAGAGCGTCACGGCGACGCTGCCGTTCGCGCCGAAATGCTCGTAGCCGGCCTCGATGCTGCGGCTCTGCTCCGGATCGAGCGCCGGGTTTCCGAAGAAGGGCGAGTAGAGCTCGCCGATAGCCGGCGCGCGGAACGCCTCGCCGTAGCCGGCGCGGAACTTGTGACCGCCGCGCACGAACGCCGCCGCTACGCGCGGGGAGAGCTCGCTGCCGAACGTGTCGAAGTGGTCGTGACGCAGCCCCGCCGCGATCTCGATCGAGCCGCCGCCGGCCTGCAGCGAGAGGCGATCCTCGAGGAAAAACGAACGGTTGTCGCGATCGCGCTCGTCGAGCTGATTGAAGTTGCTGGTGTGATCGACCACCGCGCGCTCGTACTCCGCGCCGAGGGTGATCGTGCCGAAGGCGGTGGTGGCACGGGCGAAGGCACGCGCCGCACGCGAGCGCGCATCGGTCTCCGACGTCTCCGGTCCGAACGGTCCTTCCGGATCGACAAAATCCTCGGAGCGCCGCGTCTCGGAGAGGCGCAGCTCCGTCGCGAAGCGCGTCGTATCGAAGCGGATCGGCACCACCAGCTGCGACTCCGAGCCCTCCTCGCGCCGGTTGGGCGAGGGGATGAAGGCGTCGGAGGTGGAGTTCGGAACGCGCGGGATGCCGAGCTCGTAGCCGTTGTGCCGCGCCAGGAGGCCGAGGGAGAGCCCCTCGCGCAGCTGCAGCGTGCCGCCGGCATGGACCGACGTCGAATCGAAGTCGTCGTTCGGCGCGAAGCCGTCGTCGGTGCGCTGCTCGACGCCACCGTGCACGCTGAAGTTCCGCGCGGTGAACGCGCCCGCGGCGGAGGCGTTGAAAAGACCGTGCTCGCCCCCTTCGACGTCGAGCGCCGCGAACGACGACGACGGCGTCGTCAGGACATTCACCACGCCGCTGACCGCCTCGGAGCCATACAGCGCGGAGAACGGACCGCGCACGATCTCGACCTTCTCCACGCCGGCGGCGGAGAGCTGGCCGAGGTTGTAGCCGGAGAAGAACGGGTTGTTCATCTCCACGCCGTTCCAGAGGACGAGCGCCTGCTTCGAGCTGCCGCCGCGGATGAAGATGCTGGTGGCCTTGCCGGGGGAGCCGGTGCGGGCGATGGAGAGGCCGGGCACTTCGCGCAGCACCTCGGCGATATCGAGCACCTCGCGCGCCTCGATCTGCTGGCGGGTGATCACCGTCGCCGACGCGGGCGTTTCATCGACCTCGTCGGGCAATGCGGACGCGGTGACGACGATCTCCGCGGAGGTGGCGGGCACCTGCGCGGCAGCGCTCGGGGAGGTGAGAACGGTGGAGATGAGGAAAAACAGGGGAACAGCGAAAGACAGGAGTGGCTTCATGACGACCCTTTCCCTCCGAAGAGGTCGAATGTGCGGGGGTTCGAGTCAGTCGGTCTCCTGGCTTCCGGGTCGTCCTTCTCACGCACCCTTCCCGCGTCGAGCAGTGGGGGTCGAGTGACCTCAGCGTGAGTTGTCGCCGGTTACAGTGGCGGGGGCCGCGCCGGTATCACACCGGCTTCCCAAGCACCGAATCGAACGTGGGTTGTGAAAGAACTGGCGGCGGATTGTAGTGCTAGAGACGGCGCAGCGCCAGCACGCCCAGCGCGGCGACGGCGATGAGCATCGCCCAGGTCGAGAGCGTCGGAACGTCGGCGCCGCCGTGGGAGCTCGCACCGATGGCGGCGGTCCAACCGAGGCGGGCGGCGACCGAGAACGTCCTCCCCTCGCTCGCGGTTCCGGTGAGCGTGGTGGCCACGCCGCTGTTCAGATCGAGCCGGCCGAGCACGGTGCCCGATGAATCGTAATGGTCGCCGCCGTACAGCGCGGTCGCACCGTTGTCGATCAGCGCGATCGCCGCGTAGGGATAGACCTGCCCGAGCGGATACGTCCGGGTCTCGACGCCCGCGGCATTGAGGCGGACCAGGCCGCGATCGACGTCGACCACCAGCACCCCGCCGTCCGGCAGCACGCGCAGGTCGCGGACCTCTCCCGGCAGAGTGGCCAGGTCCGGCAGCGGCGCGCCGCTGCAGACGTTGATGCGCCGGATGGTCGTCAAAGAAAAGTCCGTGTAGAAGAGCGTGCACTGATCGGCAGCGAGATCGAGCCGGTAGTAGTCCTGCGTGCCCACGCTGGCATTGCGCGTGGCCACGAGATTGCCGGAGGGATCGAAGGCCAGGATGCGGCCGGGGGAGGCGTTGCCTTGGGAGGCGAGTACATAAAACGCCCCGTTGCGCGCGACGGTGAGATCGATCAGCCGGAACCCTGCGAGCGGCGCCGTGAGCGGAGTGTAGCTGCCGTCCGGCAGGACCTCGACGACGCGGCTCGGGCTGCCCGTCAGAAGAGCGTACAACCGGCCGCCGGGAGCGCTCTCCACCACCTTGAATACATTCGGGCCGATGCGATGCCCGTACGTCGGGCCGAACCATTCGACCTGGTAGAGCGGCGTGGGGCAGGTGATCGAGCACAATCTCTCGCCGACGATGACGACGTCCGGCACCTGTGCGGAGGCACTGGCCGCGACCATCACCACCATCGCGGCGAGCAGGAACGTCAGTCGTGCAGGTTGCGAGCGGATCAGCATGGCCACTGTTACGTTCGCGACTGTTCCAACGTTTACGGCCGTTTTCGGAACTTCTCGTACAGCAGCGTGTGTCGTCAAACGCGACGAATTCCCAGCAATGCAAGCCCCGCGAGCACCACGAGCATGGCCCACGTCGAGAGCGCCGGAACATCGCTGCCGCCATGAAAGCTCTGCCCGATGGCCGCCGTCCAGGCCGCGCGCGGAACGACGGAGCGCGCGAAGTTGATCCCCAGCTCGGGAATCAGATCCTGGCGCTGGCCGCTGAGGAGGTTCACCCGCAGCAACGTACTGCTGTCCGGGCCGGTCATGACCAGCGCCGTCACCCCATGGTCGGTCAGGCCGGCGTTCATCACGGATTCCGGAATGGGGTAGCTGCGCGTGAGCACGCCGGCCGTGCTGTAGCGCTGCAGGCCGGTCAGCGTCGCGAGCAGCACCTCGCCATCCGGAAGGACGTCGATGTCGGTCACCCCGGCCGGCACGATCGCGAAATCGGGCAGCGGCGTGCCGCTGCAGACGTTGAAGCGCCTCACCGTCGAAGGACTGGCCGGCTCCGTGTTAAACAGCGTGCATTGATCGGCGGCGAGCTCGAACATCGTCCCGTACACGAGCGGAAGGTTGTACGTGGCCACGTGGTTGCCAGCCGCATCGAAGGCGAGGATCTGGCGAGTGCCCGGCAGGCCGGCGAGAACGAAGAACGCTCCCGAACGGGCGACGATCAGATCGAAACCGCCGAGGTTCGGGACGCTGGCGACCGGCACGCGCGTGTTGTCGGGGAAGATTTCGACCACCCGCAGCGGCGCGTTCGCGAGCAGCGCCAGCAGCCGTCCGCCCGGCGCGGCGGCGATGACCTCGATGTCCGAGTCCTCATCGGAGCGGTAGCCGAAGCCCCAGCCGATCCAGTCGGTACGCTGTTCGCCGCACGGCAGGATGATCCAGCACGGCTCGGCCGCGCCGGTCACGACGACGTCCGGCACCTGGGCGGATGCAGTCGCCGCGATCGACAGCACGAGCGCGGCGACGAGCGCCTTAAGGCCGCCTGCGGAACTTTTCGTAAAGCAGCGTGTGGCGCGAGTCCATCGGGATCTCTTCGCCGGCGATGAAGACACGGCGGACGTTGGTGCGCATTTCGAGGGGATCGCCATCGGCGATGAATACGTTGGCCATCTTCCCCACGTCCAGTGACCCCATTCGATCGGCCACGCCGAAGATCTCGGCGGGCGAGAGCGTGATCGAGCGCAGCGCGATCTCCTTTGGCAGACCGAACGCCGCGCACGAGCCGGCGTTGTACGGGAGGTTGCGGACGTTGTGCGCGTCGTTCGTCTGAATGGCGAACGCGATCCCGGCGTCGTGCAGGGCGCGGGCATTGGTGAAGAGCAGGTCGTACGGATCGTCCTCGCGCTGCGGCAGCGAGAGGATCGGGCCGAGGATGACCGCGATGTTGCGGCGCTTGAGGTCGGGGATCACCCGCGCCGCGTCCTGCGCGCCCGAGAGGATCATCTTCAGCTTGAACTCGTCGGCGAACTCGATGGCCGCTTTGATGTCGCGGGCCAGCTGCGCGTGCATCACCACCGGCACGCGCCCTTCCACGACCGGCACGAGTGCTTCGAGAATCACGTCGCGATCGAACCGCGGACCGCGCGCCGACATCGCTTTCGCGTAGGCCTGTGCGTCGCGGAACGTATCGCGCAGTTTGTCGAGCTGCCGCGTGTGCGACTTGCGCAGCTCTTTCTCCTGCTCCTCTTCCTGCGGCACCTCTACGATTGGCCCGGTCCGCAGGCGGGGAAAGCGGATGTGCATCGCCAGCGGCGCACGGATGGTCATCTCCTGCGGCGTCCAGCCGGCGAGCTGGATCAGCGCGCTCTGGCCGGAGATCATGCCCCCCTCCGGGACGACCACCACGTTCGTCACGCCATTGACGCGCGTGACCGGGATGACCTCCGAGTGCGGATTGACCGCCGACACGGCGTCGGCGTTCGGATTGATGTCGCCCAGCTCGGTGGTGTCGACCGTACCGGCCACGGAGTCCATCTCCGTGAGGCCGACGTTCGTGCCGGAGTCGATCATGCCGGGATAAACGAAGAGGCCTGTGCCGTCGATGACCGTGGCGTTGGCCGGGATGCTGACGTCGTTCCCGACCGCGGTGATGATGCCGTTGGCGAAGACGATCGTGCCGTTGGCGATCGGCGCGCGGCTGACCGGAACGATGGTCGCGTTGCGGATGGCCACCGTCGGCTTGACGCCGGGGTTGTTCGGAATGGTGGACTGCGCGAAGGCGCTGGCGGCGAATGCCAGAACGAGAGCGAGGCGCTTCACTTCGGCTCCTTTTTGTCGGCGGCGGCTTTCTTCTTCTTCTCGTCGTCTTCGCGTTTCAGCCGCTCTTCCTTCTCGCGGCGCAGCGCTTCTCGATTGGCGAGATCGGTCTTGCGATCGAAGTAGACGTCGCCCTCGATGAAGGTGGTCTCGACGCGGGCGTAAATCGACAGCGGATGCGCGGTCCAGATCGCGAGATCGGCGTCCTTGCCGACTTCGATCGAGCCGATCCGGTGATCGAGCCGCAGTTGACGCGCGGCGTTGATGGTGCAGAGGCGCAGCGCTTCGTCCTCGGTCAGTCCGCCGTACTTCATCGCCTTCGCCGCATCCCAGTTCAGGTGGCGCGCGAGCTCGTCGGAATCGGAGTTGACGCTGGTCAGCACGCCGTCGCGCACCATCAGCGCGACGTTGTACGGAATCGCGTCATACACCTCGGCCTTGTAGCCCCACCAGTCGATGAAGGTGCCGGCGCCGGCGCCATGCTTTGCAATCTCGCGAGCGACTTTGTAGCCCTCGTTCACGTGCTGGAACTCGCGGATCTTGAAGCCCATCTCTTCGGCGACGCGGATCAGCATCACCAGCTCGTCGGCGCGGTAGCCGTGTGAATGAACGTCGATTTTGCCGCGGAGGATGTCGGCCATCGTTTCCATCAGCAGATCGCGGCGCGGCGGAATGGCGGCCTCGTTGCGCTTGCGCTTCGCCTCGTACTCGTCCCAGCGCGCCATGTAATCCTTGGCGTCGAGGAACGACTTGCGGATCACTTCCTCGACCCCCATACGCGTGGCGGGGTACTGCCGCGGTGTGCCGTCAGGCGGACGGAAGTTCGCCGACTTGGGGTTTTCGCCGAGGGCGAACTTGATGGTGCGAGGGGCGTCGGCGACCAGCCATTCGGAGACCGGGCGGCCCCACTTCCATTTCACGATCTGACTCTGACCGCCGATTGCGTTCGCGGAGCCGTGCAGCACGAGCGCGGCGGTCGTGCCGCCGGCCAGCTGCCGGTAGGCGGAGATGTCTTCGTTGGTGAGGACGTCGGCGATCCGCACCATTCCGGTATTCGGGAGCGAGATCTCGTTGACGCTTCCCTCCGCCGCGGTATGGCTGTGCGTATCGATGATGCCGGGCAGCACGAACATGCCGGTGGCGTCGATGACGCGCGCGTTCGCCGGCGCGGCGACGTCGCGGCCGACCGCGGCGATCTTTCCGCCGCGAATGAGCACGGAGCCGTTCTCGATCGTCCCTTGCGTGACGGTGAGGATGGTCGCATTGCGGATCAGCGTCACGCGCTCCTGCGCCGCGACGGTGGTGGTGAAGGCGAGTGCGACGAGGATCTTCTTCATTCGGACTTGCTCCCGCTGAACTCCCAGCTGCCGATGGTGGTCGTCACGCTGCCGGCCATGTTGCTGCCGGTGAGCGTGCCTCGGAAGACCCAGTCGGTGGTCTCGGCTTCGTTCTGCGCTTCGGCGGAGATCGTGAACTCGAAGCTCGTCCCGTCGCTCCCCAGCGTACCGTTGCGGATGTCGCCGGTGCCGCGATCGCCGGAGAACGTGCCGGTGAGACGCCCATCCGCTGCCGTCAGAGTGACGGTGATGGAGAGGTTCCCCTGCGGCGCGCGCACGCTCAGCGCCCAGGTGCCATCGATGGGGCCGGCGGCGCCTTCCTTCGGCTCCGCGGCGGTGAGACGGAGCTCGCGGCCGTCGATGAAGACGCGCGTCACTTTCGATTTCTCGGCGAAGAGCGGCTTGTCGGAGACGATCACATTTGCGATCTTGCCGCGCTCGAGCGAGCCGAGTTGCCGGTCGACGCCGAAGATCCGCGCCGGCCAGAGAGTCGTCGCGCGTAACGCATCCTCGGCCGAGAGACCGTTCTCGATCGCTTTTCGAATGCCCGGCAGAAAGTCGCCGGCTTTCGCGGCGCCGGTGACCAGCGCGAACGGCACGTTGCTCTTCGCGAGCACCGCCGGCGTCGTCGGCGCGAGCTGTCGATCGCGGATAACGCGCAGCGGCTGATCGTCGCGATCGTCCTTGTTCGCCGGCGCGATCGGCCAGCGGACGGAGACGAGTACCGGCACGTTCTTCAGGTCGTTCACCATCGCGTAGCCCTGGCGAGCGCCGGAGAGGATGTAACTCACGTTCAGCTCGCGGGCGAGCGACTGCGCCCGCCGCATCATCGCCTCGGAGTCGGCCATGAAGACCACCGGCAGCTCGCGGCGCAGCACCGGTGCGAGTGCGTCGAGCTGCGGGCTCTCCGCGGGGCGCTGCAGCCCGGATGGATTGCGCTGGTAGACCTCACGCGCGGCGACGAGCTGCTGCGCGTCGAGGAACGACTGGCGGATATGCGCCATGACCCCCATCAGGCTGTCGGGGAACGTCCAGGTCGGCCGGGTGTTGAACGAGATCTGCAGCGCGGCCGGGCTCTTGATGAGGCGTGATTCCGCCGGGCCGCTGCCGAGGTTCAGGACGGCGGACTGGCCGTTGAAGATCCCGTGCGAAGGGGCGGTGACGATGGTGGTCACGCCGGTGGCGCGGCGGGCATCGAGATCGTCATCGCTGAACGTCACGTTGCGCGCGGCGAGCGTATCCGGCCCCGGCTCGGGCGGTGGAGCGGCGCGGCCCGCGCCTCCATTGCCGCGCGCCGGAGCGGCGAGGCCCATCGATGTCTGGGCGTCGATCAGGCCGGGGTAGACGTGCGCCCCTTTCAGATCGATCACCGTCGCATCTGCGGGGATCGTCACGTTCGCGCCGACGGCCTCGATCAGACCGTTGCGAATGATGACGATGCCGTTCGGGATGTTGGACCCGGATGCGGGGTGGACGGTCGCCCCGGTCAGCGCGTAGACCCCCGGCGCATCGGCGCGCAGGGTGGTGGTGAGAAGGAAAAGTGCGACCAAAGCGAGCTTCCGCAGTGTCATGGCGCGAGAGTGTACGCGCTAAACTCCGCGCCGCATGTATCTCCTCTACGAGATACTCCTCTGGCTGCTGCTCCTGGTCGCGCTTCCGTATTTCGCGGTGACCGGAGTGCTGCGCGGGAAGTACATCGTCAACTTTCCCCGCCGCCTCGGTTTTTACCGCGGCGCGGCGGAGGCGCACGATCTCTGGATCCACGCGGTCTCGGTCGGAGAGAGCATCGCGGCGAAACCGGTGGTCGCCGAAATCCTCCGGCAGCGTCCCGGCACGTCGATCGTCTTTACCACCACGACACTGACCGGCCAGGCGCAGGCCAGGCGGCTCTATCCCGACGCCACCGTCACCTACTTTCCATTCGATTTCGCTTTCTCGGTCCATCGCTTCCTCGACCGCTATCGCCCGCGGGTCTACGCCACGATGGAAACCGAGATCTGGCCGAACGTCAGCCGCATCGCGCATAAACGGGGCATCCGGCTCGTGCTCGCCAACGGGCGGATCTCCGATCGCTCCTACCCGCGCTATCGCGCCGTCCGGCTGTTCCTGAGGCCGATCCTCTCGAAGTACTCACGCGTCCTGGCGCGCGAAGAGACCGACCGCGAGCGGTTCGTGGCCATCGGCGCGCCGGAGCAGATCGTCGAGACCTCGGGCAACGTGAAGTTCGACTACGAGCCCGACGCGGCGCCGCTCGAGATCGCGCCGCGCCTCGAGCGCCTGATCCACGGCCGCAAGGTGCTGGTGCTCGGCTCGACGCTGGAAGGGGAAGACGAGCTGCTGCTGCCGGAGGTGGAGCGGTTCATCATCGAGCAGAACGCCTTCGTGATCATCGCGCCGCGCAAGCCGGAGCGCTTCGAGCTGCTGGCCGGGCTGCTCGCCACGTCGAGCACCCGTTTCGTCCGGCGCAGCGAGCTCGACGCGTTCGACGGCGACGCGGAGATCCTGCTCCTCGACACGTTCGGCGAGCTGGCCAAGGTCTACCGTTATGCGACCGCGGCCTTCGTCGGCGGCAGCCTCGTGCCGCACGGCGGGCACAATCCGATCGAGCCGGCAGCCGCGGGCGTGCCGGTCTGCTTCGGTCCGTCGATGACGAACTTTCGCGAGATCGCGCAGGTCCTCCTCCGCAATCACGCCGCGCAGACGGCGGAGACCGCGGCCGGCGTGATCGGATTCGCGGAGCGGATGTTCGGCGACGAGCAGCAGCAGCGAGCGTGGGGCGAGCGGGGGCGGGAGACGGTCCTTCAGAACCGCGGCGCCTCGGAGCGGACAGCCCGCAGAATCGTCGAGCTGCTCCGATGATCCTCAAGCTGGCCGAGCTGCCGTATCGCGCGGTCAACCGCATCCGCCGCGCGCTGTACCGCGCCGGCGTTTTCCAGCCGCAACAGCTGCACAAGCCGGTGATCTCGATCGGCAACATCTCCGCCGGCGGCGCCGGAAAGACCCCCGCGGTGATCGCCCTGGCCCGTTACCTCGGGGAGCGCGGCCATCGCGTGGCGGTGCTCACGCGCGGCTACGGCCGGGCTGATTCGTCCGTCTCCGGGCCGGTGACGTCGCTCGATGCGGAGAAGTTCGGCGACGAGCCGGTGCTCATCAAAAAGCATCTCACTAATATTGCTGTATTAGTGGGACATAACCGCTATCGAAATGCATATGGTTTCGATACTGACTTATTCATCCTCGACGACGGCTTCCAGCATCTGCAGCTCGATCGCGACATCGATATCGTCATCGACGTTCCCAGGCCGCGCTTCTCGCGGGAAGGGCGCTCGGCGCTGCGCGACGCCGACTTCGTGATCCCGCGGCAGTTGCGCACCATGATCCCGGAGGAGCTGCGCGGGAAGAAGGTCTTCGCCTTCGCCGGTCTGGCCAGCAACGCGCAGTTCTTCGCCTCGCTGGAAGGGCTCGAGGTGATCGGCACGCGCGGCTTCGAGGATCACCATCGCTACACGCCGGCCGATCTCGCCGCGCTCCGCAAAGCCGCGGGCGAGGCGACGCTGGTGACGACGGAGAAGGACTGGGTGAAGATCCAGGACCCGGCCATCGTGGCCATCGGAGCGGAATTCGTCTTCGAGCCGGGCGTTCTGGAGCAGGTTGTGTCGATCGTTGAAGCTGCCGCGCCGGAACGCCGTAGAAAGCGCCGCAAGAATCGGCTGCTGCAACGGGTCGAATACCTCGCCTACCGGCTGGCCATCCGCATCGTCAACTCCGTCTCCGACGAACGTCTCCTGCGCTGGGGCACCCGCTTCGGCGCCGCGGCCCGTCACGTCCTGCGGGGGCGCGACCGTCTGGCGATGCGCAACCTGATCGCCGTTTTTCCCGACCGCGACCGGCGGGAGCTGCGGAAAACGCTCGACCAGTGCTGGCGCCACTTCGGCCGCGAGATCCTGCTGGCCATCCAGACGCAGAACCTCTCGCTCGAGGAGATCGCGGCGCGCTGTCCGGTGGTGAACCGGCACATCCTCGACGAGGCGATCGCGTACGGCAAAGGGGTCGTGCTGATCAGCGCGCACTGGGGCGGCTGGGAAGTGGCCGGCCTGGCGCTGATGTCGCTCGTGCAGAACGTCCGCACGGTCGCGCGTCCGCTCGACAACGAGCTCCTCGAGCGCGATCTGCAGAAGATCCGCGCGCGGACCGGGGCGGAGGTGATCGACCGCCGCAAGGCCGCCCGCGCGCTGCTCAAGGGGCTCTCCGAAAAGGCGGTGATCGTCCTTCTCCCCGACCAGGCCGTGCAGCCACGGGAGGGGGTACTCGTCCCATTTCTGGGGCGGCCCGCCTGGACGACACCGGCCCCCGCTAAAATGGCTGTTCGGGCAGGCGCGACGATTGTGTTCGGTTTTTGCATCCCGGACGGCCTCAGGCATCAGCTCGTGTTTCAGGAATCGATTCGAGTGGATGACCTGTCAGCGGAAGAAAGGGACCCGACGGCTCTCACTGCGCAGATCAACAGGGTGATCTCGCAACGCATCATCGACAGGCCGGAGCTCTGGCTGTGGATGCACGATCGCTGGAAGGGGACGGGAGAAGGCGAAGCCACGCATGCCGAATGAAACGGTCGTACTCGGGCTCAACTGGGTGGGGGACAACATCCTTGCCATCCCCGCCTATCGGGCGCTGCATCACCGTTTCCGCAGTGAAGGGGGCGTGAGCATCGCCGCGCCCGCGAACGTCGCGCCGCTCCTCGCTGCCGCCGGTCTCGCGAAACAGGTCCTGCCGTGGAGCCGCTCGATGCGCGAACGTATCCGCGTGCTGCGCGAAGGGCGCTTCCGCCGCGCCATCATCCTGCCGAACTCGTTCCGTTCCGCCCTCGTCCCGGCGCTGGCCGGCATCGCGGAACGCTGGGGCTATCCGACGGACTACCGCCGCATCGTGCTGACGCATGCCGTCGACAAGCCGTCGCGCGGCCACCAGCTCGACGATTACACACCGCTGCTCGCTGCCCTCAGCGCGCCGCGCGTGGTCGACGATCTGCCGAACATCCATCTCCCCGCTGCCGTCCGCGAGCAGGGACGCCAGGCCCTCATGCGCGTCGGACTGCATCTCGATCGCCCCGTCTTCGGCATCCACGCCGGCGGTCTCTACGGCCGGGCCAAACATTGGGGCGATGCTCGCTACGTCGAAGTGGTGAAACGCCTGCGCAGCGAGGGCTTCGACATCGTCCTCCTCACCAGCCCCCGAGAGAAGATGCAGGCCGAGAAGATCGCCATGACGTGCAACGGCGTTCCGATCGTCGGCCATGAAGGCGACGTGCTCCATCTCGCTTCCGTCATCTCGCACCTCGCGGCCGTGATCACGAATGACAGCGGTCCGCTGCACCTGGCCACCGCGCTGGCCGTCCCCTCGGTCTCCATCTTCGGCCCGACCGACCCCGGACGCACGGTCATCCCCGGCGCCTCTCACGTCCTCCGCCACGAAATGGCGTGCGCCCCCTGCTATCAGCGCGACTGTCCGCTCGGACACCACCGCTGCATGGCCGACGTGTCCGTGGACGAGGTCCACGAGGCGGCGCTGTCGCTGTTCGGGGCGGTGACGCTCGAGCACGCCCAGCAGCAGGCCACCTGAGCAGAACCAAAGTTTAAGTTGCTGACGTCCTGCTTACCGCAGCAGCTCGAGGATCGCCCGCAGCTCGCGCTTCAGGTCGCGCAGCACATCGGGCGAAGGAGCCGCTGTCGGGGCGGTCCGCTCGGGTGGCACTTCGACGGCCGCGGGCGCGGCCGCATCCTCTTCGAGCTTCTTCTTCGCGCCGGCGATGGTGAAGCCGTCGCGGTAGAGGAGCTCCTTGATGCGGAGGATGATGTCGATCTCGCGGCGGGTGTACATCCGCTGTCCGCCGCCGCTTTTGTTGGGGGCGAGCTGCGGGAACTCGGTCTCCCAGTAGCGGAGGACGTAGGGCTGGACGTCAGCGACGCGGCAAACCTCGCCGATCTTGTAGAGCTTCTCGTCCGCACCACGCGCCATCGAGGCGGATTATAGGGGGAGGAGGACGAGGGTGAGCGTTTCGGAGTGCGCGCTGCTCGCACCCCGAAACAAATCTTCGTCAGCGTTTACGCGGCTTGTTGCGGACTGGCTGAGGCACCAGCTTCGGCGCTTTCGTCCCGGCCGTAATCAAGAGGAGCGTTCCGGCGACTGCTATGAGGGTTTCGATCATGCCGTCCTCCAGTGGTCTGATAGTGCATCGTAGGTGCCACGGATCGCCCGCGCCGTGAGCGGCCTCACGAACTCAGCGCCAGCTGATAAACGTCGCCGTACTGCCGGGCCGAGCGATCCCACGAAAAGTCCGCCGCCATCCCGTTCATCTGCAACGACTTCCATAGCGACGAGTCTCTGTACGTCAGGAGGCCCACCAGGGTTGCGAGATAGAGGTCGGACGGGTGGTTCGTCACGAAGCCGAAACCGTTGGCGCTCTCCTCGTTGGTGCCATCAAAAGGGATCACTGTGTCCGCCAGACCGCCCGTCAGCCGGACGATCGGTACGGTGCCGTACCGTAGCGCATACATCTGATTGAGGCCGCACGGCTCGTACATCGACGGCATCATCAGCATGTCGCAGCCGGCGTAGATGCGATGGGCGAGCTCGTTGTTGAAGCCGATCCAGACGCGGCAATGGGTGGGATGACGCTCCGCGACCTGCGCCAGCGCCGCTTCGAGCTCCGGCTCACCGCTGCCGAGGATCACCACCTGCGTGCCGGCGGCGAGCAGGCGATCGAGCACCGGGATCAGGAGCTGAAATCCCTTCTGCCCCACCAGACGTGAGACCGCGCCGAGGATCGGCGTCTTCGCGCTGAACCGGAAGCCGGCCTCTTTCGCCAGGGCGCGCTTGTTCTTGGTCTTCGCCCGCAGCGTCTCCGCGTCGTAGTTCGCCGGCAGCAGTTCATCCTCGGCCGGATCCCACTCCACCACGTCGATGCCGTTGAGGATGCCGGTGAGCTTCCAGGAGAGCGCGCGCAGCACGCCGTCGAGGCCCGCGCCATGCTCCGGCGTACGGATCTCGTTCGCGTACGTCGGCGAGACAGTGGTGACCCGATCGGCGAAGAGGATCCCCCCCTTCATCGGGTTCAGCGTACCGAAATGCTCGAGCGCATCGGGCGCCCAGTAGCGGCTGTGCAGGCCGGTCAGCGCGAACGCATCCGCCGCCGCCGCACCCTGGTAGTGCAGGTTGTGGATGGTGAACACCGAACGCGTCTTCGCGAAGACCTCGCTCGCGCGCAAGCCCGAATGGAGATAGACCGGCAGCAGCGCCGTGTGCCAGTCGTGGCAGTGCAGCACGTCGGGGCGGATATCGAGCAGCTCGCACGCGCGGATGATCGCGCGGCAGAAGAAGGTGTAGCGCAGGAGGAAGTCGTCCGTGCCGTCGGGCGCCGCCGCGTAGACCGCATCGCGCTCGAAAAAGTAGTCGTTCGCGACGAGGTAGACCGGCACGGCACTTCCCGGCAGCATGGTCCGCACGACAGTCGCCTCGGCCGACCAGTTCGCCCAGGTGATGGTCTGCGTCGGCGCCACCTGATGGACGTCGTGACCGTTGCGCTCGAGCCACTGCCGCGCCTGACGGTAAAAGGGCATGAAGAGGATGACCTCGTGGCCCGCCGCTTCGAGCGCCTTCGGCAGCGAGCCGCAGACGTCGCCGAGACCGCCGGTCTTGGCGATCGGAGAGATCTCGGCGGTGGCGAAGACGATCTTCATGAGACCAGGACCGAAGCGTATCCCACCACATGGCCGTAGTCGCCGTTGATGTCGCCCGAGGTGGCGTGCTTGAGCAGATCCGCATTCGTGGCACCGAGGGCGTTCGCGGCCACCAGCATGGCGGTGGCGGGGATGAAGCCACACATCGAAACGCCGAACTCCGCGACGTGGCTCCAGAGCTTTTCCGGATCGCGCGCGAGGAGCTGATCGATCGCGATCTGGTCCTTCCGCAGCGTCTCCTCCTGGTTCTCATAGTGATTGAGGTCGGAGCTGGCCAGGATGCCCACCGGCTCGCTCTCGTTCTTCACCACCTCCGCGACCGCCCGGCCGACCTCGTCGGCCACTTCATAACGGTGCGCCCCCAGGCAGATCGGCACGAAAGTGAAATCGCCGAGCGTGCGCTGGAGAAACGGGAGCTGCACCTCCAGCGAGTGCTCGCGCGCATGCGCCTTCGGGTCGGGAGCGAGGAAGCGCGAGTGCTCCATCAGCGCGTCCGCGAGCGGCGTATCGATCGAAGCGTTGCCCAACGGCGTGCGCCACCCCCCCTCGCGGTTGATCGCCGCGTAGTGCCCCAGCCCGGTGTGGTTGGGACAGAGGATGATGAACCGCCTCGGCAGATCGGCCGTGCCGTAGAAGGCGGCCGCGACGTGACCGCTGTACATCAGCCCCGCGTGCGGCACAACCGCGCCGATGAAGCGGCGCTTAGGTGTTAATGGTGGATCGGTCGATGGTGGATTGGCGGCGAAGCAGGCGTCGACCTGTTTCGCGAGCCGCTCGGGCGTCGCTTCGTAGAACGTACCGGCAACGGCAGGAGGTCGTACGGTCATCGCTGCCGAGCGTATGCCGTCCGCGGGCCAGACGTACAGCCCGCCCCCCCGCCCCTGCGGTACGTCTGGCCCGAGGACGGCATACGCTCGGCAGGACGATCCCAGCCTCGCTTCACTCGGGCGCGATGACGGCCCAGGCGTGCTGGCGATTCGGGCAATCACTAGCTTTCATGATGGCCGGCGATGATTGGTGCGGACGCGCAGTGGCCGGTATGTCTGCGCGCGGACTGTACGCTGGCAGCCGACGACCTCGCCGAGCATCTGCAGTTCGTCGGTTTTGCGAATGACGAGCGGGTCGTAGTCGTAATGGGCGTTCTCCATCCTCACCTGCCCGTCGCCCACGATCGTGAGGCGCTTCAGATAGAGCTCGCCGTTCAGCCGGAACAGGACGATTTGTCCGACGACACCGCGAGCACTCTCGGCCGGCTTGAGAAACACGCGGTCGCCGGGGGTGAGGCCAAACATGGTCAGTGAGTGGCCCAGCACTCGCGCGGTCTGTCGTGCTCCACGCTCCCGGAAAGCGGCCGGCATCGGCACTTTCATGGGGGAACATGGCGCCCTTGGGGTCACAGCCAATGGCCTTAAGTTAAGAAAACGGCCCCGCAAGCTATTCAAATGATGGGACTTATGGTCGCACTAGTGGACCACTGGCGCGCAGCCCTAAATCCACCGCAGGACGGGTAGCGCTTACGAATGTGGTGGGTACAGGCTCAGAAACGGTGTTTGGGGCCGGAGAAACCACCACGTTTCTAATCAAC
>DASWOB010000093.1:0-1589 GCA_036398925.1 Thermoanaerobaculia bacterium
CGCATCCTCTACGCCTGCTGGAAGAACAGTGTCCCCTACGACGAAGCTCGTTATCTGCAGCAGCTCGCCAGGCGAGGCTCACCCCTCGCCAACGCTGCCGCCTGACTTGACACGGAGGCTCAGATGTCCGGAGGCCCCCCGTCGTTCCCTGATCTGTGGGTCAAGTGAGAGCATTCTGCTTAGGCCACCAACGGGGTCCGGGGCCGATGGCCCCGGCCGCCGGAGGCCCCTCGTCGTCTCCTCATCGTGGCCGCAGTGCGTGCGTTCTGCTTAGCCACCACTCTCCTGGAGGACAGCGGAGGCGTGGGGGCTGCAAGACGGCCTTCATGACGCTCTTCACGCCGCACGAGGTCGCCGTCGACGGCATCCCCACCATCTATCGGCTCTACGTGCCGCCGGACCTCCCCTCCCCCGCGCCGCTGATCCTCTTTCTGCATGGCGCGGGGGAATCGGGGGTGGATGGGGTGGCGCAGACGACCGTCGGGATCGGTCCGGCCATTCGCCGCGATCGGGGGCGCTTTCCGGCGCTGGTGGTCTTTCCGCAGGCGTCGCGCGGGTATGGCTGGCGCGGCTTCAACCTCGCGGCGGCGGTGGCGGCGCTGGAGGAGACGCAGCGGATGCATGACGTCGATCCGCAACGCATCGTCGTCACCGGCATCTCGATGGGCGGCTACGGCACGTGGCGGCTGGCGCTCGAACAGCCGAGGCGCTTCGCGGCGCTGGTGCCGGTCTGCGGCGGGCTCGAGGGTGGCTTCGGGCTGCAGGAGTCGGCGAGGAGGCTCGCTCACATCCCGCAGTGGGTCTTCCACGGCGATGCCGACACGATCATCCCGGTGGAGCAGTCGCGGCGCATGGTGGAGGCGTTGCGGGCGGCGGGGGCGGACGTGCGCTACAGCGAATACCCGCGCGTGCAGCACAATTCGTGGGATCGCGCTTATGCGGAGAAGGAGCTCGTGCCGTGGATGCTCGGGCAGACCGCCCCGCGTGCGTAGCTCGCGGTGGCCATGGACCTGCTGACTCTCTTCTTCTGGAGCTTCCTGGCCGCGACGATCCTGCCGCTCGGGTCGGAGCCGGTCCTGGCGGCGATCGTCAATCGAAGCGACGCGGTGGCGCTGCCGGTGACGATCGCCACGCTCGGCAACTATCTCGGCGCCTGCACGACGTACGCGATCGCCCTGTCGGCGTCGCGGGCGGTGAAGAGCGAGCGCGCGCGGCGGCGCATGGAGCGCGCGGCGGCTCTGGTCCGCCGGTACGGCGCACCGGCGCTGCTGCTGTCGTGGGTGCCGCTTCTCGGTGACGCGATCGTCGCCGCCGCGGGAGCGGCGCGCATGCCGTTCGTGCCGTTCTCCCTCTGGACCGTGGCCGGGAAGGCGGCCCGGTATGCGGTGCTGGCACTGCTCGTCGACTGGAGCGTTCGATGAGCCTTCGCGCTCGCGGGAAGGTCGATCAGGAGACGACCGGAGGCCTCCGGCGGCCGGGCCACGGGCCCGGACCCGTTGGTTGGCCTAGCCTCCGCGACACTCTGTCGCGAGATACGAGGCTGCGCTCGCGGAGGCTAGGAGTCTGCGCGGCAGAACGCTTTTCGAAAA
>DASWOB010000094.1:0-144345 GCA_036398925.1 Thermoanaerobaculia bacterium
CCCGTTGGTTGGCCTAGCCTCCGCGACACTCTGTCGCGAGATACGAGTCTATGTCGCGGAGGCTAGGCCAACCAGCGGGTCCGGGCCCGCGGCCCGGCCGCCGGAGGCCCCCCGTCGTCTCCTCATCCGTGGGTCAAGTGCATGCGCTCTGCTTAGTTCTCCGAGGAACTCCGAGGAACCCGAGGAACCCCGAGGAACCTACAATGCCCCTCGCCTCATGTCGACCAAGATCCGCCGTTACACCCTCAAATCCCCAGCCAAGCCGCAGAAGCAGTATCGCGTCCGTTATGAGGACGATCTCAACGCGGAGCAGCTGGAGGTGGTCATGGCCAGCGAGGGGCCGATGCTGGTCATCGCCGGGGCGGGGAGCGGGAAGACGCGCACCCTCACCTATCGCGTCTCGCGGCTGATCGAGGACGGCGTCGATCCGAGCGACATCCTCATCGTCACTTTCACCAACAAGGCGGCGCGGGAGATGCTCAGCCGGGTCGAGCAGCTGGTCACGATCGACACGCGCCGGATCTGGGGGGGGACGTTCCACTCCATCGGTAACAGACTGCTGCGCCGTCACGCGGAGGCGATCGGCTACCGGCCGAACTTCACCATCCTCGACGACGAGGACGCGAAGGAGACGATGGAGTCGGCGGTCTCGTCGCTGGGGATCAAGACGCTGGAGAAGCGCTTCCCGAAGGGGGACGTCCTCCTCGACATCTATTCGTTCGTGCTGAACACGCGCACGCCGCTGGAGCTGCACCTCGAGAACAACTTCCCGCATTTCTCGCTGTATCGCGACGAGATGATCAACGTCTTCCGCCGCTACAAGGAGCGGAAGCGCGACGCGAACGCGATGGACTTCGACGACCTGCTGGTCTTCTGGAAGGTGCTGCTCGACGACCATCCGGAGATCTCGGAGTCGCTCAAGCGGCGGTTTCGTTTCATCATGGTCGACGAGTACCAGGACACGAACAAGCTGCAGGCCGACGTCATCGATTCGATGGCCTCGGTGCGCCGGAACGTGATGATCGTCGGCGACGACGCGCAGTCGATCTATTCGTTCCGCGGCGCGTCGTTCGAGAACATCCTCACCTTCCCGCTCCGCTTCCCCGACGCGACCATCTACAAGCTGGAGACGAACTACCGCTCCACCCGGCAGATCCTCAAGCTGGCCAACGACTCGATCGCGCAGAACCGCTTCCAGTTCCAGAAGGAGCTGCAGGCCGTGCGCGGCGACGGACCCGATCCGGCCGTGGTCGGCGTTGACGACGTCTTCGAGCAGGCGGCGTTCATCGCCCAGCGCATCCTCGAGCTGCGCGACGAGGGGGAGAAGCTGAGCGACATCGCGGTGCTCTACCGCTCGCACTACCAGTCGCTCGAGCTGCAGATGGAGCTCTCGCGCAGGCTCATTCCGTACGAGATCCGTTCCGGCGTGCGCTTCTTCGAGCAGGCCCACATCAAGGACGTGCTGGCGTACCTCAAGCTCGTGAACAACACGCGCGACGAGCTGTCGTGGAAGCGCGTGCTGAAGCTCTACCCGAAGGTCGGCGAGAAGACGGCGGCGGAGGTGTGGGGACGGATCAGCGAAAACGTCAACCCGCTGGAGCGCTTCCTGCGCGGGCTCGACGTCAGCGGGCGTGGCGTCTCCGGCTCGCTGGAGAGCCTGCGCGGCGTGCTGCGGCTGATCAGCGGCGAGTCGATGCAGCACAACCCGTCGGAGACGATTCGCCTGGTCGTGGAGCGCGGCTACGCCGACTACGCGCGCTCGAAGTTCCCGAACGCGCAGGCGCGGCTCGACGACCTCGAGCAGCTCTCGCAGTACGCGCTGCGTTATGAGGACGTGAAGACGTTCCTCGACGAGATCGCCCTCGCCAACCCGATCGTCGGCGAAGACACGGCGGTGGTCGGCCCGGAGGACGAAAAGATCGTGCTGTCGTCCGTGCATCAGGCCAAGGGGCTGGAGTGGCGGATCGTCTTCGTGATCTGGCTGGCGGACGGACGCTTCCCCTCGCAGCGCGCGCTGCGCGTGCCGGGCGGCATCGTGCGCATCCAGCCGAGCCGCATCCCGGAGGCGCTGCCGCTGCTCGAAGGGGCGGTCGAAGACGCGCCGATCGTCGACGAGGAGGGGACGCGCGAGCTGGTGATCCCCGGTGAGGAGGAAGAGCGGCGTCTCTTCTACGTCGCGGTCACCCGCGCCAAGCAGGAGCTCTATCTCGTCTTCCCGGTCATGGCCCGCGACCGCGGGGGGATGGACATCCTGATGGAGCCGTCGCGTTTCGTGCGCGAGCTGCCGGGCGATGACTACGAGAAGTGGGTCATCGGCACCGAGTGACGACGGGAGGCCTCCGGCGGCCGGGCCACGGGCCCGGACCCGTTGGTTGGCCTAGCCTCCGCGACACATCCTCGTATCTCGCGACAGAGTGTCGCGGGGGCTAAGCCAACCAATGGGGTCCGGGGCCGATGGCCCCGGCCGCCGGAGGCCCCCCGTCTGCTCCGTGAAACGTTTTCCTTTTTCGCGTCACTACTGATGCGAAAGGAAGGAAAACAATGGCCACTACTACCGCGAAGAACAACCTCCAGGGGCAGTCCGTCACCCTCACCTTCAAGCCGGGAGTGAAGAAGGACGAGATCAACGCCGCGCTCGAGAAGATCTACAAGGAAGCGGGCTGCCTGGCCTGCGGCCTGGTCGGCTTCGACCTCGACTTCAAGGTCGCGCCGGTCAATCCGGTCCTCGACCGCCTGCGTATCGAGGACTTCAAGGGAGTCACCAACGTCAACGTCCGGCCGCTCGCGAACATCAACGTGAAGGGCTGACGCGGTGCTCTTCGATCCGATCCTCGATCCCCATCCCGCGCGCCGGATCCCCCTCGGCACTACGTGGAACGGCGGCGACGACCTGCTGCTGCACCGCATGCAGCCGCTGGTCGACTTCGTCGAAGCGACGCCCGACACGCTCGCGCGCAAACGCGACGGGCGCGCGGTGATCCCGGGGGAAACGATCGAAGCGCTGCAGCGCATCGCCGCCACGAAATCGCTGCTCGTGCACGGCGTCGGGCTGTCGATCGGCTCGCACGACGGCTGGTCCACGGACTACCTCGCGCTGCTCGATCAACTGTTCGACGCCGTGCCGATCCGCTGGCACAGCGAGCACCTCGGATACACCCGCGTCGACGGGCTGCCGCTCGGCACGATGCTGACGCTCCCCCGCACCGGCGAAGCGCTCGACCTGGTCTGCCGCCGCATCGAGGCGATCCAGGAGCGTTACCCCGTACCGTTCCTCATCGAGAACGTGGTGGGCATCCTCCCCGAGCCACCCTCCCCCGCCTACGGCCCGGCCGGCTTTCTCAACGAGATCACCCGCCGCACCGGCTGCGGCCTGGTGCTCGACGTCTACAACCTCGAATGCGACGCGCGCAACCAGCGCCTCGACCTGCCGGCGTTCTTCGACGAGCTCGACTTCCGCCCCGTGCGCGAGCTGCACATCGCCAACGGTGTGGAGCGCGACGGCGTGCTGCTCGACGTCCACTCACGCCGCACCCGCGAAGAGACGCGGCAGCTGCTCGATCTCGTGCTGCACCGCGCGCCGAATGTGGAGGTGGTGGTCTACGAGCTGCTGCCGCAGGCGGTCCAGACGCAGGGGCACGACGCCATCATCGACGAGCTCGAGCTGCTGCGCGCGAGGTGGTCGTGAGCGAGCTCGCATCGCTGCAGCGCGGCCTGGCCTCGCTCATCCGCGGCGAGAGGCCGGGCACCGAGGACTGCTATCTCCGCGAGGTAGCCGGCTCGCCGCGCCTGAACATTGTCCGCGACGTCATCGCCTCCTGGCGCGATCTGCTCCTGCGCCGCGCCGCCCCGCTGACGACGCGGGTCCTTGACGAGCGGGGACGGCTCGGCGACGCACTGGCGCGCATCGCCTGCCGTCCGGAATCGCCGTTCGTCGAAGACCTCGCGATGTCGTTTCTCGCCGACTACGAGGCGGACGATGATTCGCTGGTGGCCGAGATCGCACGGTTCGAGCGGGAGATGATCACGCGGGCTCGACTCGCACGCGATTGAGGCGCACCTTCCACGCGCCGCCCTCTTTCACGACGACCACGTTCATCGAGAACTTGCGCACCAGCGTGACCTTCTCGCCCTCGACGCTCTCGAGATAGACGCTGCCGTCGACCGCGGCGATGCCGGGGGCGATCTGCTGCACCTCGTGGACGACTGTGCGGTGCCGCAGACCCGCCGCGCGCGGTGCGGAGAACGACCGGGTGAAGAAGGCGAGGATCTCTTTCTGCCCGCGCAGATCGACCGGCATACCGAGGATGCGGTTGTGTCCATCGGCGGTGTAGATGGAGGTCAGCGCGGCGGCGTCTTTGTTCGTCCAGTAGACATCGGTGAGATCCGCCAGCGCCACGAGCGCCCGGACATCCGCCTCCGGCAGACCGGTTGCGCGCGGTGAGGCAGCGCTGGCGGAAAAGGCGGTGAGGAGAAGCAGAGCAGCGATGATTCTTTTCATGGCCGCTTTGTACGGCGGCGCGCGAGGAAAGAAGTTCAGGGTGCGTGAGCGTGAAGTTACGGGACGTCACAGATGAAATTGAGAATTGAGAATTGAGAACGGCCCGAGCGCACGGGCCGCCCTTTCACAATTCACAATTCTCAATTTTCAATTTGCTTTCACTACCGCGCCGCTCCCCCATCGAGATACTGATCCATCCGCTCCGCCGGCGTCTCGTGGCTGTAGCTGCTGAGGAACTCCACGATCTGGTCGAGGTCGTCGCTCACCAGCACGTACTTTTCGAAGTCGTCCGGCGTGAGCAGCGCCTGCAGGGTCGGGACGGCGGGGATGGTTTTGGTCCAGTACTCGCCGGCCAGGAAGACCATCGGGCTGAAGGAGCCGAAGGTGCGGTAGTAGTTCTGCGTGGCGTCCTGGAAGATCTCCTGGAGCGTGCCGGCGCGTCCTTCCGCGAAGATGATGCCGTGCGTGGCGACGGAGACCAGACCGTCTTCGCGGATGCTGTTCTGGAAGTACTTGGCGATGCGGGTGGCGAACGGCGAGGTCGGCTCGTGGCCGTACAGCCAGGTCGGAATGGCCAGCGACTCGCCGCGTTGCGCGACGCGCTGCACGATCTCCCACCCGGCGCCGAACCACTCCTGCACCTCGTCGATGATCCGCCAGTCGGGATGGCCGTTCATGTCGACCACATGCGAGGCGTGATGCGGGAGGTGGGGATGTTTCGCGAGATGCGCCAGCGCGTCGTCGAGCGCGGAGTCGGGCTCGTAACGGAGCAGCGCGCCGAGGTGAGTCGCTTCCATGGCGCCCGGCCCGCCGCCGGAGAGCATCAGGAAATCGCGGCGCGCCAGCGCGCGGGAGAGCCTGGCCACCTGGCCGTATCCGGGAGTGTCGCGCTGCATGGCGTGGCCGCCCATCATCGCCACCGCCTTCGACGACGACGTCTGCAGATAGTCGTTGACCGACTGCAGGATGGAGTTGTCGTGCATGGCCTGCATCATCGAGGTGAAGTACTCGCGCGGCCGGTACTTGCCGGAGCCGACGTACGCGCGGTAGATGCGGAAGTCGCGCGTCTCCGCGTAACTGCGCGGCTTGGCGGGGTCGAAGCCGGCGAACAGTTCGTCCGGCGTGTAGAGCGTTTCGCGGATCGGTTCGAAGGGAAGCGGAAACTTCGGCATGAACGAATTACAATCGAAGCCGGTCCAATCGACAACGGAGGTTCACGAATGCCGGTCTTTCTGCGTCTGCGTGCGCTCGCGCTCGCTCTCTCGTTCGTTACGCCGCTCCTCGCGCAGACGGCCGCGTTCGATCCCGCCACCGCACCGAAGGTGCTGAAGGCCACCGGCAGCCGCCCCGACGGCTCGGCCGGCCTGGGCGATCGCGTGACGGTGAACGTCCGCGGACTCGATCAGATCCTGACGCAGGTGAGCGGCAACTGCCGCGCGATCGTGCTGTACGTGAACCAGATCCCCCTCTCCGGCATGCAGGGCGACTCGTGCGATCCGTATACGAACGACGTCCGCTTCGTCCTCGACCGCAATCCGGAGGACGACAAGAACGACGCGGCGTGGCATCGCCTCCTCGGCAGTCCGAACGGCTACATGCGCCCGGTCATGATCAGCGTCGGGGCGAGCGACCAGTACGCGGTGCCGACCGACGTGCGCGCGTTCCCGCTGCACATCGTGCCGAAGGGTCAGTTGCTCGGCTTCATCGTGCTGCTGGTTCTGGGCGCGGCGTTCTTTCTCTACGTCTGTGCGCGGACGTCGATCATCCGCAGCCCGATGCCACTCAGCGTGCCGGGGGCGAAGCCGTTCAGCCTGGCCCGCACGCAGATGGCCTTCTGGTCGTTCCTCTCGATGGCCGGCTACGTCTTCTGCTGGATGATCACGGGGGAGCTCGACACGATCAGCGACTCGATGCTGGCCCTGATCGGCATCGGCGCCGGCACGGCCCTCGGCGCGGCACTCATCGACAGCAGCGGCAACGACGCGGAGCAGCCCGTCCAGCCGTCGACCAATTTCCTGGTCGACATTCTCAGCGACGGCAACGGCGTCAGCATCCACCGCTTCCAGATGTTCGCCTGGACGGTGATCCTCGGCGGCATCTTCTGCGCCAGCGTCTACGCGGAGCTCTCCATGCCGGAGTTCGATGCCACGATGCTCGGCCTGATGGGCATCAGCTCCGGCACGTACCTCGGCTTCAAGTTCCCCGAGAAGAAGACGCCGGACACGGGGAATGACGTGCCGCCGACGGCGACGCCAGCGGCTCCCGCGGGGTGATGCTCAGCTGCACAGCTGTTCAGCTACACAGCTGCTCAGCTACACAGCTGTTCAGCTGCACAGCTGTTCAGGCTCTGCACCAGGCACACCGCCTGAGCAGCTGAGTCGCTGAACAGCTGAGTAGCTCTTCCCCGGCGGGCTTACTTCTTCCGATCGCCGCGATCGCCGTAGCCCGGCTTCGCACACTGATCTGTGCAAACCACAACGCCCCGCGGCGTCACGCTCGCTATACTCCGCGCCGCGATGCGCCTCCTCCTCATTTCCAGCTCCACTGTCCACGGTTACGGCTACCTCGATCACCCCGAGCCGGAGATCCGCCGCACGCTCGAGGGGCTGCGGCGCGTCGGCTTCGTCCCCTTTGCCATGCACGACGTCGACGGCTACACGAAAACGGTCAAGCAGCGCCTCGGCGCGATGGATTTCGACGTCACGCCAATCCGCAAAGCGAGCGATCTCGATACAGTGGAGGCGATCTTCGTCGGCGGCGGCAACACCTTCCGCCTGCTGCGCGAGCTGTACGAGCGCGAACTGCTCGATCCGATCCGCAACCGCGTGCGCAACGACGGCGTCCCCTACATCGGCTCGAGCGCCGGAACGAACGTCGCCACGCCGAGCATCAAGACCACCAACGACATGCCGATCGTCTACCCGCCCTCGTTCGACGCGTTGGGGCTCGTGCCGTTCCAGATCAACCCGCACTACCTCGACGTCGACCCGGCCTCCACGCACAAAGGGGAAACGCGCGAGCAGCGGCTGCGCGAGTACCTCGAGGAGAACGACACGCCGGTGGTCGGCCTGCGGGAGGGCTCCGCGCTGCGCGTGGAGCAGGGCACGGTCACGCTGGTGGGGGTGCATCCGGCGCGCATCTTCCGCAAAGGGGAAGAGCCGTTCGAGGTGGATACGGGCAGCGTAATTACGGTCTGACGTCGTATGGACTGCGGCGGCAACGCCGCCGCTCTTTCATACGCGGCGAAGCCGCGCCGCTCCGCGGCGTGTGAGAGAGCGGCGGCGTTGCCGCCGCAGTCCATATCGATCACAGTTTGATCGTCCGCGTCTTCGCCGTCCCCTCCACCACCCGAAACGTCACGATCCCGATCGCGGCGCCGCTTTCCGATTCGGCGATGACCCGCCACTTCCCCGCCGTGACGTTCGATTTGTAGGTGTAGCCGCGATAGCCGCTGGTGCGGCCGCCCTCGATGCGGAACGGGACGACGCCCATCTCCCGCCAGCCGCCGTCGACGCTCTGCTGCCAGCGGTGGCGAATGGTGGTGGCGATGCCGTTCGGGATGAAGACGGAGGTGAAGCAGTAGACGCGCTGGTCACTGCCGCGATGAAACGTGCCGGCCGAGGAGCGCCAGAAGCGCAGTGGTGACGACTCGACGCGCGCGGTGTAGCCGGCGGCGGAGCGGCGCACCTCGTGGGCGATCAGCATCTCCTTCTTCACCAGCGGCACCGGCGGGATGGCGTTGAAGGCGTGCAGGACGAGCATCAGCGCGGCGACGGCGAACGACGGCTTCACGCTGGAGCGCTCCCCTCTCGAGATCTGCCGCAGCGCCAGGACCAGCAGCACGGCCACGAGCGTGCCGAGATAGAACCAGACCGTGGAGATGGAGCGGAAGAGGTGGGCCAGCGCGAAGTTGAAGAACATGATCGCGCTCATCGTGAAGAACGCCCACGAGACCGTCAGCTCGCTGTAGCGGTTCTGGAGGAACTCGTTGCCGATGAGGAGACCGCCGAGAATCAGCACCACCAGGTAACCCGGCAGATCGCTCGAGCTGAGGAAGTAGAAGATGAAGAGAGCCGAAAAGATCCCGCCGAAGAAGAACTGCAGCACCGTATTGAGGTACCGCGACCCGCGGAAGGTCAGCCCGCGCCCCAGCGCCACAAGGATCGCCGCCGCCCCGGCCAGGTAGCCGAGCAGGATGAAGAGGTCGGTCGACTTGATGGATTGGCCGAGGGTGAGCGCGTCCCAGGCGAAGCCGCCGAAGAAGGCGATGGCGGGGGCGTAGCGCTTCGCGCGGGTGAACGATGAGCGAGGAGAGATGAGCGATGAGCGGCGCTCCGCGTCGGGCGACGGTTCCGCCGTGCGGTCTGACATGGCGGGCGGGAGCATAGACGAGGGAACGAGGAACGCGGAAGGATGAACGATGAACGATGAACGATGAACGCGCTCCGCGCCGGCCAGGCTCGCTGAGGTCGGCAGAGCGGAGCCTGTTCATCGTTCATCCTTCCGCGTTCATCGTTAGCCCCCGCTCCACCCGGCATTTCAAGCGCAGAATTTGCGTTCACCAGACGCCGATGTTGCCGGACGCTCAGTACGAAGAAGCCGCTGTCGCGGAGAGCCGGGAGAAGGTCGAAGAGCCGCCGCTCTACAAAGTCCTGCTCCACAATGACGACTTCACCACCATGGAGTTCGTCGTCTGGGTGCTCGAATCCGTTTTCAACATGCCGGAGCAGCAGGCCGTCGAGGTCATGCTCAACGTCCACCTGCGGGGCACGGGCGTAGCCGGCGTCTACACCTACGAGATTGCCGAAACGAAAGTCGAGAAGACCACCGCGCTCGCCCGCGAGCACGAGTATCCCCTTCTCGTCACGATGGAAAAAGAATGATCGCCAAGCAACTCCAGGCCAGTTTCGAGTTCGCGGTGAACGAGGCCGTCCGCCGCCACCACGAGTACGTCACGCTCGAGCACCTCCTCTACGCCCTGCTGCACGACCGGGAGGTGGTCGCCACCATCCGCGCCTGCGGCGGCGACGTCGAGCAGCTCAAGCGCCAGCTCGACGACTTCATGAACAAGACCTACGAAACGGTCGTCGACGAGAGCACCAGCCAGCCGGTGCTCACCTCGATGCTCCAGCGGGTCATCCAGTACGCGCAGATCCACGCGCAGAGCTCCGGGCAGAAAGAGGTCGACACCGCGCAGATGCTGGCCGCGCTCTATCAGGCCGAGCGCTCGCAGGCGGTCTACCTCCTCCGCTCGCAGGGCATCACCAAGCTCGACGTCCTCAACTACCTTTCGCACGGCATCGCCAAGACCGATGAAACCGGCGCCCCCTCGCCCGCCTTTGCCACGCCCGACGAGGACGAGAGCGGCAGCGCCGCGCGCGATCCGCTCAAGAGCTACGCCGTCGACCTGCTGGCCCGCGCGAAAGCGGGCGAGATCGATCCGCTCATCGGCCGTTCGCTGGAGCTGGAGCGGACCATCCAGATCCTCTGCCGCCGCCGGAAGAACAACCCGCTCTTCGTCGGCGAGCCGGGAGTCGGCAAGACCGCCATTGCCGAGGGGCTGGCGCTGAAGATCAGCGAAGGGAACGTGCCGCACGTGCTGAAAGCGGCCGAGGTCTTCTCGCTCGATCTCGGCTCGCTGCTGGCCGGGACCAAATACCGCGGCGAGTTCGAGCAGCGTCTCAAAGCGGTCATCCAGTCGCTGACCGAGAAAAAGGACGCCATCCTGTTCATCGACGAGATCCACACCATCGTCGGCGCGGGGGCGGTCAGCGGCGGGACGATGGACGCGTCGAACATGCTCAAGCCGGCCATCGCCTCCGGCAAGCTGCGCGTGATCGGCTCCACCACCTACGCGGAGTACAAGCAGTCGTTCGAGCGCGACCGCGCGCTGGCCCGCCGCTTCCAGAAGATCGAAGTCGGCGAGCCGACGGTCGCGGAGACGATCGAGATCCTGCACGGCCTCAAGAGCTACTACGAAGAGCACCACCACGTGACCTTCACCGACGAGGCGCTGCGCCTCGCCGCCGAGCTTTCCGCCAAGTACATCCACGACCGCCATCTGCCCGACAAGGCCATCGACGTGCTCGATGAAGCGGGCGCGCGGATGCGCATGCTGTACGTGCCGCCTGCGGCGGAGGGCCGAGGGCCGAGGGACGAGGGCCAAGGGGTGCCTTCGCCCGGAGCCGCGCCTGATTCGCCCTCGGCCCTCGGCCCTCGGCCCTCGGCCCTTTCAACGCCACGCACGCCGATCGACGTGCACGAGATCGAGACGGTCGTCTCGCGCATGGCCAAGATTCCGCCGCGCACGATCGCCGTCAGTGAGAAAGAGCGCCTGCAAAACCTCGAGGACGACCTCCGCCGCGCGATTTACGGGCAGGATCACGCCATCAAGCAGGTGGTCAGTGCCATCAAGCTCTCCCGCTCCGGCCTCGGCCATCCCGACAAGCCGATCGGATCGTTCCTGTTCAGCGGCCCCACCGGCGTCGGCAAGACCGAACTCTCCAAGCAGCTCGCGCAGTCCCTCGGCGTGGAGTTCATCCGCTTCGACATGAGCGAGTACATGGAGCCGCACACCGTGTCGCGCCTCATCGGCGCCCCTCCCGGCTACGTCGGCTTCGATCAGGGCGGCCTGCTCACCGACGCCATCACCAAGACGCCGTACGCCGTACTGGTTTTAGATGAAATCGAGAAGGCGCATCCGAACCTCTTCAGCATCCTGCTGCAGGTGATGGATCACGCCACGCTTACCGACAACAACGGCAAGAAAGCCGACTTCCGCAACGTCATCCTGATCATGACCACGAACGCCGGCGGCCGCGAGATGACCGACGCCTCGCCCGGCTTCATGAACAACGCGGTGAGCGGCCGCGGACGCGGTGCCATCGAGCGCGCCTTCGCCCCCGAGTTCCGCAACCGCCTCGACGCCTGGATCGCCTTCGAGCCGCTCGGCTTCGAGACCATCGAGAAGGTGGTCGACAAGTTCATCGCCGAGCTCCGCGCGCAGCTCGTCCCGAAGAACGTCACCCTCGAGCTGACCGAGGGCGGACGTGCCTGGCTGGCCAAGCATGGCTACGACCGCTCCTTCGGCGCACGGCCGATGGGACGGCTCATCTCGACAAAGATCAAAGAGCCGCTGGTCGATCAGATCCTGTTCGGATCGCTCGCCGAGGGGGGGAAGGTCGTGGTGGATGCGGCGGCGGACGAGCTGGTTTTGAGCTATTGAGGATGCGAGCTGTTCAGCTTTTCAGCTTTTCAGCTTTTCAGCTGTTCAGGCGGGGCGCGGAATCGCACACTTAAGCTCACCAGCTGAATGCCTGAAAAGCTGAGCAGCCCGAAAAGCTGAGTAGCTGAAAAGCTGAGCAGCTGAATCCCCCATGTCCACCTTTCCCGACCCGCGCTACGCCCCGAGCGACGTCGTCGCCATGGGGGAGGATCTGCGCGTGGAGACGCTGCGCGAGGCGTATCGCAAAGGGATCTTTCCGTGGCCGCACGAGGGGCTGCCGCTGCCGTGGTTCTCGCCGCGCCGCCGCGCCGTGATCTTCTTCGATGAGCTGCGCGTCAACCGCTCGCTGCGCAAAGCGCAGAAGCGATCGCCGTTCCGCTTCACCATCGACGCGGCGTTTGATCGCGTGATCCGTCACTGCGCGAACGCCTTCCGTCCCGATCAGGATGGGACGTGGATCGAGCCGAAGATCATCCGGGCCTACACCCGCTTTCACGCCGCCGGCGACGTGCACAGCATCGAGGTGTGGGAGGGCGACGAGCTGGCCGGCGGGCTGTATGGCGTCGACGCCGGAGGGGTCTTCACCGGCGAGAGCATGTTCCACCTGCGGCCCGACGCGTCGAAGCTGGCGCTGCTCTTCCTCATCCAGCATCTGCGCGACAAAGGGGCGACCTTCCTCGACTGCCAGGTCATGACCCCGCACATGGAGGCGCTCGGCGCGCGCGAGATCCCGCGCGGCCGTTTCCTCGACCTGCTGGCCCTTGCGCAGGCGAAAGACTTGCGCATCTTCTGATCCTATTCGACTTCGCGAAGGCATTCGGCAAGGGCGCCGGCTTCGGCCTCGGCCTGGCCTTCCTGCCGTTCATCTTCTATCCGATCCTCGCGTGGGGCAGCAACAGCTACGCGCCGCTTCCGGCCACCGCCTAATTGCCGATCGGGACGCGGCGCACCACGCGCTGCATCCCATCCTCCGCGGCGATGTCGACCGACTCCGCACCGATGCGGAGCAGCACGAAACTCGGATCGATCCTCTCCCCCGCGCGGCGCACCACCACCTCCCCATCGCGCGAGAACGCCGCCAGCGGAGTGGCCTCCCGACCGAACCGCCCCAGATAGCGATAGCTGAAGGCCGGCGGCTCCGGCTCACGCGCCGCAGCTACTTCGACAACCGGCTTCGGTGCTTCGATTGGCACCGGGGCAGTCTCGACGACCGGCTCGGCTTTCACCGGCGGCACCACGTACGAGAAGAGATTGCGGTTCGGATTGCGATTCGGCGCACCGGCGAAGGCAACATGCTGCACGCGCGGAATGTCCGGCTCGAACGTCGGCGGTGCCTCCACCGCCCGCGCCACCGGAGCCACGACCGGCGCGTCCACCCGCGGCTCCGACTGCAACCGCGCCGCCGTCCACGCCACCACCGCAACCACGACGATTACCGCCCACATCCGCGTGGAGATTCGCATCACAAGGTGGGACGGTGCGGCTGGTGGCGAAGTTCCTGGCCACTGCCGCCGCGTGGTGTGGGCCGTTACGGCCAGTCCTGGAAAACCCTCTCGATCACCCCATCCCCATACGCGTAGAACGCCTCGTCCATCTTGCGCAGCGGCTCGCCGAAGGTCTGCTCCCAATACCGCCCCCAGTGCGGCGTCGCACCGTCTTCGTCGACGAAGCCGTATTCGTCCGACAGCTCCCAGGAGCTGAAGACGCGTCCCGATTTCTTCCCGACGTTCGGGTCCGCCGCGAGGGCTGCCACCGCGCGGCCGACGAACATCGGCGTTTCCGAGGCGATGAAATGCGGCTCGACCTTCGCGCCGTCGCGCCAGTTCGCCTCCGAGACGCCGAAGTTCTCGAGCATCTCCTCGGAGCGGAGGAAGCCGGGCGTCACGGCCACGGCGGCGATCCCTTTGCGCCGCAGCTCCCACGCCATCCCGTACGCCAGGCGAATGACCGCGTTCTTGACCAGGTCGTAGAAGAGATTGCCGCGGTAGTACCACGAGCTGCCGTCGGTGATCTCGAGGATCAGACGCGGCGTCGTTTCGCGCGGCGGCGATGCGAGCATCAGCGGCACGGCGTGGCGGCTGGTGATGATGTGGGTCATCACGGCGCGGTCGATCAGCGTCCGGCCGTCGTCGATGTTCACTTCCCAGAACGGCGTCCGCCACTGCGTCAGCTTGTCGCCGCCCCAGATGTCGTTGACCAGTACATCGAGCCGGCCCGACTCCGCGCGGATGCGCTCCACCAGCGCGACGACTTCGCTCTCCACGGTGTGATCGGTGCGCACGGCGATGCCGCGTCCTCCCGCGGCCGTGACCAGCTCAGCGGTCTCTTCGATGGTCTCGGGACGGGTTGTTGCGGTTTCCCGCGAACTGCGTCCCGTGCAGTAGACCGTGGCTCCGGCTTCGCCGAGGGCCCGGGCGATGCCGCGACCCGCTCCGCGGGTGGCGCCGGCGACGAGTGCAATGCTGTTTTCGAGCGGCTTCATCGGCCGCGAAGTTTATGACGGCCGTCAGGCCGGCGCGTCGGCGCGCTGCCACTTCTCTTCGGAAAGATGCAGCTTCTTGCCGAAAAGTTTCTTCAGCAGCCAGAGCGCGCCGGTCCGCCAGAGCACGTAGCCCGGCCAGCCGGTGATCACCGAGAACTCGCCGAACTTGAGGTGGCGCATGGCCTGGATGACGAGCCACGGCAGGCGCACCGCGAGGAGCATCCACGGATACGACGGCTGCGGCTCGTTGTACGCGCGCACCTTCTCCAGCCATTTGTCGAACGTCTTCCGCGACGGGCGGCGGATCATCAGCATCGTCAGCACGACGTTGGCCCAGGTCGGGCGCAGCGACGTGTAGTTCGCGTTGATCATCTCGATGTCGATGCCGTTGTCCTTCATCTGCTGCTCGAGCACCGTGTTCGGGATGACGCGCAGCGAGAAGATGTTCAGCGTGAACGGGCGCGCGAGACGGTAGACCAGCTCCAGCGTGTCGACGACGTCCTGCCGCGTCTCGATCGGGTTGTCGACGATGATGTCGTACGACGGATTGATGTGGTAATCGGAGAACTCGGAGAAGACCTGCGCGGCCGACTCGATGCGCGGGATCGGCGTGGGGCGGCGATAGAACTTGAGGATGCGGTCGCTGCCGCTCTGGATACCCATCCGGACGCGGTTCATGCCGGCCCAGGTGAGGATCTCGATCTTCTCCTTCTGCACGTACGACGGGATGACGCCGTAGACGCAGAACGGCAGGCCGACCTGCTCGCGCCACTGCGTCGCGAAGTCGGTCAGCTCGCGCATCGGGATGGCCAGGAAGCTGTCGTCGTAGAAGAGGATGGTGCGCAGGTGCGGATGCACCGCCTTCGCCTTCTTCACCTCTTCGATGATGTACGACGGACTGGTGTGGCGGATGCGCTTGTACATCGGGTCGTTCGCGATGAAGACGGTGTTGCCGCAGAAGGTGCAGTGCAGCGGGCAGCCAATGGACCAGATGGCCGGATACGCGAGCCCGTTGTTGGCGAGGTAATCGCCCTTGGTGACCTGCTCGAACGCACCGGTCGGCCGCCAGATCAGCTCCGCGCCGCCGTACTTGGGATGCGGCAGCGCCTCGAGCTCGGCAGGAGTCATCAGCGGCCGGAACGGATTGCGGGTGATCTCATCGGTCTCGCGATCTTTGAACCAGAAGTTGCGCGTGGCTTTAAAGTCGGTGCCGGCGTGGAAATGGCCGTACCACTCCTCGAAGGCCAGCTCCCCTTCCCCGGTACAGATCGCATCGACCTCGGCCTTGATCGCATCCTCCGGATAGATGATCGGATGGATACCGCCCCACATCGTGTAGGCGTCGGGATTGATCTTCCGCACGCGCGCGGCCAGCTCTTTCACGAGCGCGGCGTAGCCGGTCATGCTCGAGAAAGCGATCAGCTCCGCATCCGCCAGTTGCTCCGCCATCGCATCGAGCTGCGCGTCGTCGAAGGCACGCGTGTCCCCCATCCGCCGCGTCAGCGACTTCAGCAGGGAGCGATAGCGGTGCGTCCCGACGTAGAACACCTTCGTGTCGGGATTGAGCCGCTCCGCGTACGCCGCGAACTTGCGGAAGCCGGTAGCGGTGATGCCGTCCTCGAGCGAGACGAGGTGGATCTTCATGTGCGCGTAGAAACAAAGAGTTGCGAGGGCAATTCCGGCGGCAGTCCGGACCGGTTGGCCGGGACTGCCGCCGAGATCTTACTGCACCGTGACCAGGCCGACGTTTGTGTCGACCGAGCGGCTGCACGACCCGGTCACGCGCACCCAGTAGCCGGTGGTCGCGGTCAGCGGCGGCGTTGTGTACGAAGCCGCCGTCGCGCCGCTGATCGGAGTCCCGGAGCCGGGGCTCGTGCCGATGTACCACTGGTACGAGACGGCATCCCGCGCGTTGATGGTCAGGGTCGCGGAACTGTCTCGCGGAATCGTCAGATCGTCCGGATGCATGTTGATGCTCGGAATGCAGACGGTGAGCGTCACCGTCCGCCCCATCGAGACGCAGCCGCCGTGGATGAACTCACCCCAGTACTTTGTCGTCGACGACGGATTGACCGACACCTGGCTGGAGGTGCTGATGAGGTTCGTCCGGTCGCCGGAGATGCCGCGATACCAACGGTACTGCTCCGGCGACGGCGAGAGGATGACCTTCAGCACGTGATTCGGATAGGCCGACACCTCCTTGTCGGCCGGGCTGTTGATGGTGGGCGGAAGCGCGCACATCGACAGCGCCGCCGTGGCACTGACGGTGGTGCAGTTGCCGGCCGTGATCTTGACGAAGTAGTTCGCCGCGGCGGTGAGCGGCGGTGTGGTGTACGTCGCACCGGTCTCGCCCGGAATAGCACTGCCGGACGGTGCCGTGCCGCTGTACCACTGATAGGTCATCGGCGTAGAGGTGGCCTGCGTCGCCGCGACGCTGAGCGTGACCGACTGTCCGGAGAAGACGCCCTGGCTGGCCGGCTGGCCGGTGATGACCGGCGGCGCACAGACGCTGATCGTGATCGTGGCCGTACTGGCCGACCCGCAGCTGTTGCTCACCCGCGCCCAGTACTGCGTGGTCTCGGCCGGCGAGACGCTGATGGAGGGGGTCGTGCCGAGCGGCGTGGTGGTCGTGCCGGCGGTGCCGCGATACCACTGCACGGCGGGGCTGCTGCCGGAGACGTTGACGGTGAGCGTCTGCGAGTCTCCTTTCGTGATCCACCGGCTCTGGGTGTGCGAGGAGACTGCCGCCGGTGTGCAGACCGTCACGAGCACGGCCACGCTGTCGGCGGCGTACGGGCTGCAGCCTTTCGCGCGCACCCAGTACTTTGTGTCGACCAGCGGCGAAACGGAGATCGAGGCGGTGGTGCCGTTCGGGACCGGCTTCGACAGGTCGCCGGTCTCCCCCTCGTACCACTGATAGCCGCCGATGGGTGTGATGTCGGTGGCGACGCTGAGCGAACGCGAGCCGTTGAGGGTGATCGTCCCGCCGACCGGCTGGGTGGTGATCTTCGGGATGCAGACCGTGATGGTGATGTTGACCGAATCGCCGTGACAGTTGTCGACCGCGGCGCGCACCCAGTATTTCGCTGTCTCGTTGACCGCCGCGGTGAAGGTGTTGGAGGTCGAGGCGGCCCGGACGACCGTCGATCCCGCCACGTCGCCGGCGTTCCCCTTGTAGAAGGTGTAGGCCGGCGTGGTGGTGGAGTGCGTCCCGATGGCGGTGAAGGTGACGCTCTCCCCTTTCGTGACCGACTTGCTGGCCGTCGACCAGCGCACGGTCGGCTCGGAGCAGAGCGAGACGGTGACAGCGCTGCTGTTGCGCGTGCAGCCACCGCTCGTCACCGCCACCCAGAACGAGGTCGCCGCAGTGATGACCGGGGTGGTAATCGTGTTGGAGGTCCCGCTGGCGATCAGATCGCTCGTGTTGCCCGCCACACCGCGATACCAGCGGTACGACAGCGCCGTTCCGGTCGCGGCGACCGAGAGCGTCGTGCTCGTCCCCGACATGACCGCGCTCTTTGCCGCGGTCGGCGCCGGAACGCCCGGACAGACGCTGGCGGTGAAGGTCGGAGAATCCCAGCTACGGACGTTCACTCCACCCGCGCCGCAGCGGCCGGTGAGGCGCAGCCAGTAGCTGGTGGTGACGCTCGGCGAGACCTGCAGCATGTCCACCGGCTGACCGGCGGGCGTCGAGGTGTCACCCGACGTGCCGCGGTACCACTGATAGGTGACGTCGTTCCCGACAGCGTTGACGCTGAAGCGGACGGTCTGGTTGGGGTTGATGTTGTAATTGAGGATGGGCGTCGTCGAGACCCCCGGCGGGACGCAGACTTTGACGGTGATGGTCGGGCTGTCGACGAGACAGGTGGCGTTCGTGATGCGCACCCAGTATTTCGCGTCGGCGGTGACGGCCGGCGTCCTGTACGTCGCCGAAACTGCGCCGTCGATCTTCAGGGACTCGTCTCCGAGCTCGCCGCGGTACCACTGATACGCCGTGGCACCGGTCGTCTGCGCGTTCAGCGTCGGGGTACTGTTGAGATCAGCCCAGATCTCGGTCTGCCACGGCGGCGGGGTGAGCGTGCCGCAGGAGGCCACGCGCACCGTGGCGAGATGGCTCTCCGCCAGCGTGCCGCAGTCGGTGTTCTGGACGCGGACGAGGTAGCGGCGGCTCTCGCGGATGTCGGACGGTTGATAGACCGCGCCGCTTCCGGCACCGATGTTCCCCGTCGTGACGCGAAGCCACGTGTACTTGGCCGGCCCGCTCACCGGATCGACCGAAAGCGTGGCCGTGCCGCCGAACGCCACTTCGCTCGAGGCGATGCTCTGGTTGATCAGCATCGGTCCGCACGCTCCGCGCGTGTACGTGAGGGTCGGGCTGTCCTGCGTCGCTCCGCACTCGAGCCAGGCCCGCACCCAGTACGGATGAATGCTGGCGCTGCTCACCGTCAATTGATGCGCCTTTCCGGCATCGGAAGGGATCGGCTCACCCACATCGCCGGTCTGCCCGCGATACCACTGGAACCGCACGTCGTGCCAGTCCGAGACCGCGATGAAGGTGACGTACGGCGTCTGCCCGGCAGGGATGGTGGTGATGCTCTGCGCCACCTTCACCGGCGGCAGGTCGCACGTACCGTAGAGATAAACGTGCATCTTCCGGCTGGTCGTGACCTCCCGGTACTCGCCGACGTTCCCCTGCTCGTCGGGCTGTGTCGTGTGCTGCCCCGAGACGCGTACCCAGTAATTCGCGATCGATTCCGTCTTCACCGAGATCTGAGGGCCGGTCGACGCCAGCTTGTAGCCCGAGGGTGAACCGTCGTCGAGGAACCACTCGTACGAATAGACGTGCTGCGGCGACGGCGCCGGCTCCATCGTCACCGACAGGGTCGCCGCCAGTAACGGACTGTAGACGAACTTCATCTCGTCGTATGACGCGATCCGTTGCGGCGTCTTCGCCGCCGCCAGCCGTACCGTGTCGCTCTGCACCGTCGCGTTGCACGCCGTCACCTTCACGAACACATCCACGCCGGCATACAACTGCTCGGTCGACGAGACGACATGGCCCCACGTGTAGGTCTGTTCGTTTCCGACCACCGTCCTCGTTCCGTCTGCGTTGATCCGGCTCCATTCGTAGGTGAACGGCCCCGCCCCGCCGGCCACCACGGTCGCACTCGCGCTGACGCTCTGGCCAACGGCGGACGGCATCTGCTGGGTCGACGAAACCGGCTGGACGAAGATGGAGGGGGCGCACGTGCCGGCGATCGTCACGATGTCGCTGTTCGTGACCATCGGCGTGCCGCCGCACATCCCGGTCATCCGCACCCAGTAGCCGCTCGGCGTGCCGGTTGCCGTCACCGTAAGAGTCGGACTGGTCGATAGTGGGGTCGAAACGTCGCTGTGGCTCGTCCCGCGAAACCACTGGAAGGTCACGCCGTCGCGGTCATCGTCGACCGAAAGGGTGATCAGTGTTCCGACCGGTACCGGCGTCCCGGCGGGGGACGTCAGATGCCGCACCGCACGCGGGCGCGGCTTGAGGCAGGGATCGAGCGTCAGGATCTGACTTTGAACCGCCGTCGGATTACAGACCCCATCCGACACTTTCACGAAGTACCGCGTGCGCGTACTGATCGGTTCGACGTCGTGAAACGGCGTTGTCGTCTCCGCGAAGGGGGTCGATTCGTCATTTCGGAACCATTTGTACGTCGCCCCATTCATGGCCGGCGCTTCGAGGCGGAACGGGACTCCCTCCTTTACCAGGGACGGCGTCGCGGTGATCGGAAAGAAGCTCGTCCCGCAGGGGATCACGTTCAGGAAGATCAGCTCACTGTCCTCGATCGAGGCCTGCCCTCCCGCGAACTTTTGATCCTTTACCCGCAGACGGAGGAACTCATGCGTGTTCGCGGTGCGAGTGGCGTGCAGGCAAGAGCTTGACGGGCACGAGACCGGCGCGGGGGTGCTGAAATCACTTCCTCCGAGCAGCCACTGATAGCTGTTCGAGACCGGCACCAGGAACGGGATTGACAGGGTGTGGCGCTGAAAGATCGTGAACGTCGTCGGGGTGGTCACCGGGATTGCGCGGCTGAGCGCCGTGGGGAATGCCCGGACGCTGACTGCGTCCGAAATCCGCGAGCAGGTAGAGTCGGTGACGATCACCCGGAACCGGCTGCCGAGCTGCGGTGAAACGTTTACGTCAGCCGTGGTGAAGCCTACCAGTTTCTCGAGCAGCTCTCCTTCGCAGCTCTGAACCACCCGATACCATTGATAGTGGTAGCTCTTGAGCGGGTTCGGCGTCTTGACCCGCGCGGAGATCACGCGCGACGCGCCCGGGGTGACGGCGAATCCCTGCTCGGTCGACACCTCGATCTCGCTCATGTCGCACCCACGCGGGAGGTCGATGGCCGGGGTGTCGATGAACGAGCGGTCGAGGCTGAAAATGCGGACCCAGAGACGCGCGTACTCGCCAGGCAGGAGAGAGATCGTTTTGCCGAACAGAGTATGCCCGCCATGGGTGATGCGCCGCGTCGTGTCGCCCGAGTTGCCGCTGTACCAGTGATACTCGAGGTCGGAGCCGGTGGTGAGCGCAGTGACCGTGAAGGTCTGCCCCGGCGCGACGTCGCCGCCGAGGGGACTGAGCTGAAGGCCGCAATGCGCTGGAGGAGTGGAGGGCGACGCGGCACGGACAATCGCCACTTCGCTCGTCACCAGGCTGCCGTTCGCCAGCACCTCCACGAAGTACCCGTTGATGCCGCTGACGTTCGTGACGGTGTGCCGGTTCGAGGTCGCACCGGCGATTACTGTTTTCTGCTCGGGATGACCGCGATACCACTGGTAGCTCGGCGTCTGCCCCTCCGGCACGAGCGCCGTCACTTCGACGGTGGCGCTTCCCCCCTGAGGCACCCACCGGCTCTTCGGCTGGAGCGTGATCAGCGGCTGATCGACGACCACCGTGGCGATTGCGGAATCGACGGTGAGCTCCGTGCCGCCCCGTTTCACCCGCCCCTGATAGCGGGTGTTGGCCACCGGGGCCTTGCAACCTGCCGTGCCACGCTGAACGCAGAGGGAATGATCGCCCGTGCCGGTGAACCTCGCCACCTCCTGGATCGCCTTGCCGCCGGCATCGACTTCATACCAGATCGTTTCGTCCGCGGGCGCGCCAACCGGCAACGCGCGCAGCGTGGCCCGCGTCGACGTCAGGACGACTGACGCCGGTTGCTCCGCGAGAGTGAACGCTCCCATGTAAGCGATCCGCCGCGGCGTCGCGTAGAGAACCGCGGCCGTGATCGGATTGGAGGTGACCATCTCCCTGAGGGCCGTGTCGTTCCCGAAGATGCCACCGCGGTCCATCGGCGTTGCCGCGTCGCGAAGCCGTTCCCAGACCCGCTTCGGCACGTTTTTGCGCGTCGCCATATTCAGAAGATCGGCGCGCAGGCTCGCGTCCTCCGAGAACATGCGCGCGATCAGCCCGGCCACCATCGGCGCGGAAAACGAAGTCCCGGAAAAGTTCTCGGTCCGGTAGTGATTCCAGCCACTCGTCCTCGCCACCGCGATCTTCTCCGCCGGTGCCCACAGGTCGATGCATGGCCCCCAGTTCGACGAGTCGGCCTTCGGGTCGGACAACGGCTCCGCCCAGCGCTCGTCGGCGTTCTTCGCCAGTCCGCCGACGGTGATCACTCCTCCGGTCAGACGGCCCAGGCCATCGATGCCGCCACTCCAGCTCAGCCGTCCCGGCGTGTCGTGGCAGGCATCGCGACTGTTGTTGTTCGCTGATGCGACAACCGGGATGCCCGCGTCGAGCAACGCCTGCACCGCGTCCTCGAGGGCCACCAGATGACCGGTGGCGGTCGAACCGCCCAGGCGTTCGCACCGCGCGGGCTCCCACGGTTGGCATTCGGCAACTGTACGGTACGTGCTGAGCGTGACGATCGAAGGGACCGGAGGTGCTTTCCGGAGGATCCAGTCGAATGCACGGATGAAGTACGCGGTGTTCTGCTGGTTATCGCAACCGATGACCTTCACCGGCACGATCTCGACCTCTTTGGCGACACCGACATTCCGGCCGCCGGCCATCGATCCGACCGCGGTGCCGTGGCCGATCGCATCGTCCGCGAACCAGATCGTCGTCCGATACGGCATCGTGCCGGAGCCATCCTCGATCGGCAGCATCAAGGTGTCGTCCGTGCAGCCACTGCTCGGCGCGGATGAGGCCAGCGGGTCGGAATCGGTGACGTTGCTCCCAGCCACCTCCTTGACCCGATCGTGCGACGCGGGCGATCTCTTGTCGGCGTCGGTGGCAACTGTTGCGGCGGAGGTCACGAACTCCTGATGGAATCGCAATACGCCGCTGTCGACCGCATAGATCCGAACGCCGGAGCCGGTGGACTGTGGTGCGTACGAATACACCTTCGGTTCAGTGCGGCTTCGATGATTCAGTCGCCAGAGGTGCCACAGTGGATGAGGTCCCAGCTCGACCGGATACGTCCCGCTCGCTGTGACGCCATCGCGATCGGTCGGCCGAACGCCATCGGTCGGCTGCGAGACCGAGGTGCTGAACAGCCGCGCGTTCTGCTCGACGTATCGGACACGCGGATTGGCACTCATCGCGCGCGCGGCCGTTTCCGGCATGACAGCCCAGAATCCCTGCAGGGCGTGTCGCCAGATGTCTTTGAGCTGGGCGCCATGCTGCCGCGCGAGCGCGCGTGCGGTCGGCTCGACCAGTTCGGCCGGCAACGGCTCGAGCACGACGACGTACTCGCCTTTAATTCCGCCGGGGAACGGCCGGAACCTGGGGTTCTCCTGGGCGACCAGCTCAGCGCCGAACAAGACACCGAACAGCCACACCACGACAGACCAATGCACACGGACGAGACGGACCATGAGTACCCCTTGATTGAAAGAAGGTGGGACCGCGGATGAGGAAGAGGCGGCGACCCTGTGAGTCGCCGCCTTCCCCGTTGGAAACTGACCTACTGCACCGTGACCGTCGCCACGGCGCTGTCCATCGGTTTGTTGCAGGAGCCGTTGACCCGGACCCAGTAGCTGGTGGTCGTGGTCAGCGGCGGGGTGGTGTAGCTCGACGACGTCGCTCCGCTGATCGGCGTCCCGTAACCGGCCATCGTGCCGCTGTACCACTGATACGACGTAGCGTTGCTCGCGACGACCGAGAGGGTCTTCGTGGCGTTGCGGGCAATGGTGGCCGAGGCGGGCTGGGTGGTGATCTTCGGGATGCAGACGTTGACGGTCACGGTCCTGCCGATCGAGGTACAGCCGCTGTAGGTGAACTCACCCCAGTACTGCGTGGTGACGGTCGGATAGACGGTGTGCTGGCTGCTGTAGCTGATCGGCGCCGTGCGGTCGCCCGACACACCGCGATACCAGGTCACAGACTCCGGAACGGGCGACAGCGTGACCTTCAGCACGGTGGCCTGACCGGAGTAGACGTCGCGGTCCGACGGCGAGTTGATGGTGGCGTTGTAGGGGCACATCGACACCGTCACGATCTCGCTGAAGGTCTCGCAGGAGCCGCTGATCACCTCGACGTAGTAGGTCGTCTCGGCGGTCAGCGCGGGGGTGGTGAAGGTCGACGAGGTCTGGCCCGGAATTGGATCGTGGCCGGCGGCCGTGTACCACTGATAGCTCAGCGGCAGCGCCGTTCCCGCGGTGGCCGAGACGCTGAGCGTCGCCGACGTGCCGGAGAAGATCGACTGGCTGACCGGCTGCGCGGTGATGGTCGGCGGCACGCAGACGTTGACGTAGCAGGTGTTGCTGTTCACCGAGCCACAATCGCTCGTCACCTTCACCCAGTACTTGTCGGGGTTGGAGGGTGAGACGCTGATCGATGAGGTGCCGCCGCCGTTCGAGATACCGCCGGTGCCGAGGGGAGACGTCTCGACGCCCGACTCGCCGCGGTACCACTGATAGCGGAGGTTCGTGCCGACCGCGTTCACGCTCAGCCAGGTGGAATCGCCGCGCTGCAGATTGCGCGAGCCGGGGTGTGAAGTGATCGCGGCCGGCATGCACCACGTCACTGTGGCGGTGTTGCTGTTGACGACATGGCCGCGCGAGCCCGTCACCTTGACCCAGTAATTCATGGTCGTGCCGGCGGCGAGCGCCGGGGTGGTGAACGTCGCGCTGGTCGCGCCGGTCAGGAGGGTGCCGGTGCCGCTCGTCCCCTGATACCACTGATAGATGACGCCAGCCGTATTCGCTGCGACGGTCAGGTTCGTGGTGCCGTTCGGCGGCGCGAGCGAGTTGACCGGCTGCTGGGTGATGGTCGGGACGGAGACGTACACCGTGACAGTACGCGTCTTCGACGTGCAGCCGCCGTGGACATACTCACCCCAGTACTGCGTGGTGACGGTCGGACTGACGTCGGCGAAAGTGTAGGAGCTGATCAGGTTCGTCCGGTCGCCCTGCACCCCGCGGTACCACCGGCCCGATTCGGCAGACGGTGAAAGCGGCGAGACCTGGAGACGGACGGTTTGGCCGAGGGTGATGTCCTTGTCATCCGGCGCGTTGAACACCTCTTTGTAGGCGCACATCGAGATCACGGCCGCCGCGGAATCAGTCGAACAGGTACCGGCCGTGACGCGGACGTAGTACGACGCCTCTGCCGTGAGGGCCGGAGTGGTGTACGACGTACCGGTGTGACCGGTGAGGATCGTGCCGCTGCCCGGCGTGCCGCTGTACCACTGATAGGTCATCGGCGTGGAGGTGGCCTGCGTCGCGGTGACACTCAGCGTGACCGTCTTTCCGGAGAAGATCGGCTGGCTGATCGGCTGCACCGTGATGACGGGCGGAGCGCAGACGCTGAGGGTGATGGTCGGCGTGTCGTCGGTGCCGCAGCCGTTGCTCACGCGGGCCCAGTACTGGGTCGTATCGCCCGGGGTCACGTTGATGCTCTGCGTCGTGGCGATCTGCGTCGTGGTGACGCCGGCCGCGCCGCGGTACCACTTGTAGGTGAGGTTCGTACCGGTGGCGTTGACGGTCAGCGTCCGCGTCTCGCCCTTCGTCACCCAGTGACTGGAGGTCGAGCTGCTGACGTCCGGTTTCGTGCAGACCGACACCAGGACCGCGGCGCTGTCGGCTTTGCTCGAGCCGCAGCCCTTCACGCGCACCCAGTACTTGGTGTCGACCGTCGGCGAGACGGAGAGCGACGCGCTGGTGCCGTTGGGCGTGACCGGAGTGGTCGTGACGCCGCTCTCACCGATGTACCACTGATAGCCGTTCTCGGGAGTGATGTCGCTGACGACGGTCATCGTGTGCGAGCCACCCGAGGTGATGCTGCCGGCCACCGGCTGCGTCGCGATCTGCGGGATACAGACCTTGATGGTGATGGCGGTCGAATCGGCGGTGCAGTTGCCGAGGCGCGCGCGGACCCAGTAGGTCGCGGTCTCGTTGATCACAGAGCTGAACCAGTAGTACTCCGTTTCCGCCTTGACCAGCGTCGACGCGGCCACGTTGCCGGGGGTGCCTTTGTAGAACGTGTAGAGCGGGGTGCCGGACGTCACCGTCGCGGCGGCCGTGAACGTGACCAGCTCCCCTTTCGCGATCGACTTGTCGCCGTGCGTCCAGCGAACGGTCGGCTCCGAGCAGAGGTTGATCGTGATCGGCTGGCTGTACTCCGAGCAGTTGCCGCTCTTGACCTCGCACCAGAAGGTGGTGGCGGCAGTAATGGCCGGAGTGGTGACCGTCGCGCCGGCGCCGTTCGGCAGCGGCTGCGAGCGATCGCCGGGCGAGCCCTTGTACCACTGGTACGTGAGGCGGGTTCCGCCGGAGGTGATCGACAGTGTGGTCGTCGTCCCCGGCATGACCGTCATCAGCGTTGCCGTCGGAGTCTGCGGTGTCGGGCAGACGCTGGCCAGGAACGTCGGGCTGTTGTAGACGCGCGGGTCGTTACCGCCGACACCGCACTTGCCGGTCACGCGCACCCAGTATTCGGATGTGGCGGTCGGGTAGATCTCGAGCAGATCGACCGGCTGGCCGACCGGTGTGGTGGTGGTGCCGGTGAGCCCCTTGTACCACTGGTACGTGAGGCCCGTACCGGCCATGTCGACGCTGAAGATGACCCGCTGGCCCGACACGACACTCCGCGTCAGGAAGAGCGGGTTGACGACGCGCGGCGGCTCGCAGAGTTTGACGGTGATAGTCGGGCTGTCGACGACGCAACCGCCGCTGCCGAATGCACGGACCCAGTACTTTGCCTCCGCGGTCAGCACGGGCGTCGTGTAGGTGGCGAGCGTCGCTCCACCGATCATCTGACTCTCGTCGCCGACCTCGCCAGCGAACCACTGGTAGCCGGTGGCACCAGCGGTGGTCGCCGTGAGCGTCTTCGAGGTATTGATGTCGGTCCAGACCTCGGTCTGCCACACCGGCGGCGTCAGCGACGGGCACGAGGCGACGCGAACGGTGGCCAGGTAGCTGTCGGAGCTGATCGAGCAGTCGAGGTTACGGACCTTGACCCAGTAACGGGCGCTCTTGACGACGTTGTTCAGTTGCAGGTTCGGCGAGACGCTCGACGAGACGATGGTCGTCTGTGTCGGCCCCTCGTACCAGATGTACGAAGGCCGCGCGACGTCGATCGGGGTCACCGACAGCGTCGTGCTGCCGCCGTACGCGACCGTGGCCGAGGCGATGTTCTGGTCGATCAGCACCGGCGAGCAGGCGCCGCGGCTGAACGTCAGGGTCGGGCTGTCCTCGACGGCGCCGCACTCGAGCGAGGCACGCACCCAGTAGCCATACGTCGCGGCGCTGCTGACCGTGAGCTGGTGCGGTTTGCCGCTGTCGGCGGTCATCGGATCGCGCGTGTCCCCGGTCTGTCCCTTGAACCACTGGAACTCGACGTTCGGCCAGTCGCAGACCGCGACGAAGGTCACGGCCGGGCTGCTGCCGCTCGGGATGACCTGGTAGTTCTGCGAGACCTTGATGTCCGGCAGCTCGCACGTCCCGTAACGCCAGACGTACATCTTCGGGCTGACCGTCACCTCGGTGTACGTGACGCCGGACACCGTGTGCGTACCGGTGATGCGGCACCAGTAGGTCGCGATCGTGGACGTCGAGGCGGTCAGCTCGCTGCTGGTGCTGGTCAGTTTGAGGCCGGTCGCCGAGCCGTCCTCCTTGAACCACTCGTACGTATAGGCGTGATCGGCGGCGGGCTGCGGCTCCATGTTCACGAACAGGCGCGCCGAGCTGCCCGGACCGTAAAGCGAGGTGGCATCGTTGTACGAGAAGACGCGCTGCGGCGTCGCCTTCACGAACGTCAACGTCGCGACATCGCTCGAGACCGTGGCGTTGCAGGCCGTGACGTCGACCTGCAGCTTCTTCTGCGTGGAGGCAGGCTGCGGCGTCGGAACGGTGTAGCTCCAGGTGTAGGACGCGCTGGTCGCGTTCGCGATGGCCGTGCGCGTGCCGGTGCTGCTCACCTCGTACCACTGATAGGTGAACGGCCCCGTACCGGCGGCTACGACGTTGACGGTGGCCGTGTTCACCGGCGCCGGGACCGCGGTCGTCGGAGCGGTCATCAGCGCGGTTGCCGACTGAGGTTGCGTGTGAATGGCCGGCGTGCACTGCACCGTGACCGGGAAGAAATCGCTGGTCTCGGATTCCGAGGTCGTTCCGCACGCCCTGGTCATCTTCACCCAGTACGCCGTCGACTGCAGCGGCGTGACGATGACAGTCGCGGTCGTACCGACCACGGTGGACTCGTCGGTGTAGCTGTTCCCTTCGAACCACTGGAAGGTGGTGCCGTCCTTGTCGTCGTCGACCGAAAGAGTCACGGCCGAGCCGGCAGGGATGACCTGAGTGGACGAGGTGCCGGTGCTGCCGGAGCGGACCGCGCGGCGGCGAGGCTTGGCGCAGGTTTCCGTGATCGTCGCGTATTTACTGTCGCTGCTCGAGGTGTACGTGACTCCGGCGCGAGTGATGCTGTTCGTCACGCGGATGAAGTACGTGCCCGCCGGCAGCAGGCCCGAGTACCACTCGGTGGCTCCCGCCACCGGCTCGATTTTTGTCGTTGTACCATCAGCCGCTGTAACGACCCGATACCACTGTTTCGTAAGCGTCAGATTGCTCACGTCTGTAGCGTTCGCGTTCAGCTGGGCGGATCCACCGTAAGGGACACTGTTGTTCGACGGCTGGGGCGCGATGAAGGGACGGACCAGCACCACTTTCGCCGGCGATTCGACGTCCGTACCACAGATGCTGACGCGGGCCGAGTATGCGGAGTGTTTCATCGGCTTGTGCGTGATCGTGTTCGTCAAAGAGGTGGGCTCTTCGAGAATCGCATTCGTCACCGCGTCTCGGACCACCCACCGATACTGGCCGGACTGAGGCGTCTGTTGAAGACGGATCGTTTCATCGCGAACATAGCTGTCGAGAAAGGTCGTCGGCGCATCCGGTTGAATGTGGTCTGCATCGCACAATTGTGGGACGCTCACCGTGTCCGAATCGGTCGCCCCGCAATCGGTGCGAACGCGGATCTTGTAGGTGGCTGGCGCGTATGCGGACACAGTGAACGTGTGCCCTTTGTTGCCCACCTCCGGCTCGGACGCGACGATCGTCCATGTAGCGCCGTCTTGTCTCAGCAACTGATAATCGTCGACGGTCGGAAGACTGTCCGCGTCGCTGAAAAAGATGCGGACGCGGCTCCTGTCGGATTCCTGGTACTGAATGGCGGGCTCCGGCAGAACCGGGGCGAGGCATCGCCACACCATGGCGACGTCGCTGTCGACGATGCAGCCGGATCCGGTGGTGATACGAGCCCAGAACTGCGGGTTGCGTTCGCTGCCGAGCGTCACCGCATCGAGCGAGAGCGTCGCTCCGGTTCCAACGGCCTTGGCCGGGTCAGAATCCAAATCTACGTTGTCCGCTTCGGTCTTCGCGCGCGGTCCGCGGTACCACTGCACCGTCGGGGCATCATCCGACTGCCACCCCACGGACAATGATGTCGCAGCGGTGCCTGCAGGCACGCTTTGGGGCTGCTGCGTGATCACGGCGCACGTCGCGCTGACGGCGGCCATCGCGCTGTCCACCCAACCCCCACCGCAATTATGGACGCGCACCCAATACCAACGACGCGCATCACTCGGAGCGAGAGTGACCGTGAGCGTCGCGGAGGTCCCGACCTTGTCCGTCGGAGCGACGGTATAGCGGTTGTCATTGGACCGATACCATTCATACCCGCACACGGAGGCGTTCGCCGGCAGCGTCACTCGCAATGTGGTGGACCAGCTGCCGTTGACCGGAAGGTCGACCGACTTTGGCTGGGTGGCGATGCTGATCGCGCCGTGGTACGCGATCCTGTTCGGAGAATTGCGGCCGAGCGGCTGCGTCTTGTCCGCGCCGGCCACCTCCGGCAGGCGCGTGGCTGACTCGATGATCCGATCCGCGACCTTCGTCACCACCGCCCGATTCGCCGTCACGTCGGTCTTCGAGAGACCGGTCGTGAGGCTCGCATCTTCCGACATCATCCGCGCCGCAATACCGGCCACCGTCGGAGCGGCGTAGGAGGTACCGCTGTTGCTCCCCGCGCGGTACGACGCCCAGCCGTTTGAATCCGCGGCCGGCATCAGCTCTGCTGGAGCAAGGATGTCGACGCACGGACCGAAATTGGATGTCTGGAACTTCGCGTCGACGTTCTTGCGAAGTCCGCCCACGGTGATGACGCTTCCGCGGCCGCTGCGGCGGCTCATCCGCGCCGGGCTGCCTTTGCACGCATCATCGTTCTGGTTGTTCGCCGAGGCAAAAACCGGAATGCCGAAGTCCGTCAGAGCCTGAATCGCTTGCTCGAGCGCCAGCACCTCGCTGTGTTCGTCCGAGATCAGCGAGCGGAAGGTGCTCAGCGACACGAGCGCCTTCCGGCGTGTGGTCTGACTCTGCTCCTGCGCGAGGACCCAGTTCACAGCCGCCGTCAAATGTGCCGTCGATTGCGTGAACGAGCAGCCCAGCGCCTTCACCGGGACGATCGTGACCTCCTTGGCCACACCGACCACCCGGCCGCCGAGGATGCCGCCCACACCCGTTCCATGGTCAACAACGGCGAGATCGGTCAGGAGCGGCTTGAACCATGGGTAATCGGACCGATAGCCGAGGCCCGACCCCGGCATGGCCGCCTGCAGAGGCGGGAGCGAACAATCGTAATGCGGTGCCGATGACGCCAGATGGTCGGGGCCACCGCTGGTGTGGATGACGTTGCTACCGTCGACTTCCACCACGCGCGGTGACTCGGCCGGGTTCGTGTGACGTCCCTCGGCGGGAGTGCCCGGCGCGGCAAATTCCTGGTGAAACCGAAGCACGCCGCCGTCGATGACATACGCGATGACACCGGCGCCAGCGTGTTCATACGTATACGTTCGATATTCGGGTGTATTGCTGATGACGCGGTGATTGATCCGGGATAGATGCCATATCGGATGTGGTTGCAACGTCGCGGGAAACGCTCCGGCCGGATCGGGTTTCAGGCAGGGTTGACTCGGGTTGTCCGGGTCGTTGGGGACACACAGTTGACCGGTGCTTTGTACCTCAGCCGACACCATCACCCGCGCGTTCTGCTCGATCGACTTCACTCGTGGATCGCCATACATCGCGCTCGCCCGCTCCGCGGGAACGCGAATCCAGAACGCGGTCACGGCGTGCTTCCACACCGCCAGGAGCTGGCCGTCGACCTTGCGGGCGATCTGTTTCGCCACGGCGTCGACCTGCTCGCGCGCCACACCTTCCAGGCTGACGATGTACTCGTTGGGCACGTCGCCCGGCACGATACGCCGGGCGGGTAAGGCCTGTGCGAATGCCTGGGCGGTGGAGAACAACAGGAGGAACAGAAGGATGGAAAAGTGGACTGCGGACGGACGACGACAACCGGGATTCATCGTGGCTTCACCTCTGCTCGAATCGGGCGGACGGACACACACCACCACCCGGGCGCGATGCGCGAGGGAGACAAATGGGAATGTGAGGACGGCCTGCGGTGGACGATTACGCGGAGCCGGCGAATCTCTCCAGAATTCCGGTTCCGATGCCGAGGACGCGGACGACCTTCCGGTATTACCAGTGCACGAAAAAAAGTCTGCGTGGGGTTGGGCGGGGCCGAGGGCCGAGGGCCGAGGGACGCTCCGCGCCGTTTCCCCCTCTCGGCCCTTGGCCCTCGGCCCTCGGCCCTTCTCAGCGCCTCATAGCACGCGCGTCATCAGATACCGCGAATGCTCGTAGTACCCTCGCCGGCGGTACAGCTCGACCGTGCGCGGCTTCGCCCGCTCCACTTCGAGGTGCACGGCGCGGATTCCCTCCTCGCGGCAGATCTCCTCGATCCGGTCGAGCGCCATGTGGCCGAGGCCCCGGCCGCGCCAGGCCGGCGTGACGTACAACTCGTCGAGGAAGGCGTCGCGGCCGAGGAACTCGAGGCTGTAGCCGAAGGCCAGGACGAAGTAGGCCATCAGCGCACCGTTCTCCTCCACCACCTGAATCTGCCCGTACGCCGGCGTCTCGAGCAGTACCCGCGCCGCTTCGGTCATCGCGGCATCGTCGTGCGGGTAGCCGTCCTCGGCGAAGAAGGCGCGGTGCAGCTCCATGAACGCATCGAGGTCTTGCGGGGTGGCCCGCCGGAAGGTCACCACTCCCATCCGCGCGCGCCCGGGATCATGCCGAGGGGTCGTCCTTCCAGCCGGTCGGCGTACTCGCCATGCCCCGCCTCCCGCAGCAGCACGAGCTGGTAGAGCCGCGTCAGGCGGTCGATCCAGCCGCGCGCCTCCGGCTCGTCGAGCGAGGCGAAGGTGTACGCCAGCGCATCCGCCTCGCGCGGGAACGTGCCGCGGATGCGCGACAGCAGCAGCTCGTGGCTGCCGTCTTTGTGCGCGACGCGCAGCGCATCGAGGACCAGGATGTTCGTGGTCCCTTCCCAGATCGGCAGCACCTGCGCGTCGCGCAGCAGGCGCGGCATCGGGTGCTCTTCGATGTAGCCGTTCCCGCCGATCAGCTCCATCGCCTCGGAGACGCACGGCACGGCCAGCTTCCCCGTCACCGCCTTGACGATCGGGGTGAGGATGCGCACCAGCTTCGCGGCCTCCTCGTCGCCGGCGTCGGCGCGCCCGAGGGCCTCCACCGCCTCGAACGTCAACAGCGTCGCCGCCACCTGCTCCGCCTCAATGTCGAAGAACGTCTCCTGCGCCAGCGGCCACTCGATGATCGGCTGGCCGAAGACCGTGCGCCGCTCGATGTAGTGACGCGCCTCGTAGACCGCGCGGCCGATCACGCCTACGGAAGCCACGGCGTTGTAGAGACGGGAGAGGTTGAGCATGTCCGTCATCGCCAGAAAGTCGCCCACCTCCTCCGCGACCGCGCCGTCGAGCGTCACCTCGCCGGTGGCCATCGAGCGGACGCCGAGCTTCTCCTTCAGCCGTTCGATGATGAAGCCGGGGTTGTCGCGCGTCAGCAGCAGAAACGTGCGCAGCCCCCTGGTCCCTTCGTTCGTCCCCTCGAGCCGCGCCGTCACCAGCACTGCCTCGGCGTCGACATTCGAGCAGAACCATTTGTGTCCGTGCAGGCGCCACGTTCCGTCGTCGGCCTTGCGGGCGACCGTCTCGTTCGCGCCGACGTCGGAGCCGCCCACGCGCTCGGTGAGGAACATCCCGCCGGTCCAGAGGGTCTCCGGATCGCGCGACGTGAGATGCGGCACGACCCGCATCACCTGCTCGTGCGTGCCGTGCTTCTTCAGCACGCGCGCCACGCCGTCGGTCATGCAGAGCGGGCAGTAGAGCCCCGACTCCGCCATCGCGAAGAGGTAGCCGAGCGCGAAGCCGACCAGCGTCGACGCGTGCGAGTGCTCGTGCGTCTCGTACTTGAAGGCGATCATGCCGGAGCCGTACGCGATCCGCTCCATGGCCCGGTACGAGGCGTGGTACTCGACGCGGCTGATCCGCTCCCCTCGCGCGTCGTGCGTGACGAGGCGGGGGCGGTCTCGATCCGCCTGCATGGCCAGCGGCGCGACCTCTTTCGCGGCCCGCTCCCCCATCGCTGCCAGCTGCGGCTCCGCCCACGCCCACGCCGCGTCATCGAGCTTGCGGCGCATCAACTTGCGAAAGTCGGGGGAAGCGTTCCAGTACGACTCGTCGGGAGCGGAGGGAATGGGCGAATCCGACATCGCTCGAATACTGCCTGCTGGACCTCGTGTACGCAATGAGGAAACGCGCGCCCCCGAAAGGCATGGCCGGCTGCGATATCGTTCGCATGTAATGACGGACACGAAGCCCCTGCTCATCCTCATCGCCGGCCCGTATCGCTCCGGTACCGGCGACGACCCGCAGCTGATGGACGAGAACGTGCGGCGGATGGAAGCGTTCGCCCTGCCGATCTTCCGCGCCGGCCACATCCCGCTGATCGGTGAATGGTTCGCGCTGCCGCTCATCGAGCTGGCCGGCTCCGAGGAGGTGGGCGACGACGCGTTCGACGAGATCTTCCACCCGGTCGCCGAGCGCCTCCTCACCCGCTGCGATGCCGTCCTGCGCGTCGGCGGCGCCTCGGCCGGCGCCGATCAGATGGTCCGGGTAGCCGAGGAGCGCGGCATCGACGTTTACTACAGCCTCAGCGAAGTACCGGGCCTCGGCAACTGAGCTGCCCGATTTGTGGGACACGCTGCCCTGAATGGGTGTCAGCGATGCGTCGCCGAAAGCGCTCTCCAGAGAGAGTGTAGCTGGCAGAGCCGTTGCGATGGAGAGGCGCGACATCGTTCTTGATCGGAGACGCATCATGGCTCGCATCCTCCCGGCTCTGACCCTCCTCCTCCTGGTTGGTTGCTCCTCCGCGAAACCCGCGACGCACCGCGATCCCCTCGTCAACCGCTCCGTCGCGACCCCGTCGGTTGCCACGGCCACGGAACCGGCCGCCCCATCGACCGCGAAGCCGGACGTCGATCGCGCCGCGGTCGTCGATCCGGTCAACGAGCCGACCATCGTCGGCGCCGTCGATGAAGCGGTCCTGCAGGCGTCCATCAAAGGAGAGCAAGGGGCCGCCGTCGGCCGCCGGGTCGGTCGCGTGGCCGGCTTCCTGGCCGCCGTCTTCGGAGGCCCGAAGAGCGAGTCGCTCGACGAGACGGTCGATCGCTACCGCCGCACCCGCGATGCCGTGACCGTCGTCGGCGCCATCATCGGCGCCACGGACGGCGCCATGGAGGGAGCGGAGCGCGGCTACGACCTCGACGTGCAGTTCGCCGAGTTGCACGCGATGGAGGGACTGGAGGTCTTCCGTCCCGCTCCCGACCTCATCGAGGTCCGGTTCGCGAGCACCCCCGACCCGGAGACGCTGGTGGCGGTCGCCGCCATCTTCCTGAAACACGCGCCACGCGCCATCCAGATCGAGGCGGCCGGCGACACCCCCCTCGACATCCGCGAAGTGCTGATGGCCGAGGGGCTGACCCACGACAGCATCGCCACCCATCGCAATGACGACCTCGCGGGCGTCGTGCTGCGCCTCAGCTATCTGCTGTAGGCACACGGCGCGACAGACCCGAAAGATCTGGACTGTGGGGGCGACGCGGTCGCCGTGTGGTGTGGGCTTCCAGCCCCACCCCCTGGTCTGGCGCGGCAGAAGCTTCCGGTGGCGGGTGCAAGGGCTCCGGCGGAGCTTTCGTTCCTCCATCCGACGAAAAATACCCTCCGAGAAGAAGGGGACAGGCCTTCAGATGTCACTTCTTCCGACCGACGTTGATCTGAGGCTCGCCCCACCCCTTGTGTCATCCTGAGCGAAGCGAAGGACCCCCTCCCCACAGGCGGATACACATGGTGCGTCGCTGCGTGGGGAGGGGGTCCTTCACTTCGTTCAGGATGACACGAGGGGGGATGGCACGCCTTGCCGGGACGAAAAAAATCGTCCGGCGGAGGTTTTCAATCGTCGCGTGAGGAAAAATATCGTCCGATGAGGATTTCGAATCCCCGCTGGAGGAAAATATCCTCCGATGGAGCTTTTAAAGCCTCACTTGGAGGAAAAATATCCTCCGATCGACCTTTCAAATCCTCGATCGGACGAAAAATATCCTCCGATGAGGATTTCAAATCCTCGTTGGAGGAAAAATATCCTCCGATCGACCTTTTCAATCCTCGATTGGAGGAAAAATATCCTCCGATCGACCTTTCCAAATCCTCGATCGGAGGAAAAAATATCCTCCGATGGAGGATTTTTTATCTGGCGTTCAGAGCCGTTTCGTCGTCTGTCGGACGCGCAACTGCTTCTGGTTGCTGATCTTCCCCGACCTCGTCATCCTGAACGATCGTCGGCCGTCGTCGCACTCCCGCCGTGCTCCCGCGTACACTGCTCGAGCGCCGCGAGCAGCGTGTCGAGCTCGAACGGCTTTCGAATGAGCGCGTGCACGTTGGCCGATCGCGCGTCCTCGAGCGCCTGTTCGGCTGCCGCCGACATGATGATGATGCAGGGGACACCGGCGTCGTCGTGCGTCTCGAGGTAGCGCACCACCTCGTAACCGCTCATCACCGGCATCATCAGGTCGAGCACGACCGTGTCGTACGGCTCCGCGCGCAGCTTCTGGAGCGCTTCCAGTCCGTTCGACGCTTCCGCGACCGCATACGTGGCACGCCGGAGGACGCGGCTGACCAGTGCCCGAATGGCGGAATCGTCATCGACGACCAGAACCTTGCCTCGGTCCGACATTCAATCTCCGGTGCCGCGGCTCACAGCTCGACCTGCGCGCCGAGCTCGATCACCTGATTGGCGGGCAGGTCGAAGAAGGTGGAGGCGCTCGAGGAGTTGCGGGTCATCCAGGAGAAGAGATGCTCGCGCCAGATGGCCATCCCCGGGTGACGCGTCGGGATCAGCGTCTCACGGCCGAGGAAGTAGCTGGTGGTCATCGGATTGAACGGCACCGGGTCGGGGCCGAGGCTCTCCAGGACCACCGGGATGTTCGGATCTTCCATGAAGCCGAAGCGGAGAATCAAGCGATAGACGCCGTGCCCGAGATCTTTCCACTCGAACCGCTCCTCGGCCGAGAGATGCGACTTCTCTTCGGTCTCCACCGTCAGCAGCACCACGCGCTGGTGCACGACTTTGTTGTGCTTGATGTTGTGCAGCATCGTGGTCGGCACTCCCTCGGCGTGCCGCGACATGAAGATAGCCGTACCGGGCACGCGGTGGATGCGGTTGCCGGCGAGCTCGCGCAGGAAGTCGTCGATGGAGAGCGATTGCTGCGCTTCCAGCCGCTCGTAGAGGATCCGCCTCCCCTTCCGCCAAGTCGAGTTGAGCGTGAAGATCAGCACGCCGATCGCCAGCGGGAACCAGCCGCCGTCCGGCACTTTGATGATGTTCGCGCTGAAGAAGGCGATGTCGATGATGAGGAAGCCTGCGGTCATGGCCAGAACCGCACCGAGCGGCCATTTCCACCGCTCGCGCTCGACCATCGCCATCAGCAGCGTGGTCACAAGCATGGTGGTGGTGACGGAGACGCCATACGCGGCGGCAAGGTTGCCTGATTCACGGAAGATGAGCACCAGGGCGATGGCCACGATCATCAGCGCCCAGTTCACCGAGGGGATGTAGATCTGTCCCATCTCGCGCGCCGAGGTGTGACGGATGCGCATGCGCGGCAGATAGCCGAGCTGCACCGCCTGCCGCGTCAGTGAATACGCGCCGGAGATGACCGCCTGCGAGGCGATGCTGGCAGCGATGGTGGCGATGACGATCAGCGGATAGGTCGCCCAGCGGGGCGCCATCATGAAGAACGGATTGGCGACGCCCTCGGGATGCGTGAGCAGGAACGCTCCCTGCCCGAGGTAGTTCAGCATCAGCGCCGGAAAGACCGCCACGAACCAGACCCGCCGGATCGGCTTGAGTCCGAAGTGCCCCATGTCGGCGTAGAGCGCCTCGCCGCCGGTCACGACCAGGAAGACCGAGCCGAGGACCAGCCACCCCTTGACGCCGTTCTCGATGAAGAAGCTGATGGCGTGCGTCGGCAGGAGGGCGAACATCACCCGCGGCTCGTCGACGATGCGGTAGATGCCGGTCGCGGCGAGGGTGGAGAACCAGACGATCATGATCGGCCCGAAGAACGCCCCCACCTTTGCGGTGCCGAGCTTCTGGACGGTGAAGAGACCGATCAGGATGACGACGGTGATCGGGATGACGTACGGGTTGAAGGCGTCGGTGGCGACCGAGAGCCCCTCCACGGCGCTGAGCACCGAGATCGCCGGGGTGATGACGCCGTCGCCGTAGAGCAACGCGGAGCCGAACAGGCCGAGCGCCAGCAGCAGGCCGCGCCGTTTCGACTTGCGCGGCTCGACCAGCGACAGCAGCGCCAGGATGCCCCCCTCCCCGCGGTTGTCGGCCCGCATCACGAAGATCAGGTACTTGATCGAGATGATGATGACCAGCGACCAGAAGATGAGGGAGAGGACGCCGAGGACGTTGCCGGGAGTGGGAGGGAGGTTGTGCTCCGGATCGAAGCACTCCTTGAACGCGTAGAGAGGACTGGTCCCGATGTCGCCGTACACCACCCCGAGTGCTCCGAGCGCAAGCGTGTAGAAATAGCGGCGACTGTGCTGCTGCTGACCTGGCTCCATCGCGTTCCGGTCGCGGAAGGTAGCACAAGACGGGCCGCATGCGGGGAAGGGACCGATCCTCGGCGCCACCGCCGGCTGGGTGAAGGAGTTTCAGGAACGGGAGGTGGGCTGGAAGCCCACACCACACGGTCCATCGTTCGCGGGTACGATGCGGCCATGAAACAAGCCGCGCTCGTGCTTCTGCTGGTTCTGGCCGGTTGTGCGTCGTCTGCGCCCGATCTGTCGCGCGCGGAGGTGGTCGACCTGACGTACACGCTCGACGAGAAGACGCTTTACTGGCCGAGCTCGCCCAGTGGGTTCGAGCTGAAGGAGCTGGCCTACGGGCCGACGGCGGGCGGGTACTTTTACTCGTCGTACGCGTTCTCGGCGCCGGAGCATGGGGGGACCCACCTCGATGCGCCGATCCACTTTGCGGCGAACCGGCGGACGGTCGACCAGGTCCCGCCGCGGCAGCTGATCGCGCCGGTGGTGGTGATCGACGTGACGGCGAAGACGGCCGGCGATGCGGACTATCGATTGAGCGCGGAAGACGTGCGGGCGTTCGAGGCGGCGCACGGCACGATCGCGGCGGGGACGATCGTCCTGCTGCGCACCGGCTGGGGCTCGCGCTACGGCGACCGGAAGCGCTACTTCGGCGATGACACCCCCGGCGCGACCGACAAGCTGCATTTTCCGTCGTATGGCGCGGAGGCGGCGCGGCTGCTGGTCGAGGAGCGCAAGGTGGGCGCGATCGGCGTCGACACGGCCAGCATCGACTACGGGCAGTCGCGCGATTTCATCGTGCACCAGATCGCGAGCGGCGCGAACGTGCCGGGGCTCGAGAACGTCGCCAACCTGGAGCGGCTGCCGGTGCGCGGGGCGTGGCTCATTGCGCTGCCGATGAAGATCGGCCGGGGCTCGGGGGGACCGGTGCGGATTGTGGCGCTGCTGCCGTGATGACGTCGCGCAGCTGGGCGATCTCCTGACGTAAGGCCGAGATCTCAGCCTTGGTGACGACGTCCTCCGGTGCGAGGAACCAGGCTGCCAGCGAGGCGGAGAACGCGCCGAACAGTCCGACGCCGGCCGTCATCAGCAGCGCGGCGATGAACCTCCCCTCGTTGCTCCTCGGGAACGTATCGCCGTAACCGACCGTGGTGATGGTGGTCATCGCCCACCAGATCGCGTCGCCCGCCGTGCGGATGTTCGAGTCGGGGTGCTCTTCGAACCGCAGCACCGCCGCGCTGCTGCCGATGATGAGGATCAGCGCGATCAGCGCGGCCATGAGCGCGGCCGACTGACCGCGCTCGCGCACCAGAATGGCGGTCAGCGAGCGGCTGGCCCGCAGCGCCCGCAGCAGCCGTGCGATGCGCGCGATCCGCGCCACCCGTCCCCACCGCGCCACGTCGAGCGCCGGCACCGATGAGAGAAGGTCGATCCATCCCCACGTGACGAGGTAGCGCCATTTGTTCGGGGCGCGCTTGAGCGAGAGCCCGAAATCGGCGAGGAAGATCATGCAGATCGCAAAGTCGGCGTAGTCGAGGATCTTCGTCACTTCGCCGTCGTGCCGGTACACGACGTCGAGCATCAGGACGAAGAGCGACAGCACGCAGAGCGTGAGCATGAACAGCGGATAGGCCGCCGAGAAGCGCTTTTCCATTCGCTGATTATCAGGGGTGATGTGGCCGTGTCACGGCTTGCACGTTCCACACGGATCAAAGTGCGCTTTGAGTGCCTCCTCCCGCGTCGCGAATGTAGCCGTGCAGTTCGTGCAGGAAAAGTAGGAGCAGCCTTTGCGGTGGAACTTCTTCGACTTGATGCTTCCGCGATAGTTCACTTCCGTCGCCGCCTGCGGCTCCGGCTCCGGTCCACGCTGCATGGAGGACTCGCGATGGGTGGTCGTGATCGGCTGCTGCTGCGCCGGCGGCTGCTGCGCGTGCGAGCGGTGCACCTCCAGCAGCAGCGCGATGGCCGCTCCGATGACGAGGCACCACGAGAGGGCCACCAGTGTCTGCCTGTGCATGCTGTTCTTCGGGACAGACACGGTGGCCGCAAAAAAGTGGGGGCGGCGTTTCCGCCGCCCCCCGGTTTGGGCTCCGAGGAACCGCTTACTGCACTTTCAGCAGCCAGACACCCTGGCCATGCGTGGCGGCGTACACGGAGTCCTTCTCCGGCACGTACACAAGATCGGTGACGTTGAGGTTCGGCAGGCCGGCGGCCGGCAGGTGCCAGACCTCGGAGTTCTTCTGCTTCTGCACGACGCCGTAATCGTTGCCGACGTAGATCGTGCCGGCCTTCGAGACGACGATCGAATTCGCCGGGATGTCGCCGTACCCGTTGATCTTGTGGCCGTCGAGGTTCGTGAAGATCACCCCTCCGCTGGACGGATCGAAACGGAGCTCGAAGACATGGCCCGGCGTGGCCGGCGTCTTGGAGTTGTAGCCGCTGTAGGTGATCCAGGCGTGATTCGCATCGGCTGGATCGACGTAGAGCGACGTCGGGTAGCGCGGCGGGTCGTTGGTGGCCAGGTTGTCGAGACGGGTGAACACGACCGCGGCCGGATTCGGATCGTCCGCGTTTTTCGAGATGAACACGCGGCCGGTGCTCGTCGCCGACCAGACAGTGCTGGTGTCGCTCGAGGCACGCTCCACGATCGAGACGTGTCCGCCGGAGCGGTCGCCGCGCACGGGGCTGGTCAGACGTCCGTTCGGACCGGGATCGCCCAGCGGCTTCCAGTCGTCGCAGATGTCGGTCGCGGCCTCGTAGGTACCGTCTTCATCGAGATCGCCATTGCCGTACCAGACGTTGCAATGCAGCTCGACGATGGGACGCGGAAACAGCGGATTGAGGCCGTGATTGTTGGCGCGGAAGACGTGCTCGCGCGCGGTCCAGAGGCGGCCGACCACGATCGGATCGGTATTGGCCGCGGCGATGAACGGCGAGCCTTCATGGCCGTAGAAGACGAACAGCGTGTCGGAGATCCAGGTGGTGTCTTCCTGATTCTGCGGCGTGAAGCTGACCTCGAGCTGACCCGACTGCCAGCCGGTCAGGCGGAAGCCCGGATCGCCGCCCACGGCGTCGAACGCATTGTGGCCGCCGTCGGCGATGTTGGAGTTGACCCAGGTGTCGCGGTCGCCGACGGTTTCCCACGACCCGTTGTCCTGCGTGGAGCCGGCCAGACGCTCCGGATTCTTCTTGTCGTACTCGATCTGATAGAAGTGGAGCGTGCGCAGGCCGCGATTGATGGCGGTCAGACGCTCCGGCACGCGCGAGAGCAGCATCTGGCAGAAGGCGATGCGCGACGGGATCGCGAACGAGTGCGGCGGCGTGGTGCAATCGCCGGAGTCGTTGACGAACACGCCGTTGGAGCGCATCACGCCGCCGTCGCCAAAGTCGAAGAACTGCGCGTAATTGTTCGGGTTCGTGACCAGTGCATGGTGATCGGGATGCAGCGCCGCGGGATGCGTGCTGCTCGAGTCATCCTCGGTCATATCGGTGAACGAGGCGCCGCCGTTGGTCGACAGCAATACCGCACGGCCATTGGAGCGGCCGGTACCGGTGTTGTTCTCGTTGTACTGATTGACGCCCGACAGATACACCGTGTCGTGATTCGCGCCGGAGGAGGCGGGCGGGACGTAGACGTAATTGTCGTACGAGCACTGACCGTCGCAATAGCCGAAGCTCGAATAACCCGGCGTGTCGGGCGTCGTGTTGGTCATGAGCAGCCAGCTCGACGCCACTGTGGCCGCGGCGGCGCTGCGGACATTGTCATTGCGGCGGAGATGCGCGACGAGGCCGCCGCCGCCGATGCCGGCGTACATGCGGGTCTCGCCGTTCGGCAGCAGGACCACGTCGAATTCGCTGCGCTCATTGGAGCTGGTGGCGGGACCCTGGCGCGTCAGGATCTGCTCCCACGTGCCCGGATCGCCATTGGACCGCGAGCGCCAGATGCCGCGGGCGTAGAACGAGGCATAGACGGTGTTCGGATCGGCCGGATCGACTTTCACGCGGCGGGCGCCGCGCGGCGAGCAGGGAGTGGTATTGAGCGCCACCTGGTCGGGCGTTGCCGCCGTGCAGAGTGCCGCGGCGCCCTGATGGACGAGCTGCCACGATTTTCCTTCGTCCTTCGAACGATAGAGACCGAAATGCGGCGCGCCCGGAATCAGCGAGTCGGTGCCGCCGCAGCAGGTCGTCGAAACGCCGCGGACGGCGCGGCCGGAGGCGGCGAAGATGGTCTTCGAGTCGCCCGGCTTGACGGTCATGGAGCCGACCGCGCGGCCGGCGAAGCTCTCCGCTCCCAGCGGACCTTTCCACGCGGTGCCGCCGCTCTTCGAAAGGTAAACGCCGACACCGACTTCGCAGCCGCTGCCGCAGGCATTCGGCTCGCCCGTACCGGCCCAGATGGTCTTGTGATTCGGGTCGTTCGGATCGAGAGCCAGCGACGCGACGCTGTTCGACTCGAAGGTCTCGGACTGATACTCCCAGGCCGGTCCTTCATATTCGGCGGTCGACGGATCGTCCTCCGCCAGCGCATTGGGCGACATCCAGACGCCGCCGTTCGCATTGGCGATCCACAAACGGCAATCGACGATGTTGCAGACCGGCGAGATTTCGGCGTGTACGGTACGGCCGCTGAAGTTCTGCGTGCCGGCGTTGTAGACGGTGCGGTCGCGATACGGATTGGTGAGGTCGTTGATGCCGTTGGTCGGACCGTACGCGGTCCAGGCGCCGCCGCCGACCGCCGGACGCGCTTTCATCCCGAACCAGTCATTGCGCGCGGTGGCGAAGGCGCTGAACGGAGGGGGCGAATTTTCCGCTCCGTCGATCGAGTGCTCGAGCCAGTCCTGGTCGGCGAAGCCGCCCGGCGACTCTTCGGTGCTCGTGCTCGAACCGGGCGAGTATCGGGCCTGCGCCGCCAGCTTCCGGGCCAGTGCCGGTTCGGCCTTCCGCTCGGCCTTTGCCAGACGCCGATTGGTGGTCGTTTTGTTGTGAACAGCGCACGAAAGGACGAACGGGATGAGGATGGCCAGATACACGCCTGCTGCGACTCTCGATGGAGCTTTTTTCACGATTCCCTCCCTTGTGAGTGCGCATTAACTACACCTCTACGGAAGGGCACGCAACGCACGAAAACGGTGAAACCACCCTTCCGGAGAGAACGAAAATGAAAACTCGCCAAACGTCGCGTCAAAGCGACGGGAAACCGGACAGAAACGCGTGTTCTCGTCAGCCGCCACACGCTCGCCGCTTTGCTGATACCTTTCCCCCATGTGCCGAAACATCCGAACGCTTTTCAACTTCGAGCCGCCGGCCACCGAGGATGAGGTCCGCGCCGCGTCGCTGCAGTTCGTCCGCAAGCTCTCCGGTTTCACCCGCCCCTCGAAAGCGAACGAAGCGGCCTTCGAGCGCGCGGTGGACGACGTCGCGGCGGTCGCGCGGACGCTGCTCGCGAACCTGGTGACCAATGCCGACCCGCGCGATCGCGAGATCGAGGCGGCACGGGCGAAGGCGCGCAACGCGGAGCGGTTCTCCCGATAGTGCATTGCCGCCGGTTGTGCCCCTCGCTATGGGGAGAGCGGTGCAGCTGGGTGTTGCGAGCCGCGCGGGCGGCGTTGCTGCGTGTCGAGCGATTGAGCTGTTGAGCTGTTGAGCTGTTGAGCGAGAAGTATGGGGTCCAATCAATCACTTCCTCGCTCAACAGCTCAATCGCTCAATCGCTCAATCGCTCAAATCGTTCGAGTGTCTGCGCCGGCGGCGTTGCCGCCGGTGGTGAGAGCGGCGGCGCTTGCCGCTGCAGTCCAGATCACGCCCGTATGTGGTTGTGGGCTTCCAGCCCACCTCCATCCCCTGCTCCCCCACCACACCGCATATCATCCCCCCATGCACGAGCACGATCTCTCCCGCCGTCACTTTGCACGTCTGCTCGGCGCCGGTGCGGCGGCGGCGGCGCTGCCGCAGTCGATCGTCGGCGCGGCCACGCCACAGGCGCCGGTCCTCCTCAATGGCAACGAGAATCCGCTCGGCCCTTCGCCGGCGGCCATCAAGGCGATGGCGGAGGCGCTGCCGCATGTGTTTCGCTATCCGTCGGCACAGGACGGCGAGTTGGAGGAGGCGATCGCGCGGCATCATGGTGTATCGACGGACGAGGTGCTCCTCGGCAATGGCTCCAGCGACATCCTTCGCCTCGCGGCCGGTGCGTACGCCGGGAAGAAGGTGGTCACGGCCGCTCCGACCTTCGAGGTGATCGCGATGCATACCAGGACGTTCGGAGGAGAGGTGGTGGCCATCCAACTCGACCGGAACCACGCGCACAACGTGGAGCGGATGAGCGAAGCCGCAAAGAGCGCCGGGCTGGTCTACGTCTGCAATCCGAACAACCCCACCGCCACCATCACCCCGAAAGCGCGGATGCGCGCGCTGCTGGACAGCGTCACCGCACCGCTGCTCGTCGATGAGGCGTATCACCACTACGCCACGTCCAGCGACTACGAGAGCGTGGCCCCGCTGGTGAAGACCAGGCCGAACCTGATCGTGGCGCGGACGTTCTCCAAGGTCCACGCGCTGGCCGGCGTGCGGGTCGGTTATGCGCTGGCGAACCGCGCCACCATTACCGCCCTCCGCGCGCAGCAGGCGTTCAACGTGCCGAGCCTCCTCGGCTGCGTCGCCGCCCGCGCGGCTCTCCTCGATGAAGCGCACGTCGCCCGCGCGCGAAAGCACAACAGCGAGACGCGGGCCTGGCTCGCGCAGCAACTGCACGCGCGCGGCTTGGCCATGCTCCCGAGCGAGGCGAACTTTGTGATGATCGACCTGCGGCGTGACGTGCGGCCGGTCATCGCTACGCTCCGCGAACAGGGCGTGCGCGTGGGACGGCCGTTCGCGGCGATGCCGAACCACCTGCGGGTGACCATCGGCCTGCGCGAGGAGATGGAGCGGTTCGTGACGACGCTCGCACGTACGCTCGCGCCCGCCTAAACCGCAAGAAACAGATCCGTTACGCCCGATTCCTTCGTACAATAAGTTGCTTCCCGCGGTCCCGGGATGCCGTCCTTCGGAGGAATTCAATGTCGCTCGCTCTCCCTCGCGCTGCCCGCGCGGCGCTATTGCTGTGGATGTTCCTCGTCTCGTCGTCCGCATTCGCGGCCACCAAGCAATGGCTGAACACGAGCAACGACGGGCTCTGGACGACCGCCTCGAACTGGTCGCCGGCCGGAGTGCCGGGCCCCGCTGACGACGTGCAGATCGGCACGAGCCAGACCGCCTTCAACTGCACGCTGAACGCGTCGACGACGGTCAACAGCGTGACCATCACCGATCCGTACATCACCAGCCCGCAGCTGATCATCACCGGCGGCGCGCAACTGACCATCAACGCCGCGTCGTCGACCGCCAGCGGCACGACCATCGACATGAACGGGCAGATCCTCGGCGCGGGCAGCCTCTCGGTGGGCGGTCCGTTCGTCTTCCGAGGAGGCATCATCGGCGGGACGGGGGCTCTGACGATCGCCTCGAGCGGCTCGCTGACCTTCAGCGGCACCGGCAGTTCGATGCAGCTCAATCGCGCCACAACGAACGACGGCACGATCACCCATTCGAGCGCGACCAGCTCCGTCTACCTCGGCAACGTTCTGACGAACACCGGGCTGTTCCACATCACCGTCAACGCCGACGTCTACAACAGCGGCAGCGGCTCGATCGAAAACGATGCCACCGGCACGATCCGGAAGAGCACCGGTGCAGGGACGGCCGGCTTCCACGTCAACGTCGACAACAACGCCGGCGGCACGATCGAAGCGATCTCCGGCACGCTCGTCCTGCGCGGCGGCACGAGCGCCAGCGGCTCCGCCTTCACCACCACCAATACGCCATCGCAGTCGACCCTGCAGTTCGGCAGCGGCACCACGTACACCATCGTCTCCGGCACGTCGTTCGGCGGCAGCGGCATCGTGCAGATCCTCGGCACGCTCAACGTCAGCGCGCCCGCCGACGTCACCATCGCCAACATCGTGCTCGAGTCGAACGGCACCATCAGCGGCAGCGGCGTGGTGCGGGTCGGCTCGGCCATGACCTGGAACGGCGGCACGATGAACGGCGGCGGCACCACCGTCGTCGGTCTCAGCTCGTCGCTGACCCTGGCCGGCACGAACAACTACCTCTATCTCGACAATCGCAACCTGGAGATCGGCGGCACCGCGAACTACACCGCCACCTCGTACGCCTTCTATCTCTACAACGGTGCGGTGCTGAACGTCGTCAGCGGCGGCACGTTCAACATCCAGACGGACCTCGACATCCAGCCGGGCGGCACCGCCTCGTCGATCGTCAACGCCGGCACGTTCCAGAAGATCACCGGCAGCAGCGACACCACCATCAACATCCCGATCAGCAGCAGCGGCGCGTTCAACGTGCTGGCCGGAACGGTCGGCCTCTACAACGCCACGCTCTTCAACGGCGGCTCGATCTCCATCGGCACGACGTCGTTCCTCGACGTGCGCAACAGCACCACCACCTTCGCGGCGGCGACGGCCATCGGCGGCACGGGCGGCTTCCGTCTCGACGGCGGCGACGTGAAGGTCAACAGCGCGGTGACACAAACCCTCCCCCGCGTCACGCTGCAGAGCACCTCCAGCGCGCTCCTCGGGCCCGGCAGCATCATCCTCAGCGGCAACCCGACGTTCAGCAGCGGCTCGATCGGCTCGAGCAGCGATCCGGGCGGCACGGTCGAGGTACCGGCCGGCTCGACGATGACCCTCACTGCCGGCAGCGGCTACAAGTACTTTGACTCGATCGCCTTCACCAACCACGGCACGGTCAACGCGCAGGATCCGACCTACGGCATGTACGTGGTGAACGGCGCGTCGTTCACGAATGCCGGCACGTTCGACGCCAGCGTCGACGGCAGCCTGCACAAGAGCGGCACGAGCCCCACCGTCACCAACAACGGCCTCTGGAAGAAGAGCGCCGGCGCCGGCAGCTACGCCATCTACGCGCCGTTCTATACGACCGGCACCATCGACCTGCAGAGCGGCAACTTCGTCTTCGCCGGCACCGGCACCCTGAACGGCACCATCCTCAGCAGCGCCGGCACGAACCTCCTCGTCAACACCGTCTTCATCGTCGCCCCGACCGTCGACTTCGACGGCGTGAACGGCACGGTGGAGGTGCCGACCAGCGGCCAGCTCACCATCGCCTCGGGCAACGTGACGATCCAGAACCTGAAGCTCTCCGGCGGCACGGTGGCCGGCGCGGGAACGCTGACCCTCACCGGCTCGCCGCTCTGGACGGCCGGCTCGATGGGTGAGTTCGCGGCGCAGGGCGGCACGACGATCGTCGACGCCGCGGCGACACTCACCCTCTCCGGCATGAGCTACATGTATCTCCACTACAACCGCGTGCTGCAGAACCTCGGCACGATCGTCTACACCGCGCCGACGTACTATCTCTACCTGCAGAGCGGCGGCACCCTCGACAACCAGGGGACGTTCACCTACGCGACCGATACCGGCATCTTCGGCAGCGGCGCGGTCTCGATCGACAACAGCGGCACCATCACCAAGAGCACCGGCAGCAGCACCGCGGCCATCGACGTTGTGCTGCACAACAGCGGCACCGTCGTGAGCCAGAGCGGGACGCTGAAGCTGGGTGGCACCTCCGCCACGAACACGCATGCCGGCGGCACGTTCACCGCCACGGCACCCGGTTCGTTCGTCTTCGGCGGCGGCACGCACACGCTCGACGCGGCGTCGTCTCTCGGCGGCACCGGCATCATCGGCGCCAACGGCGGCGCGAACGTCACCGTCGACGCGCCATTCTCCCCCGCCGGCTTCACGATCAACAACGCCACGCTGACGCTCAACACCAGCGGCTCGGTGGCCTCGCTGGAGATGCTGAGCAGCGCGATCCTCGGCGGCACCGGCACGCTGACCGTGACCTCGAGCGGCACCTGGTCCGGCGGCACGATGCAGGGCAGCGGCACGACCATCATCGCCAGCGGCGCGACGCTCAACATCACCGGCGCGACCGGCTACGCGTACCTCAACACGCGCACGCTGACCAACAACGGCACCATCGCCTACAGCGCGCCGAGCAGCTACCTCAACTTCTCGAACGCCGCCACGCTCAACAACACGGGCGCCTTCCACATCACCACCGACGCGCAGATCTACAGCTCACACGTCAGCGACACCATCAACAACAGCGGCACGATGACCAAGAGCGCCGGCAGCGGCGTGATGCCGATCGCCGCGGTGCTGAACAACAGCGGCAACATCACCGTCACCAGCGGCACGATGCAGCTCAACAAGGGCGGCACGCACACCGGACCATTCACCGCGACCACACCGGGAGCGATCGCGTTCGGCGGCGGCACGCACACTGTCGGCGCCACCAGCACGCTCGGCGGCACCGGCACGATCGCTGTCTCCGGCGGCACGGTCGACGTGGCCGGCACGTTCAATCCCGCCACGCTGAACATCACCAACGGCACGCTGAACCTGAACAGCAACGGTACGGTCGCGATGTACACCCAGCAGCTCGGCACCCTCGGCGGCACCGGGACGCTGACCATCACCGGCGCGGGTACCTGGAGCGGCGGCACGATGAGCGGCAGCGGCGCCACGGTGATCAATTCCGGCGTGACGTTCAGCATGACCGCCTCGTACAGCTACACCTATCTCGACGCGCGCACCATCACGAACAACGGCACGTTCGCGAACAACGGCAGCCCGTACTACCTCAACCTCTCCAACGGCGCGACGATCAACAACACCGCGGCGATGACGCTGAACGACTCGAACATCTACAGCTCGCACGCGGCCGACTCGATCGTCAACACCGGCACCCTCACCAAGTCGAGCGGCAGCGGTACGGCCACGCTTTATCCCGCGCTGAACAGCCACGGCACCCTCACGGTTTCGGCGGGACGACTGACCCTGGCCGGCGGCGGCACGTCCAGCGGCCCCTTCACCATCAACTCTCCCGGGCAACTCGAGCTCGCGAGCGGCACGCGCAGCATCAACGGCCCCGGAGCGGTCACCGCCACCGGTCCGGTGTTCGTCACCGGCGGCACCACCACCATCTCCGACGCCTGGTCGTTCGCCTCGCTCAAGATCACGAACGGCATCCTCAACCTCAACGCGAACGGCAGCATCGGCGCGCTCGATCTCCAGGGCGGCACGCTGAACGGCCTCGGCGTCGTGACCGTCACCACCAGCGCGAGCTGGAGCGGTGGCACGATGTCGGGCCCCGGCACGACCATCTTCAACTCGGGTGTCACGGCGGCCTTCAGCGGCTCGAACAGCTACATGCTGATCGACACCCGCACCGTCACGAACAACGGCACCATCAATTACGCCGCCGCACCGTACTACCTCTACTTCCAGAACGGCGGGACGCTGAACAACGCCGGCACGTTCCTGATCGGCAACGACCAGTACATCTATTCGTACAGCCTCGCCGACACGATCAACAACAGCGGCACCTGGTCGAAGATCGCCGGGACGGGCGACACAGAGGTCTATCCGGCGTTCGTCAACAGCGGCTCGGTGAACGTGACGGCGGGCGAGATGACCCTCCGCCGCGGGGGCACGCAGAGCGGCCCGTTCAACGTGACCAGCCCCGGCATCCTCGACTTTGCCGGCACCAACAGCATCACCGCCGCGAGCTCCCTCAGCGGCAGCGGAACGTATCGCTTCTCCTCCGGCACGACGGACGTGAATGGTCCGTATGCCTCGAAGATCGAAGTCACCGGCGGCACGGTCAACCTCAACGTCAACGGCACGATCCCGACGCTCACGATGACCGCCGGCACGCTGGGCGGCAACGCGGTGGTCACCGTCGCGAACACACTGACGTGGAACGGCGGCTCGATGGACGGCAGCGGGACCACGATCATCCCCGCTGCAGCCACCGCCACGATCGCGAACACTGCCGGTTACGCGTACCTCACCAACCGCACGCTCGAGAACGACGGCACCGTCATCTATGGCGCCGGCCCGTACTACCTCAACGTGTCCAATGGCCAGATCCTCAATGACGGCACGTTCAACCTCACCGGCGACGGCACGCTCTACGCGACCGGCTCCGGCGCGATGACCAACAACGGCACGCTGCAGAAGACCGGCGGCAGCGGCACGCTGAACTACTACCTCCCGACCACGAACAGCGGCACCTTCCGCGCCGCCGTCGGCACGCTCTACCTCCTCGGCAGCTACACGCAGACCGCCGGGACGACCGACGTGAGCAGCGGCGCCACGCTCAAGAACAGCAGCGCGCTGGCCATCAACGGCGGCTCGCTGACCGGCAGCGGCACGATCGACGGCAGCGTCATCAACTCGGCGATCGTGGCGCCCGGCACCTCACCCGGAGCGCTGACCGTCACCGGCAGCTACACGCAAACCGCGGCGGGCGCGCTCAACATCGAGCTCGGCGGCACGACGCCCGGCACGCAGTACGACCAGCTCAACGTCACCGGAGCGGTGACGCTCGACGGCACGCTGAACGTCTCCGCCATCAACAGCTTCGTCCCAGCCACCGGCGACGTCTTCCAGATCCTCGGCTTCGGCTCGCGCAGCGGCGACTTTGCGGTGAAGAACGGCCTGTCGCTCGGCGGCGGCACGAACCTCATCGCCACCTACGGCGCGAACAACCTCCAGCTCTCCACCAACACGATCGCCGCCGACGTCTTCGTCTCGCAGACCATCTCGCCGTCGCCGTCGGTCTCGACCGGCCAGAACTTCACCTACAACGTGACGGTCACCAACGGCGGCGCGTCGAGCGCCTCCAACGTGACGCTCTCCGGCACGCTGCCGGCCAACGTGACGCTCGTCTCCAAAACGCCGTCGCAGGGCAGCTGCTCGGGCAATCCCACCATCACCTGCAACCTCGGCGCACTCGCGAACGGCGCCAGCGCCACGATCGCGATCGTCGTGACCGCCGGCGGTACGGGTAGCGCGCCGTTCACCGTGAACGTGACGGCCAGCGAGTTCGACCCCGACTCGACCGACAACAGCGCGACCGCCACCGCGACCATCGGGCCGAAGGCCGATCTCTCCGTCACCCTCACCGACTCGCCCGATCCGGTGAACGGCAACGGAACCATCACCTACGCGATCAACGTCGCCAACGCCGGTCCGAGCGCCGCCACCTCGCTCACCCTCAACTTCAGCGTCAACAGCGGCGCAACGATCAACACCATCGGCGCGGCCGGCTGGTCGTGCAGCGGCGGCGCGACCTCGCGCAGCTGCACCATGGCCTCGATGGGCAGCGGCGGGTCGTCGAACATCACCGTCACCGCCACCGCGCCGAACAGCACCGCGACGATCACTGCCAACGCGCTGGTCGGCTCCACCGTTTTTGACGCGAACAGCGCGAACAACTCCGCGTCGACGACCACCGCCACCAACGTCTGCGCGCCGCCGGCCATCAGCGCCCCCTCCAACGTCGAGCCGAATTCGGCCGGCAATCAGGCCTCCACGCCGCTGCTCGACGCGACGTATGCCTGGACGATCACCGGCGGTACGATCACGGCCGGCCAGAACACGAACCTCGTCACCTTCACCGCCGGCGCGAGCGGCGAGGTGACGCTGACCGTCGAAGTGACGGCCGCCGCCTGCACGCAAAGCTCCACCGTGACCATCGCCATCGAGCAGCCGGAAGCGGACGTATCGATCGCGAAGAGCGGCCCCACCACCGTCGCGCCGGGCGCGACCTTCACCTACACGCTGAGCGTCACGAACAGCGGCCCCGCCACGGCGTACGACATCGTGGTCATCGACACGCTGCCGGCCGGGCTGACCTACGTCAGCAACAGCGCCAACGGCTGGAACTGCACGCACGGCGGCGACACGCTCTCCTGCACCTCGACCACCCTCTTCGCCGGCAGCACGCGCAGCATCAACCTCACCGTGAAGGCGCCCGACGCGCCGGCGACGATCACCAACACAGTGACGGTCTCCACGTCCACGCAGGACTCCGACAGCTCGAACAACGACGGCAGCGCGACGACCACCGTCGAATCGACGGCTCCGGTCTGCCCGGCCAGCGCTCCGGCGCTGAACCTGCCGAGCGACGGCGCGGCGAACGTCGCCTCCCCGGTCACCTTCTCCTGGAACGCGGTTACCAACGCCACCTCCTACGAGCTGTTCATCGCCAGCGGCAACGCCTCGCCGTCGCTGGCCGGTACGACCATCGGCACCTCGCTGACCGTGCCGATGGCCGGCGGTCCCGCCACCTGGTACGTGGTCGCCCGCGCCGCCGGCTGCGACGGCGTGGCCTCGGTCACCCGCTCGCTGACGGTGGCCCTGGCGACGAACTGCAATCTCAACCCCGCCCCGCAGCTCATCGCACCAGCCAGCGGGGCGACCGTCAATTCACCCGTCACCTTCCAGTGGTCGGCCGTGAATGGCGCGCTCGGATACACGCTGTGGGTGGCGCTCGGCAGCGAGCCGCCCCAGGACTTTGGCGCGACCACGAATACGACGCTCACCACGAACGTGCCGGCCGGAGCGGTGCAGTGGTTCATCGAGGCGCATTTCGCCGGCTGCCCGTCGACCGCTTCGGCGCGCGCGAGCTTCACCGTGCCGCAGCCGGCGCCGTGTCAGAACGAGATCCCGCGCCTCGTCGCGCCGGCCAACAACACCAGCTCCAACACCGCCACCATCGCCTTCTCCTGGACGCCGGTGACGAACGCCGACGGCTATCGCGTCTGGATTCAGCTCGACGGCCAGCCGGCGCAGGTGGTCGGTGAAACGACCGACACCACCCTCATCGAGACCATCCCCGCCGGCAGTATGACGTGGTGGGTGGAGGCGCTCTTCGAAGGCTGCGCCTCGCGGACCACAGAAAAGTTCAAGCTGACCGTGCCGCGCGCGCAGCAGTGCAACACCAGCGTTGCGGAGCTGATCGCGCCGTCGGCCGGCTTCAACACGAGCACGGCCAGCGTGACCTTCTCCTGGAGCGCCGTCCCGCGCGCCGTGAAATACGAAGTGTGGCTGTCGCTCAACAGCGGTACGCCGTCGCTCCTCGCCACCACCACCTCTACGACCATCACCCGCGAAGTGGCCGAAGGAGAGCTGACCTGGTTCGTGCGTACGATCTTTGATGGTTGCGATCCGACCGACTCCCTGTCGGCGACCTTCCGCTACGCGGCCGCTGCCGCCTGCGCGAACAACGAGCGGCCGGTGCTGCTCACGCCGTCCGAAGGGGAGCAGCTCCCCTCGCCGGTCGACTTCCGCTGGCAGAACGTCGGCGCCGCGTCGTACGAGCTCTGGATCGCGAAGGGCAACGGCAACGCGACGAAGGTCCGCACGTCGACGACCAACGAAGCGAACGAGGTCGAGCTGCCGAACGGCGCGCACCGCTGGTTCGTCCGCGCCATCTTCGGCAGCGGCTGCCCCGACGCCGATTCGGCCGAGAGCCGCGTGGTGATCATCCCGCAGGCCGCCGCGTGCAGTGCGCTCGACGCGCCGGTCATCGCCGCGCCCGGCCAGATCTCGCACCACAGCCGAGGATTCGTGCAGTGGTCGTTCGTCCCCGGCGCGACCGCGTACGTCCTCCAGATGTCGAGCCACCCCGAGTTCAGCAGCTCCGACACCGAGACGCTGAACATGGGCGAGCAACGCTCGTATCCGTTCGTCTTCGACAACACCGGCTCCGCGCCGATGGCTCGCTATGCCCGCGTCCGGGCCGTCGACGAGCGCTGCCAGCCGGCCAGCATCGGTGCCTACTCTGAGCGCGCCGTGATCTACGTTCTGCCGTCGATCACCAACGACGTCTCCACCCTCGCCGGTGCGACGAACGAGGTCACCTACACGCTGCCCCTCGGCGGCGAGCTGGCCGGCCTCCGCTTCAGCGCTACACCGACGCAGCCGTGGCTCAGCGTCACGCCGGCCAACGGCGTCGTGCCGCCGGGCGGCATCAACCTCACCGTCGTCGCCCGCACCTCCGGTCTGCCGGCCGGCACGAGCATCGGCGGGGTGACGATCAACACCACCGACGCCACCAACAATGGCGTTCGCGCCAGCGCCTCGTCGTCCTCGACGACACCGGTCTCGATCAGCATCGTCTCGCCGGTCTCACCGACGCCGAAGAACACCCCGCCGCCCGACGCGCTGCTGATCCCCGCCGTCGCGCATGCGAACGGCGTCAACTCGCAGTTCCAGTCCGACGTCCGCGTCAGCAACACCTCGCCGCAGGTGATGAAGTACCAGCTCACCTTCACCCCGAGCGGTGAGAGCGGCATCGCCAAAGGCCAGCAGACCAACTTCACGGTCGAGCCGGGGCAGACCATCGCCCTCGACGACATCCTCAAGACCTGGTTCGGCTCCGGCACCTCGCAGCTGGTCGGCTCGCTGGAAGTGCGTGCGCTGACCACCTCCTCGAAGTCGACCGCGTCTGCCGTGGCCGGCCTGCCGAACCTCCTCACCTTCGCCTCGTCGCGCACCTACAACGTGACGGCGAAGGGCACGTTCGGCCAGTACGTCCCGGCCATTCCGTTCTCCAGCTTCATCGACGCCGGCAGCAAGTCGGTCCTGCAGCTGCCGCAGATCGCGCAGTCGGCGCAGTACCGCACCAACCTCGGCTTCGTCGAAGGCTCCGGCCAGCCGGCCACGCTGCTCGTCACGGTCTACGGCCAGTCGGGCAAGCTCACCGAGTTCCCGGTCTCGCTCACCGGCGGCCAGCACCTCCAGCTCAACTCCGTCCTCGCCTCGAAGGGGATCGACTCGCTCGACGACGGCCGCATCGAAGTGCGCGTCACCGCCGGCAGCGGCAAAGTGACGGCCTACGCCTCGGTGCTCGACGCCCAGACCAACGATCCGCTGCTCGTCGCGCCGATCAACGTCGCCAGTGAAGGCGCGCAGAAGTGGGTGGTTCCCGGCGTGGCCGATCTCCACCAGGGCTTCGCCGAATGGCGCAGCGACATGCGCCTCTTCAACGCCGGCACCGAAGCGGTCGACGCCACCCTCACCTTCTACTCGCAGAGCGGCGGCGAGCCGAAGGTCAGGACCATGACCATCAACGCCGGCGAAGTGAAGCAGCTCGACTCCACCCTCAACTCCGTCTTCGGCGTCTCCAACGACGGCGGCGCCGTCCACGTCTCCACGCCCAAAGCGTCGAAGCTCATCGCCACCGCGCGCACCTACAACCAGACCACGTCCGGCACCTACGGCCAGTTCATCGCCGCCGTCACCCCGAACGAGGCCGCGGCCAAAGGCACGCGCCCGCTGCAGATCCTGCAGGTCGAAGAATCGGAGCGCTACCGCTCCAACATCGGCCTCGCGGAAGTGAGCGGCAAACCGGTGCGCATCGAAGTGGCCATCGTTCGTCCCGAGTCGAAGAACGCCGCCATCCTCGAGATGGACCTCGAGCCGAACGAGTTCCGCCAGCTCAACCGCCTCCTCGAATCGGCCGGCCTCGCCGGCACCTACAACGCCCGCGTCACCGTCCGCGTCCTCAGCGGCGACGGCCGCGTGACCGCGTACGCATCGGTGGTGGACATGGAAACGCAGGACCCGACGTACATCCCCGCGCAGTAATCCGATTTCGCGAGGTGCGGCCAGCACGCGCCGCACCTCACACGGATGACACGTCATCGCTCCCGCTGTGGACTTACGCGACGGAGTCGCGCCGCCGCTTCTCGCGCCTCGGAGGTGTCGTCCGAGATCTCCTCGTGCTCAACGTCGATGCCGCCAATAGCCAGGACGCCTGCTCTGATGCGCGATGGCCGTTACGAAGACGTGATCGTCTTTCACGCGAAACAGGATGGTGTACGGAAAACGATCCAGGACGAACCGTCGCTCGCTCCGTAGTCCCACTGGATACCGTAACGGTGCCTCTGAAATCTGGCTGATGGCCTGATCGATCTCGAGCGCAAACGCCTGCGCCGCGACCTCACTCCGTGCTGCGTACCATTCGCGAGCTTCGGCGAGCTCATTGTCCGCATCGGCATGAAACCGGACCGAGATCATCCTCGCCGGAAGAGTTTTGCCCGGACCTCTGCCCAGGGAATCGTCGCGGCCGCCCCGGACTCGATCTCACGCCATCGACGTTCCGCTTCTTCCGCCCAGAGTTCCTCCACATCATGGTCAGGTGGAGGTTCCAGGCTCTCGATGAGCAGCCCGGCCAGCGTGGCGCGTTCGCTTTCGGGTAATTCGAACGCCGCTCTGAACACGTCCTTTAGATCCAGCGCCATCGCCAATATTCTACCGCGATGTACGTCCGCGTCCTGCGCCGTTGCGATCCATTGTGGCGTAGTCGACAGCAGCCGCAATCGCGGCCCGGAGGCGGGTCTTCTGGCGCGACGCTGGCCAGCTCGAACAGCAAATCCACCGCACCGCTACTCCCCGCGCGTGGCCTTGATCAGCGCTTCCATGTGGCCGAGGTACTTTTCGAGGGCGCGTTTGCCGCCGGCGGTCAGGGAGTACTCGGTCTTCGGCATGCGCCCCTCGAACGACTTTTTGCACGTGAGGTAGCCGGCGTCTTCGAGCTTGCGGGCGTGGACGCTGACGTTGCCGTCGGTGGTCTTGAGGATCGCCTTCAGCTCGTTGAAGGAGAGGCTCGCGTTGACGGCCAGCGCGCTGACGATCGCGAGGCGGGTGTGCTCGTGGATGAGGCGGTCGAAATCGGGCGGCAGGCTCGGCGCGCTGGGGGCCGGCTCCGCGAGTTTACGTGCTGCTTTAGCCACCGTAGCTCCTTGCGATGATCAGTCCGAAAATGATGTGCAGTCCGCCGAAGCCGACGCCGAGGAGGACGTTGCCGGCGGGCAGTGAAAGAAAACAGGCGGCGATGCCGAGGAGCATGAAACAGACTCCCATGACCGGCACGACGCGGATCGAGAACGCGCCGCTGCTGACGAACGACGTCCCGTACAGCAGCAGCCAGGCGGCCGGAAGGACATCGTAGCGGCCGGTCAGTCCGAGCACGTACGTCAGCGCGGCGCCGGAGATGATCGGCGCCAGATAGCTGACGAAAAAGCGGCGTGCCGGCTTCGAATCGAACGGCACGCCGAGGCGGCGCCCCTTGCGGAACATCGACACACCGCCGATCAGGGCGGCCACGACTGCTTCGGCCAGCCAGATCAGCAGCCAGTTGCGCGGCTCATCCTTGCCGAGTTGCAGGTGACCGAGAATGGTCGCGCCGACGGCGGTGATGCCGACCCAGAAGCCGCCCCAGCCGGGGATCGAGGTGAACTCGGTGGCACGCTCCATCGCATCGCGGATATAGCGGAGGTTGGAGAGCGCGTGCTCGTGGATCGGTGCGGGCGACTGAGCCATCACCAAGCACTTTACAGCAATTTGGAGGCCGCCGCACGGTCAACCAGCCACCACGAGTCGAGCTCACGCGTTGCGAGCGCGACCGGGTGCTCGACGCCCGCCCTGACATCGCGCAGGATCGGCGCCTTCGACTCCCCTGCCGCCAGGACCAGCCGCAGGCCTGCCTCGCGGATGACCGGCAGGGTGAGCGTCACCCGCCACTGCTCGAGCCGCGGGACGTAGACCGCCGCCGCGATCCCTTCCGCGTGGAGGGCAGTCGTGCCGGGAAAGAGCGACGCGGTGTGACCGTCGTCGCCGCAGCCGAGGAGGATCAGGTCGAGCCTGGTGAGATTCATCGCCCGCCACTCGTCCTCGAAGGCTTCGGCGGTTTTGGCGGGATCCTGGAGCTCGGTTCGGAAGCGGAGGAAGCGATGTCCGGCCGGAAGACCGTTCGCGAAGAGGGTGCGCTCGATCATGCCGGCGTTGTATTGCGGGTCGGCGGGCGGGACGTAGCGCTCGTCGACGACCACCCAGGTGATGGGGAACTGGTCGAGCTGCTGGCTGGCCAGCCATTCGTACAAAGGCTTCGGGGTCGAGCCGCCGGAGATCGCGATGGTCGTCGGAACGCCCGGCTCCAGCCGCTGGAGGATGGCGCGGGCGGCGGCGGAGATGAGGTCCGCGGGGGTCTCGAAGATGCGGAGGTTCATGGATCTATTCTGGACCGCGGTCGTGTGGTGTGTTCCTCGGTTCCTCGGGTTCCTCGGAGTTCCTCGGGGAGGCGAGGCAGGTTCTCCCAATCCCTCGAGGAACCCGAGGAACCGGAAGCCCACACGGCCTGATTTCTAAGCAGAATGCTCTCATCTTCACCAACAGATGAGGGAACGGCGGGAGGCCTCCGGCGGCCGGGGCCAGCGGCCCGGACCCCGGTGGTTGGCCTGGCCTCCGCGACACTCTGTCGCGAGATACGAGTCTCTGTCGCGGAGGCTAGGCCAACCAACGGGTCCGGGCCCGCGGCCCGGCCGCCGGAGGCCTCCCGTCGTCTCCTGATCTGTTGGTGAAGTGAGAGCATTCTGCTAGAGCGATGGCGCGAGCCGCCGCGCGACGCGCAGCGCCTTCAGGTACACCCGGTCCGACTCCGGCTTTTTGAGCTGGCGGACGATCAGGTCGGCCGTTTTTCGTTCGAGCACCCGCGCGATGCAGTCGACGGCCCGCTCTTCGCCATCGGCGGTCGCGACGATCACGCCTCGCTCGCGATCGCGGCGCACCGTGGCGCTCGCGCCGTCGAAGGTCAGCTCGATCTCCTCGATGCCGCGCTTCGGTGCGCCTCCGATCAGTTCGAACGCGATCTCCATGCCGAGTTGGGCATGAAGCCAGGAGACGAACAGCAGTCCCTCGGCGCGCTCGCCGAAGCGGTTCTCGCCGCCGCTGACGACGCGAATCGAGCGGAGCGACGGCAGGCGCTGGCGCATGCGGAAGGAGTCGAACATCGCCGCGGTCGCCGTTCGCCATTCTTCGAGCCGCACCCACGACAGGTCGGCCGGTGCGGTGGTGGTGTCCTCGGCAATGCGGCTGATCAGCTCGAGGTCGGCCGCGCTGTCGAAATGCGTGGAGTCGACGATCAGGCGGTCGGCCGGTTCGAGGAGCGTCTCCACATATTGATGATGCGCCGACGGCAGATCGCCGAGCCACCAGACCGCGACCGGCATGTCGGGCAGCAGCAGCGCGCTGACCAGCGGCGGGATGTGCTCGACACTCTCGCCCGAGGCAGTGATGGCGATCTCCTCGGAGCAGACTTGCCGGTTGCCGCCGAGGAGATGGCAGTTCGCGGAGATCCAGGAGGCGATGTCATCGCGCCCTTTCGGCTCGGCGCGGATGACGATGGTCCGCTGCGGGACGGAAGCACTGGCGCGGCCGAGGGTGTCGGTGGCGTGACTATGATCCTCGGCGGTCCAGGTGTGCGCGACGACGTTCCAGAGCGCGGCGCGGGTGATCGCCTTCTGGCCGTCCTGCTTCTCGCTGCGCCACAGGTCGGCGAGACTCTTCTCGATCGATGCGGCGTCGACCTTCAGGTCGTCGCTGGCCGACGGCTGGCTCATGGCCGTCTCCACTTCCGTCCATCGCGTTCGAGCAGCGCATCGGCGGCCTCGGGGCCCCACGTGCCGGCGGAGTAGAAGCTCGGCGGGCGAGGATCGCCGGCCCAGTGCTTCAGCAGCGGATCGAGCCACCCCCACGCGGTCTCGATCTCGTCGCGGCGCGCGAACAGTGTCGCGTCGCCGATCATCGTTTCGAGCAGCAGCCGTTCGTACGCCTCGGGCGGCTCGGCGCCGAACGACGTGGCGTAGCGGAACTCCATCGTCACCGGTGCCGTGCGGACGTTCGGGCCGGGGAGCTTCGAGTCGAACTTGAGTGAGATCCCCTCGTCGGGCTGAATGCGGATGGCCAGCACGTTCGGCTGCGTGCGCAGGCCGAGGCGGCTGAAGAGCGGATGCGGCGCGGGACGGAAGTGAATGGAGATGTCGGTGACACGCTTCGGCAGGCGCTTGCCCGCGCGGAGGTAGAACGGCACGTCAGCCCAGCGCCAGTTGTCGACGTAGGCTTTGACCGCGGCGAACGTCTCGACGCGCGACTGCGGATCGACCTTCTCCTCACCGCGATAGGCGATGGCGTTCTCGCCGAGGACCGAGCCTTCGGAGTATTGACCGCGCACCGCGAATTCGTCGGCGCGCTGGATCGGGATCTCGCGCAGGGCGCGAAGGACCTTCACCTTCTCGTCGCGGACCGCGTTCGCTTCGAAGGCCGAGGGAGGCTCCATCGCCACGAGCGACACCAGTTGCAGCATGTGGTTCTGGAGGATGTCGCGGGTGATGCCGGCGGTCTCGAAGTAGTTGCCGCGCTTCTCGACGCCGATCGACTCGGCCACGGTGAACTGGATGTGGTCAATGTATTGACGATTCCAGAACGGCTCGAAGATGCCGTTGGCGAAACGGAGCACCATCAGGTTCTGGACCGTCTCTTTGCCGAGGTAGTGATCGATGCGAAAGACCTGCCGTTCGCGGAAGACCGAGACCGCGACGCGGTTCAGCTCTTTGGCGGTGGTGAGGTCGTGACCGAACGGCTTCTCGACGATGACGCGCGTGTAGGGGCCGCCGCGCTCGGGATCGCAGACCATGTTCTCGGCGCCGAGGAAGTCGGCGATCTGGCCGAAGAACTGCGGCGGGACGGCGAGGTAATAGATGCGCCGGCCGCCGGTGCCGCGGGTGCGGTCGAACTCTTCGAGCCGCTGCCGCAGCGCGAGGTATGCGCCGGGATCGGTGAACTCGCCGCGCACGTAGAAGAGCCCGCGCGAGAAGTTCTCCCACACCGCGTCGTCGATCGGCCGCGTGCGCGCGTGCTCCTCGCATGCCTCGCGCATCGAGGCGCGGAACGACTCGTCGGTAAAGTCGGGGCGGGAGAAGCCGACGATCACCTGCGCGGGCGGCAGCAGACCATCGTGCGCGAGCGAATAGAGGCCGGGGATCAGCTTGCGCTGCGTGAGATCGCCCGACGCGCCGAAGATGACGAGGCACGAGGCCTCCGGCACGCGCTCCTGCTCGAGCCCCTCGCGGAGGGGGTTGGTTTCCAGCGCGACGGTGGTCATGGGGAAAGCATAGCTTGTGTGAAGGGCCGAGGGCTGAGGGCGGGTGAGTCCAGGGCCGAGGGCCGAGGGCCGAGGGAAATGCGGAGCACCGTCGCGCCGCGTCGATTTTCCCTCGGCCCTCGGCCCTCAGCCCTCGGCCCTGAATCACGGCCCTGCCTCGTGATAGCTTTTTCCCCATGAGTCGAAAAGAAGCATTTCTCACCGTTCTGGACCGCGAACACGAGACCACCATGCGCGTGCTGCGTGCGTATCCGGCCGACAAACTCGATCTCAAGCCGGCGCCGAAGAGCAAGTCGGCGAAGGAGCTGGCCTTCCTCTTCGTCATGGAGTGCGGGCTGGGGATGAAGGTGTGGAACGACGAGCTGGCGAACGGCATGCCGTCCGGCGGCCCCCCGCCCGCGCCGCCGGAAACGTGGGACGAGATGCTGGCCGCGTTCGAAGAGGCGCATCAGGCGTACCGCGAGCTCATCGCCTCGGCATCGGAGGAGGATCTCGACACGAAGATTCATTTCTTCGTCGCGCCGAAAACGATGGGCGAGCTGACGCGGCACGAGTGGATCTGGTTCCTGCTCCACGATCAGATTCATCACCGCGGGCAGTTCTCCGTCTATCTCCGCATGGCCGGCGCGAAGGTGCCGTCGATCTACGGGCCGACCGCCGACGAGCCGTGGGTGTAAGATGCGCCCTCCGAAATGAATGACCATTCAGTGAGGTGCCGATGACCTGGCAATACACCCCGCGCGTTGCCGTGATCCGCGGTCTGCGCACGCCGTTCGCGAAGTCGGGAACGCATTACGCTCACCTCTCCGCGCTCGACCTTGGGAAGCTGGTGGTGACGGAGCTGGTGCATCGCTCCGGCCTCGATCCCGACTCGATCCAGGAGGTCGTCTTCGGCAACGTCATCCCCTCGGTCAAGGCGCCGAACATCGCCCGCGAGATCATCCTCGGCACCGGACTGCCGCGGCAGATCCCCGGCTACTCGGTCTCGAAGGCGTGCGCGTCGGCGAACCAGGCCATCACCGCGGCATCGGACATGATCGCGCGCGGCTATGCCGACACGGTGATCGCCGGCGGCGCGGAGTCGCTCAGCGACGTTCCGATCCTCTTCTCGAAAAAGTTCGCCGACGCCCTCGTCACCGCCAGCAAGCAGAAGACGATGGGCGGCAAGCTCAAGGCGTTCTCGAAGATCCGGCCGAAGGACCTCGCCCCCGACGCGCCGGCCATTGCCGAATCGACCACCGGCCTGACCATGGGGGAGTCGGCCGAGAAGATGGCGAAGGAGAACGGCATCTCGCGCGAGGCGCAGGACAAGTTCGCGCTGCAGAGCCACGTCCGCGCCGCGGAAGCGACGACCAGCGGCCGCTTCAAGGATGAAGTGATGACCGTGGTCGTGCCGCCGGGCTACGACAACGTCGTCGAGACTGACAACCTGGTGCGCGGCGATTCGACCCTCGAGGCGATCGCCAAGCTGCGGCCGGTCTTCGACCGCAAGTACGGCACGATCACGGCCGGCAACGCCTCCCCTCTCACCGACGGCGCGGCCGCGGTGATCCTGATGTCGGAAGAGAAAGCGAAGGCGCTCGGCCTCAAGCCGATCGGGTTCATCCGCAGCTATGCCTACGCCGCCACCGATCCGTTCGATCAGCTGCTGCAGGGGCCGGTCTTCGCACTGCCGATTGCGCTGGAGCGCGCCAAAGTGAAGCTCGACGAGATCGGCGTCATCGAAATGCATGAGGCCTTCGCCGCGCAGGTGCTGTCGAACATCCAGTGGCTCGGCTCGAAGAAGGTCGCGCAGGAGAAGCTCAAGCGCAGCGAGCCGGTGGGCGAGATCGATCCGGAAAAGATCAACCGCACCGGCGGCTCGATCGCCCTCGGCCATCCCTTCGGCGCCACCGGCGCGCGCATCGTCACCACGGTCTGTAACGAGCTGCAGCGGACCGGCGAACAGTACGGTCTGGTTACGGTTTGCGCGGCGGGCGGTATCGGCGTCGCGATGGTTTTAGAGCGAGAGTGACCTGCCTCGCCCGACGCCGGATTGAGGATTGAAGGATTGAGGATTGAGGAATTGGCGTGGTGCGATGATGATTGAGATGAGCGCAGCATGACCCTTCCTCAATCCTCAATCCTCAATCCTCAATCCGCGCACGTAGTGCGCGCCGTCTGCCCGCACGATTGCCCCGACACCTGCTCGATGCTCGTCACGGTCGAGAACGGCCGCGCGACGCGGATGGCCGGCGATCCCGATCACCCGGTCACGCAGGGGTTTCTCTGCACGAAGGTCGCGAAATACGTCGAGCGGACGTATCACGAAGGCCGCCTGCTCTATCCGCAGATCCGGGTCGGGACAAAGGGCGAAGGGAAGTTCCGGCGCGCGTCGTGGGATGAGGCGCTGGAGCTGATCGCAGCGCGACTGCAGGAGACCATCGCGCAGCATGGCCCGCAGTCGATCCTGCCGTACTCGTATGCCGGGACGATGGGGCTGCTGCAGGGCGAGTCGATGGATCGCCGCTTCTTCCACACCATCGGCGCGTCGCTGCTCGACCGCACCATCTGCGCGTCGGCCGGCGCCGAGGCATTGAACCTCACCTACGGCACGCGCATGGGCACCGACGTCGAGCAGATCGGCCACGCGAAGCTGGTCATCCTCTGGGGGACCAACACGCTGACGTCGAATCCGCACCTCTGGCCGTTCGTGCGGAAGGCGAAAGCGAACGGCGCGACGACGATCTGCATCGATCCGCTGCGTACGCGGACTGCCGTCGCCTGCGACGAGCACATCGCCATCCGCCCCGGCACCGACGCAGCGCTCGCGCTGGCAATCATGCACGTCCTCTTCCGCGACGGTTTCGAAAATCGTGAATACCTCGAGCAGATGACGGTCGGCTGGGAGAAGCTCCGCGAGCGCGTCCTCAACGAGTACTCACCCGAGAAAGTCGCGAAGATCTGCCGCATCGACGCTTCGGTGATCGAACATCTCGCGAATCGCTACGGCACGACGCGGCCGAGCTTCATCCGCCTCAATTACGGTCTGCAGCGGCACGCCGGCGGCGGTTCGGCGGTGCGCGCAATCTCGATCCTGCCGGCGATCACCGGCACGTGGAACGACGTCGGCGGCGGGGCGCTGCTCTCGACCAGCGGCACGTTCACGCTCAACACCCGCGCGCTGGCGCGCCTCGATCTCTCCCCTCCCGGCACGCGCACGATCAACATGTCGCGGCTCGGCGAGGCGCTGACGGTCACGAACGATCCACCGGTGAAGGCGCTCGTGGTCTACAACTCCAATCCTGCCGCGGTCGCTCCCGACCGCGAGGCGGTGCTGCGCGGCTTCCGGCGCGAGGACCTCTTCACCGTCGTCCTCGAGCACTTCCAGACCGATACCGCCGATTACGCCGACGTGCTGCTGCCGGCGACGACGCAGCTCGAGCACGAGGATCTGCACAAGGCGTACGGCCACATCTACGCGATGTACAACGCGCGGGCGATCGAGCCGCTCGGCGAAGCGCTGCCGAACACCGAGATCTTCCGGCGCCTTGCCGCGGCGATGAAGCTCGACGAGCCGTCGCTGCGCGACAGCGACGAGACGTTGATGCGCCAGCTGCTCGAAGGGCAGCCGTTCTCACTCGACGAGCTGAAAGAGCAGTCGTACATCCGCCTCAGCGTCGGCTCGCCGCACGTGCCGTGGAAGCTCGGCGCAAAAGTCCCGACCCCGAGCGGCAGGATCGAGATCGAGTCGGAGCGCGTGGCCGCCCTCGGGGTCGATCCGCTGCCGCTCTACATCCCGCCGTACGAATCGGAAGAGCGCGATCCGGAGCTGGTGGCGCGCTTTCCGCTCGCGCTGATCTCCCCGCCGGCGCACGAGTTCCTCAACTCCACCTTCGTCAACGTCGCTTCGCTGCGCCGGTCCGCCGGCAAGCCGACCCTGGAGATTCACGCGCAGGACGCGGAGGCGCGCGGCATCATGGCCGGGCAGCGCGTCTCGATCTTCAACGACCGCGGCTCGTTCATGGCCGAGGCGGTGATCACCGATCGCGTCCGGCCGGGGGTCGTCTCGGCGCCGTCGGTCTGGTGGGGCAAGCTGACCGAGGATGGGGCCAACGCGAATCAGACCACCTCGCAGGCAGTGACGGACATCGGCGGCGGGGCCACCTTCTACGACAATCAGGTCGAAGTGGCAGTGGTCTGAGTTGTCATTTTATCCCGACCGAAAGGGAGGGATCTCCGGTGCCATCGCGACGCGGTCGCCACAAACACATGCAGCGCGGTGGCACCAAAGATCCCTCCCTTCGGTCGGGATAAACTGCAACAGCAAATGAGCCCTTACGCGCTTCCACTGATTCTCATCACCGCCGTCTGGCTGGCGATCGTCCTGCTGAACGAGCGCTTCAGCCTTCTGAGCTGCGATCGCTTCGCGCATCCGGGCCTCAAGTGGTTCGCGTACTTTTGGCTCGGTCTGTTCATGATCGGCATGGCGGTTCTGGTGACCGGCTCGGCGTTGCAGCCGGCCGGCGCGCGCGACCTCGAGAACCTGCCGTTCTACGCCCTCTTCCAGATGCACATCGTGCTGATGGTGTTTCTGGTGGTCTGGTGGCTCATCTCCGGCCGCGCGCCGCTCAAAGAGTTCCTCAACATCCGCCACGAGAAGCCGCTGGAAGTGCTGGCCATCGGCATCGCCGTCGGTGTCGGCGGCTGGGCCTTCACATTGATCATGGCCATGATCGTCGGCCTTCTGCTGCAGGCCGGCGGGATGCAGCCGCCGCAGGAGCTGCCGCCGATGATCGGCTGGATGGCCGCGCTGCCGTGGTGGAAAAAGGCGCTGATCGTGCTGTCGGCGATGACGGTCGAGGAGTTCTTCTTCCGCTCGTTCCTGCAGAAGCGCCTCGGCCTGATCGCCTCGACGCTCCTCTTTGCCGTGGCGCATTTCACGTACGGCTCGCCAATGCTGCTGATCGGCGTGACGATCATTTCGCTGGTCATCGGCATCACCTTCTGGCGGACGAAGAACGTCGTGCCGGGGATCATCGCGCACGGCGTCTTCGACGCGATCCAGATCTTCGTCATCGTGCCGTTCGCCGTCCGGATGATGGGAGGCGCCTGAGCGGATGACGGAGCTGTACGCGGAGGTGGTCCGCCATTTCGAAGGCGAGGGGCCGATCGCCGCCGAGGACGTCCGCCGCTGGATCGATTCCGGCGACCTGCTGGTCTGGAGCGCGGTCTACGAGCTGATCGGCATCGCCTATGAGCGCATCGACCCGTCGTTCGACTCCGAACAGGCGATCGAGTTCACGCGCCGCTACCTGCTGCGCTGCATCGAGGAAAACCCCTCACCCGGCGAGCTGCTGCACGGCGGCTACGAAGCGGCGTGGGAGCTCGCCACGCTGCTCAAAGAGTGGCGCACGCGCGGAGGGAAACCGGCCGACGCCATCCGCGGCGTGGCCATCGACCTCGAGAAGGTCTACCGCCGCGGCGACACCGCCGCCAAGACGCGCGTGCTCTGCGGCGTGCTGGAACACGCATTCGAAGACGCCGCGCTGCGCCGCCACTTCTCGAACTGGGAGCGCGGCGACGCCGAGCTGCGCGAGGCCTTCAAGCTGGCGATGGAGTGGGGCCTCTCCCACGAGGGGTGATGACTGAGCTGCTGACTACTGCTCGCTGACGACCACCCCGTCGCCTTCGAAGCGGATCTTGAAGCCGGCCTCCCCCTCCTGCTCGATCATCACGTTCGCGAGCGACTGGTCGTCCATCACTGTCGGGATGACGTTGCCGGTCCACGCCACGAGCGCGTTGGAGGAGATCGAGAGCGGGTATTCGCGCGTGACGCGCAGCGTGAGCGGCTCGATCGACGTGGAGATGGCCAGGGAGCCCTTGCCGAAGATCTTCACCGTATCGATCTTGCGCTGGTACGAGGCGTCATAGATCGGCTCGACGCGGTACGTGAGGGTGTCTTCCAGCGCGAGGAGGTTGCTGCCCTCGACGTAGATGAACTCATCGTGCAGGTCGAGGAGGAAGGTCTTGCGCCCTTTCTCGTAGACGAAGATCTTCCCCTGCCCCACCGCTTTGACCAGCGTCTGCGCGGTCGTGCCGAGCAGGCCCGACTCGGCGATGAACTTCAGATTGCCGGAGTAGCTCGAGACCGTGCCGCGCTTGACGTGCACGTTGCGGCCGAAGTTGACCTCGAGGAAACCGTTCTCGTGAAGGGTGAACGTCCGCGAGGCGCCCTCGATCTTGCGGCCGACGTCGATCCGCTTCGCCTCGACGTGCTGCGGCTCGTCGACCGCATCCTGCAGCTTGCGCGCGGCGGTCGTACCGGCCGAGGCGTCGGCGACGATCGCTGCAGGGGCCATGACCGGCGTCGGTCTGGGCGGTGCGGGTGGCGGCGGCGCGGGTGCGGCAACGGGAGGCGGCGGAACCGGCACCTGGCCGGGCTGCGTCAGCTGCTCCGGCGTGATCGGACGGATGCGCTGCGTGATCGCCGGCGTCGGCGTGGGCGGCGCGGCCGGTGCGGGCGCCGGTGCGGCAGGAGCGGGTGGCGTTGAAGGCATTGCTGCCGGCGCTGCGGCGGCGGTGTTCGGCCGCATCTCCTGCTCGACTTCGCGCGCGATCTTGTCGGCGCCGGCGAAGCGGAGGTGTTCAAGCGCAAGGCCGAACTTTTTCTTCTGCCGGTACAGCAGGCCGAGGTACAGGTGCGACTTGGCGTAGTTCGGACGGAGGGCGATCGCGCGCTGGAGAAAGTGCTCCGCTTCGTCGAGCTTCGACTGCTTGAAGAGGATCAGCCCGAGGTTCGAGTGGAGGATGAAGACGTTCGGATTCTCGCTGGCCAGGCGGCGATAGATGACTTCCGCCTCGGGGAACGCATTGGTCTTGAAGTAGACCAGGCCGAGCAGATTGAGGACGTCCGAATCGTCCGGGCGCAGCCGCTGCGCCGCCTCCAGCTCCCGCCGCCCCTCGGCGTAACGCCCTTCCTGGAACGCCTCACGCCCGCGGTTGTAGTGAAGGAGAAAGACGCCCTGATCGAATGGCGGCGCGACAGCCGGATCACGTTCGGGCATTGCGCGCGGATTGTACCTTCAATGCGTGCCGAGGTATTTCGCGGTCGGCAACATTGCTGCGGCAACGGCGCGCGTGGCGGCGCGCTTCACCGGCGCAGGCCTGGTGAGCGCCATACCGAAGCCGCCGCGCAGTTTGGCCTTGCCGCGCGATCCCGCAAAGGTGATCAAGCCGCCGCCGTACGGACGGCCGTAGTAGACCGTCAGGGCACGCTTCACGTAGACGGTGGTCTCCTCGTACGGCGGGATGCCGCCGTAGCGCTTCACGGCTCCTTCGCCGGCGTTGTAGGCGGCGAGCGCGCGCGGGAGGTCGTCGTTGAAGAGGCGCTTGAGGTACGCGAGGTACTTCACGCCGCCGTGAATGTTCTGCTCCGGATCGGAGATGTCTTTGACGCCCATCCGCTTCGCGGTGGCGGGGATGAGCTGCATCAGCCCGCGCGCGCCTTTGTGCGAGACGCAGCGCGGATTGAAATCGGATTCGACCTGGATGACCGCACGGACGAGCACCGGATCGACGCCGTACTGATCGGCGTAACGCTCGATGATCGGGTCGTACTTGGTGCGGCGGTCGTGACGTTTGGCGAACCAGTCCCAGTTCGTTCCCTTGCCCGCGGGACCGCCGCCGACGTTGTAGATGACCTTCGTGCCGTCGCGCTTCACGGCCAGCCGGACGTCGGCGCCCGCGCTCAGCGAGAGCAGTACGAAAGCGACACCCAGCCCGACGACGCGCATTGCCGGAAATGCTAGCACAGGCCAGAATCGCGGCATGTCATTCGCGCCGATGCAAAAGGAAGTCGACGACTGGATCTCGCAGTTCGAAGAGGGCTACTTCGCGCCGCTGCCGATGCTGGCGCGGCTGACCGAGGAAGTGGGCGAGCTCTCACGCGCGCTGATGCACCACTACGGCGGCAAGAAACCGAAGAGCGGCGAAGACAAAGGCGACATCGGCGAGGAGATCGCCGACTCGATCTTCGTGCTGATCTGTCTTGCGAACTCCCTGGACGTCAATCTCGACGAAAAGTTCGGGGCGATGATGGCGAAGTATCGCGAACGCGATGCGCAGCGGTGGACGAGACGGGAGTAGTTGCCACAGTTTATCCCGACCGAAGGGAGGGATCTTTGGTGCCATCGCGACGGTGCCGACAAACGCCGCATTGTCGCGGTGTCACCGGAGATCCCTCCCTTCGGTCGGGATAAACTGCGGATCAACTGCGAGCGAAGCGAGCTACCGATTGCACATCGCGTACGCTTCGCGGAAGGTCGGGTTCTCGATCAGCGCGCGGTTGACTTCAAAGTAGCTGCGTACGACGTCGTTGGTCTGCAGCAGGCGGCGGCGCAGATCGATGGCGATCTCGCGCCAGAACTTGGCGGCGGCGGCCGGCTTTTCGCGCAGGAAGGCGGCGAGATCGTTCATGGAGATCGACAGCACTTCCGTCTCCATGACCGCTCTCAGGGAAGCCGAGGCCACGCCGTCTTCGATGATCGACAGCTCGCCGAAGGTTTGTCCCGACACGAGATCGCACAGCGACACTTCGCGGTCGTGGACGCGGCGCGTCACGCGGATGCGGCCGTTCTTGACGATGTGCAAGGCGCGGTTCGCATTGCCTTCTTCGAGGATGACGTCACCCGGTGCGAAGCGCATGGGATGGAGCGATTGGCGGAGCTGGCTCAGCTCATCCACGTCGAATTCGAGGAAAAGCGGCACACTCCTCAGAAAGTCTGCGTCCTCCACAATGCTCTCCCCGCCGCAATTTGCGCTATCATTGTTTCCATCCAAAAAGGACGGCAGTAGCAATCCCACCCGAAGCGGCTCTGCAAGAGTACAGCGGGTGACGGAGTCATTCAACGGCCGTAGGTCATAGGAGACTGGGTCATGGACGGCCTGCTTCGCGCTCTGATCAAAACCGTTCGTCGTCGTTTACGTGCAGATGAGGAAGTCACCGTGGAAGCGGTCACGAAAGAACTGGGCTATACGCGCCAGTACATTTCGGGACGGTTTCACCGGACCACCGGACGCCTCCTCAGCCAGTTCCTCAAAGAGAAGCGGCTGGAGAAAGCCGCGCGTCTGCTCAAGACCGGAAACATCCGTGTCTCGCAGGTCGCGCGTCGCTGCGGCTTCGACTCCGAGAACTACTTCCGGCAGCAGTTCCGCCTGCGCTACGGCATGTCGCCGCGCCAGTTCCGCTCCAACGGAACGATCCGCGCGACGCCGCGCCGAGTGCCGATGGTCCTGGCTACGGCGTAGACGCCCTACCCCGGCTCGCGGAAACCCGCTTCGATCCAGAGGTACCGAAGCGTGTTCGTATCCCGTGCGCGCGCTCCGAACGCGTACGAGAGGAAGACGATCACGCGACGGACGAGCGAGCTCGGCCTCGCTTTCGCGGCGAGATGCTGCCGATGCTCTTCCGCAGTCACAAAAGTGACTGAGCGCAACGCACACGCAAGACGCACCACCGTCCCCTGGATCGTCAGCTCGTCCCACTCGCCTTTGTTCGCGTAGCGCATGTAGCTGCGCCGATGGAACAGCCGCACCTCACCGTCATCGCGCGTGAGGTGCAGCGGCTTCCCCGCGTACGTCGGCGTGGAGCGGATCCGGAAACCGCGCGCTTTGTTGTCCGCCATCACCTTCGCGATCTCTCCGGCGAGCTCCTGATCGATCGTCTCCCGCTCGCGCAGGATGAGGATCCAGTCGGTCGAGGCGGCATCGATGGCGCGATTGAGCTCCGCGCGATGTTTCTGGAGCGGCTCGCGCGGTGCGATGTCGAGCACGAGCTGTTCGAGATGCTCGAAGTACGCGGTCAGCGGCTCGAGCTCCTCGGTGTGCACGTGTCCGAGGGTGATGATCGCCAGACGCATCGCAGAGCCGCTCAGCTGCACAGCCGCTCAGCAACTCAGGCCTGAAACGCCGAGTCGCCGAATCGCTGAACAGCTAATCGCCCACATCCTCCCGAATGCGCACGATGCGCGACGCCCGCCCGGTCTCTTCATCGACCTCGATCATCGCGCCGGAGAGGCGGATGTCGCGCTTGGCCACTTCGAGCTTGCGCGGGGTGTTGAAGAGAAAGCGGTGCAGCGCCTCCTCGGGACGGAAACCGATCACCGAGTCGTACGCGCCGGTCATCCCGACGTCGGTCTGAAAGGCCGTGCCGCCGGGCAGCATCCGCTCGTCCGCGGTCGGGACGTGCGTGTGCGTCCCGAGCACCGCGGAGACGCGGCCGTCGAGATAGCGCCCCATGGCCTGCTTCTCCGAGCTCGCCTCGCAGTGGATGTCGACGATGATCACCTTCGCGGCGTCGCCGAGCTCGGCCAGCTCGCGGTCGGCGCTGTGGAACGGGTTGTCGCACGGCGGCATGAAGACGGTGCCCATGAACTGCAGCACCGCCACGTTCACGCCGCCGGCGGTCTGACGCACCACGCGTCCTTTGCCGGGGTTGCCGGCCGGGTAGTTCGCCGGCCGGATCACCTGCGGGTAATGCTCGAAGTTGTCGACGAAGTCTTTCTTGTCCCAGATGTGATTGCCCGAGGTATAGGCGTTGATGGGGAGCTCCGAGAGCTCCTCCATGATTGCCTCGGTCACGCCGAAGCCGCCCGCGGCGTTCTCGATGTTCACGATCGTGAAATCGATACGCTCGCGGTCGACCACGTGCTCGAGCTTCTGGTGTAACGCGCGCCGGCCGGGCTGGCCGACGACGTCACCGATGTAGAGAATTCTGATCATCAGCTGTTCAGCTGTTCAGCCGTTCAGCCACTCAGCCTGAATGGCTGAGGAGCTGCGTCGCTGTGCGGCTGTTTCTATTTCGCGTACTCCACCGTGCGCATCTCACGGATCACCGTCACCTTGATCTGACCGGGATACTGCAGCTCCGATTCGATCTTCCGGGCCACGTCTTTCGAGAGCCAGATCGACTGCTCGTCGGTGATCTTTTCGGAGTTGACGATGATGCGAAGCTCACGCCCGGCCTGAATGGCGAAGCTCTTCGAGACGCCTTCCATCTGGTTCGCGATCGCCTCGAGGCGCTCGAGCCGGTGGACGTAGTTCTCGAGGATCTCGCGCCGTGCACCCGGCCGTGCCGCCGAAAGGGCGTCCGCGGCGTTGACCAGGACCGCCTCGACCGTGGTCGGATCGTAATCGCCGTGGTGGCACTCCATGGCGTGGATGACGTCGCGCTTCTCGCCGTACTTTTCGAGCACCTGCCGTCCGAGCTCGAGATGCGTTCCTTCCATCTCGCGATCGATCGACTTGCCGATGTCGTGCAGCAGACCGCCACGCTTGGCGATCGAATCGTCGACGCCCAGCTCCACGGCCATGAGCGCGGCCAGCTGCGCCACTTCGAGCGAGTGCATCAGCACGTTCTGCCCGTACGAGGTGCGGTAGCGGAGACGCCCCAGGAGCTTGAGGACCTCGGGATGGATATCAGTGATGCCGAGGGAGAAGGCGGCGGCCTCCCCTTCCTCGAACAGCTTCTGATCGAGCTCCTGGCGGACCTTCTCGACCAGCTCCTCGATGCGGGCCGGATGGATGCGGCCGTCCTGCATGAGGCGCTCGAGGGAAATGCGGGCGATCTCGCGGCGGATCGGATCGAAGCCGGAGAGGATGACCGCTTCCGGGGTGTCGTCGACGATCAGGTCGACGCCGGTGGCCAGCTCGAGCGCGCGGATGTTGCGACCCTCGCGGCCGATGATGCGCCCCTTCATGTCTTCGCTGGGGAGGTCGACCACCGAGACAGTGTTCTCGGCAACGTAATCAGAGGCCATGCGCTGGATGGCCATGCCGAGGATCTTCTTCGCCTTCTGGTTGCCCAGTTCGGTCGCCTCGGACTCGATGCGCTTGATGATGTTGGCCGCTTCGAGCTTCGCTTCGTTCTCGATGCCGCGGATGAGGTCGCGCTTCGCTTCCTCGACGGTGAGGCCGGCCACCTGCTCGAGCTTGTGGCGCTGCGCTTCGACGAGCTCCTCGAGCTCCGTCTCCTTCGCCTCGACGCGCTTCTCACGGTCGTTGAGGGAGCGGTCGCGCTTCTCGACCTCGGCCATCCGGCTGTCGAGCTGCTGCGTCTTCTTGTCGAGGTTCTCTTCTTTCTGCTGCAGGCGGCGCTCCGAGTTTTTCATCTCGTCGCGACGCACCTGGGCCTGCTTGTCGAACTCCGACCGCATCTGGAGGAGCTTCTCTTTAACCTCCAGATCGGCTTCCTTGACGCGCGAAGCGGCCTGCTTCTGCGCGTCGTCGATGATCCTCTCGGCGGTGCGGCGCGCTTCGTCGAGCTGCGCCTCCGCTCTCTTCCGATAAATCGCGGACCACGTCAGGGCGAGGGCGATGCCTACGGCCAACCCGACCCCGATCGCGATCAGAACCTGGATGATGTTCACAAAACCTCCCGTGGGAGGCCCGCGCAGTAAGAGAGGATTTCGGAGTACCCCGCCCGAGCCGTGTGTGGATTCTTACTTGAACCTGTACAGGACAGGTGGGCGCCCTACTCGTGCCTTTCCGGCTACCTTCTGAGCTCCCCACATGAGGGAGGAAGGTGTGCACAAAGCCCGAGACGCGAGCACCCGAGTAAGAAAGTACGGTTCAAGAGTTAGATCATTCAGCACGAACTCAGCAGGGACTCCGAAACATGTAACTTTCGTCGGTGACTCAGCCTATTACCTCGCTGAGGCGATCCGATATTTCCTCCGTTTTCCCGACCCATATTCCAGCAGCATCCTCCCGCTGTTTCCGGTACCGGGAAAACTCATCGGCTATGTTCAAAGCCGCCAGAATCGCGATCTTCAACGGATCGACGGTCGCAACCTGCGCCGCCACTTCGCGCATCCTGGTATCGACAAACTGCGCAAGCTCCAATAAGTAGTTCGGGTCACCGTCTCCGCGAACGTGGTACGCCTGACCAAAGATCTCGACCGTGGTCGAGTCGTGCTTCGTGTCCTGCATCCCGTTCATTGTGGAAAAAGTTACCTGAAACCCGGCGGATTATACAGTCGTTTGGTCCGGGCGATACGGTGGCGTTTGGCGCCGATCACACGCCGGACGAGAAGGTTACGCCGCGACGCGAATCGACCATCCGGTGGCCGGCGCGGATGTCTCCAATTGGACATACGCGTTTGCACACCTCTTTTGTGCACGATCAACCCATCTTGATTACGCCCTGTTACCGCCTTAACTTATCCACTGTGTCGCCCGCTGCACGCTCTTTCGCAACGCAGTTCTCCCTCCTCGATCTCGGGCCGAAAGCCCCGGAACCGCGGACGGCGCACCCCCGTCCTGCCCTCGTCCCCGATCCACCAGCGGTAGACCCCTCGCCGCAGCGGGACGAAGTGGCGCGTCTGCGCGCATCGCTGGCCGGTACCGCCGCGTCGAAGATCATGAACGCGACGGAGCTGATCCGCTCGCTCGAGAACAGCCGCCGCGACGAATCGATCCCCACCACCCTCGCCCCCTTCGACCAGCTCCTGGGAGGCGGTCTCCCGCGCGGGAAGATGGTCGAGCTGACCGGCCGCCGCAACACCGCCGGCCGCTTCGCCATCGCCCTCTCCGCCCTCGCCGCCGCAACGTCGATGGGCGAAGCGGCGGTCCTGGTCGACCTCGGCGATCACCTCGATCCGCGCACGGCCGAAGAGATGGGCATCGACCTGCGACGCCTCCTCTGGATCCGCCCGAAGAGCGCCAAGCAGGCGGTCATGGCGGTCGAGATGATCGCCGCCACCGGCTTCCAGCTCGTGGTCCTCGACCTCGGCCTGGCCCCGATCAAAGGGAAGCGCGTCCCCGATGCCGCCTGGGTACGCCTGGCGCGCACGGCTGAAGCGCACGGCACCGCCCTCCTCATCTCCAGCCCCTACCCGGTCACCGGCACCGCCTCCGAAGCGGTGATCGCGACCACCCGCACCCGCTTCCACTGGATCGGCCGCGGCAGATCGCCCCGCCTCCTCGCCGGCGCCACGACCGAGCTGCACCTCGAGAAGCACCGCCACCGGCGGCCCGGCGAATCCACCATCCTCGCGCTCAGCGTTGCAGAAGCGCCGGTGATGCAGGGCCGAGGGCCGAGGGCCGAGGGCCGAGGGGACGCTTTCGCGTCGGCCGACCGCACGCACTCATCACCCTTGGCCCTCGGCCCTCGGCCCTCGGCCCTGCACCACCAGCCCTCGGCCCTCGGCCCTCGGCCCTCGGCCCTGGCCTCCGCCATGGCGGAGGCCATATGACCCGCATCGCCTGCCTCTACCTCCCGATGTTCCCGCTCGCGGCGCGTCTTCGCAGCGAGCCGGAGCTGCTGCCCGAAGCTGTGGCCATCGTCGAGGGGAACGGCGGCGCGGCGCACATCGTCGCCGCCACCCGCCGCGCGCGGACGAAAGGAATCCGCCCCGGCCTCTCGCTCGCGCAGGCGCGGACGATCGTCCCGAAACTGATCGCACGCGGACGCGACACCGAATGCGAGCGGACGGCGCAGGAGGCACTGCTCGAGGTGGCCGAGACCTTCTCCCCGCGCGTCGAGGACGACGGCGAAGGGGTGGTCTTCATCGACGTCACCGGAATGGAGCGGCACTTCGCGTCGGAGGAAGAGCTGGCGCGCGCCGCCATCCGCGCCGCCGACGCCATCGGCCTCCCCGTCCGCTGCGGCATCGCGGCGAGCAAGCTGGCGGCACGCGTCGCCGCCGAGCTGCCGAAGTCGCCGACGATCGTGGAACCGGGCAAGGAAGCGGAGTTCCTCTCGCCGCTGCCGCTCCAGCGGCTGACGCCGGCGCTCGACGCCGCATCGACGCTGAACCGCTGGGGCATCGGCTCGATCGGCGAGCTGGCCTCGCTCCCCGAATCGGAAGTGGCCGCACGCCTCGGCGAGATCGGCCGCGAGCTGCACTACGCCGCGCGCGGCATCGATCCGCGGCCGCTGATCCCGCGGGCGATGCCGCCCGAGTTCCGCGAAGGGATGGAGCTCGAATGGCCGCTGGTGGCGCTCGAGCCATTCCTCTTCATCGCCAGCGCAGCGCTCGACCGGCTGGCGGCGCGGCTGGAAGTGCAGGGGTTCGCGTGCAAGCGGCTCGAGCTGACCATGCATCTCGAGCCGGACGGCTTCCACTCGCGCGGCATCGACCTCCCCGCGCCGACGCGCGACGTCAAGACGATGCTGACGCTGCTCCGCCTCGATCTCGAGAAATCGCCTCCCGGTGCGCCGGTGATCGGCTTCACCCTGATCGCCTATCCCGACCGCCCGCGCCGCGCGCAGCTCTCGCTGTTCGGCCCGGCCGCGCTGTCGCCGGAGAAGCTGGCCACCACCATCGCCCGCCTCGTCTCCATGCTCGGCGAAGAAAACGTCGGCATGGCCATGAGCGTCGACACGCACCTCCCCGACCGCTACGACATCGGCCAGTACGCGCCGCCGCCTCCTCCCGACGTTCGCCGCGGCCCGCGCAAAAGCCGCGGCGTCATCCCCGCGCGCGTCTTCCGCCCCCCCGTTCCGGTCGAAGTGATCACCCGCCCCTCACGCGAAGACGAACCGGGAGAGATCCAGATCGAAGCCCTCCGCGGCGAGGGCGACCTGGAAGGCCCGGTACGCGCCTGCGCCGGCCCCTGGCAGATGGAAGAAGGATGGTGGGCCCCGGCCGCGACCGAGCGCTCGTACTGGGACGTCGAGCTGGCGCGCGGCGCGTCGTATCGGATTTATCGCGATGCCAGCGCGTGGTTCGTCGAAGCCAAGTACGCGTAACCCGAAAAACACCCTGAGCGAGCGCAGCGAGCCGAGGTCAACCAAGGCGCTCGCGATGCGGCACGTCATCTACAGGAGCGCCGCGCCTTGATTCAAGGGGTTACACGCCGGAGGCGTGGCGGAAATTAGCCGGTTGGCCAGTGCCGAAGGCACGCCGCCACCGGACACGATCCGCCCCTCGCCCCCACGACCCCGGCAGGGGTCGCGTCGTCGCAGATCCCCGGTAACCCGTCCGGCCTGCAGAGCGCCACGGCACTGCAGAAGATCGAACAGCAGCGCCGCGCCTTGATTGACCCTTCGGCTCCGCTGCGCTTCGCTCAGGGTTAAGATCGCGCCATGAGAATTCTCGTCATCGGCGCACATGGCACCATCGGCCGGGAGATCGTCAACGCGCTCGCCGGCCATGAAGTGATCGGGGCGAGCCGCAGCGGCTCGGACGTCTCGGTCGACATTACCGATCCCTCCTCGATCCTCACCATGTACACGCAGGTCGGCAAGGTCGACGCGGTGGTCTGTGCGGCCGGCAGCGGCGCGTGGAAGCCGCTCGATCAGCTGAACGAGGACGACTTTGCCCGTTCCCTCGGCTACAAGCTGATGGGGCAGGTCAACGTCGTCCGCTACGGTTTCGCGAGCGTGAACGACGGCGGCTCGATCACCACCACCAGCGGCGTTCTTTCGCGCTCGCCGATGGTCGGCAGCGCCGCGATCAGCCTCGTCAACTGCGGCCTGGAAGGCTTCACCCGCGCCGCCGCGCTCGAAGCGCCGCGCGGCATCCGCGTCAACGTGGTCAGCCCGCCGTGGGTCACCGAAACGCTGCTCGAAATGGGCGCCACCGACACCTCGCATGGCCTCCCGGCCGGTGTCGTCGCGCAGGCCTACCTCCGCAGCATCACCGGCAGCGAAACGGGTCAGGTCATCGAGCCGTGAGACTGATCCTGCTCGCACTGTTCCTGGCCACCGCCTGCCGCACCGCGCATCCGGCCGACACGCTCTGGAGCCGCCTCCAGCCGCTCTGCGGCAAAGCGTTCGAAGGGAAGATGGTCGAAGGCACCGAGCCCTCCGATGCCGCGATCGGCAGGGAGCGGCTGGTGATGCACGTCCGTCAGTGCAGCGCGAACGAGATCCGCATCCCCTTCCACGTCGGCGAGAACCGCTCGCGCACCTGGGTGCTCACCCGCACCGCGGCCGGCGTTCGCCTCAAGCACGATCACCGTCATGAAGACGGCAGCGAGGATCGCGTCACACAGTACGGCGGCGATTCCGTCGATGGTACGGATTTCCCCGCCGACGAATACACCGCCAAGCTGATCCCCGCCGCCGCGACGAACATCTGGACGGTGGCCGTGCGCGACAACACCTTCACGTACGCGCTGCGCCGCGAAGCGCAGAACCGCCGCTTCCGCGTCGACTTTGATCTGACCCGGCCCGTCCCGCCACCGCCCGCCCCATGGTGAGTGCGTTTCTCGCCGACTACCCGCCGCACATTCGCGAGATCGCGGAGCGCGCGCGGGCCATCGTCCTGAGTGCCGTGCCGAACGCCATCGAGCGCGTCTACAGCGGCTGGCGGCTGATCGGCTACCGCGTCCCGCGGGGGAAAGCCTCGCGCTACTTTGCGTTCGTCGCGCCGCTGGAGGACGAAGTGCGGCTCGGCTTCGAGCTCGGCGTGCACATGGACGATCCGCGCGGCATTCTGAGAGGCGACGGAACGCAGGTGCGCTACATCGCACTGCGATCGAATGCCGACGTCACGGAAGACCTGCGACCGTACATCACGCAGGCCGCCGCGGTCGCGTGCGTCCCGCGCGAGGCGTTGGGCGCGGTGAGTTGATCAGCAAGATTGCTGAAAAACATGCTGCACACGCGGAGGTTTTCAGCAGACTTGTTGAAAACCGTTCTGTGCGCGGCTGAGTCTTCAGCATACTCGCTGATGCGCGCGTGAGACCACGCTGTGTCTTCAGCAGACATGCTGAAAACCTGTGCGTGCACGGCTGCGTTCTTCGTTGAGCAGCCTGGATTCTAAGCAAAGTTGCTGAATTGCACGGCTCTATTGGCTGAACTTTCAGCAACGTTGCTAAAACGGATCCGAATCAACACTCTTTTTTCAGCAAACCTGCTACAAAACCCGTCGCACGCGCATGCGTCTCCAGCAAACATGCTGAAAAACTGCGCGTACACGGCCAAGGTTCCAGTCCCAATCGTCGCGAATTCAGCAAATCTGCTGAACTATCAGTCGTCTGCGGCATGTTTTTCAGCAACTTCGCTTAGCTGAACGGTTGGCATTCGGGCTTTTGAGACGGCCTGCAACGCTGCCGCTCCGATTACGCGGCGGCGCCGCGAGCCCGCTCCGGCGGCGTGTCAGAAGCGGCGGCGCGGGTCGTCGCACGCCAGATCGCTACACCGCGTCCGCAATCCTCGTCGCCAGCTCTGCGATCGCCGTGCTATCACCTTTCACGGTCTCCGATTGCGGCTGCCCGGGTGTCACCACCATCCCCGTGACGCCAGTACCGACCTCGTCCCGAATCGGAATCTTCGCGCCTTGCGTCTCTTCGCTGTAGATCGCCAGCGTCTTACGATACTCAGCCGCTTCCGCCGCACGCGTGATCGTCACCTCGGCTGGATGATGCTGATTGATGGTCTGCACGATCTCGTCGAGTTCCACGCGGAAGAACTCCTTCTTCTCATTCACACGATTCATGCGCCGATGAGTGAAGGCACGGTGGAGAGTGCTTTCGAGCGCGGGCGCGTCATCGCTGTAGATCACGGCATGCACGTCAAACGGGAACGGCACCGAAGCATCCCCCAGCTCTTTGACGCGGTCGAGCGGCTCGAGACGGCGAGTCATGCCGATCTTGTAGATGTGCTCACCGAATGAGCCGATATTCGAGATGACGTACACATGTCCGGACCGCGTCATCTGCGCGCGTGAGATCGCCCGCTCCTTGTTCGCATGCGCCTCATCCAGGCGGCGCTGCAGTTCTTCGATATCGGCCAGTAACTTCTCCTGCTTCGCACCGGCGGCGCGTTCGGCCTCCTCGCGCGCCTTCGCCAGCGCCTTCTCATAGCGCTGCTCCTCCCGCTCAGCTTCGAGCCGCGCCTTCTCCATCTCGCGCACTGCGATTTCTTCCTCCCGCATCTGCTCTCGAATGCGGCGCTGCTCTTCTTTCTCCTCCTGCAGCTTCTCCTCGTACTCATGCACGAGGCGCAGCTCCGCCAAACGAAGAGCGCGATACCTGTCCGTGATCGAGCACTGCTGCACTTGTGCGAGGCTGTTGATGACCTCATGCGCCTTGTTGATCCGTGCTTCCATGACGTGCACGTTGTTGTAGCGGACCTTGGCGATGGCCGCGTCACACTCCCCATTGAACGCGCGGAGCATGAGCTTGAGTGTCTGGTTCGTCGACTTGCGCCCCTCCGCCTTACTGCCGTTCACCGTCCACTCAGTCTCGCAGATCGCGGCGGTCTTCTCCTTGAGCATCGCTTTTTGCTGGGCACGGATCTGATCCAGCTCCGCCTCGTATTGCCTCGATTCGGCAAAGCTGTAATGTGGCTTGTAGAAACCGAAGGATTGGAGGTTCGCCTCTTCGTCAAGGCGCGCGAACTCCGCGCGCAGAAATCCAATCTCGCCGTTCAGTTGCTCGACGTACTTTGCGCCGGCCTGCATCTGCTGGTGGAGCGACTCCACTTCTTTCACGGCGGCGATCCGTTGCCGCTCTGTCTCGGTGCGCATCGATTCTCGATCGCGCTCGAGCTGCTCCAGAACCCGTCGTCGCTCCTCATCCGCGTCGACGACTCCGCGAAACCGCTCTGTCAGGCGGTGCAGCTCAGCCGCCGACTTACGACCGGCGACGAACGCCCACACGGCAACAGTAATGGCGAGGCCCGCCAGCAGCGACAGGACAACGGACATGGGGATCTCCTACGTATATTGGACCGCGAGGAGACAATTTTGCCGCTTTTACACCGCGCCCGCAATCCTCGTCGCCAGCTCCGCGAGCGCCGCGCTCATCGCTTTGACGATCTCCGGGCTTTCCATCGAGGCCATCGGGACACTGATCCGCTCGTGCCTGGTGGCGCCGCCGAGGGTCCAGCGCGCGTCGAGCACGAACACGCGGTCCTGGCCCGGCGCGAGATCTTCCATCACTACCGCGAGCGAGCGCATGTTGCCCGGTTTGGGCTGGCCGGGCAGGACCACCATCCCTTCCGGCAGGCGGTTGGCGAGGTCGAAGGCCAGGGTGTGCGTGACCATGTCTTCGAGCGGTGCCGACCATTGATGCTGGCCGCGCACTTCCAGTTTCAGGTCCGCGCCGCGGACGACGATGCCGCGGCGGTCGAGACCGGGCGGCAGCTCGAGCGCGTCGATGCCGATCGGCGCGCCGGTCACACTGCGCGCGGTGCCGGGCACGGTGTCGAGCGCATAGAACGTATTCGGCGTGCGCTTGAACAGGCCGCAGCCGGCCAGCAACAGACAACAGACAACCACAGCAGCGCGCTTCATTCGCGCCTCCCCTTGATCACCGCGTCAGGATTTTCCGTGAGGTACGTCGCCAGCGAGCGGACGGCTTCGGCGGCGCGGGTCAGTTCGCGGATCAGCTCCGGTACGTCGTAGCCCTGCCGTTGCTGCGTACCGAGCAGCTGCTCGGCCCTCTTCGCCGCCGATTCGGCCGAGGCGGCCGCGTTGCGCAGGCTGGTGACGATCGGATCGATGCTCTGGCTGGCGGTCGTGGCGGTGTTCTCGACGGTTTTGGCCGCGTTCTCCGCCGAATCGGCCGCGTTGCGAATGCTGTCGATGATCGGGCCGGCGTTGCGGCCCGCGGTCTGCGAGATCCGTTCGATCTCGGCCATCGAGCGATCGAGGCGCCGCAGGCTCTGTTCGAGGGCCGGATCGTTGGAGAGCGTGCGCAGCCGCGCGGTGGTGCTGCGAATGTCGGCCGCGATCTCGCGCAGCGGCAGGCTGCGGATCGTGTTCGCGACATCGGTGATCGCACCCATGGCGCCGGCCAGGCCGTCGCCTCCCGCGCCCGCCGGAATGATCGGCGGATCGACGGCCGTCACCAGCCGCCCCGTTCCCGCCGCAGCGGTAAAGTCGAGCGACACCGCGCTTGCCCCCGGCAGCACGAGGCTGGTCGCGAGATTCGCGCGCATCCCCTTCTGGACCATCCGGGCCATGGCCGTGTTCATCCGCGCGCGCAGTTCTTCGCGCGACGTGGTCTGGTTGACTTCCATCTCCAGCTGGCGGGGGTCGATCTCCAGCACCACCGGCGTTTCGAGACTGGCGGTATCAGGCAGGTAGCGCAGGCGCACATCGCGCACGCGGCCGACCTGCACCCCTTTCATCTGCACCGGCGTGCCGGGCCGCAGTCCACCGATCGGTCCGGGAAAATACGTCACGTACGTGAGATGCGGCCCGTCCGCGGATGCGATGGCTGCCCCTTCCGATTCGTACAGCTGGAAGCGCGTCATCTCCGGGACCGCCGCGCCGGCCATGACCTCGGGCGTGTAGAAGGCGATCGGTGCGCTGATCAACGACGAGAGCGAAGTGCCTCCCGCCGAGACGCCGCCGCCGCTCAGCGACAGGTTGAATCCGCCGCCGCGCCAGAAGCGCGTGCTCTGCCGCACCGCGTTCGCGAAGCGCTGCACGATGAAGGCGTGGATCGACGTCACGCCGCGCGATTCACTGAACTCCGAGCCGAGCACGCGGCCGACCTTCATCCCCTGGAAGAGAATCGGCGTCCCGATCGACACCGATCCCAATTCATGCGCTTCGAGGATCACCGTCTTCCCCGCCTCGGGGGCCGACATGATCGGCGCGTACTCCTGACCGACGAACTCGCGCGTCTCCTCGCCGGTTCCGGGCGAGACCGCGACGTAGGTCCCGGAAAGGATGCCGCCGAGGCCTCCTCCTTCGAGGCCCGGCTCCACGATCCAGAAGCGGGTGCCTTTGTTGAGGGCGTGGTTCATCGAGGCGTCCATGGTGATGCGCACCTCGACCTCTTTGAGGTCCTCGTTGACCGTGATCTTCTGCACGGTGCCGACCTTCGCGCCGCGGAATCGCACCGGGCTGTAGCGATCGAGTCCGCGCGCCTCCGCGAAGCGCACCGTGATGTCGCCGCCGCCGAAGAACCCGTAGCGGACGATCAGGTAGCCTACGAAGAAGATCGCCAGCACCGGCACGACCCAGATCCAGGGCGACCACCTCGCCATCGCTACCTTTGCTTCGGGGGTTTTCCGGCGTTCCTCGATGTCGTCGTACTCGCTCATTGCGCCTCTCCGGCGGCGTTCCACATCAGGCGCGGCTGAAACAGCCGAACCGCCAGCATCAATAGTCCAATCAGAAGGAACAGCGGCGTCGAGCCGGGTCCGGCCACGATGTCGTCGATGCCGCGGAAGTCGACGATCGGCGCCGCCAGTGCGGCGATGAACGGGATGATCATCGGCCAGCGCACCAGCCGGTGCAGCACGCGATAGACCCTCGTGCGGATCACGAGGCCGTTCTTGAGCGGAAACCGAACCCGTATGAGCAGCCAGATCATGCCGATCAGCACCGCTACCGGAATGGCCACCCCGGCCACGAGCACGACCACGCCGAACTGCCAGTAGCCGCGATCGGCCAGCAGTTGCACCGTCCCGAGGACCGTGTGCTCGAGCACTCCGGTGAGCTGATCGTTGACCATCACCGAGGCGGCGTAGGCCGGGATGCAGAGCGGCAGCGCGGCGGCAACGGCGCCGAGGGCAGGCCAGAAGCGGAGCCAGTCATTGCCGAGCATACTGCCACAGCGAGGGCAGGGATCGCCGGCCCGGCGCGAGGTGACGATCAGCTCGCACACCTCGCAGGAGGGGGTGTCCCGCCGCTTCCCCCCCACCGCTTCGTCGGCCATGATCAGGTTCCAGACCACGCGCCGGTCGAGCGTGAGATCGCCGAGGAGCGCCAGCGCAGCGACGGCGAGATAGCAGAACGCGCCGATGCGCACTTCCACGTCGGCGGGGATCTGCGCGCGAAAGTAGGCGATCAGGCCGGCGATCACCACGACGTCGGTCATGCTCCAGACGCGCAGCTCCTCGCTCCACCGGAAGAGCCTCCCCCGCTGCCAGAGCGGCCAGCGGAAGCGGAGCGTCAGCAGCACGACCATCTGAAACGCGGCCCGTAACGCCGGGAAGAGGAACGCGAAGAAGAGGAAGCCGAAGGCGAACGGGAACCACACCTCGGTGTAGATCGTGGCCACGCTCGACACGAGCTTGCTCTCTTCGAAGACCAGGTTCTTGATCGTCGAGTCCATGAGCGGCAGAAAGACGCCGGCCGGCAACAGGATGAACACCGCCAGCGCGCAGGCCAGGGTGACGTCGAAACCGCTCCTGGTCCGCTTGGCCAGCAACCGGTCGCAGCGGTGGCACTCCGCCTTGGCACCATGGGGGAGATCAGGAAGCGTTTGCGCGCTGCCGCAGTCGGCACATGCGATCGTCATCGATCGCTGACGCGGCTCTGCAAGAGAGATTCCTGATGAGGTTGGAACCGGGAGTTCGGCTGTTCGGCTGTTCGGCTGTTCGGCTGTTCAGCTGTTCGGCTGTTCAGCTGTTCAGCTGTTCAGCTGTTCAGCTATTCAGCTGTTCAGCTATTCAGGCTGTACACGATCGTGCTGCCGCCTGAGCGGCTGAGTAGCTGAGTAGCTGAGTAGCTGAGTAGCTGAACAGCTGAGCAGCTGAGCAACTGAGCCCTACCGCAGCCCGTAACGTTTGATCTTTTGATACAACGAGCTGCGGGGGACGCCGAGTCTTTCCGCGGCCCGGTCTACCCGTCCGCCCTCGTCGGCCAGCACGCGCTCGATGTGCCGGCGCTCCATCTCTTCGAGGGTGAGGTGGAGGTCGTTGGTGTTCGCGGCGGGGCGGGAGAGGCGCAGCGCAAAGTCGGACGGCTCGAGGACGTTTCCTTCGGCGAGGAGCAGCGCGCGCTCGATGGCGTTGCGCAGCTCGCGGACGTTGCCCGGCCAGGGATAGGCGACCAGCTCCCCCATCGCAGCGGCCGAGATCGTGACGTTGCGCCGCCCGACGGTACGCGCGGTCCGTTCGAGGATCTGCGCGGCCAGCAGCGGGATGTCCTCGGCACGCTCGCGCAGCGCGGGGATCGTCAGCGGGATGGTGGAGATCCGGAAGTAGAGGTCGCTGCGGAAGCGGCCGTCGCGCGTCATCGCCTCCAGATCGTGATGCGTCGCGCCGATCAGGTGGACGTCGACGGTGCGGTCGCTCACTTCGCCTAGGCGACGGAAGCGCTTCTCTTCGACCACCTTGAGCAGTTTCGGCTGGAGGGCGGGATCGACGTCGCCGATCTCGTCGAGGAAGAGCGTTCCGCCGTGTGCGACCTCGAACAGCCCCTGCTTCGAGGCGATGGCGCCGGTGAAGGCGCCCTTTTCGTGTCCGAACAATTCGGTGTCGAGGAACTCGCGACTGAGGCCGGCGCAGTTGAGGTCGACGAACGGGGCGCGGCCGCGCGGTCCCTGCTCGTGCATCCAGTGCGCGAGCACGCCCTTGCCGGTTCCGGTCTCGCCGTGGATGAGCACGGGCGAGTCGGAGGCCACCACTTTGCGCACGCGCGCGGCCAGCTCGCGGATGGCGGCGCTCTGGCCGACGAACGGATCGATGCTCGACGGCGCGCTGCCGGCGTGACGGGCCAGCTCCTGCCGCCGCATGGCGTCGTCCGCGAGGGCGCGGTCGATGACCGTGCTGAGCGCTTCGAGCTTGAGCGGCTTGGTGAGGAACTGACTGGCCCCCTCCTGCATGGCCCGCACGGCCAGATCGACCGAGGCGTGGCCGGTCAGGACGATGACCGGGCAATTCTCATCGATGGCGCGGATGCGCTCGAGCAGCTGCAGCGCGTCGCCGTCCGGCAGCTCGTAGTCGATGACCGCCACGTCGGGGCGGCGCGAGCGGAACGCGATCTGCGCTTCGGCCATGGTCGGCACCGTGGTCACGTCGAAGCCGGTCTGCTCGAAGTAATCGCGGATCGCGAAGCAGATCGTGCGGTCGTCATCGACCACCATGAGGTGCTTCTTCATACGAGGTGCTTCTTCATGCGACCGGAAGAGTAACCGTCATCGTCGCGCCGCCGCCCTCCCGATTTGCGGCCGTCACCCGGCCGTTGTGCTCTTCGACGATCCGGCGGACGATCGACAGCCCCAGTCCCGTCCCGCCGCGGCGGCGCGTGAAGAACGGCTCGAAGATACGCCCGAGGTCCTCATCGCGGAAGCCGGTGCCGCGGTCTTCGATGACGATGCTCACCGTGCTGTCGGCGACGCGCTCGGTGATCTCGATGGTGCTGCCGGGGGGCGAATGCTGGATCGCGTTCAAGATCAGGTTGTCGAAGACCTGCAGCATGCGCGGGCGATCCATCTTCACCGGTACGAGAGTCCGCGGCAGACGGCAATCGATCGTGACGGAGCTCTGCCGCGCGCGTACGGCGGTGCTCGTGACGGCGGCGTGCACGACGTTCGCGATGCAGTCGGCCTGCATGACCGTGGCGATGGGACGGCCGTACTCGAGCAGCTCGTGCATGAGGGTGCTCATCCGGTCGACCTGCTCGCGCAGCGCTTCGATGTAGCCGCGGAACTGCTCGGTGCCGAAGCGATGCTCGAAGGCGTCGAGGGTCGCGGAGATGCCGAACAGCGGGTTGCGCACCTCGTGCGCCACGCCGGCCACGAGCGCTCCCATTTCCGACATCCTCTCGGCGCGCCGCAGCTTCTCCTGCATGCGCGCGAGCTCGGTCACTTCGGAGGCGATGATGATGGTCTGCCGCCGCGCGGTCGGGCTGGCCAGGAGATCCCAGTAGCGTCCCTCGTGGTCGACCCCCTGCACCGCCATCGCGCCGCTCGCTTCCGACGACGCACGCGCCAGCGCGCCGATGTCGTTCCAGATCGCCGCCTCCCCCAATGAGCTGACCGGCTGGCCGATCGCATCGCGGTATTCGTCGTAGCGGGACATCTCCAGGGCGGCGCGGTTCATCCGACCCACGCGCCCCTGCCGGTCGACGAGCACCAGCGGCGCGGTGATCGAGTCGAACGTCTCGCGCCACTCCGCGGCCGCGTCGTGCAACTGTTCGAGCAGCTCCGCATGCGCCGCGGCTGCACGCCGTTCTTCGGTGGTGTCGAAGGCGATGCCGACCGTTCCGACGATGGCGCCGCTCTCGTCGCGCAGCGGCTCCACGTGCACGCGCATGTCGCGGTCCCCGAGGCGGGTTTCGTAGGTGACGCGGTGCCCGCGCAAGGCATCGGCCGGATTCTCCTCCGGCGCCGGCGGCGGCTCGCCGAGCAGATCGCTGAGCGTCAACGCGAGTCCCGACGACCAGTCGGTGATCGTCTCGAAGCCGGAGCCGGTGAGCGAAGTGAGGCGGAGCTCCGCGTCGGTCGACCAGAGGATGACCGGCAGCCGCGCGACGATCAGCTCCAGGCGCCGCTCGCGATCGCGCAGCGCATTTTCGGCCTCGCGCTGCGCGCGATCGGCGCGGCAACGCTGGATGGACGCGGCGAGCACGTTGGCCATCGACTGGACGAACGCCACCTCGCGCTCCGAAAAGCGGCGCGGCTCGTTGGTGTGCGCGTGCAGCACGCCGTAACGCTCGGAATGCGAGGCGATCGCCGCGATCACTCCCGCCTTCGTGCCGAGCCGCAGCAGGTCGCTGCTGTCGAACGGCACGTTTTCGGTGAGGTTCGCGTAGGCGATCGGCGCATCAGCGAGGAACGCCTGCGTCGCCAGCCGGTCGGGTGCATTCGGGATGCGGAAGGTTTCGGCGACGGTGACGCCGTGCGCCGCCGCGACGCGGAACGTGTCCTCGGAGCGGATGTACATCGGAATGCTGGTCATCGGCACTTCCAGCACGCGCGCGAGCGTCTGGCAGGCCTCGATCATCAGCACGTCGTCGTGCTCGGTCAGCGCGCGGCGGCCGAACTCCGCAAGCGCGAGCTGCTGCAACTCGCCGCGTTTGCGGTCGGTGATGTCCTGCGTCACGCCGTCCGCGAGAAGGCGTCCGTCCTTCTCATACGTGTGCGAGGCCTGATCGGAGAACCACGCCCACGTGCCGTCGCGGCGGAGGAAGCGGTACTCGACGTCGAGCGGTGCGCCGCCCTCGAAAAGGGCGCGATCGGCCTGCGCCACCCGTTCGTAATCGTCGGGATGGATCCGCTCCCACCACAGCTTCCCGCCCGACGCGCGCATCTCTTCGACGGTGAAGCCGGTGACCGTCTCGACGCTCGGCGAATGAAACGTGGCGAACGAATGCGCGTCGGCGGTCCAGAGGACGACCGGTACGTTCTCGACCAGGCTGCGATAGGTCTGTTCGTTCTCCGCGAGGGCCCGCCGCGCCTTCGTCTCCTCGGTCACATCGCGCGCGATGCTGAGGATCGCCGTGCGGCCGTTGTAGTCGGCCGGCGTGGCGTGAATCTCGAGGTGAATCTCCCCGGCGCCGTCGGCGCGGCGGTGCGTCGTCTGGAAATGGACGAATCCGTCGGCGAAGACGCGTTCCACCAGCTCCGGCCGATTCGGCGAGAACTCGAGCATCGAGACGCCGACCAGCTCCGCGCGCGGCCGGCCGTACAGCGCCTCCGCGGCCGGATTCGCTTCCAGGATCGTCTCGCTCTCGGGATCGAGGATCAGGATGGCGTCGTGGGAGCGAGCGAAGATCCGGCGGTAACCCTCCTCCGAGCGCCGCAGCCGGGTGACGTCGAGGAAGGTCACGGCCACGCGGCCGCCCGGCAGCGGGAAGACGCGTGCGTCATAAAGTGCACCATCGAGCCCGGGCAGGTCGCGCAACTCCTCGGCCTGACCGCTGTTCGCCACCCGGACGTAGACCGGATCGAGCTCGTGGATCGCTACCATGTCGGCGCGGCGCGTGCCGACCAGCTGGCGCATCGGCCGGCGCGTGCCGATCTGCTCCGAAGCGGCATTGGCGGCGACGAGGCGCAGCTCATCGGCCGAGGTCAGGACGTCGCCGTCGTACTGCCAGACGAGCGTCGCGTCCAGCATCGCGTCGAAGACGTCGAGCTCAGGTGGTCGACTGTAGGATTCGGCTGGGGTCGGATCAGGCAACGGCGCAACAAACCGCGAGGGTCCGGGTTTCATTCTGGCTCCGCTATCACGGACCAGCGATGAAACGTACGTGCCGGAAGAGTGACGTGGGGTGTGGGCTTTCACCCCCACAGGGATTCCCCCGATGGCGATCATCCGCCGTGCTCCCCGCGAGGCGACGCTCAGCATTGTGGCGTTGCGACCGCGGTCGAGATCGAAGATCATCCGCGCCGATGCGCTCGGTCATCGTCATCCCCGCCCGCTACGGCTCCACCCGCTTTCCCGGCAAGCCGCTGATCGCGATCGCCGGCGTGTCGCTGATCCAGCGGGTCTACGAGCGCGCGATCGGCTCGCAACGCGCCGAGGCGGTCTACGTGGCAACGGATGACGATCGGATCGCGCGGCACGTGGAAGGGTTCGGCGGCAAGGTGCTGCGTCCCGAGGGCGACTTTGCGACCGGGACGGATCGCATCGCCGCGGCGCTGCGGCTCGTGGACGGCAATTTCGACGTCGTGCTGAACGTGCAGGGCGACGAGCCGCTCATCGACATCGGCAACGTCGACGCGCTGGTCGACCTGCTGGAGAAGAACGACACCGAAATGGCCACCATGGCCTGTCCGCTGGCCACGGACGACGAATTCAACGCCCGCGACATCGTGAAAGTGGTGGTCGACGAGCGGCAGAACGCCCTCTACTTCTCCCGGGCGCCGATCGGCTCGCGGGAGACGGCGCTGCGGCACATTGGTGTTTATGCGTACCGGCGCGAGGCGATCGAGGCCTTCGTGGCGCTGCCGATGTCACCGCTGGAGCAGGCGGAATCGCTCGAGCAGTTGCGGGCTCTCCAGCGGGGCTTTAGAATTGCCGTGTTGCGCACATCGAAACCGCATCACGGGGTCGACCGACCCGAGGATGTGGCGCGCGTCGAGAGTGAACTTGCCAAGCATGCGTGATATCCGTGAGGTCCGTTCGTGAGCCGCGTGCTCACGACATCCGCAGCACCCTCGACGCACCCGGACTCTCTCCCCCCAAACAGCAGCCAGAACCACGAACGTCCTTCAGGAGGCGCGCGATGAGCACGAAGTACATCTTCATTACCGGTGGTGTTGTTTCCGGTCTCGGCAAAGGGATTGCCGCGGCATCCATCGGCGCGCTCCTCGAGGCGCGTGGATTCAAGGTCACGCTCCAGAAATTCGACCCGTACATCAACGTCGATCCCGGCACCATGTCGCCGTTTCAGCACGGCGAGGTCTTCGTCACCGACGACGGCGCCGAGACCGATCTCGACATGGGTCACTACGAACGTTTCACCACCATGCGCGGCACGCGCAAGAACAACTACACCACCGGCCGCATCTACCTCAAGGTCATCGAGAAGGAACGCCGCGGCGATTACCTCGGCAAAACGGTCCAGGTGATCCCCCACATCACCGACGAGATCAAGAAGTGCATCAAGGACGTCTCCGAAGCGGTGGACGTGGTGATCGTCGAGATCGGCGGCACGGTGGGCGACATCGAGTCGCTGCCGTTCCTCGAGGCGATCCGGCAGTTCCGCCAGGAGGCCGGCCGCGGCAACGCCATCAACGTGCACGTGACGCTCGTCCCGTACATCAAGGCGTCGGAAGAGCTGAAGACGAAGCCCACCCAGCACAGCGTTCAGAAGCTGCGCGAGATCGGCATCCAGCCCGACATCCTCCTCTGCCGCTCCGAGCGCACCATCCCGGAGGAGATGCGCAGAAAGATCGGCCTCTTCTGCAACGTCGAAGAAGAGTCGGTCGTGCCGGCCTACGACGTCGACTTCATCTACCAGGTGCCGCTGGCCTTCTCGCGCGAAGGGCTCGACGAGATCCTGCTCGAGAAGCTCCACCTCCCGCAGGAAGAACCGGGCTCGCTCGCCAAGTGGGAAGAGATCGTCCGCAAGATGCGCCACCCCGAGGACGAGGTGCGCATCGGCTTCGTCGGCAAGTACGTCGACTTTGGCGATTCGTACAAGTCACTGAACGAAGCGCTGGTGCACGGCGGCATCGCCAACAACGTCAAGACGCGCATCGTCTACATCGACTCCGAGGCGCTCGAAGAAGAGGGCTACCACGGCGAGCTGGCCACCGTCGACGCGATCCTGGTCGGCCCCGGATTCGGCTCCCGCGGCGTCGAAGGAAAGCTGCGCGCGATCCGTTACGCCCGCGAGCGGAAGATCCCCTTCTTCGGCATCTGCCTCGGCATGCAGTGCGCGACGATCGAGTTCGCCCGCGACGTGGCGGCCATGGTCGGCGCGAACTCCACCGAGTTCGATGACGAAGCGCCGTACAAGGTGATCTACAAGCTGCGCGACCTGATCGGCGTCGATGCCCTCGGCGGGACGATGCGCCTCGGCAAGTACCCCTGCAACCTCAAGGAAGGCTCCATCGCCCGCGACGCATACGGGGTCGACCTCGTCGAAGAGCGCCACCGCCACCGCTACGAAGTGAACCCCGAGTACGTCCCCCAGCTCGAAGAGCGCGGCTTCCGCGTCACCGGCAAATCGCCCGACGGCAAGTTCGTCGAGATCATCGAGCTCGAAAACCACCCCTGGTTCCTCGGCTGCCAGTTCCACCCCGAATACAAATCGCGGCCGACCGCGCCGCACCCGCTGTTCCGTTCGTTCGTCGCCGCGGCCCGCGCGTATCGCGCTGCGAACAAGACCACCATGGCCGTGGAGGCCGCGACCGAGCGGGTTTCGGTGTGACGCGCGCGGCCGCGGTCGCGCTGCTGAAGAGCTAAGAGCCAACAGCCAAGAGCCGCCTCGCCTGAAAACACCTCTCCCCGCGTTGCCGCGGGGAGAGGGGGAAACAGGCTTCAGTGCGAAGACAACTAGTTGACCGGCTTGAGCACCGTGCCGTCGGCATCGACGCGCAGGGAGTACTTTTCCTTGCCGCCCGGGGTGCCGAAGGAGGAGACGGAGAAGCCGTCGACGACCACCGTCCAGGTACCGGCGGCGGGGTTGGCGATGGAGCAGAGCTCCGGCGTGCGGCCGGTCGAGCAGGTGGTGTTGGCGACGTTCGACGGCGAGAACAGGGTGACGTCGACATCGTTGATCGGGTAGTTGCCGGCCATGTTCAGCCACTCGGCGCGGACGTTGAGGGCGGCGGTGCCGGCCGGAACGACGATCTGATAGGCGTGCTGCTCGAGATGGCCGAGGGAGGCGCTGGCGGTCTTGTTCGGCCACGACTCCTGCTCGGTCCAGACGTCGACGTCGAACGAGACGTTTCCGTTGTTCGTCCAGTCACCGGTCGGGGTGATTCTCCAGACGCCCGAAGCGGGGCGAACGACGCTGTAGTTGTACTCCTGACCGGGCGCCAGGAAGGCGTTGGTCACGAGCGGCGCGAACTGGAAGTAGTCCTCGGCGTGGACGGTGGCCTTCTGAATCTTCAGATGGACGTCGTCGCCGAAGAGCTGGTTCTGCCCGGCCGGCGGATTGGCTGCCACGATGTTGCGGATGCGGACGTAGAGCTTCGCGGTGTTGTCCTTCACGAGCACGGCCACTTCGGCGGTCTCGGAGGGGCGGACGTCGGAGAAGCTGACCGAAGCGCTTTCGGCATGCACCGTCACGCCGGCGTGCTCCATGTTGGCCTGCAGGTTCCGGGTGTAGTTGTGGGTGAGGTCGACCGTGTCCGGGACGTTGCCGCCGAGCAGCAGCGCGTACGCCGCGGCGGCGTCGATCCAGCCGGCGCCCTGATCGTTCGGCTTGGCGGTGGGGATCACGTTCGGATTCGCGCTCATGATGATCGCGTTGCGCACCTGACGGGCGGTCGCGGTCGGGACGGCGCGGCGGAGGGTCATGGCGATGCCCGACACCGTCGGGGCGGAGAACGACGTGCCGGAGACGAAGCCGACGGTCGTGGCCGCGGCGCCGCCGCCCTGCGTGTAGTCGAACGAACCGTTGGCAATGACGTCCGGACGGACGCGGCCGTCATGTGTCGGACCACGCGAGCTGAAGCTGGCCATCTGCGTGGCCGCGTACGGACGGTAGCGCTTCGCGCAGGCGGTCACCGACGCGAGCGGGGTGGTCGAGCAGGGGGAGCGGAACTGGGCGGTGTAGATCCATTCGTGATTCGCCGTGGCGGCCGCACCGACGGTGAGGGCGCTCATCGACGTGCCGGGCGAGCCGCCCGTGACGCCGGAGTGACCGGCGTTGCCGGCCGAGATGACCGGCAGGATGTCGTTGGCGAGCAGCTTGTCGACGGTCTGGTCGGAGAGCGAACGGCCGGCTGCGCTGGTGCCGCCGCCGAGGCTCATGTTCACCACACGGATGTCGAGACCGGTCGGATCGCCGGCGTTGAACTTCAGGCGAAGGTCGAGGACCTTCTCCATCGCAGCGATCGTACGCGAGGTCGGCGAGCCGCCGCCCGCCGCCGGGAAGATCTTCAGAGGAACGATGCGGGCGCCGGGCGCTCCGCCGATCATCGGCACCAGCACCTGGCCGGCCGCGCACGGACCCTGCGAGACGAGACCGAGGTCGAGGGCGGTGCGGGCGAAGCGGTTGGCGGCCGAAAAGCAGAAGCCGGCGTTCGCGGCGACCATACCGGCCACCTGCGTGCCGTGCGGGCCGTTCGAGTTCGAGATGGCCGGCGGCTCGGTGGCGCCCGGGACGAGGTTGAAGCCCGGGGCGATCACGCGCGACGTGGCGACGTGATTGAACATCGGGCGGTAGCCGCTGTCGATGATGGCCACGATGCCGCCGGTGCCGATCTGTCCTGCGCTGTGCAGCGTGGCGACGCCGGTCTGCTGGGAGTTGAAGGGGTAGTTGGCCGGCTCTTCGGCGAGCGCAACCTCGGAGAGGTCCATGGCCGCTTCGGCATCGGCGACCGCCTCACCGTCGGCGTCGCGCGGGGCGACCGGCGACGGGTTCGGGATGATCTCGTCCTTGCCGATGCGATCGGCGCCCACGACCTTCTCCAGGCTGGAGATTTTGCCGGCCGGCACGTCGGCGGCGATGCCATCGACGTACTGGTATTCATAGGTGATCGTGCCGCCCGCTTTCTTCACGGCCGCGATCTCTTTGGTGCAGGGACGCGAGCACTGAATCAGCACGCCCTCCGCGAACAGGGTGGGAACCACCAGCAACGCACACAAAACCATCCCGAACCGGGTGACCGATCTCGACATACGGCGATTTCTCCTCTTTGGATTGGACCGAATCCGAGATTCGACGACCCGGCTATCTCGACAGACCGAGACCCGTGGCTCTGCGTCACCGCCTCACGACGGTTTTGCCCCTTCGACTGGATGTTGGTTGTGCGCCCATTTTAATGACTTTTTTGTGACTGTCTACCAAATTATTGATGGTGGAAATCGGAATCGGATGACCCTGGCATGCCAAGGGGCCGGAGAGCTGACGATCCGGTCGGGCTTTTTCAGCAGCTCAGAACCGCACGCCCACGTGGATCGACGTGAAGTTGTCGATGTCGCCGCCGGAGGTGAGCCGGACCTGACCGTACGGGTACCAGCGCCCGCGCCGCATGCCGTAGCCGCCGAGGAGATTCACGCCGCCGTCGTAGTCACCGTCCTCCGGGTTGACGAACGCCAGACCGGCGCCCACCCAGAACGAGGAGGTGGCGTTGATGTCGATGTCGTAATGAACGTCGGCGTTGGCCGTGAAGAGTTCGGTGGTGAACTCGAGCGACGGGTTGGCCATGAAGTTTCCGGCGATCGGGATCAGCACGTCGCCGCCGATCATCGGATTGCCGTCCGTCAGGCCGCCGCGGACGCCCCAGCGCACCTGCGCTTCAGCCGGGATCGAGAGGAGAACGAGGGCAAACAACAGAAAAGGGAGGAGCTTTTTCATGGGGCGGGATCTGAGCAACAACCGTGCGCGAGTCCTGACCTGCGTGCCGGCCTCGACTCCACGGTCTTGATTAGCATCGCTTTAGGAACACCCCCCCTCCCGCCTCCCCGCCACCCCTTCGCCTCCTTCTTTTCGGATCTTCCTAGCGAACACTTAGGAACGGCGAAGCCGCCGGACGCCTAGATTTCTCGCAGCCAGAAACGGTCAAGGAGAAATCAAGTGAGTCCAGTCGCAACCGAAGTGAATCCCGAAGTGGTGGCCGCCCTCGAGACGATGCTGCTGATCCGCACGTTCGAGGAAAAGTCGGCCGAGCTGCAGAGCAAGGGGCAGTCGCCGAGCATGTGCACCTCCGTCGGCCAGGAAGCGGGCGCGGTCGGGGTGATGAGCGCCCTCCGCTCCGACGACCAGATCCTGACGAACCACCGCAGCGCCGGCCATCTGCTCGCCCGCGGCGCCGATCCGCAACGCATCATGGCGGAGATCCTCGGCAAGGCCACCGGCTACTGTAAGGGGAAGAGCGGCAGCCTGCACATCTCCGTCAAAGAGCTGGGCGTCGTCCTCACCTCCACCATCGTCGGCGGCGAGCTGTCGCTGGCCACCGGCGTCGGCCTCTCGACCTCGATGGCCGACACCGACGCGATCGTGGCGGTCTTCTTCGGCGACGGCGCGGCCACCGAGGGGATCTTCCACGAGTCGATCAACCTCGCGGCGGTCTGGAACCTCCCCATCCTCTATGTCTGCGAGAACAACCAGTGGCAGGCCTACGTCCACCGCAACGAGACGATGCTGGCCGATCACGTCAGCGACTTCGGCGCGGCGTACGGCGTGAAGGCGAAGACGGTCGACGGCAACGACGTCGAGGCCGTGGCCGCGGCCGCGCGCGAGGCGGTCGACTACATCCGCAAGTACCGCAAGCCGTATCTGCTCGAGACCTACACCTATCGCCTGCGCGGGCACATGGAGCCGGACACGCAGGAGTATGTCGACAAGGCGGAGCTGGCGTCGTGGAAGCAGCGCGACCCGATCACCCTGCTCGAACGGAAGCTGCTGGCCGAGGGGGCCATCGAGCCGAAGGAGCTCGAGGCCATCAAGCTCCGCGTGAAGGAGACGGTCGAGAACGCGGCCGCCTTCGCCCTCGGCAGTCCCTATCCGAGCTTCGACGAGATGCTCACCGACGTCTACGCGTAAAGGAAATCACGAACATGAGAACGATCACATTCGATCAAGCGATGACCGAAGCCCTGGCCGAGGAGATGCGCCGCGACCCGCGCGTCATCACCTTCGGTGAAGGGACTGCCACGAAGGGCTACAAGCTGGTGGAGGAGTTCGGACCGAAGCGCGTGCGCAACACGCCGCTGGCGGAAGGGATCATCGCCGGCACCGCAGCCGGCGCGGCGGCGACCGGGCTGCGTCCGGTCATCGACCTCCTCTTCGCACCGTTCCTCACCTTCGCCATGGACGAGCTGGTGAACAGCGCCGGCAAGCTGCGCTTCCTCTCCGGCGGGCAGTTCTCCTTCCCGATGGTCACCATCGCCCGCACCGGCGCCGGCTGGGGCGTCGGCTCCCAGCACAACCACAATCTCGAGGCGTGGTTCGTCCACGCGCCGGGCGTGAAGGTGGTCATGCCGTCGACCGCCGCCGACTTCAAGGGGCTGCTCAAGAGCGCCATCCGGGATGAGAACCCGGTGCTCTTCTTCGCCGACATCGGCCTGCTCTACGCGCAGGGTGAAGTCTCGGATGACACCGAGGAGCTGGTGCCGCTCGGCAAGGCCGCCATCCGCCGGGCCGGCTCCGACGTGACGCTGATCTCCTACGCGAAGACGATGAACGCCTGCCTCGAAGCGGCGGAAGCGCTGGCGGTGGAAGGGGTGAGCGCAGAAGTGCTCGACCTCCGCTCGCTCAAGCCGCTCGACGAAGCCTCGATCCTCGCCTCGGTCACCAGAACCGGACGCGCGGTGGTGGTCCACGAAGCGGCCGCGCCGTGCGGTGTCGGCGCCGAGGTCTCGGCAATCATCGCCGAGAAAGCGTTCGGCGCGCTGAAGGCCCCGGTGGTGCGCATCACCGGACCCGATGCCCCGGCCGCCGCGTCGTTCCCGCTCGAGGCGGCGTACGCCCCGCGCGCGGAGGCGATCGTTGCCGCAGTGAAGCAGCAGATGATCACGAACTGATTGTCGGGGAGCGGGCGGGAGGTCCGGCGGGACGCCCGCTCCCCATCAGCGTCAGTGCTCCAGCGCTTTACGCAATCTCTCTTTGGCGCGGATGTAGAGCGGTCCGATCGAGCCGAGCCTGAGTCCTGTCGCCGCGCTCACTTCCTCGTACGAGCGCCCCTCGAAGGCGATCAGCGTGAAGAGCTGCTGCGCGCGCTCGTCGAGCTTCGCGATCGCCTCGCGCACCGCCAGGATGTCGGACGGATTCGAGCCGACGGCGTAGCTCATCGCCTCCTCCTCCGCCACCTCCCCCCTGCGTACGGAGCGGTCGATGTGTTGCCGACAGAGGTTGGCCACGGTTCCGGCCAGCCACGGCCCGGCACTGCGGATCAGGCCGCGTTTCTGGAGGAACAGGAGCCAGGCGTCCTGCAGGACATCCTCGGCGGAATCGGGCGAGAGGTGGAAGCGGTGGCGCGGCACGCCGAGGAGGCGCTGACGCACCGTGAGGTAAAGCTGCTCGAGGTCGAGCTGCTCGTCGCGGATCTCGAGCTCGTTCGCGACGTTCTCGATCTCCGCCAGCAGCGCTTCGACGGCCTGCAGGATGGCCTCGGTCGGTGCCGGCTTGCGCAGCACCAGCGCTACGCCGTCGCCGAGCAGTTGCTCCTCACGCTCCGGGGTGATGTAACCGCTGATGACCACCACGCGCGAGCGTGGACTGCGTCCGCGGATCTCCTCGAGCAGCCGCATCCCGTTTTCCTCGGTGCGGAGGCAGAGGTCGGCGATCACGACCGGATAGAAAGTATCGCCGAGCATCCGCACCGCACCGTCGCAATCGAACGCGCCGGCGGCGGGGATCTCTTTGATTTCGAAGAAGGTGGACAGCCCGACCACAATCGACTCTTCGTCGTCGACGATCAACACACGTTTTTCCATTGTTTGGACCCCTCGGTGACCCACTCTCAGCGCAATCGGGCGGCCAAGGCGCCAGTCCATGAAATCAACGACTTACGTTTTTCGGTGCTGTTCAGATTCCGGAAGGTGTTCAGAATCCGGACGCCTCGGCTGCGCCGCGCAGAGCTGCACGATGCGCATCAGCTCGTGGTTGTCGAACGGTTTCTGGACGGTGGCGAACGTGCCGGTCAGCTCGCGCCCCTGGGTGAACCGCGAGAAGCCGCTGAGGATGATGACGCGGCTCAGCAGCTGCGGCCGGGTCATCATCCAGTAGTCGACCAGACGCTCGCCATCGAAGACCGGCATCTTCAGATCGACGAGGATCACGTCGTACCACCCTTCGAGCTCGATGGCGTCGATCCCGTCGCGCCGCGTCTCGACCTCGAAGCCATCCAGCTCGAGGAGCAGCCGCAGCAACTCACGAAGGTGCGCGTCGTCATCAATGACCAGGGCTTTGCGGCTCACCGGAGGCTCCCTTGTTCTCCAGACGGCGAATGGTCTTGAACAGGGCGTCGAGCGTGAACGGCTTGCGGAGGAACGCCGCGTCTTCGGCGGACGGCAGTTCCCCCGCGTCACCGCTGACGAACAGCAGCGTCAGGTCGGGCCGTTCCGCGCGCAGCAGCCGTCCGACCTCGGCGCCGTCGATGCCCGGCAGCCGCATGTCGACGATGGCCACATCCGGCCGCAGACGGCGCGCCGCGTCGAGCGCATCCTCGCCGCGCGTGACCGTCTCGACCTCGATCCCGCGCGTCCGCAGCATCTCCTGCAGCCCGGTGGCGATGACCTGTTCGTCCTCGACGATGAGCAGCCGCCTGGCCCGCACGGCCGTCTCCTCCGACTCCTCCTCCGCCGCGGCACGTGTTGCGGCGGCCAGCGGCAGGAAGACATGAAAGGTGCTGCCGCGACCCGGCTCGCTCTCAACGAAGATCGCGCCATCGTGCTTGCTCACCACCTGATGCGCGACCGCCAGGCCGAGCCCGGTGCCACCGCGCTGCTTGGCGGTGAAGAGCGGATCGAAGACGTGACGGCGGACCTCCTCCGGCATCCCCACCCCGGTGTCCTCGACGGAGAGATGCGCGCAGTTTTCCGGCCCGATGATCACGCCGAACGGATAGCTCTGCCCCGGCGAAGGACGCCGCGCGCGCACCGTCAGCGTGCCGCCGTCCGGCATCGCGTCGCGCGCGTTGGTGATCAGGTTCGAGAAGACCTGCGAGAGCTGCGCGGCATCGGCCAACACGGTCAGCTCCTCGTCCGCAAAGTCGCTGACGAACGCGATGTTGTTGCCGGTCATGGCCTGCATTTCGACCGACAGCCTGTCCCACCAGGCGTGCAGGTCGACGACACTCAGCGACGGCTGCGCCGGGCGGGTGAAACGGAGGATGTCGAGGGTGACCCGTTTGCCGCGAGCCACCGATGCGGCGATATGCGTCGCCCCTTTGGCGATCATGGCCGGCGCGACGTTCGGCAGCTGCATCAGGTCGGCGAACGGCTGGATGCCCATCAGCACGTTGTTGAACTCGTGCGCCACGGTCGCGGCGAGGCGCCCCAGCGACGTGAGGCGGTTGGCCTGTTCGAGCTGCGCTTCGAGGAGGCGCCGGTCGGTGATGTCGCGCGCGTTGCTGATCACCGAGACGACGCGGCCCTCACGAATGATGTTGCTGGCCACGATCGAGAACCAGCGGATCGAGCCGTCTTTGTGCAGCACGCGCAGGTCGATGTCCGACTGCTTGCAGGGGGTGGCGATCTGCTGCTGGAAGAACATCTCCGCGACCACGCGATCCTCTTCATGGATGAACGGCAGGAAGGCCTTGTTCGACAGCTCGCCCTGCCCGTAGCCGAGGACCCGCTCGGTGGAGGGACTGTTGTAGCGCAGGACGCCCTGCGGATCGATGAGCCAGATGACGTCGGAGCCGTTCTCGATGAGGCTGCGGAACATCCAGTGGCTGGCCTCGCCGCCGATCAGCTCCGACGCCGCCGCCTTCTGCACCGCTTCGTCGCGCGCCCCGCGGCGGCGCTGCAACTCGCGCTCGAGTACCGCTTCGAAGAGGAGCAGGTCGTCCTTGGCCACACACGCGCAGGCGCCGTTCCGAATCAACGCCGCTTCCTCCTCGCGGGTGAACGCTTTGGCGACGACGATCGGCGAGCCATGGTGCCACGGCGGCGGCAGCCAGTCGGCGTCGCAGACCAGGAGGTCGGCTTCCGTCCCGCTGGCCGGAACGCGGCGCGCGCGGATCAGCCTCCCCGCGCGCGATCCGAGCAGCGCCAGCCACGGCTCGTCCTTTGCGCGGGTGACCACGACGACCCGGCAGTGGTCCGACACATGGAGCAGGACGGAGGCAGAGACCGGCGCGGGCATCGACGAGGTTCGCTCCACGTGGTCTTCGTCCGTCAGGCGGCCGAAAAAATACATCCCCGTCTGCGATAATCGCGCGCCTCATGAGTACCCGCACCATCTCGATCACTCCGGACATCTCCTTCGGCGGCAGCAATCCTCCCCTCTTCATGGCGGGGCCGTGCGTCATCGAATCGCTCGAGCACCTCCTGGGGATGGCCCGCACGATCGCAAAGCTGCGCGACGAGCTGGGAGTGAACCTGGTCTTCAAGTCGTCGTTCGACAAAGCGAACCGCTCGTCGATCGACTCCTTCCGCGGCCCCGGCCTCGAACAAGGGCTGGAGATGCTGCGCGCGGTCCGCGAAGAGACCGGCCTCCCGCTGATCTCCGACATCCACGAGCCGTGGCAGGCCGCACCGGCCGCCGAGGTGCTGGACATCCTGCAGATCCCCGCCTTCCTCTGCCGCCAGACCGACCTCATCGCCGCCGCGGCCCGCACCGGCAAAGCGGTGGCCGTGAAGAAGGGGCAGTTCCTCTCCCCCGAAGAGACCAAGAACATCCTCGATAAAGGCGCCGAGGCCGGCAACGACAAGATCTTCATCACCGAGCGAGGCAGCTCCTTCGGCTACCAGAACCTCGTCGTCGACATGCGCGCTTTCCCGATCATCCACGACCTCGGCTCCCCGGTGGTCTACGACATCACCCACTCCATGCAGAAACCGGGCGGAGAAGGCAAACAGACCGGCGGCACCCCCCAGTTCGCCCGCCCCCTCGCCCGCGCCGCCGCCGCGGCCGGAGCGGACGGCTTCTTCATGGAAGTGCACGACAACCCGGCGGGAGCGCTCTCGGACCGCACCACGCAAATCCGGCCGGAGCACGCGCGGGCGATCATGGAGGATGTCTTAAAGATTCGGCAGGCGCTGGGGTAGGCTGAGACCATGTCACGCACCAGGGTCTCGTCGAAATATCAGATCGTCATCCCGAAAGACGTTCGGCGTACGGCTGACATTCGCGTCGGACAGGAGTTTCAGGTCATCGCCAAGGGAGGCCAGATCACTCTCGTGCCCGATAAACCAATTTCGTCGATGCGCGGTTTCGTACGAGGAATCAAAACGACGGGATTCCGGGAGAAAAAGGATCGCTTTTGATCGTTCTGGATTCTTCAGGATGGATTGAATTCTTCGCCGATGGCCCCTATGCGGACGAGTTTGCAAAACGTCTGCGACGCCCAGCGGACGTCATCACGCCGACGGTCGCAATCTACGAGGTTTACAAGTGGATCAAACGGCAGCGATCGGAAGACGACGCACTCGAGGCCGTTGCAACGATGAAGAAGACCAACATCACCGACCTGACCGAGGAAATCGCATTGACGGCCGCGGACCTGAGTTTGGCCCATGGCCTCGCGATGGCTGACGCGATGATGCTGGCATTCGCCCGCGAGAACCAAGCGGATTTCTTTACCACCGACTCCGGATTCGACGGGCTTCCGCGCGTGACGGTTTTTCGGAAGAAAGCCTCGTCGTAGCCGGCCGACGCGGAGCGCCCAACAGACAAGAGCCAACAGCCAGGAGCCAACATCCAGGTAGGGAACTCCCTCCTTTCCGTCACTCCTCCTTTAAACCCCGTCTGACAACGGAGAAGGAGGAGTCGATGCCGAAGATCAAGGATCTTGGGATCACCGTGTTGCCCGAGGGAGTCGGGCCCGTCGGGATCGGAGGTGGCGCCGGGGGCGCCTGCGGCTGTACGAACGTCACCAACCCATGCCTCGGCTGTACGCAGAACTTTCAGACCGGGCTGCCGGGCTGCGGCTGCACCAACATCACCAATCCGTGCATGTGCACGCAGAATCCGACCGTGGTCGGCTGCGGCTGTACGAACATCACCAATCCCTGCTTCGGATGCACGCGGGCGGTGACGATCCCGAACCCGTGCACCGGCGGCACGATCACCGCCTGCCGGTTCGGGACCTGCGGTCTGACGCAGACGCCGTGCGGCGGGGGGACGCGGTGGCCGACCACCGATCCGACCACCATCACCCCGCACACGCCGGTCATCCGGCCGGGGGCGCTCAGCGCCGACGACATCACTACCCTGCGCCAGCAGCTCCGTCAGCGGCTGGAGGATCTCGATGCGCACGAGAAGTCCCTCGGCGATCCGCACTTTGAACAGCGCGAACTGAAGCTCCAGCAGGAGCTCGAACAATTGCAGGCGCGGCGCGCCGAGTTGAAGAACAAGTAGGAGGACGTCATGCCGAAAGTCAGAGAGCTCGGCATCACCGCGCTGCCGGAGGCCTTCCGGCCGAATGAGATCGGCGGCGGCGGCGGATGCAGCGACTGTACGCAACAGGCGTTCAGCATTTGCGGAACCACACCGGGACCGGGTTGCAGCGACTGCACGCAGCAGGCATTCAGCATCTGCGGCACGACCGCCGGCGTCGGATGCAGCGACTGCACGTTCCAGGCATTCAGCATCTGCGGCACGAGCCCCGGACCGGGCTGCAGCGATTGCACGCAACAGGCGTTCAGCATCTGCGGCACGACCCCCGGCGTCGGATGCAGCGACTGCACGCAACAGGCGTTCAGCATCTGCGGAACGACCCCTGGCCCGGGCTGCAGCGACTGCACGCAGCAGGCGTTCAGCATCTGCGGCGGAACGCGGCAGCCGCAGGCCTGCTTCGCCGGGACGCTCGACACGCCGTTCCCCCACTGCGGCGGCACGCGCCTCTGCGGCGGGACGATCGCCTGCGGCGGCTCGCTGGTCGACCCGACCGGTCCGCGCATCAATCCGGAGTCGGTCGCGCAGCTCAAGCAGCAGCTCCAGCAGCGCCTCGCGCAACTCGAGGAGCAGGAGAAGGCGCTCGGGCCGCAGACGCTCGAGGAGATCGACGCCCGCGAGCGCGAGCTGACGGCGGAGCTCGAGCGCATCCGCGGCATCCGCAAGGAATTCAAGAAGTGACGCTCGCTTCGCGGCGGTTTCGGGCGAGCAGCCGCTTCGAGCTGAAACGGCTCGATGAGCTGCCGCCCGAACAACGCGGGGCGTTTCGCGAACTGGAGAGCGATGCCGATTTCTACGGCCTGCTCGTGCCGAGGGGCGACACGATGCTCAGCATCAAATCCGTCGCGGCCGAGACGGCATCGCTCTTCCGCACGCTGGCCGAGCCGGCCGCGATCGACGTCGACGACGACGTGATCGATCTCGTGCTCGACGGCGTGCTGGAGGTCGAAGACAACGGCGCCTTCGTGGCCGGCGTCGACGCCTTCCCGATTCTCTATCCCGACACGCGCGCGGGCAGCGGCGGCGGCGCCATCGCGCGGATCTCGTCGGAGGCGCTCGAGCACGCGTTCGATCTGGTGACGAGCGAGCCGGGGGCGCTCACCAGCGCGCTCTACTCGTATCACCGCATCCCCCTCACCCGCTTCTGGCTCGCGCGCTGGCCCGGCCGTGAGGAAGTGCTCGCGGAGATCGGCGCGAGCGGGGCCTTGAAGGGACTCCTCGACCGCTTCTGGACGATGATCCCCTCCGACGCCTCCCCTTCCTGGATCTCGTGGCAGAGCCGTTCCGCCGCACCGCGGCGTCGGCATGACCCGGTCGACGTGACGTGGAAGCTCTACGTCAGCCCGCGGCCGGAGCACATCGGCGATGCCTTCGCGGGGCTCGTGCGCGTGCTGGCGGAGATCCCCGGCGCGCAGATGAAGATCGGCCGCGACGCCGCGGGACTGCTGCGCCCCGACAAGCTGGTCTCGTACTTTACGAGCAAGGGCGATCTCGAACGCGCGGCGAACGCTCTCGCGTCCGAATTGCGCGGGCTGCCGGCGCATGGGGTGCCGTTCACCGCCGGCGTCGACGAAGAGGGGCTCCTCTCCTGGGGCATCGATCCTCCCGACTCCGCGCGCGCCCTCAGCTGGCTGGGACGCGAGTCGTGGCGTCTCTGGATCGTGACCCGCCTCGGCAGCGCACTCGCTTTCGCCAAAACCGGACAGCGCCAGGACGAGGCCATCGCCTTCGCCGTCGAGCGCGTCCGCCGCCACGGCGTCGACGTGGAAACGTGGACGCCCGGTCCGTCACTCTGGAGAGACCTCGCATGAATCTTTCGGATCCCCTGGTCCTGCAACGCGACGTCGTGCTCGTGCCGGTGACCGAGCTCTCCGCGGAACTGCGCGCAAAGTTCGAGTCCGACGAAGGCGACTACGCGCTCTCGCGACGCCACGGCCGGATGGGATCGCAGGTGATCGACTCCGAGACCGCGGCGCTGCTGCAGCTCTTCCGCGAGCCGCGCACCATCGTCGATGCGGTCATCGAGAACAGCCGCGCCCTGGCCAAGAACCCCGAGCAGTGGCTCGACGAGCTCCTGCCGCACCTCGGCACGTTCCTCCGCAATCGCGTGCTGGTCCCCGCCGGCTCGGACGAAGACCACGAGATCCGCCAGCTGATCGAGAACGGCGCCACCGTCGGCCAATGGACCATCGTCCGCTGCGTGCATCTGATCGAAGACAGCGAGATCTACGTCGTGACGAATGACGGCATCCGGGCGGCGATGAAGATCGCACGCAAGTCGGTGCCGCCGTGGTTCGCGAATGAGCAGAGCGTGCTGCGACATCTGGAAGGCGGTTCCTCGGGTTCCTCGGAGTTCCTCGGAGTTCCTCGGGGGGGCTCAGATGGTTCTCCCCGAGGAACTCCGAGAAACCCGAGGAACCCCGAGGAGCTCACCAGCATCGCCCCACGCCTTCTCGACAGCGGTACGCACGACGGCCGCCCCTTCCTGGTCATCGAATGGTGTGACGGCGCGGAGCCGAGCGTCGTCTCTTCGCAGATCCGTAACGATCGCGTGGCGCTGCTCGAAGTCTGCGTGGCCATCGCCCGGGCGTACGCGGAGCTGCACGAGCGGCAGGTCATCCACGCCGACGTGCATCCGCGCAACGTGCTGGTGGCGAACGTGCGCGAGGCGAAGCTGATCGACTTCGGGCTCTCGCGGATCGACGGCTCCGACGCGCCGCTCATGCCGCGCGGCGGGATGTACTACTTTTTCGAGCCGGAGTTTCTCGCCGCCAGCCGCGAAGGCCGCATGCTGCCGGCGTCGTACGCGGGCGAGCAGTACGCGATCGCGGCGCTGCTCTACCTGATCCTCACCGGACAGCACTATCTCGACTTCCGCGCGGAGCGGGACGAGATGATCCGGCAGACGCTCGAAGAGACGCCGCTGTCGTTCGAGTCGCGCGGCCTGCCGCCGTGGTCCGAGGTCGAGCGGATTCTCTTCCGGGCGCTGTCGAAGAATCCGGACGAGCGCTGGCCGTCGATGCGCGAGATGGCCAACGCACTCGAGACCGCCCACGACTTTGCGGCGCGCGAGGCGCTCGAAGCGCCGCTCTCCGAGGAGGCGCTGCGCTTCGTCGACGACGAGCTGGCGCGGTTCGCGCGCGACGGCAGTCTCTTCGCCGACGGCTACACCGAGGCGCCGAAAGCGTCGATCAACTACGGCGCGGCCGGTGCGGCCCTCGGCATCCTGCGCATCGCCGAAGTGCGGAGCGATCCGAAACTGCTGGCGCTCGCCGAGGTGTGGCGCACGCGCGCGGCGCTCTTCCTCGGCCACGAAGCAGGCTGGTACAACGAGGCAATGGAGCTGCAGGAGCGGACCCTCGGCCGCATCACGCCGTACCACACGCCCGCCGGCCTGCACGCGGCCGCGGCGCTCATCGCGCACGCGCGCGGCGACCTTCACACGCAACGGATGGCCTGTCATGCATTCCTCGACGCGTCGTCGCTTCCCTGCCGCGAGCTCGATCTGACGCTCGGGAAGTCGGGATCGCTGCTGACCGCAGCGATTCTGCTCGAAGCGAGCGACGGCGTGCCGTCGGAGGAATTGAAGGCGTTTGGCCAGACCACGATCATCGACATCTGGGCGGAGCTCGATGCACGGCCTCCCCTGCGTGAAGGTCCGCCCGAAACCTACCTTGGCATCGCGCACGGCTGGAGCGGCTATCTCTACGCCGCACTGCGTTGGTGCGTCGCTTCCGGCGCGCCCATTCCGGAGAGCATTCCGCGCAGGCTCGTACAGCTCGCGGCGCTGCACGTCCCGCGCGGACGCGGGCTCTTCTGGCCGCGCCAGATCGGCGGCCACGCGCACGACCGGATGGCCGGCTGGTGCAACGGCGCGGCCGGGCATGTGTTCCTCTGGACACTCGCACACGAGGTCTTCGGCAATCGTCAGCACCTCGCCCTCGCGGAAGGGGCGGCGTGGAACGCCTACGAAGAGCCCCGCTTCAGCGCCGACCTCTGTTGCGGCACCGCGGGCCGCGCCTACGCGCTGCTCAACCTCTACAAACACACCGGCGATGCGGCGTGGCTGAGCCGCGCCCGGCATCTCGCCAATCATGCCGCGGACGTGGCCCGCAAAGAGCCGGCGCGCGCGCATGCGCTGTGGAAGGGAGAGCTGGGAGTGGCGGTGCTGCTGGCCGATCTCGAGGCCCCGCAGCACGCGGCGATGCCGTTGTTTGAATAGCTACTCAGCTGTCCAGGAGGCCGAGCTGCTCAGGCGGTCGCAATCGCGCATACCGCCTGAGCAGCTGAATCGCTGAGCAGCTGAGCAGCTGATCTCTATCTACGGACAGGTCGCGAATGCACCCGTATCGGTGATCGCCGGCGCCGCGTTCCCCTGATAGTTGAAGTACCGTTTCACGACGCCGCGCTGCAGGTCGGTGACCACCAGCTCGTAGTGCACGTCGGTGGTCGCGGCGGAGAAGACCCAGTAACGGGGCGTGCCGAAGCCGCAGCCGTTCAGGACCTTGACCATCACTTCCCAGTTGTTCGGACCGAAGAACCAGAACAGCCCCGATTCGGCGGTCGTCACCGGGACGACCTGCGCCGTGCCGGTGGTGGTGCCGGTCTTGTACGTCACGTTGACCGCGAAGCGGCCGCCCGCTCCGACGCAGAGCGTCGTGGCGTTGGTCGCGCAGCCGGCGCTGACCGGCGTGGTGAGGATGCCGACCGTGCCGACCGCCGTGCCGTGACGGGCCGGATCGATCGAGTCGTTGTAGTTGCCGTCGAGGTGATAGACGGAGATCAGGCCGGGCTGCGGCGAGTTGATCGTGCTGGTGATCGTGCTGCGGATCTGATCGCGGGTGCGGGCCACGTTCCAGAAGCGCACTTCGTCGATGGCGCCCGACGGGCTGACCTGCCACGGAACGTCGCTGAAGATCCGCCATTCGGTCGTGCTGGTGGTGATCGGGCCGGGATCGACCTGCGGCACGCCCGCTACCTCACCGTCGATGTAGTGGGTGCGCGTTTTGGTGGCGTTGTCGAACGTCACCGCGATGTGCGTCCAGTCGTTGGCCGGGACCGTTCCGGCGTCGTAGAGCGAGGAGCCGCCGCGGATGTACGAGCGGAGCGTTCCGCCGCAGACACCGATCCAGATCGACCTCGTGTAGTCGTTGCCGGCGATCGAGGCGCAGGAGCTGGTGCCGAGGGAGACCCAGGCTTCAAAGGTGAACGACCCGCCGACGTAGTCGCGCTGCGGAAGGCGGATGTAGTTGTGACCCGAGGAGTTGGTCACGTAGCCGCTGAACGGCTGCGCGGACGCCATGGTGGCGATGAGAAGAAACAGGGACCCGATGAGCACACGTATGCCAGTACGCCGAGAAAAACGCATTCTTCCTCCAGATTGTCGTGGTGCGCACAAAGTATGGACCGGATCGCGGGCGGGCTGTGACCTGGATCATCACGGGAGGAATTCAGCTGCTCAGCTGCTCAGCTTTTCAGCTGCTCAGGCGGGCGTGTGCCACCGTTCTGGCCAGAAAGAAAAAGGCGAGCCCGTAGGCCCGCCTTTCCTGAGTAGCTGAATTGCTGAACAGCTGTGCAGCTGTTAAACCGTGGCCGGCTCCTCGACACCAGCCGCGGCGCGCAGCGCATCGGCCTTGTCGGTCGCTTCCCAGGTGAATTCCGGCTCGCTGCGGCCAAAGTGGCCGTACGCGGCGGTCTTCTTGAAGATGGGGCGGCGGAGGTTGAGCGACTCCATGATCCCGCGCGGGGTCATGTTGAAGTGGTCGCGGACCAGCTCCACGAGGCGCGGCTGCTCGATGCGGCCGGTGCCGAACGTGTCGACGTAGATCGAGACCGGCTCGGCGACGCCGATGGCGTACGCAAGCTGCACTTCGACCTCGTCGGCGATGCCGGAAGCGACGATGTTCTTGGCGATGTAGCGGGCCATGTAGCACGCCGAGCGGTCGACCTTCGTGGGGTCTTTGCCCGAGAAGGCGCCGCCGCCGTGACGGCCACGGCCACCGTAGGTGTCGACGATGATCTTGCGTCCGGTCAGGCCGGTGTCGCCCTGCGGGCCGCCGACCACGAAGCGTCCGGTCGGGTTGATGTGGAAGACGGTCTTGTCGTCGATCAGCTCGGCCGGCACGACCGGGCGGATGACGCGATCGATGATCGCCTCGCGCAGATCGCGGTTGCTGACGTTCGGCGAGTGCTGCGTCGAGATGACGATGGCCGAGGCGCGCATCGGGCGCTTTCCTTCGTACTCGATCGTGACCTGCGACTTACCGTCCGGGCGGAGGAAATCGAGCTCGTTCGATTTGCGCACGTCGGTCAGACGGCGGACGAGCTTGTGGGCCAGCGTGATCGGCAGCGGCATCAGCTCGGCGGTCTCGCGCACGGCGTAGCCGAACATCAGGCCCTGATCGCCCGCGCCGCCCGTGTCGACGCCCTGGGCGATGTCCGGCGACTGCGGATCGATCGAAGAGATCACCGCGCAGGTCTCGCTGTCGAAGCCGTACTTTGCGCGCGTGTATCCGATGTCGCGGATCGTGTTGCGCACGATCGACGGGAAGTCGACGTACGTCTTGGTCGTGATCTCACCCGAGATCATTGCCAGACCGGTCGTGACGAGCGTTTCGCACGCCACGCGGCCCACCGGATCCTCCGCCAGAACGGCGTCGAGGATCGCGTCGGAGATCTGGTCCGCGATCTTGTCGGGATGACCTTCGGTAACGGACTCCGACGTGAAAAGGGTCCTGTAATTCGCCATGCTTGTTCCGAGCTCCTATTGGTAGAGAGGACTACTGAAGAATCGGCGAATCCTAGCATAAGCTGCCACCTTTCGAGCCTGCGCTAGCAGGCCTTCGAGCTTGCGGCAACGGCCTTGCACAGTCCGCCAACCGATGCTCAAGACCCGCAACATCGGTGCGTACCGCGACCTGCTTCTGCTCTTTACCCGCTACGGGCGGAAAGACTTCCGCTTCTCTGCCACCCCGGAGGATTTCCTCCTGCCGGAGCCGGCCGAAACATTGCCGATCGAGCCGGACGTGCAGGCGCGGGCGAACGCCTTCGCCGCCGCGCTCAAAAGCATGGGCCCGACCTACGTCAAATTCGGGCAGCTGCTCTCGACCCGTCCCGACATCGTTCCGCAGGAGTACATCGTCGCTCTCGAGTCACTCCAGGACGACGTCGAGCCGTTCTCGTTCGCCGACGTCGAGCGCACCGTCGAGGAGGAGCTCGGCGTCCGCATCTCCAAAGCCTTCGAGTCTTTCGATTCCACTCCCCTCGCCGCCGCCTCCCTCGGGCAGGTCCATCGCGCCATCCTGCGCGACGGCCGTGAGGTGGTCGTCAAGGTGCAGCGCCCGAACGTCCGCGAGCAGGTGCAGAAGGATCTCGAAGTCTTCATGGAGATCGCCCAGACGCTCGAAACGCATGCCGACATCGCCCGGAAGATGAGCCTCGTCTCCTCGCTCGAGCAGGTGCGCATGGCGATGTACAGCGAGCTCAATTACCTCCAGGAAGCACGCAACAGCGAGACCATCCGCGCCAACCTCACCCAGTTCCCGCAGATCTACATCCCGGCAGTCGTGCACGACCTCAGCTCGTCGCGCGTCCTCACGACCGAGCTGGTCAAAGGGAAGAAAGTCTCGAAGCTGACGCCGCTGTCGCTGGTCGAAGGAAACTACGCCGCGCTCGCGGGCGTGCTCACCCACGCCTACCTCAAGCAGATCTGCGTCGACGGCTTCTGGCACAGCGATCCGCATCCCGGCAACGTCTTCATCCGGGAGATCGAGGGGGTGCCGGAGATCGTCCTCCTCGATTTCGGTATGGTCGCGCGGATCAGCCACGAGCTGCAGGACGAGGTCATCAAGCTGCTGCTGGCCATCTCGTCGAACCGCGGCGCCGAAGTGGCCGACGCCTGCGTCCGGATGTCGGAAGTGCAGGAGCGCTTCGACCCGGTCAGGTTCACGCGCGAGATCTCGACGATCGTCGCGGCCGTCCACGACGTGACGGCGAACGACATCAACACAGGGCAGTTGCTCTTCAACGTCATCGGCATCGCCAACAACAACGAGCTGAAGGCGCCTGCCGAGCTGGCGCTGCTGGCAAAGACGCTGCTGCACCTCGACGCCATCACCAAGAAGCTCGATCCCGACTACGACCCGCAGCGCGTCATCCGCGACTACGCCGAGCAGCTCATCTCGCAGAAGCTGGCGCAGAAGTTCCACCCGCGCAACTTCTATCCGGCGCTGCTCGACCTCAACCAGCTCGTGCTCGACCTGCCGCACCGGACGCGGGAGATCGTCGACCTCACCGCCGCGGGACGCCTCACCTTCGGCATCAAGCTCACCCAGGCCGAGGAGTTCCTGCGCGGGATTCACAAGATCGCCAACCGCATCACGGTCGGCGTGGTCATCGCGGCGCTGCTGATCTCCTCCGCGCTGATGATGCGCGTCCCCTCCCGCTTCTCCATCCTCGGATACTCAGGACTGGCGGTGGTCGGCTACTTGATCGCCGCCGCGGCCGCCGTCTATCTGATGTGGTCCGTCCTGCGGGCCGACCACAAGGATTCGGAGCGGGCCAAGTTCAAAGGGAAATGACAGCTACTCAGCTACTCACCGGCTCAGCTACTCAGCCGCACAGCGTTTCAGCTGTTCAGGCGGTACACGCGGTGTGCGCCGCCTGAATGCCTGAACAGCTGTGTAGCTGAGCAGCTCCCCCACCGCTACTCCATCCTCATCTCCAGGTCGTTCAGCCCCTTCCGGGCCATCGCCTCTTCGCTGATCCGGCTCTCGAAGATCCACACTTCGGTGCCGACGGGGGCGCGTTTGTACATCTCGGCGAGCATGTCCTTCGGCAGGCGGATGCAGCCGTGCGAGGCCTTGCGGCCGATGGACGAGGGGTCGTCGGTGCCGTGCAGCAGGATTCCTTCACCAAGGTCGAGGGCGTACTTGCCGAGCTTCCCTTTCTCCTGACGGGAGGGGTGATTGGGCGGCGGGACCTTCTTCCCTTCCTCGACGAACGCCCAGTCGGGCTTGGTCCAGATCGGATCGGTGACCTTGCGGACCACCTGATGGCGTCCGCGCGGGGTGCGGAACCACCACACCTTGCGTCCCTGCCGGAGGATCTTGTCGGAGCCGGTGGCCGCTTTCGACTTCTTGATCAGTGAACCGTTTTCAAAGAGGTAGGCCTGATTGGTGGCCACGTCGACGGTGATGACCACCCCCTCGCGGGGCGCCTCGTTGGGGAGACCTTCGGTCGTCAGCTGGATCTGCTGCGCTGCTGCCGGAATCGACACCGCGACGACGAACATCGCGGCGAGTATCAGACGAGTTTTCAAGAGGATGACCCTCCCAGGTTCAGTTATCACAACCACGAATAACTGATTGCGAGAGAGATGCCGATCGCGAGCGAGAGGAGGGAGGATGGTGGCCCCGGGGTGATTCGAACACCCGACCAACGGTTTAGGAAACCGCTGCTCTATCCGTGCTGAGCTACGGGGCCATCGTTTTGCGCGTCGCGGGCGGGCGGAGCGTAGCACGCTCGAAAAAGAATTTTCGACCGGCTGTATTTTCCGGCCCCCTCTGCGGACTTGAAGACAACAACGTCCGAGACAGGAGATTTCGACCATGAAAAAGATGATCCTCACCGCAGCACTCGCGCTCACCGTGGCCGGCAACGCGTCGGCCGCCACCAGCAGCGGTACCCTCGTCGTCACCGCCACCGTGGAGAGCTCGATCAACCTGACCATCGAGTCCGCCGGCGGCACCACCGGCGGTATCGGCACGTCCGCCGCCACCTCGACCCTTGGGAACATCAGCAAGTACAGCTCGGCGCCGACCGGCTTCACGCTGACGCGCGGCGCGTCCGACTGGAGGCTGGCGGCATCCATCGGCGTCAAAGTCGACAAGGCCAACCTCACCAGCACCGACTACACGCTGACGGCCGTCCTCAGCAGCGCGCCCGCGGTCGGCGTGGTCTGGAAAGTCAACGGCTCGACGCTCGACAACTCCACGCCGGCGACCATCACCGCGACCGGCACGTACGGCTCGGCCGGCTCATACCCCTGGCAGATCGTCATCGACGACAGCGCTGCCGCTGCCGCGATCGGCAACACCATCAACTTCTCCGCCACTTCGAACTGATCGGCACAGTCGTGGTCCCGCCGCGCACACCCATGCGCCTCATCCTGCTCACCATCCTCCTGATCCTCTCTTTCTCGCTGCCGGGGGAAGGCCGTCGCCGTGCCGTGGCGGCCTCCCCTCTCGCCGACGAAGTGACGATCACCTTCGTCGATGTCACGGCGGGAAGCGGCAGCGAGGCAGCCATCGACGCAGGGGTGATGCGCTGGCGGAAACGCAACGCCACCACGAGCCGGAAGATGTTCGGGATCCGCATCGAACGCAGCTCGGGCGAGGCCCGCGGAACCGCAACGCTCCGCGCCTCGCTCGAATCCTTCGACCCGCGCGCGAAGGTCAGCATCAACGGCATCGAGCTCGGCGCGTCGCCGAGAGTCATCGATGCGCAGGCCCCGATCGGCTCGGTCACCGCGTACGCGCTCGAGCTCGAAGTACCCAGGAGTGCAGCCGAAGGGACGCTGAGCAGCGTCATCCGCTGGGAAGTGACGACGAATTAAGCGCCATGAAAAAACTCCTCATCCTCCTTCTTCTTCTCACCCCCTTCGCCGCCCATGCCGCCGAAGACGGAACGCTCTCTCTGGCACCGGCGGTGGTCATGCTCAAAGGCGAATACGGCCAGAGCACCACGCAGACGATGACGCTCACCAACGGCACCTCCCGCGCGTTCTCGTTCGACCTCGTGGCCATGGACGTGGTCGTCCGCGACGGCAAGCGCGTGTTCGTCGAGGCCGGCACCATCGCCGGATCGATTGCCGCGACCGCGGTCTTCTCGCAGAAGCACGTCGACATCCCGCCGAACGAGACCGCCGCCGTCGCCGTCACCGTGACGCTGGCCGCCGGCGCACAGCATCGCGCGGTGGTCATCAGCTTCCGCGGTACAAACAAAGTCATGTCCGGTCACGTGCCGATGACCGCCTCCCTCGGCGCGCTGCTGACCTTCAATCTCGACGGCGCCGCGGAGCTGAGTGCGGCCGATCTCCACGTGCGCCCGCAAAGCGCAACCGAGAACCTCGCCGTCGCGCAGACCTGCACCAATAGCGGACGCGAGCCGTTCGTCGCGAAGGGCGTGATGGCGGTCGTCGATGAGCGCGGCTCGCTGGTCGGACGTTCGTCGCTCGAGCCGCGGCGTCTCCTGCCGGGCGAGTCGACCCGCCTCGGCGGCGAATTCGGCGGCGAGCTGGCCAGCGGCAAGTATCGGGTGGTCGTCACCTACGACTACGACGGCGGCACACTGACCCGGTCGGCGGAGGTGGTCATTCCGTGAAGCGCTTCGCGGCCATCGTCGCGATCGCGCTTGCCGCCGATACGTTCGCGGCCGAGCGCCTCGGCCTGCGCCAGCAGCTCTACGAGCTGAACGTTCGTGAGGCGCTGCCGCTGCAGGTCTTCGGCGCGACCGCCGCGTGGGCCGTCGATCCTTCCATCGTCGACGTGGCCACCTGGAACGGCACCGTCACCCTCACCGCCCGTGCCGCCGGCAAGACCCGCGTGGTGGTGCTGACCCCCGCCGGCGAGCAGATCCTCGAGGTCTCGGTGAGCGCGCCACGAACGGCCGCGAAAGTGACGCAGCCCGACCACCGGAACAACGCCAGCGCCGAGGTGCGCTACGCCAGCGCCGACGGCAGCATCCAGAACAACATCACCGTACGGCGCGAGACCGCCAAAGCAAGCACCGAAGTGCAGGTCCGCAGCGTCCACTACGGCTCGGAAGTCACGCTCCCCTCGGTCTCGTACCGCATTTTCACGAAACAGCGCGAGCTGACCTTCCTCGACCGCGCGGTCGAGTCGTCGCCGCTCACCCTCGATGGCGCGGTGCTGCGCGGCGTGCACTATCTCGACGAGCACTGGCGCATCCACGCAGGCGTCACCACGCACGCGGTCTATCAGTCGTTCCTTCTCCCCACCGACCGCGAGACCGTCCTCGGCGTCGGCTACCGCACCGGCGCGCTGACCTCCTCGCTCTACCTGCAGCCGGGCCAGGGCGCGATGCTGTCGCTGCTCTACGACTACGCGCCGCACGACGGGATCTCCGGACGGGCGGAGCTCGGCATCGGACGCGCCCTCGGCGCCGCCGCGGAGCTGCAGGTCGATCGCGGCCGCAACCGGATGCGCATCGATGCGCGCTATCGGCCCGACGAGCTGCCGTCGGTGCGCGCCAGCGGCATGAGCGGCCTCGTGGCCGACGGGTCGTGGAGCCGCAGCAGCGCGCACGGATCGTACGCGGCCGTGGCCCTCTCCGCCACCGATCGCAGCTTCACCGCCACCGCCGACAGCGCGTGGCGCGTGAGGGAGACGCTGTCGTTCCTCAGCGGCGCTTCGTACGGGACGTTTGAAAACGGACGGAGTAAAAACGAGCGCAGCGGAAGCGTGCGCAGCCTGACGGTGCCGGTCGGTGCGCAGCTCGACTTCTCGCGCGGCGGCCTGACCGCACTCTATCGCTACGCCCGCAACAGCGATTCCAACCGCGGCGGTCACGGCTTCCGCCTCGCCGCGCGCGCTTCGCTCCGCCGCCTCGGCATCAACGCGTATCTCGACCGGCAGGAGCAGGCGCCGACCCTGTCGCTGATCTTCCGGGAACAGCCGGAGCTGGCACTCGCGCTCGAACAACTCGGCATCACGGCGACCTCCCCCGCCGACATCGCCCGCGCCCTCCGCGAGAACGACGAGTTGATTGCCCTCGGCTACATCAACGGCGTAACCATCGACCTCGCCCCCGTCCGCACGCAGGCCGCCCTCGAGCTGTCGTTCCTCGGCGCTTCCGCCGCGCGTCACCAGATCCGCGCGCGCCTGCTGAGGAACCGCATCGAGAGCGTCGCCGCGCACGTCGACACCACCATCGCCACGCTCAGCTACGCCCGCGCCCTGACGGCGGCCACCGACGTCTTCGCCTCCTACTCCTACTGGCGCACCGAGCGCAACGGGCAGGACGCGCAGGTGCAGCCGTTTCTCGAAGCGGGCGTGCGCCACCGTTTCGACGGCCTCCCGTCCTCCGCCGGTGGTGGCGCCATCCGCGGAACAGTCTTCATCGATGAGGATCTCGACGGCATCAGCGACGGAGCAGGCGTCGCCAACGCCGAGATCGAGCTCGACGGCATGCAGCGGACGCAGACGGATGCGGAGGGGGCGTTCGTGTTTCGCGGCGTCGGCCGAGGATCGCATCGCGTCACCGCGCGCATCCCGAGCGGCTACTTCACGACGCCGTCACGGGTCGAAGCGTCGCCGGGCGAGACGATCCGTTTCGGCATCGCCTGGACGCCCGCGCGCCTGCAGGGCCGCATCACGAACGACGCCGGCACTGGCATTGCCGGCGTGCGCATCGTGGTCAGCCGCGGCGCGACGAAACACGAAGGCGTCACCGCGAACGACGGCAGCTACTCGATCGTCGCGCCTCCCGGCGCGTGGACGATGTCGCTGCTGGCCGACACCGTGCCGGCCGGCTACGCCCTGGGCGGCCTCGAGGCACGTGACGTGACGCTGATCCGCGACCAGCCGCGCGACGAGCACGTCACCGTGCGTGCGAACCGCAGCATCAACGGCCGCGCGCCGGCGAACGCGGAGGTGGTCGTGCAGCCGCTCGGTAAGCGGGTGCGCGCCGATGGCCAGGGGCGCTTCACCATCCGCTCACTGCCGGCCGGCGAGCTGACGCTCATTGCCGCGGCGGAATCGCGCACCGTCACCCTGCCGCCCGGCCCCGCCGCGCTGACGGTCGACCTCTCCGCGCCGGCGCCGGAGATCCGCATCGTCGAGGCGGGCGAGCGCCGCGATACGATGAAGTGGATCGTCCAGATCGGCGCTTTCCGCGTGCGGGCCAACGCGCTCGACGTCCTGCAGCGCGCGCGGCGCACCGGCGTCGACGCGAAGCTGACCGAAGGTCCGGCACTCTCGATCGTCCGCGCCGGGCCCTTCGCCACGCAGCAGAGCGCGGCGGAAGCAGCCCAGCGGCTGGAAGGAGCGGGACTCGACGCCGTCGTCCAGCCGCAGCGCTGAGCGGGACACGACGTCCGGGGTACGCCCGCGTCACTTACCATGACGGCATGCGCATCCGCCCCCTGACCGCGGACGACGTCGAGGCCTACCGCCGCCTCCGCGCGGAGTCGCTGCGCGAGGCGCCACTCGCCTTTGCCGCGTCTCCGGACGACGACGCCGCGACGCAACCGGATGCGCTGCGGCAGTCGCTCGCGAACGCGCCAGGCTGGATGCTCTTCGGCGCCTTCGACGGCCAGCAACTCGTCGGCGCGGCCGGCCTTCTCCGCGAGACCAGGCAGAAAGCGAAGCACCGCGCGCACCTCTGGGGCATGTACGTGACCCCGTCAGCACGAGGACGGGGCATCGGTGCGATGCTGCTCGACGCCGCCGTGCAGCACGCGCGGGCAATCGGCATCGAGTGGCTCCACCTCGGCGTCACCACCGCCGCACCCGAAGCGCAGCGTCTTTACGAGCGGGCGGGCTTCGTCCGCTGGGGCATCGAACCCGACGCCCTCCGCCACCAAGGGACGTCCGTCGACGACCTCCGCATGGCCTTGCGCCTGACCTGACGAAGACGCCGGAGGCCCGCTCGTATATTTGTGAGCTCCCGCGCAATGCGGATGACGTCGCTGGCGTTGTGCGCGAACGATGATCGAACGGGATGTCGTTGCGCGGCTGGTGCCTTCTGTCTTTCCGTGCGATGCGGCGGTGACGAAGCTCGTGCCGCTGATCGGTGGCCTGGAGAGCTCCGTCTCGCGGATGACCCTCCGCCGGGAAGACCGCAGCAGCCAGCAGATCGTCATCAAACGGGTGCAGGAGCGTCGTGAAGCCGATCGCTATCAGTTGCTCGACGGCGCCGGTCTCACGCCGCGGCTGCACGGCGTGGCCGATCATGACGGCAGCACCTACCTCTTCCTCGAATCGGTGCGCGGGGATCACAACTGGCCGTGGAGCAACTCGGCGAACACGCGGCTCGTGCTCGAACAGCTCGCGCGCGTACATGCGCTGGGCAGCTCCGTCGACGACTGGAACTACGAAGACGAACTGATTCGATCGGCGGAAGCGACGCTCGCGGTGGCGGAAGAGAGCGTGCGTGCCTTGCCGGAGGTGCCGATCCGGCACGAGCTGCGGGCACTGCGGCGGATCGTCACGACGCTGCCGGAGCTGCGGCGGCAACTGATGCCGGTCCTCGGACGGACCTTGATTCATGGCGATGCGCACAGCGGCAACGTCGTGCTGCGCGGCGGGCGGGTGATTCTGCTCGACTGGGGGCGCAGCCGGGCCGGCTCGCCGCTCGAAGACGTCAGCTCGTGGCTGCTCTCGCTGCGGATGTGGGAGCCGGCGGCGGGGCGCGATCACGACGCGCTCTTTCGTGCATACCTCACCGCGGCGGGACGCGCCGCGGAGCTGACGGACGAGATCCGCGATGCCTACTGGATCGCCGCGGCGAGCAACGCGCTCGCCGGCGCGCTGCGCTACAACCTGCTGGTCGCGGTCGCGAACCGTGGTGCGCGGCGCGTCCAGGCGGCGGCGCACGCCCGGGCCGGACTGCGGGTCATCCGCCGTGCGGATGAGCGAGGTGCACGCGGCAGTCGAAGTCGATGAGCCGCGCCGCGTCACTCCCTCCACCGCCACCGGTCCATTCGATGGTGGTCACGCTCCCGTTGCCCGGCCGCCATCGCTCCCACGCCGCGGGGCGGACGCCGGTGGCATAGCCGGCCAGTTGCGCGATGACGCCGGTGTGCGTCACGACCACCACCCGCTCCTCCGGATGGCGCGAAGCGATGCCGCGGATCGCGCGGAGGACGCGCTGCCGCAGCTCGCGATACGACTCGCCGCCGGGCCAGCGAAAGTCGTCGTCATCCTGGGACAGGTTGCGTTCCCACAGCTCGCGATGCTGCTGCTCCACCCTGGCGACCGGCCAGCCGTCGACGTCACCGCAGCAGATCTCGCGCAGCGCTCGCACCGCCAGGATCGTCTTTCCGTGGGCGATCACCTCCGCGGTGCGGCGGGCGCGCTCGAGCGTGCTGGCGTAGAGCGTCGGCGCCGCGTCGGGGAACTGCAGGCGGGCCAGTTGCGCGAGCTGCTCCTCCCCGCTTTCGCTCAGCGGGAAATCGGTCCAGCCGGCCATGCGCGGCGTCGCATCGAGCGCATTCGCATGCGTGTGCGCGTGCCGCACCAGAAGCAGCGTCGTCGGCATCTGTGGTGCAGCAGAGTGACAACAGCGTGCCAGCGAGCGGATATGCTGCCGCCGTGACGTGGTTTACCGTCGTCTTCGTCTCGCTCGTCGCGGTGGCCCTGTTCGTCCGCCGCCGCGAGGTGGCCACTTTCCAGGCCCTGGTCCTCGGCGGCTCGATCCGCCCCGGCTGCGCCATCGCGCAGGCGATCGTGCTGCTCGCCATCGCGCTGCTCATCGCGGTGCTGCACCTCAGGGGGTTCTAGGCAGAACGCACGCACTGCGCCCACGGATGAGGAGACGACCGGAGGCCTCCGGCGGCCGGGGCCATCGGCCCCGGACCCCGTTGGTTGGCCTAGCCTCCGCGACACTCTGTCGCGAGATACGAGGCTGTGTCGCGGAGGCTGGGCCGACCAGCGGGTCCGGGCCCGCGGCCCGGCCGCCGGAGGCCTCCCGTCGTTCCCTCATCCGTGGGTCAGGTGCGTGCGTTCTGCTTAGGGCGATCTTCATTGCGGCACCACTCGCTCCAGCTTCCGACGTAGAGCGATGCCCCTTCCAGCCCCGCCGCTTCGAGCGCCAGCAGCGTGTGGCAGGCGGTGATGCCGGAGCCGCAGTGCACGACCAGCCGGTCGGGATCCGTGTCGCCGAGGAACTGCTCGTATTGCGCGCGCAGCTCGTTGGGTGATTTGAAACGCCCGTTCGCGAGGTTTCGCGTGAACGGCAGATTCAGCGCCCCGGGGATGTGTCCCGCGACCGGATCGATCGGCTCGGTCTCACCGCGGTAGCGCTCCGCGCTGCGCACGTCGAGGATCTTCCACGACGGGTCGTTGCGGCGCGCTTCGACGTCCTCGATGGTCGCCGTCGGACGCCAGCCGTTCGTCGTGGCGGGATATGGCGGCTTCGCTCTCGTCTGCGGCACCTCGGTGCTCTGTTCGAGCGACGGATCGACTCCGCCGTCGAGCACGAAGACGTTCTCGTGTCCCACGCTGCGCAACATCCACCACGCCCGCGCGGCGGCATTCGCCCCCGCCTGATCGTCGTAGATCACGACGTTCGAATCGCGATCGATCCCCCACGCGCCGAGCTGCGCCAGCCACTGCTCGAACGGCGGCAGCGGATGCCGTCCGCCGCGCCGCGGATCATCCGGCGCACTCAGATAACGATCGGGCTGCGCATGATGCGCGTGAGGGAGGTGACCCGCCGCGTACGCGGCGTCGCTGCCACGCGCGTCGAGCAGGACGAGGTGCGGGAGGTTCACGAGGCCGGCGGAGGCGATGATCGGTGAGCGCATCCCGTCCATCGTACCGAAAGCGGAGCGGCCAGTTCAGGCGCCAACGATCTGGACTGCGGTGGCGGCGCAGGCCGTCTAAGACTTGGGAAGGGTAATGGCTTGCCGCACACCAAAGCTCAGGCTTCCCCCTTCACCGCGGCACGAGCCGTTTGCCGTCCACCCTCAGGATCGTGCACTCCTCCGTCCCCACGTGACCGTTGCGCGTCCATGTCACCGCCGGCGTGAGGCCGGTCGCTTCGCGGCGAAACGTTTCGAGCATGTCGACGAGCGACTCTCGATCGACGTCACGGCCGAGGCGCTCGAGCGCGCGCACCATGAGCGTCGCGGAGGCGAGTGCCGCCGCGCGCGAAGCGTTCGGCACGGCCGCCGGCAGTGCGACCAGCACGTTCGCTTTCGTCTCGAAGATGGCCGGGCCGGCGAAGACCACCGGCACGAGCATCGTCGCGGCGCTCGACGACGCGTCCACTTCCTTCAGATACAGCACGGTGGAAGCATCGTCACGCATGCGGGTGCCGAGGTGCTTCACGATGCGGGCGGCGACATCGGCGGTGGCAGCATCGTGCTCGATGCGGATGGGCATGTCCTCCGGCAGCGAACGAATGAGTGCGAGGCTCTGCTCTTCGAGCCGCGGCAGAAGGTGGAAGAGATAGCGATCGGCGTCGGGACCGCGGAGGCTGAACGCGGCGATGGTCGGCACACCATGTTCGGCGACCGATTTGGCGACTTCCTCCTCGCGGCCGACGATGTAGGCGGCGGCGATGGCGAAGACCTCGCTCAGCGACGGATCGAAGCGGAGCTCGACGCGCCGTCCGAAGACGTTCACGGTCGAGAAGTACTCGACGAGGGCCGCGCGGATCGCCTCGCGCTCGCTGCCCGCCGGCGGCAGCAGAACCCCGAGACGGATGGCGTCGTCGGTGAGGCCGGGATCGCGATCGGTACCGATGCGCTGCAGGTAGGCGACCAGATCGTCGACGTCCGACAGCGTCATCTGATAGCGCGGCATGGCCGTGTGCAGCTTCTGCTTCGCCGGATCGACGCCGGTGGTGATGGCGCGGCGCAGCGTGGCCGGCGTGTAGGGCGGATGTTTGCGCCTGCCGACCTCGTAAGGCTTCGTGAGCACGTCCCACTGCAGGTTGGACGGGCGGAGGCCCCCCTCTTCTTTACCCCGTCCATCGCGGCCGTGGCAGCTCGCGCACGGCAGCACGGACGCCGGGAGCTGCATGGCGTCGTCGCCGACGAGCGCGATGATCGGCGTGCCGGAGGGGCTCTCGCCGGTGCGGTAGATCTGCTGGCCGCGTTTCTCCTGCTCGGTCAGCGCATGGAGGTTCGCCGACAGCAGCAATGCCGCGACCAGGAGAGTGCGCTTCATCGAGCCGGATCGTCGACGACGCTCGTCACGCCGGCATAGATCTCGGCCGGTTTGGCGAGCCCGAAGAGTTTTTTCCAGAGGCCGGTGCGGTCGTTGCCCACCAGGATGATGCTCTGGTGCGTCTCCCGGTCGTCCACATACTGGCCGATCTTCTTCAGCGCCGCCTCGACCTCGGACGGCGATCCGGTCAGAAAGTGCCAGCCCGGTTTCGCCTTGTACTCCGCCGCGTATTTCTTGAGCGCGGCCGGCGTGTCGGTCTCCGGATCGACGGTGATCGAGATCAGGAAGACGTCGCGGCCGATCCGCTCACCGAGCTGCTCCTGCACGTGGAGGAAGCTGCGCGACATGACCGGGCAACTGCCGGTGCAGCTGGTGAAGAAGGAGTTGATGATCACCACCTTGTCCTTCATCAGGTCGTTGTAGAGATCGACGCGGCGGCCGTTCTGGTCCGTCAGCTTCAGGTTCGCAAAGTACGTCCCGGCGGCCTTCGGCTGCTGGGCGAACGCGCTGACGGTGATCAGGAGAATGAGCAGGATGCGTTTCACTGGGCCGGTCCTCCGATACGATCGATGGCCGCCATGATCGCAGAAGGTGTGGCCAGTCCGTCGACCCGCTCCCACCGGTTTTCCGGATCATTCACCACCAGTACGACCGGCGAGTGCGCGGCCGGATCGGCGGTAAAGAGGCCGAGCGCCTTGAGGATCGCGGAGATGTCGGGCTTCTTTCCGGTGACGAGCGTCCAGCCCGGCTTTGCGCCGAGCTTGCGGCTCCAGGCAGTGAGCCGCTCCGGCGTGTCGTTGTTCGGATCGATGCTGACGGAGATCATCGCCACGTCGCGGTCGCCGAGCTGCTTCTGCACCCGCGCGAAGGTCGCCCCCATGGTCGGGCAGACCGTGGTGCAGCTGGTGAAGACGAAGTTCATCACCACCACTTTCCCCTTCACCAGGTCGCGATAAAAGTGCACCGACTCCCCGCTCTGCGTCTGCACGCCGAGGTCCGGAATCGTGTAGGTACGCTGCTGGGGCGGAGGGGCCGGAGCGGCATGCTGATGATGGTGATGCTCCTGCGCCGAAAGCGCGGAGCAGACGAAGAGCGATAAAAGGATGAGGGCTTTCATGGGACCTGCTCTAGGAGTGACGGAAATGGTCGGTTCCCTACCCCGGCGCAGCCGGAACCAAGAAGGTCCGGCGCCGAGCTGCACTTCGCGTATCCCGGCACCGAACACGAAGGCGTCTCCGGGATCTTCGGCTTCAAGGCTACGGCCATATCACTTGCGCCAGGCAAGAACACTCACTTCAACTCGCAACGCGAGAACAGATCAGCGCCTTCGTCATAGGAATCTCCGCCTCGAGAACTGGCGCGCCGTGTACGGACTGCCCGGAGCCAAAAGGGGGGCCGGCGCCCTCCTTGCCGCGCACGGCAATGTTTTCCAGACCGGTGGCCATATCGCGCTCCCCTTCGCGTCCTTGGAGGCATCAGCCCAAAAAGGAGATTCGTGACATGAAACGTTGGAAACGCGGTATATCGCTGCTGTTCTCGGTGTGTCTGGCGACCGCCGCACTGGCCGCACCGGCCGAGCTTCCGCTGCCCGAACCGCGCGGTGAGCGCATTCGCATCAGCGGCGGCAATGTCGCCGCCGCCGCGCGACAGATCGCCGGACGAGGCATCGAAGGCATCGAAGCGCAGGCGATTGTCGATCGCGCCGGACGTGAGCTCGTCTGGAAGGAAGTGCGCAAAGAGGTCGACGAAGAAGGCAATACCCATCGCTTCTATCGGCAGTATCTCGCCGGCACGGAAGTCTTCGGATCGGAAGTCGTCACGCACGCCAACGCGGCCGGAAAGATCTGGTCGGTCAGCGGCATGCAGTATCGCGACGTGCTCGTGGCGAACGGCATCTCGCTCGATCGTGAATCGGCCCTCGACGCGGCCGCGTTCCGCCTCCTGGCGAAGAACAGCACGCGCGTCCGCAAGCTCGACGAGATGAACGCCGAGCTCCGCGAGCGCGCCCTCGGCGCCGCGAACCTCAAGCTCGTCCAGAAAGACGGCGTCTTCCGCTATGTCTGGTTCACGCAGGCCAGCGATGCGAAGGATCGTGGCTATCAGATCGTGATCGATGCCGACACCGAGGAGATCGTCTCGGTCAGCTCGACGAGCGCGGGCGGCAACTGCGTCCCGACCGGCCCGCTGAGCACCGTCAGCGCCACCGGCATCCCGGTGCGCACCGGCGTTCCGAATCGTTCGATCAAGGCGCACCCGGCCACGGATCGTCCCGCACCATACACGCACGAAGGCTACTGGCACTCGGTGCCGTACAAGTGGGCCCTCCAGCAGACCTGGGGCGACTACGGCCTCTGGATGTGCGACACGACCAAGTCGTACTCGTGGGCCATCATCCCGCTGAAGACGGAGAACAGCGTCGTGGTCTACAAGGACTGGCCGGGCGAGCAGTGGAAAGGCTCTGCCGCGGGTGACGCGATCTACCACAGCGATCTCGCGAACCGGTACTTCAAGTTCATTCACGGCCGCAACGGCTGGAACAACAACTACGCCGACGTGAAGATCCTCGTTGAGTCGCAGACGCCCGCGGCCGACCAGGCCGCCTTCAACTCGAACACGACCACCATCGCTCCGCAGAACTCGGTCATGATCGGCCCGGCGGGCCGCTTCTATAACGCCGGGGCGTCGCTCGACTGGATGGCGCACGAGTGGGGTCACGGCGTGGTCAACACCTCGGCCAACTTCCCCTACAGCGGCACGGGCGCCGAGTTGCACGAAGGCTTCGCGGACGTCATCGGCCACATGGTCGAGCGCTACTACCACCCGATCGTCACCGGCAACCCGCCGAAGGATGCCGGCCTCGAGAAGGCGGACTGGGTGATGCACGAGGATGCGGCCGTGAGCGGCTACGCGCGCGGCGCGGTCGATGACGGCGCCAGTCACGACTGGACGGGGCCGAACTACTACAACGGCGGATACACCACCAGCTACAACGATCTCCTCCACGCGGGCGACACGCCGGTGCCGACCGGCGCGCCGCTGCGGCACGCCCGCGCGAACATGCTCGCCGTCGTCCTGCGCCTCCTCACCGATGGCGGCACGAACCCGGTCTGCGCGCGCCTCTCGCTGAGCGGCTGCTCGACCAACGTTCCGGCCCAGGGCTCGAAGGCGGCGCGGATCATGTTCCGCGCGCTCACCTCGACGCTGCCGTCGAACTCCACGTGGGAGTCGCTGGCCGACAACGTCGCCGACGCGGCGTTCTCGCTCTACAACCAGTGCTCGGTCAGCCCGCTGAACAACGCCACGGCCGAGCAGCAGGCGGTCTTCGCCGCGTTCCGCGCCATCGGTTACGGGAGTCCGACCGAAGCGCTCAACACCTGCCCGTAACCCGTACCTCCCGCCGTGGCCGGCCGTGCAGGCCGGCCACGGTTGTTCACGCGCCTCCCCTCCCGCGCGTCTTCCACGAGGTGCACCTCACGATCGTCCTCACCACCCTCAACGCCGGCGGGATGGAGCGCGCGGCGGTGAATATGGCCAACCACTGGGCGGCGCGGGGGTGGCGGCCGACGATTCTGACGACCTCGCAGCGGGGGCGGCCGCTGGCGTACGCGCTCGATCCGGGAGTGATCCATCGCGACATCGGGTGGCGGCGCGATCCGGAGGATCACGAGCTCGAGCCCGAAACGGTGCAGGCGATTCTTCGCGCGATCGATTCCGACCGGCCGGAGTACGACGTGCTGCTGGGCGACGTCGTGCTGCTGATCCTTCTCCGCCGGGCCATCGTGGCGACCCGGCCGGAGGTGGTGATCTCGCTCGCCGACATCATGAACGTGCGGATGCTCGCTGCCACACAGGGGCTCCGCTTCCGGCGCTACGTCTCGGAGCGCTGCGATCCCGAGCGGACGCATCTCAAGCCGGAGTGGGAGCTGCTGCGCCGCCGTCTCTATCCGCACGCCAATGGCGTGATCGCGCAGACCGAGAGCGCCGCGCGTTACTTCGAGCGGCACGGCGCGAAGGCGCGGGCCATCGCCAATCCGGTCGTGCCGGCGCCCCCGGCGAACGGTACGCAGAAGGAAGCGCGCAGCATCGTCGCGGTGGCGAGGCTGGTCGCGTTCAAGCGGCTGAACGTGATCATCCGCGCGTTCGCCTCGCTCGAAGCGCGTCATCCGGAGTGGCGGCTCGACATCTGGGGCGAGGGACCGCTGCGCGACTACCTGGCCGGACTGATCGCGGAGATCGGCGCGGAGCGGATCACGCTGCGCGGCCATGCTCGCGACGTCTACTCGGCCTTTCGTGCCGCCGACCTCTTCGCCATGTCGTCGATCACCGAAGGCTTTCCGAACGCCTTGTGCGAAGCGATGGCCGCGGGGCTCCCGGCGGTGGTTTACGACTGCGGCGCCGGAGTGCGCGAGATCGTGCGCGATGGTGTCGATGGAGTGCTCGTGCGCGAAGATGGGCCGCATGCGTTTGCCCTGGCACTGGAACGGTTGATGACCGACGACGAGGAGCGGCAGCGGCTCGCCGCGCGCGCGCCGGAGATCGCCAGCCGCTACAGCGTCGAGGCAGTGATGCGTCAGTGGGAGGAGTACATCGGATGAAGCTCGAACGGATTCAATGCCTCTGGGTCGGACCGCGCCTGTCGGTGATGGAGCAGCTCGCGCTGACGTCTTTCGTGGCGAACGGGCACGAGACGCATCTCTACACCTACGGGCCGGTGGCCAACATCCCCGACGGCGTGAACGTGCGCGACGGCAACGAGATCCTGCCGGAGTCGATGATCTTCGTCTACCGCGAGCACAACTCCTATTCCGGCTTCTCGAACTACTTCCGCTATCGCCTGCTGCTCGAGCGCGGCGGGTGCTGGGCCGATACCGACCTGGTCGCGCTGCGGCCGATCGCGTTCAATGACGAGTATGTCTTCTCCAGCGAGCGAATGCGCAAAGGCGACGGCAGCGCCATCAACGCCGGCTTCATCAAAACGCCGGCCGGCTGCGATGCGATGCGCCTGGCCTGGTCGACCTGCGAGGCGAAAGACCGCACGCAGATCAAATGGGGCGAGACCGGCCCCGCGCTCGTGCGGCACGTCGTGGAGACGTTCGGGCTGGAGCGGTATGTCCACGAGCCGGACGTCTTCTGCCCGATCGACTATCCGCGCTGGGAAACGATCATCGACGGCGAAGCGCCCGCGATACCGGAGACCGCGGTCGCGGTGCACCTCTGGAACGAGATGTGGCGCCGCAACGGCCGCGACAAGGATGGCCAGCACGATCCGCGCTCGCTCTACGAGCAGCTCAAAGCGCGCTACGCCGTTCCCACTCCCGACGACGCGGTCAGAACAGGAACGACACCGTCCGCAGAAAGTGTCTCTGCTTGACCAGCGTGTCGATGTACTGCGCGCGCAGTTCGCGTCCGTAGCCGCGTTTGATCAGCAGGCGATCGAGATCCTGCTTCCGCCTCTCCCGCTGCCGGGCCGTCCTGGCCGGTCGGAGATAGCGGCGGACCACCTCGTCCCAATCCCCCAGCCGCCGCACGAAGCGCGGCTTGAACATCTCCCGCACTTCCGGATTCTCGTGCATCGCTTTCTGCGTCTTCCGGTACGCGTCGCGCATTGCCGCGCGAAACGCGGCGCGCCCCCGGATCTCCAGCGCCGGACTGACGCGGTAGATGTCGCGGAGGTAATCGAGCTCGCCGCGGACGTAGTTCTTGTCGAAGTAGCCGCCCAGGATGAACTTCGCGTCCTTCGCGGCGTTGCGGACTGAATAGCGCGGGTTGTACGTGTGCTCGTACCGCGACGCGAACGTCAGAGAGTCGTGGTCCATGAAGACGACGTTGATCTTCCACTCGCCGTCTTCGAAGACGCTGCGCAGCCCGCAGTTGCGCGCCACGAACGACTCGCCGGTGCTGTGGCCGCGCGCCGCGAGCATCGTTCCCCAGAAGCGGCCGATCTGCGCCATGACCGTCCGGTAGTTGCGCGAAGCGCGCTTGCGATTGGCCGGCACGGCGTACGCCGCGTCGAGGTATTTGCGATAGCTGCGGAACGGCACGTCGGGCGGCTGGTAGACGCAGAGGATCTCATCGAGCAGTTCGTCGGCGAAGCGGCGCGCGTCGTCGTTCGTGTAATCGACGCGGCGCTCAGCAGATCGATTCGTACGAAAGTAGCGCTCCGCTCCCTGCGGACCGAGGTACGTGCCCAGGCGCTCCAGACGAAAGGAGGTCGTCCCGAACTGCACCGCCTGCGCCGGCTTCATCAGGCCTAGGAACTCGATGGTCTGCGACAGCTCGTTGACCTGCTCGAGGCGCGCGGTCTTCGTCTGCCGCGCCATCTCCGCGTTGACGCGCGCCATGTGGCTGCGCATCCGCTCGTAGCGGTCGCGGAAGACGCGCCGGTCGGTGAAGTAGTCGAGCAGATCGACCTCGCCGGCCGGCGAAGGGATGGTGTAGATCGTCGCCAGGGAGAGCGTTCGCGACATCGGCGCGTCGTGGCCGTGCACGCGCCGGTAGAGGCGCGAGAGGATGCTCGAGTGCGAGGTCTCGAGGGCCAGCAGGTGCTCCATCGCGCCGCCGTGCAGGTGATGCGAGGCCGGGACGATGTAGCCGCCGCGCTCGTAGATCGCATCGAACGGCAGCGGCCCGCGCACGCCGGTGCGCTTGATCTCGATCTCCTGATCGCTGCCGGGCGGCTTGATCACCGTGACCACGGTGCCGAGGGGATACTCGACGAGCGAGTTGATCTCGTCGCGCGTGGCCTCGTCGACCCAGCGAATGGTCGCGTCGCGTCCGAGGTGCTCGAGGATCGTGCGCTCGAGCGGCTGGGCCATGCGCAGGATGTGCGCCGTTTCTTTGCGTACGAAGTTGTGACCGTAGTCGGGCTGGCTGCGGATGCCTTGCGAGCGGCGGAGGTGCCGCTCGATCCGCTCGATGATCTCCTCGGGCGTGAAAAGGTAGCGCGCCAGGGTGAGGCGGCAGTCTTTGCTCGCGATGTGGAGAAAGTCCTCCGGCCGCTGGAGGCGCGCGTTGCGTGCGAGGCGCGGCAGCAGCGGCTCGAGATCGACGCCGAGCTCCTTCGACCAGAACGCGTGATCGCCGTGCTCCCGCAGCAGCAGATGCTCGAGCATCAGCGTCGCCACGCGCCGGACGCTCCACGCGCGCGAGACACGGGCCGCCCGCGCGCACTCCTCGGCGAAGCCGCGGTCGTACGACTGCAGCGCGAGGAAGCGCTCGAAGAGATCGAGAAAGCCGGGGTGATCTCCGACGTACGCGCGCACCAGGTTCCCGACGCGCGCGGAGGGGCGTTTGATCCGGAGGCGTTCCACGGGGGCGGTTTACTTCTTCTTTTTCGCCGTCGCGCCGCCGGTGGTGGAGCTGGTCGAAAGCTTGCCGCCGGTCGAGCCGCCCTTGGTCGAGGCCTTGCCGCCGCCGGTCGACGTCGAGGCCTTGCCGCCGCCGGTCGAGGTCGAAGCCTTGCCGCCGCCCGACTTGCCCCCCTTCCCCTTCTTTCCTCCCTGAACGACGGTCTTCACCGGCGTACCGCCGAGAGCGAGCGTCAGCGCGAGCAGTACCTGCTTGGCGCATTTTCTGTCCAACACGACGATCACGGTGTCGTTCGAATAGCTGGGCGTGGCCATAGTTTGAGCGCCTCCTTACTGAGGGCTAGACGGTTGGGGCGAGGCTGGCGTGAAACACGAGCGCCTCGTATCGTTTCTTCTTCCGCAGCCACGCCGCGTTGCGCAGCCCCTCCTCCACCATCGCCCGCCCCGGGTCGTGATGGCTGTCGAGGTTGTAGAGCATCAGCGGTTCGGCGATGTGCTTTGCCCGCTCGGTGGTGGCCATCTCGAGCAGCGGGTACATGCAGGCGAGATCCTCCGTCACGCGGAAGAACCGTCCCTCCGGATCGAGAAAGTCGTCGCGGTCGATCCGGTCGAAGAGCCACTTCTTCCACGTGCGCACGGCGGTGCCGAGCCATGGCTCGTTGCGAAAGTCGGATGTCCCGGGCGGATAGGCGGGCCACCTTCCCGGTCGATCGGCGCGGTTGCTGATCCAGCTGCCGTAGGTCACCCACGCCCCTTCTTCTTCGTACGTGCGAGCGATGATCGACAGCGCGTCGGGGCGGATCAGGCGGTCGTCGCCGTCGAGGATGACGATCACGTCTTCCGCCGCCGCTCCGCTGCGGTCGATGGCGCGGAGGAGGTTGGCCATCGGGAAGAGGCGCTCGCGGTTGGCGACGATGTCAACCCGTGGGTCATCACCGCGGGCCTCGACGGCGCGGTCGAGGGTCCGGTCGCCGGCGCGGTCGACCGTCACCCACGCCTTCCAGGAAAGGAAGTTCTGCCCCCGCACCGACTCGATGCAGGGACCGATCGCCTCCTCGCAGAGGCCGCAGTTGATGACGAGGTGCAGCAACCTTCGTAGACGGGCGGCGGGAGGCGGTTGTGAACCGTTCACGAAGTGGTGTCATCAACCGTCTGTCTCATATGTTCAAGAAGACGGGATTAGCCCTCGGTCTCCTCGTCCTCGCGCTGTTCCTTTCAAACGCGGCGCTCGCACAGCAAGCAAGCACCTGCCCGGGCACGCGCACGATCGTCGTCAACATGGTGGCGATCGACCAGCCGTTCCTGCTCAATCGCCTCGGCGCAGCAATGCCCGAGGGGATGGTCTTCGCGCTGCAGCGCGACGTGGTGCCGAAGACGGCCGGCACGACGCTCGCCGCCGGTAACGCCATGCTGCGTCCCGGCAAACGCGCGCGGCCGATCGTGCTGCGCGCCAACGTCGGCGACTGCCTGCAGATCAACTTCCGCAATCTGCTCGGCACCACACCTTCGCCGGTGCCGCCGCAGCCGGCCACGCGCTACGCATCGGTGCACGTCGCCGGCATGGAGCTGGTCAATACGATCAAGGACGCCGGCACCTTCGTCGGTGCGAACGGCAACGGCACGGTCCCACCCGACGGCCGGGCCACGTATCTGATCCGCGCGACGGCGGAGGGCGTGTTCCTCCTCAACAGCGAAGGTGCGGCTTTCGGCGGCTTCAACCAGCCGAACGACGGCGCACAGGTGACGGCCGGCCTCTTCGGCGCCGTGACGGTCGCCCCGGCGCGGTCGGAGTGGTACCGCAGCCAGGTCACGCATTTCGATCTCGAGCACGCGATCGACACCACGAAAGGGAACGGCGGCTTCAGTCCGATCGGGCAGCCCTTCCTCAATTACCGGGCGCTCTTCCCCGCCGGAACGCCGAACGCCGGCGATCCCGTGCTGGCGATGCTCAAGCCGAATTCCACCAATGCGAACCTGCCGGAGCTGATCTACACCGACCTCACCGCGGTCATCACCGGTCCGAACGCCGGCCGGTGGCCCGACGGCACCGGCGACCCGAACCTCAAGCCGGTCAACATCGAGCCGAATCGCCGCGATCCCTACCGTGAGTTCGTCATCACCTACCACGAGCTGATGGACGTGGCCCAGGCCTTCCCGGTCTTCTCCGCGAATTTCAGCCCGAACGGCCAGCCGGCCACGCCGGAGCAGAAGGCGCTGGCGACGACCCTCGGCGCTGCCGGTGACGCTTTCGCCATCAACATGGGGACGGGCGGCATCGGCTCGGAAATCCTGGCGAACCGCTTCGGCCTCGGGCCGATGAACAGTTGCGTCGACTGCCGTTTCGAGGAGTTCTTCCTCAGCTCCTGGACCGTCGGCGATCCGGCGGTGCTGGTCGACGTCCCGGCCAACCTCCCCTGCCAGGGCTCCACGCCCGGCACGAACAAGCCGGAGGTCACGGTCAAGTCGACGCAGAGCCATCCCTGCTCGCCGGGGGTGGCCGGCAACGCGCCCACCGGCATCCAGCCGATGCGCAAAGCGACCCAGGCGCTCTATCCCGACGATCCGTCGAACGTCTACCACAGCTACATCAACGACCGCGTGAAGTTCCGCGTGCTGCACACCGGCACCGGCGTCTCGCACGTCCATCACCTCCACGCCCACCAGTGGGTGCACTCGCCGAACAGCGACGGCTCGACCTATCTCGACAGCCAGTTGATCAACCCCGGCAGCGCCTACACCCTGGAGATCACCTTCAACGGCGGCGGCAACCGCAACAAGGTCGTCGGCGACTCGATCTTCCACTGCCACTTCTATCCGCACTTTGCGGCCGGCATGTGGGCGCACTGGCGCACGCACGACGTCTACGAGGTCGGCTCGCCGTTCAACACGACCCGCTTCCCGAGTCAGCTCGGCAAGTACGGCTCGCGCGCGCTGCCCGACGGCGAGATCGCGCAGGGCACGCCCATTCCGGCGCTCATCCCGATGCCGGTGCTGGCCATGCCGCCGATGCCGGGCGAGGTCAAGCTGGTCGCGGTCATGGATCCGAACGGCAGCGGCAACCCGCTGGGCTGGCGCCCCGACGTTCCGGCGGCCGACATCGCCGCCAACCGCAACCCCGGCTATCCCTTCTTCATCCCCGGCGTGGCCGGCACGCGCGCGCCGCATCCGCCGATGGACTTCGCCACCGAGAACGATCCGAACGGCGTCGCGCAGATTTACGACGGCGGCCTGCCCCGCCACATCCTGGTGAACGGGCGGATCACCAACGAGCAGCACACGCCGGTGAACTTCTCCAAGGATTACGACCAGGTGAACGCGTATCAGCTGCCGGAGGACGGAACGGCGATCGAGAAGGTGGCGATGCAGTACCACTCGGTCTGCTTCCACGACACCTTCACTCCTCTCGGAGCGCCGGCGCGCTTCCGCACCAATGGACTCCCGCCGACCCACGGCGCGCCGTACGCCGATCCGGGCCTCGACCCGTACGCCGACGGAAAGCCCGACGGCGCGGGCAATGAGTGCGTGCCGATCAAGAAGTCGCACCTCTACAAGGGCGCGGTCATCCAGAAAGATCTGGTCCTCAACAAGAAGGGGTGGCATTACCCGCAGGCGCGCTTCCTGACGCTCTGGCAGGACGTCCTGCCGACCTGGTTCGACAAGGTGCCGCCGCAGCCGTTCTTCATCCGCGCCAACGACGACTCGGTCGTCAATTACTGGCACACGAACCTCGTGCCCGATTACTACGAGCTCGACGACTACCAGGTGCGCACGCCGACCGACATCATCGGCCAGCACATCCACCTGGTGAAGTTCGACGTCACCTCCTCGGACGGCGCGGCCAACGGCTACAACTACGAGGACGGCACGTTCAGCCCGCAGGAAGTGCAGGAACTGGTCAAGCACATCAACGACTGCGGCGGCCTGGCCACCAGCCCCGATACGATCAGCAAGTGCGGCACGGCGGCCAATCGCCAGAAGCTGACGCTCAAGCCGCCCCCGGCAGAGATCTGCCCCGATCCGAACGCCGATCCATGCAACGCCTGGTGGGGCGCGCAGACCACCGTGCAGCGCTGGTACGCCGACCCGCTCAGCATGACGCCGGACAACGACCCCTCCAACCCGGCACCGCGCACCATGCGCACCGTCTTCACCCACGATCACTTCGGTCCGTCGACGCACCAGCAGACCGGCCTCTATGCCGCGTTCCTCGTCGAGCCGGCCGGGTCGGCGTGGTATCAGTCCGAGACCGGCGTGAAGCTCAATACCCGCACCGACGGCGGGCCGACCACCTGGAACGCCATCATCGAGACGCCGTTCCTCAATCCCGACGGCACGCCCACCAACAGGCCGAATCCGGCCAACACCTACCGCGAGTTCGCCCTGGCCGTGGCCGACTTCCAACTCGCCTACAAGGCCACCAGCAAACCGAACGTCAGCCCCGATCCGAACGTCGGCTGGAGCGATCCGGGCAATGTCATCGAGGCGCCGTTCGGCAACAGCAAGGTGCAGCCGCAGATCGTCAGCTCCGGTCCTTCGCCCGGCACGACCTCGTTCAACTACCGCAACGAGCCACTTCCCTTCCGCGTCGCCACCGGATCGTCCACCGATCCGAAAGTGACCGACATGTCGTACGTCTTCAACTCGCTGACCAACCGCAACGATCCGCAGGTGAACGTACAACCGACGCTCGGTGCCTTGATCGATCCGAGCCGGCAGCCGGTCAACGACCCGGCCGCCAAGCCGCAGCAGCAGCCGTTCCGCTGGCCGTACGCGCCGCTCACGGCGGAGATGCAGCCGGGCGATCCGTTCACGCCGCTGCTGCGCGCGTATGAGGGCGACAACGTTCAGATCCGCATCGTGGCCGGCGCGCACATGCTGCCGCACGCATTCACTTTCGGCGGCGCGAAGTGGCTGTTCGAGCCGTCCTTCCCCGACTCGGGCTACCGCAGCTCGCAGTCGTTCGGCATCTCGGAGCACTTCGAATTCCTCTTCCAGGCGCCGCGCGCCAGCCCGTCGGCCACGCCGCAGACCAACAACTTCACCGACTACCTCTATCAGCCCGATGCCTCGAACCAGAAGCACGGCATCATCGACGGCACCTGGGGCATCTTCCGCGCGTACAAGTCGACCTCGCAGTACCAGGCCAATCTGCGGCCGCTGAACATCAACCCGGTGGTCAATCCGCTGCCGCCGGCCAACGATCCCGCCGGCTACAGCTGCCCGCCGGGAGCGCCGAGGCGCACCTACTCGGTGCAGTCGCGGACGCCGGCGACGCTCACCTTCAACAGCCGCGGCGCCGGTCCGGCCGGACGCTTCCCGACCGGCTCGTCCACCGGCACGACCCCGGAGACCCGCTTCGGGACGCAGATCCTGAACTGGAACCCGCTGATCTACACACTGGCCGACAACACCCAGGCCTCCGAGCCGCTCATCCTGCGCGCAAACGCCGGCGACTGCATCTCCGTCACGGTGCAGAACGCCTTCAACCCGACCTCGCCGACCTTCACCAACACCAGCACGACCGTGCCGTGGAACACCAGCCAGCTCATTCCGCCGTCGAAGAACGTCGGCCTCACGCCGTCTCTCCTCTCGTACGACGCGATGGCCAGCACCGGCATCAACGTCGGCTTCAATCCCGATCAGGTCGTCGCGCCGGGAGGGAGCAAGACCTACTACTGGTACGCCGGACAAACCTCGATCGCGCAGAACGGCACCATCACCGGCACGCCGATGGAGCTCGGTTCGGTGAACCTCACCCCGTCGGACGTGCTCGGGCATGACTCGCACGGCCTGATCGGCGGCCTGATCGTGGAACCCCCGGGCTCCATCTGGTGCCTCGACACGTACGACCCGCAGGCGAACATGCCGCAGTACGCGGCGGCCACGGTCTACGCGAGCGGCACCTGCCAGAGCCCCGGCCGCCTGCTCTACCGCGAGTTCGTGCTCGTGACCCAGGACTCGCTGCAGAACGTCGAGTGGTACGGCGGCAAGTGGTCGCTGGGTGGCACCACCTTCACCGCCCCGGGCGGCCAGTCGCTCGTCGGCGTGAACTACCGCACCGAGCCGATGTCGTACCGCTTCGCCGACCTGACCAGCAACTTCTATCTCCGCCCCGACATCTGGACGGGCTACGCGAACGGTCTGGTGCTCAGCGAGCCGCAGACGCCGATCTTCACGGCCGCCGGCGGCACGCCGACCCGCTTCCGCCTCCTGCATCCGGCCGGCAGCGGGAACCAGCAGGTGCTGGCCATCCACGGCCACGTCTGGCAGGAACTGCCGTACACCAACGGCTCCACCGCCATCGGCAACAACCCGCTCTCGCAGTGGCTCGGCGCCCGCGACAACTACGGCACCAACATGGCCTACGAGGCGGTCATCGCCAGCGCCGGCGGCCAGGTGCCGGTCTTCGGCGATTACCTCTGGCGTACCACCCCGGCCAACTATGCCCAGCAGGGTCTGTGGGGGCTGTTCCGCGTCAGCCGCGGCGGCTCCGACGCGGTGCGTATCGCCAGTGCGCAGTTCACCTCCGGCGGAGCGCTCTCGATCTACGGCTCGACCTCGGTCTTCGTCGACAAAAACGCCAATCCGAGGAACGGCAATCGCGCCAGTACGGTCGATCTCTACCTCGGCTCGAACGGCAATCGCGGCAACAAGATCGGCACCGCCAATGTCGGCCTGAACGGTCTCTGGAGCCTGGCCACGAACACCACCGCGGTCACGGGCAACAACTTCCAGATCACCGCGGTCTCCCCCAACGGTGGCACCGGCATCGCGCCGGTGGCCGTGGTCGCCGTGCCGGCCACGCCGCTCGTCGTCACCGCTCCGCAGCCCACCGCGGAGACAGGTGAGAGCGCCCGCTTCCTCGCACTGCCGCGTGAGAACGCGGGCGAGAGGCAGCCGGTCCAGCAGCCCGACGCCGAGGACGATCTGCCGGCCACACTCAACGCTCCGCCGCCGCCGAACGGAGCCGTCAACAACAACGCCAGACCGCCCCAACCCGAGTAGATCCCAGGCCGACGTGACCGACTACAAGAAACGGTTCGACATCTTCCTCTGCGGCGGTTCCGAGCATCTTGCGATGCTCGGGCCGCTGCTGAGGAAGCTCCAGCCGTATGGGACGGTACACCTCGGCTCGAGCTTCCTCTCCGACGATGACCTGCACGTCCTCGATGGCCTCTACGACGTGCTCCACACGCCGCGCCACAGCGAAGACGGCTATCACAACTTCGAGCTCTTCTCGATCCACGACATCAACCGCATCGCCACCGCGCCGTACTTTGTGAAGCTCGACGCCGACATCCACCTCGAAGCCGACTGGATCGACTACGTCGAGGAGTGCATCGCGGAACAGCCGGACGCGGTTCTGTTCGGGCCGCGCAAAGGGAACGTCGACATTTCGTACTCCATCGAAGGAGAGGCCGTTCGCGCCCTGCTGCAACAGGAGATCCGCGTCAGCGGCGGCCGCAAGGTGATCGGCGGCTTTTACGTCGGCCAGACCGCATTCTTCAAACAGCATCTGCGCCTGATGGACCTCGTGCACGGCTTCCTGTCGCAGCGCGAGACCGACGGCGTGCGTGTCACCGGACCCCGCTCCGCCGCTTTCCGCGGCAACGAAGACACCCTGCGCAGTCTCGTCGTGCACGCCGCCGGAGCGGGCGACCGGCTGCATGTGTTCGACGCCCGCGGCCGCATTCGCATCGAAAGGACGAACACGGTCAACCCATGAACCGCCCCCTCGCCAACCGGCATCCGCTCGACGGCTTGTATGCAGGACGGCCGATCTTCGTCCTCTCCACCGGCACGAGCCTGCGCGGCTTCGACTTCAGCCGGCTCAACGGCCGGATCACCATCGGCATCAACCGGATCATCGAGCACTATCGGCCGTCGATCCTGCACTTCGTCGACGTCACCGCGCACAAGACCCACGCCCGCGCCCTCCGCGATTACAACGGCATGATCATCAGCGGTCATGACGCGGCGCCGGCCGGAACGCACGACAACAGCTTCGAGATCCACCACAACGAGGACACGTTCGAGCTGCACGGCGGCATGACCTCGCTGAATCCGTACGTCGGCCGCTCCTTCAGCGAGGGCCTTTTCGGCGGCGGGGGCGGCTGCACGGCGCTGCACATCGCCATCCTCCTCGGCGCCGACCCGATCTACCTCCTCGGCTACGACTACTACGAGGAAAACGGCCGCCACTTCGACGCGTTCGACCCGGCCTGCAATGCCAGGGACCTCTACGACGTGTCGCTCCAGAGCGTGGAGCACATCGCCAGGCAGGACTGGCTGCCGCGCATCTACAACTGCAATCCCCGCTCGCGCCTCCGCGCGTTTCCCTTCGTCGACATCGAGATGGTTCTGAGCAATGGCATTCATTTCCCGGAAGACCGGCCAGTTCACCTACTTCGCTCTGCAGCTGGGCCAGCATGACTGGAGAGGCAAGTCCGTGCTCGACTTCGGCGGCAACATCGGCAACATCCTGCGCGATCCCGATTCGACGATCGAAGAGCGGCGCTACACCTGCATCGACGTCGTCCGCGAATCGGTGGCGAAAGGGGAGGCGGCCTTCCCCGAGGCAGAGTGGTGTTTCTACGACCGCTACTGCTTCTACTTCAACCCCACCGGGGTCCCGCGCCTCCCTCTCCCCGACCTCGGCCGCCAGTTCGATTTCATCCTGGCCTACTCGGTCTTCAGCAATACCGACCGGATCGACATGCTGCAGCTCGTCGATCAACTGCGGGGCAGCCTCCGCGACGGCGGCGCCCTCGCCTTTACCTACATCGATCCGGCCTCCCGCGCCCTGCCCGGCTACGACGGCAACAACTTCGAGTGGCGTCTGGCGCGCGAAGGCAATGACCTCCGCACGCGAGCGTCGCGCGATATGGTCGCGCGGGCCGTCGCATCCGACTGGTGCATGCTCGTCAACGGCACCGACCTCTACGTCGAGACCGACGAGCTCCCGCACTACGACGAGCAGCGCAGTTGCCACGTCTTCTACGACTCCCACTACCTGCAGTCGCTCTTTCCCAACGCCACCATTTGCCCGCCGGTCAACGGCGAGATGCAGCACTGCTGTGTGATCCGAAAGGCGGCGTGACCATGGAATTCGTCCGGCTCTCCGAGGAACAGCGCCAGTCGTTCGATCAGGACGGATTCCTCGTCGTCCGCAACGTGCTGGACAAAGAACAGGTCGCGCAATTGACCGAGGCCGGCGATCGGCTGGCCGGCAACTTCCTGCACAAGCCGGAGCTGCCCGGCAAACCGGAGTACAACCACCTCGACCTGCGGCCCGGCCTCTTCACCGAGGAAGCGGTGTTCGGGCTGCTCTCCCACGCGCCGACCGTTCCGTACGTGGTGCAGCTCCTCAGTCCGAACATTCATCTGCATTCGACGGCGCTGATCTACAAACGGCCCTCCAATCTCGACGGTCCCGCCTTCCGCCGCGGCTGGCATCGCGACATCCGCATCCCGAAGGACCTCGGCCATCAGTTCCTCCCCCGCGTCGGCATCAAGGTCTGCTACTGCCTCACTGACTTTCAGAAGCCGAATTCGGGGATGACGTTGCTCGCGCGCGGGACGCATATGCGCACCGCCCCGCTCGAGCTGCAGAAAGGAAAGGTCGATCCGAACGGCGTGGAGGTGGTCGACCTCCAGGTCAACGCCGGCGACGCCTTCCTCTTCGACAACCGCCTCTTTCACACCGCCGCGCCGAATCTCAGCGAGCGCACCTCGAAGGTGCTGATGTACGGCTATGCCTATCGCTGGATGAAGCAGGAGGTTTACCTCGAAACACCCGAGCCGAAACTGCTCGCCAGCTCCGATCCGGTCCAGCGCCAGCTCCTCGGCTTCTATCGCGACATCGACACCACCCCGTGGGCGCTCCGCTCGTGGGCGAAGAAAGCGGGCGTGCTGCCGGCCGAGGTGCCGTGGACGGTGGACGTAGACCAGGCATGAGCTTGCGATTCCACTGGATGCTGCCGAAAGGGGGAGAGGTGGCCATCGGCCGGGAACAGACGCCGGTCGAAGCGGCCCGCTATCGCGTCGGCTCGACGAACTACGCGTCGCCCGCTCCCCGTCCCGATTTCGATGGATGGCTGCATTTCGCCAGACACGCCGAAGCGGCGGGCATCGACTCGGTGCTGATCTCCTTCAGTCGTTACGAGCCCGATCCGCTCGTGGTCAGTTGCGCCCTCGGGCAGGCCACCGAGACGCTCCGCTTCATGCTCGCCTACCGCTCCGGTCTCATGCAGCCCGCCACCTTCGTTCAGCAGATCAATACCCTCTCCACGCTCATCGGCGGCCGCCTGTCGCTCAACATCGTCGCCGGCAGCTCGAGCGCCGAGCAGCGCGGCTACGGCGACTTCCTCGCGCACGACCAGCGCTACGAACGCGCCGACGAATTCCTCTCCGTCTGTCACCGCTTCTGGCGCGACGGCGAGGTCGATTTCGACGGCAGCCACTATCGCGTCGCCCAGGGCAAACTGCACACGCCCTTTCAAGGCAGCGTCTCCCCTGAAATCTACATCTCCGGTCACAGCGGACAGTCGGAGCGCCTTGCGGCCACGCACGGCTCCTGCTGGCTGCGCGTCGCCGACACGCCGCAGAAGCTGCGCGAGCCGGTCGGCCGCATGCGCGCGAAAGGCCTCGGCGTCTGCCTGCGTGCCTGCGTGATCTGCCGCCCCACGCGTGAGGAAGCGCTCGAGGTGGCGCAGTCGCTGATCCCGAACGGCGACGTCGGCGGCCAGGGGGAAGCGGTCCGGCTCAAAGATTCCTCGGTCATGCACGCCGCCGCGCGAGCGAACGGCGAAGCGTGGCTCTCGCCGAATCTCTGGACCGGTCTCGTGCCGTATTACGGCCCGGTCTGGACGACGCTCGTCGGCACGCCCGACGATCTGGCCGATGCGCTGATCGGTTACGCACGGATCGGCGTCACGGAATTCATCCTCTCCGGCTGGCCGGAGGTCGACACCATCGACTGCTTCGGCAGCGAAGTCCTGCCGCGCGTCCGCCGTCAGGAGGTTCATTGAGCCGCCTGCGCTTCCACTGGATGTTCCCCAAAGGGGGCGAGGTGGGGATGAAGACCGCGCAGGAAACCTCGCGCGTCCTCACCACCAAAGCGGCGTCGCCCGCCGCCCTCCCCGACATGGAAGGATGGAGCCTCTTCGCGCGGCGTGCCGAGGAGGCGGGGATCGAGTCGGTGCTGCTGTCGTTCAGCCGCTACGAGCCCGACACCATCCTCACCGCCTGCGCCGTCGGCCGCGCCACCGAAAAGCTGAAGATCATCATCGCCTACCGCTCCGGCCTCATGCAGCCGCCGACGTTCGTGCAGCAGATCAATACGCTCTCGGGCCTGATCGGCGGACGGCTGGCCATCAACATCGTGGCCGGCAGCTCGACCGCCGAGCAGCGCGGCTACGGCGACTTCTTCGAGCACGACGAGCGTTACGCGCGCGCCGGCGAGTTCCTCTCGGTCTGCAGGTCGTTCTGGCGGAACGGGCAGGACGTCAATTTCGACGGCAAGTACTTCCGCATCGAGAACGGCCGCATCCACACGCCGTTCATCGCCCCCGATCGCAAGGCGCCCGAGATCTACGTTTCCGGCCATTCCGAACAGGCGCAGGAGCTCGCCGCCACCGAAGGCTCCTGCTACCTCCGTCTCATCGACACGCCGGAGAAACTGCAGCCGGTCGTGGCGAAGATGCGTGCGCGCGGCGTCGAGGTCTGCCTGCGCCTCTGCGTGATCTGCCGCCCGACGCACGAGGAAGCGCTCGCCGCAGCGTGCGCCATGATGCCCGACGCGGCAACGGAGCGGGAAGAGCGCGCCATTCTCACGAGCAGCGACTCGCGGACGCTGCATGAAGCACTGGAAGCGGCGGACCAGAGCGCGTGGATGAACCGCAATCTGTACGCCGGCCTCGTGCCGTATTACGGCTCGTCGTCGATCGCGCTCATCGGCGCGCCGGACGAGCTCGCGCAGCGGTTCCTCGAGTACAAAGAAATCGGAGTCACCCAGTTCATCATTGCCGGCTGGCCGAAGCTCGACGAGATGGTTCTCTTCGGGCGCGAGCTGCTGCCGCTCATTCGTCAGAGGGAGGGAGAAGCATGACCGCAGAAGCACAATCGATTGCACCGAGGGCCTTCAACCGGACCATGTACCACAGCCATCCGGAGAATGTCTTCTACGGGACGGACGACGGATCGCAGGACGGTTCGTTCTCCGAATTCGAGGAGATCCGGGCGCACTATGAAAGCGTCGAGCCGTGGCGCCGCGACGACATTCACCTGATCAGCGTCGTCGGCGGACTGTACGGCCTCAACCTGATCCCCCTCTGGAAGCCGAAGCGGATCACCATCTTCGACATCAATCCGGCCGCGCTGTCGTATTTCCGTGTCATCCGCGAAGCGTTCACCACCAGCCGCGACGTCGCCGATTTCCTCGACCGGCTGACCCGGGGTGACGTCGCCGCGCACAATGAAGAGGAAGAGTTCGTCCGCGAGAACATCATGCTCAAGCAGCGCGGTGCCCTCCCCCGCGAGCGCGGCTCGACGAAGCGGCCGTACGAACAGAGCTGGCAGTACGCCTTCGAGCACTTCGATCTCACGAAGAAGATCCTCACCGAGGTGCCGCTCGAGATCCGCAATGCGCCGATGGAGAGCGACGAGTTCCGCGACATGATCCAGCACCAGAACAACGCCTGGATCTACGCCTCCAACATCACCGAGTTCCACTACTTCGACCTCGACTTCAACGACCCGTCGAACTGCGTGGTCCTGCAGATCATCTACCCGGGACAGACGCAGCTGCTCGATCTCGCGCCGTACGCTCCCGGCCCGATCAACGTAAAGTTCGAGATCCCCCTCAAGGTGGTGAAGTAAACGATGGCCAGCAAGATCAAGATCGCCACGAACGCCGCCCCACCCGCCACCGGGACCTACTCGCAGGCGGTGCGCGTCGGCGATCTCGTCTTCGTGACCGGCATGACCGGCCGCGATCCGAACACCGGCAAACTGGAGGAAGGCCTCGAAGCGCAGACGCGGCGCACGCTCGCCAACGTCGAGGCCATCCTCAACGCCGCCGGCTGCACCCCGGGCGACATCGTCAAAGTCACGCTGGTCCTGGCCGACATCAAAGACTACAAAGCCGTCGACGTCCTCTACGCCGCCTGGCTCCCCGGCCTCGGCGTCACCCCACTCCCGGCACGGACAACCTTCGCCGCACTGACCCTGCCGGCGGGGGCGCTGGTGATGCTGGAGGTGGTCGCCGCCGCACCGGCGTAACAAGCGGGGGGGACTGGCTGTTGAGCTGTTGAGCTATTGAGCTGTTGAGCTGTTGAGCGAGAGAAGTATTTGTTCTCCAAACACATCTCTCGCTCAATCGCTCAACAGCTCAATAGCTAAAGCCCACAGCAGGCTCCAGGTAGAACTACCCCGGCCCCCCGGTTCCGAGGCCGCCCCTGTGGTACGGTTGCCGAAACCAAAATCGAAAAAAGTGAGAGCCCCACACATGCTCCTCGACCAGAAGACCTACGTCATCAAAGAGCGCGTCGGATTTCTGAAGCTGACGGACGTCTACGACATCCTCGATCCGCAGAGCGGCGCGATCATCGGCGTCGCGAAAGAAGAGCCGAATCCGTGGGCGAAATGGCTGCGCCTCATCGTCAAGAAGAACCTCATGCCGACGGTGATCAACGTCTATGAGGGCGCCGAGGGGATGAGCGCGACGCCGATCCTCTCCATCCGCCGCGGCGTGGCCATCCTCCGCCCGAAAGTGACCGTCTCCGGCGCCGGCGGAGCGGCTCTCGGGTACTTTGTGGCGAAAGCCTTCTCCCTCGGCGGCGCCTTCCGGATGTTCGATCCGCACGACACGGAGATCGGCGCGGTGAAGGGCGACTGGAAAGGGTGGAACTTTCAGATGACCGCACCGACCGGACAGGAGCTCGGTACGGTCACGAAGAAGTGGGCCGGCATCGGCAAAGAGCTGTTCACCAATGCCGACACCTACGTCATCTCCCTCTCCGAAACGATCACCCGGCCCGGGACCGCTCCACTGCTCCTCGCCGCCGGCATCGCCATCGACACGGTCTATAAGGAAAGGAGCTAGTCATGACCACCACCTCCCTGCTCGCGCTCTGGCTTCCGATCGTCGTCGCGACGGTGATCGTCTTCATCGCCAGCTCGATCATCCACATGGCGCCACTGTGGCACCGCAACGCCTACCCGCCCGTGCCCGACGAAGATGGTGTCCGCGGCGCATTGAAGCCGTTCCGCATCCCGCCCGGCGATTACATGCTGCCGCGCGCCAGGAGCGGCGCCGAGATGCGCACCCCCGAATTCACGAAGAAGATGGAGGAAGGCCCGGTGCTGGTGCTGACCTCCATCGCTCCCGGCCCGGTCTCGATGGGACGGAGCCTCATGCTCTGGTTCCTCTACGTCCTGGCGGTGAGCTTCGTCAGCGCCTACGTGGCCGGCCGGGCCTTACCACCGGGCGCGCACTATCTCGACGTTTTCCGCTTCGCCGGAACCGCAGCCTTCCTCGCGTACGCGGGCGCGCTCTGGCAGATGTCGATCTGGTTCCACCGCGCCTGGCGCTCCACCTTCACCGGCACGCTGGACGGCCTGATCTACGCGCTGCTGACGGCGGGGACGTTCGGCTGGCTCTGGCCGAAATAGGCGCGCCGCGACACGGAGGGGCGGGCCTAACCACCACGGCCGCCCGGCGTCTGTAGCTCCATGCCGCGTCCCTGGTTGCTGTTCCTCGCAGTGCTGCTCTGCCCCTCCCCCGCCTCGGCGGACGTGCAGCTCGTCTCCCGCCAGCTTCCGAATGGCTTGCGCGTGGTCCTTGCCTCGAAGGTCCGCTCGGAGAAGATTGCCATTCATCTCGCCTTCGACGCCGGGTCACGGCGCGATGGCGCGCGCACAGCCGGAGTGGCGTGGCTCGCCAGCCGGATCATGGCCGGCCGGCTCACCCGCCTGAGCATCGGCCTGAATCAGGAGCGGGCGTACGCCACGGCAGAGGTGGCGGCTCAGGACCTGCCGGCGGAAATGGCCGGCATTGCGACAGCACTCGCGAATCCAACGCTCACGCGCGACGACTTTGAGCGGACCCGTGACTCGTTGCTTCGCGAGGCTCGCGAGAAGGCCGGCAAGCCGTACAGCGCAGCCTCGGCAGCGCTGCTCCGCTCCGCGTACGGCCGGACCGCGCGAGGTCACGAACCGGAAGTCGCGCCCGCGCGCGTCAGTCCGCGAGACGTGGAGAAGTATCTTCGCCGGCACTACGGCATGGCGTCGACCGTCCTCGTGCTCGCCGGCACGCTCGATGAGGCGAGCGTCATGGCCCGCATCGAGGCGGCATTCTCGACCCTCCCTGCCGGGCCGCCTCGCCAGCCATGCAGCGGCGCCCGCGCGGTAAACGCACGCGGAGAACGGCAGTCCATCATCAGAGATCCCAAAGTTCCGGAGGGCGAGATCTCGATCGCCTACATCACGCCTGACTCCACGCACCCCGACTGGCTCGCGATGAACATCCTCGCCGACATCATCGGGCAGGGACCAGGCTCGCGGCTCCAGCAGGCGCTCGCCGCGGCGGGACTGGTGACCAGCTTCGTCGAAGGGATGACCGAGTCGCCGTGCGGGCCGAGTCTGTTGCGCATGCGCGCCAGAATCAAACCGGGCGTCAGCATCTCCGCCGTTCAACGTGCGCTGGATGGAGAACTGCTGCGACTGACGCAACAGCTGGTCTCACCCGAAGAGATCACCATCGCGCGCGAGCAGGAGCGGCAGTGGGCGGCAACACAGCTGGAGCCGGCCTCCGGCGTCGCCAATGCCCTCGCGCGTGTGACCTTGTTCTACCGCGACCCCGAACGCATCAACACCGAGCTGGCAGCGATGGTCGCCGTAACCCGCGAAGACGTCCTCCGCGTGGCGCAGAGATACCTGAAGAAATCCAATCGCGTGGTCGTCGTCACCGACAACACGCAAGAGCGCATTTCGGCCGCGGGAGCGCTGTCGATGACGGCCGATCGCACGGGTGGTTCAGCAGAATGCTCTTACTTCACCAACGGATGAGGGAACGACGGGGGGCCTCCGGCGGCCGGGCCACGGGCCCGGACCCGTTGGTTGGCGTAGCCTCCGCGACACAGCTTCGTATCTCGCGACAGAGTGTCGCGGAGGCTACGCCGACCAATGGGGTCCGGGGCCGATG